>NZ_LGIR01000003.1:0-320153 GCF_001187875.1 Pseudomonas sp. RIT-PI-a
GCTGATAATCTTTTTGACTAACAGTCTTAACTCACAAGCACCCACACGAATTGCTTGATTCAATTGTTAAAGAGCGGTGGGTTGATTCTTTCGTCTCAACCGAGGCGCGCATTCTACGCTGACCTCATATTCTGTCAAGCGTTTATTTCGAAGTATTTTTCCAGAAACCTGAACAACTTCAAACACTTGACTCGCTTCGATCACTCGTCAGCGGGAGGCGAATTCTACAGCGTTTCAAACCGCTGTCAACTGCCTTTTTCACCGCTTCCGATCTTGAAGATCGAAGTACTTCCTCACTGCCTGAACGACTAACTCATTGATTAACAAAGCGTTTATCGTTTCGGCTGCGCCGGAAGTGGGGCGAATTATAGAGAGATTACAGAGCGCGTCAATAGCCCAGGGTGTTGAAAGTTCAATAAATTTAAATGGGCAATATATTGCTCATTTCTTGCAGCTTAGCCATCATACGACCAACGCATACCTAACCTCTGCCAAGTAGCCGCCTCATGACTCCGCCTTCGCTCACCACCAAGCTCTACCCTATCGCGCTTCTTCTAATAGCCATGGCGTCCATCCAGACAGGCGCCTCATTGGCCAAGGGCATGTTTCCGCTGATAGGGGCGCAGGGTACGACTGCCCTGCGCCTTATATTCGCCAGCGTGTTCATGTTGATCCTGCTGCGCCCGTGGCGAGCCCGATTGACCTGGAAGGCATTGCAGACCGTGATGATCTACGGCATCGCCTTGGGCTGCATGAATCTGCTTTTCTATATGTCTCTACGCACGGTTCCTCTAGGGATCGCCGTGGCCCTGGAGTTCACTGGCCCGCTGGCAGTTGCGATTCTGGCTTCGCGCAGGGCGATGGATTTCGTTTGGGTGGCACTTGCGCTCGTGGGGTTACTGCTGCTGATACCGCTCGGCGATGCCCAGGCAGGTCTCGATCCAGTAGGCGTCTGCTATGCGCTGGGCGCAGGTGTGTGCTGGGCCCTCTACATCCTTTATGGCCAAAAGGCGGGCGCCGACAACGGTGTGCAGACCGCAGCGCTGGGCGTGATGATCGCTGCAGTGTTCATTGCTCCTGTCGGCATCGCGCATGCAGGTACCGCCTTGCTCGACCTGGCGTTGATCCCGACGGCCATTGCTGTGGCGATCTTGTCCACGGCTCTGCCCTACAGCCTCGAGATGGTTGCGCTGACACGCTTGCCGGCACGCACCTTTGGCACGCTGATGAGCATGGAGCCAGCCATCGGCGCACTTTCCGGGTTGCTGTTCCTGCATGAAGTGTTAAGCGCCACTCAGTGGCTGGCGATCGGCGCGATCATCATGGCCTCTGTGGGAGCCACGTTGACGATCCGCGCCGAGCATGCTCCTGCCGTCGCCGCCGACTGATTGCACAGGTCAGATCGGCTGGGTGCGTTCGCGCAGCCATTCCAACGGCGCATTGGCAAGCAGCGGCGCCACCCGTCTGGCGACTTCGGCATGGTAGTCGTTGAGCCACTGGCGCTCGACGGTCGACAACTGGGGAATGTCGATGCAGCGGGTATCGATCGGACATAGCGTCAGCGTTTCGAAGTTCAGGAACTGACCGAAGTCGCCCTGCCCGGCTTCGCGTGTGAGGACAAGATTTTCGATACGCACTCCCCAGCGTCCGGGCCGATAGGTCCCTGGCTCGATGGAGGTGATCATCCCCGGCAGCATAGCTGTCTGGGGCGTGGCGGGGGCCTGGTAGGCAATGACCTGCGGCCCCTCGTGAACGTTCATGAAGTAACCCACACCGTGGCCTGTGCCGTGCCCATAGTCGACCTGGTCGGCCCAGATGGGTGCACGCGCAATGGCATCGAGCAAGGGCGAAAGAATCCCTTTTGGAAACGTAGCCCGTGACAGGGCGATCATGCCTTTCAGCACTCGAGTGCAATCCGCTTTCTGATCCGCCGTGGGCGTACCGACCGGGACCATGCGGGTTATGTCGGTAGTGCCGCCCAGGTATTGGCCGCCCGAGTCGATCAACAACAGACCGTTGCCCTCGATGACGGCGTGGGCTTTCTCAGTGGCGCGGTAATGAGGCATGGCACCGTTGGCGTTGAACGCGGCAATGGTCGAAAAGCTCAGGGAGACGAAATTGGGTCGACGCGCGCGTGCGGCCGTGAGCTGCTCGTCGATGGTCAATTCGGTTATGCGCTCGCCTGCCCAGGCAGCCTCCAGCCACGCGAAGAACTCGCACAGTGCCGCACCGTCCTGCTCCATGGCGTGGCGAATATGCTCTGCTTCTTTTGCGGTCTTGCGTGACTTGCTCAAGGTCGTTGGGTTCAGCGCTTCTATCAAGGTAACGCCGGTAGCGAGGTTTTCGATGATGCCGACGGTAACGCGAGCAGGATCGATCAGAAGCTTCTCGCCGGTTGGCACCACAGCCAGGGCGGCGCCGATCTCGGTGTACTCGCGAACGTCAATGCCTTCCTGCGCCAAGCTTTGGATAAGCGTGGAATCTATCCTGGACAGTGTGGTGAACAGGGTTGCCGAGTGCTCGCCGATCAACGCGAAGGCAACGAAGACCGGATTATAGGAAACGTCCGAACCGCGCAGGTCGAACAGCCAGGCAATATCGTCCAGAGTTGCCAGCAGGTGCCACTGAGCGCCCTGGGATCGAGTCTGCTCGCGCAGCGCTCTGAGTTTTTCGGCGCGCTCGCGAGCGGCGTACGGCGGTAGGTGGGCGTAGACAGCTTGCGCAGGCAATGGGGGGCGATCTGGCCAGATCTCTGCGAAGAGGTCGATATCGGTACGCAACGACGCACCTGTGTGTTGCAGCTTTTCTCGCAACTGACGGGCGGCAGCAACGGCCATGACTGCGCCATCGACCGCGACCGTGGTCCCAGCATGCATCTGCGAGCCCAGCCAGTCCAATGGACCCGGCTGCCCAGCCATCAGCTTGACCAGTTGGATGCCGCTTCCGTCGAGTTCGACCTGGGCTTGCTCCCAGTAGCGGCTGTCGGCCCAAAGCCCTGCGAAATCAGCGGTCACGATCAAGGTGCCGACAGAACCCTGGAAACCGGAAAGCCATTGGCGTGCCTGCCAGTGTTCAGGCAGGTATTCGGATAGATGCGGGTCCGCCGAAGGCACCAGCAGGGCGTCGATGCCCTCGCGTTGCATGAGCGCGCGCGTGGCGCGCAGGCGCTCGGGAACGGGGAAAGTGGCAGAAGGTGTCAGGCTCATTCGGGCTCCGGTTCGGATGCTGGATCGTGTGGGCTGCTCTTGTGCAACGATCATGGCGAATGCCGCAGCGCCGGGCAACCTTGAAAAGGAGGTGAGTTCGGAAGCCAGACGGCTGCGGGTCTTTGTTGGCGGAAACGAACTTAGATGACGACGTTGCGTACGAAGCGCACCAACGTTTCACTGTCATTGCGATAGGCATAGGGCTGATTGCTGGGATAGACAAAAAACTCGCCAGCTGCCAACGCATGGGAGCGGCCGTCCAATACGACGGTCAGTCGCCCTTCACAAACGTAGATCTGCTCGCTCCAGCCTTCGGCATCGGGCTCCGATGCATAGGTTTCGCCAGGCTGCAACAGCCACTCCCACAGTTCGACCTCCTTGCTGGCTACTGTACTGGCCAGGAGGACGGCCTTGCTGCCAGGGAATGTGCCGACCCAGGCCAGTTCATTGATCCGGCCAGGGTCGCGATTCTCGCCAGGCTGGATGAGATCGCTGAAAGCGACATCAAGGGCTTCGGCAATACGGTCCAGGGTCGTGAGACTGACGTTGTTGTCACCGGCTTCGATAGCCACCAGCATGCGGCGGCTGACCCCGGAGCACTCTGCCAGGGCGCTCTGCGAAAGCCCGGCGGCCTGGCGCAGGCGACGTACGTTATGACTGACGTGCTGGAGTACCGAGGCTCTGGAACTGGGGTCTTTGACCAAGGGAATCTGCGCTCGCTGGGGGTAGTCCCGCTGATCGACGCGATCAAGGCGGAGCTATCGATGGTAAAAAATTGTCATAAAAAAACAAGTCGTTATGGCATGCCTGTACGATTCTGGCACAGCTTGCGGGTTGGTGATCACCCAGTGACCCCGTATGATCCTTTTCAATATTCCTGCAGATTAGAAGCCTATGTCCTTGATAGTACTATTGCTTCTGCCCTTCGTAGGCAGCTGCGTGGCGGCCATCCTGCCGCACAACGCACGCAACGCAGAATCGCTTCTGGCCGGACTGGTTGCCTTGGTCGGCACGGTACAGGTAGCCATGCTGTACCCGCAAATTGCCAACGGTGGTGTGATCCGCGAGGAATTCCTCTGGCTGCCCAGCCTCGGACTCAACCTGGTGCTGCGCCTGGACGGCTTCGCTTGGCTGTTTTCATTGCTGGTGCTGGGCATCGGTACGCTGGTGGCGCTCTATGCGCGCTATTACATGTCGCCGCAGGACCCAGTCCCTCGCTTCTTCGCATTTTTCCTGGCGTTCATGGGCGCCATGCTGGGTCTGGTAATTTCCGGCAACCTCATCCAGATGGTGTTTTTTTGGGAATTGACCAGCCTGTTCTCCTTTCTCCTGATTGGCTACTGGCACCATCGCGCCGATGCGCGCCGTGGTGCCTACATGGCGCTCATGGTGACCGGTGCCGGTGGTCTGTGCCTGCTGGCTGGCGTGTTGCTGCTGGGCCATATCGTGGGCAGCTACGACCTGGACAAGGTGCTGGTTGCGGGCGACGCCATCCGTGCGCATGGCCTGTATCCGGTCATGCTGACCCTGGTCCTGCTGGGCGCGCTGACCAAGAGCGCCCAGTTTCCGTTTCATTTCTGGTTGCCGCACGCCATGGCGGCGCCGACGCCGGTTTCGGCGTATCTGCACTCGGCAACGATGGTCAAGGCCGGGGTATTCCTGCTGGCCCGGCTATGGCCTTCCCTGTCGGGCAGCGAACAATGGTTCTGGATCGTCAGCGGCGCAGGGGCCTGCACGCTCATGCTCGGCGCTTACGCGGCGATGTTCCAGAACGATCTCAAAGGCCTGCTGGCCTACTCGACGATCAGCCACCTGGGCCTGATCACGCTGCTGCTTGGGCTCAACAGCCCGCTGGCAGCGGTGGCTGCGGTGTTCCACATTCTCAATCACGCGACGTTCAAGGCGTCGCTGTTCATGGCCGCCGGCATTATCGACCACGAAAGTGGAACACGGGACATACGCCGCCTGAGCGGGCTGTTCCGACTCATTCCCTACACGGCGACGCTGGCCATGGTTGCCAGCGCGGCCATGGCAGGGGTGCCACTGATGAACGGCTTCCTGTCCAAGGAAATGTTCTTCGCCGAAACGGTTTTCATCAGCTCCACCGCCTGGGTCGAGATAGCCCTGCCGGTAGTCGCGACGCTGGCCGGTATCTTCAGCGTCGCCTATTCACTGCGCTTCACGGTTGACGTGTTCCTGGGCCCCAAAGCCACCGATCTGCCCCACATCCCCCACGAGCCTCCGCGCTGGATGCGTGCTCCCGTGGAGCTGCTGGTGCTGACCTGCCTGGTGGTCGGCATCTTCCCGGCACAGTCGGTGGCGCCCTTCCTGGCGGCTGCGGCGATACCCGTTGTGGGGGGCGAGCTGCCTGAGTACAGCCTGGCCATATGGCACGGCTGGAACGCGCCCATGGTCATGAGCCTGATTGCGATGGGGGCAGGCGTGCTCCTTTATGTGTTGCTGCGCAATCAGTTCCGTCACGGTCGGCTGCGCTATCCACCGGTGATCGAGCGCTTCAACGGCAAGCGGCTGTTCGAGCGCTCGCAGGTGGTCATGATGCGGCTGGCGCGCAGGGTGGAGCGACTGCTTACCACCAGACGCCTGCAGGCCCAACTGTTCATGCTGGTGCTGGTTGCGGTGCTCGCAGGCCTGGCGCCGATGCTTTATAGCGGACTGAGCTGGGGGGATCGACCGAAGATCCCGGGATCAGGCGTCTTCGTGATTCTCTGGTTGATCGCCATTGCCTGCGCATTGGGCGCTGCCTGGCAGGCGAAGTACCACCGGCTGGCAGCCCTGACCATGGTCAGCGTGTGCGGATTGATGACCTGCGTCACGTTCGTCTGGTTCTCGGCGCCGGATCTGGCGCTGACTCAGCTGGTGGTCGAGGTGGTGACCACGGTGTTGATATTGCTCGGGCTGCGCTGGCTGCCTCGGCGGATCGAGAATGTCGCACCCTCCAGGGCGACGCTGGACCGTGCCAAATTGCGCCGTCTGCGCGATCTGGTGCTGGCGGTGGTGGTCGGCGGCGGCATGGCGCTGTTGTCCTATTCGATGCTCACCCGCGCCACGCCCAACTTCATTTCCGAGTTCTACCTGAGCCGTGCCCTGCCTCAAGGCGGCGGGACCAACGTGGTCAACGTCATGCTGGTGGACTTCCGCGGTTTCGATACCCTTGGCGAGATCACGGTGCTTGCCGCCGTGGCCCTGACCGTGTTTGCCCTGCTGCGGCGCTTCCGGCCACCCAAGGAAAGCATGCAACTGCCGGCGCAGCAGCGTTCGCTGGCACCCGACGTGGTCACCGATCTCATCAACCCGCGCGGCGCGGACGACACTGCGCTGGGTTTCATGATGGTTCCGGCCGTTCTGGTTCGTCTGTTGCTGCCAGTGGCAGTGGTGGTGTCGATGTATCTGTTCATGCGCGGGCACAATCAGCCTGGCGGTGGATTCGTTGCCGGCCTGGTGCTATCGGTAGCGTTCATCCTGCAATATATGGTGGCGGGTACCCAGTGGGTGGAGGCGCAGATGCGCCTGCGACCGCTGCGCTGGATGGGTACCGGACTGCTTTGTGCCACTGTCACCGGGATCGGCGCCATTGCCTTTGGTTATCCATTCCTCACTACACATACTGCGCATGTTCATTTGCCGGTCCTGGGTGACTTTCATGTCGCCAGTGCCCTGTTCTTCGACATCGGTGTGTTCACCGTGGTGGTGGGATCCACTCTGCTGATGCTCACCGCGCTGGGTCACCAGTCGGTGCGTGCTCATCGTCCCTCGAGCCTGCCCAAAGGCATTGCCCCAAAAGGAGCCGTCTGATGGAAGAAGTGATAGCGATTGCCATCGGCGTACTGGCTGCATCGGGCGTTTGGCTGATCTTGCGTCCACGGACGTTCCAGGTGGTCATGGGCCTCTGCCTGCTGTCCTACGGAGTCAACCTGTTCATCTTCAGCATGGGCAGCCTGTTCATCGGCAAGGAGCCGATCATCAAGGAAGGTGTGCCACAGGACCTGCTCAATTACACAGACCCCCTGCCCCAGGCACTGGTACTGACTGCCATCGTGATCAGCTTTGCGATGACTGCGCTGTTTCTGGTGGTTCTGTTGGCTTCGCGGGGCCTGACCGGCACTGACCACGTAGACGGCCGGGAGCCCAAGGAATGAGCTGGATGCCCCATCTGATCGCTGCGCCCATCATTCTGCCGCTGTTCACGGCGGCGTTGATGATGCTGCTCGGAGAGAAACACCGTTCGCTGAAAGCGCAGATCAACATCATCTCCAGCCTGCTGGGACTGGCGATTGCCTGTTACCTGATGTGGTGGGTCCAGGACCAAGGCCAGGCCGGTTCGATTGGCGTGTACCTGCCCGGCAACTGGCAGGTGCCATTCGGTATCGTGCTGGTGGTGGACAGGCTTTCGGCGTTGATGCTGGTGCTGACGGGCATCGTCGGCGTCTGCGCCCTGCTGTTCGCCATGGCCCGGTGGGATCGGGCCGGCGCGAGCTTCCACGCCTTGTTCCAGATTCAGTTGATGGGCCTTTACGGCGCATTTCTTACCGCCGATCTGTTCAACCTGTTCGTGTTCTTCGAGGTGCTTCTGGCCGCCTCCTATGGCCTGATGCTGCATGGTTCGGGCAAGGCCCGGGTATCGGCCGGGCTGCATTACATCGCGATCAACCTGCTGGCCTCGTCGTTGTTCCTGATCGGTGCGGCCATGATCTACGGGGTCACGGGAACCCTGAACATGGCTGACCTGGCCCTGAAGATTCCGTTGGTGCCTGAGGCAGATCGAGGCCTGCTGCACGCCGGTGCTGCCATTCTCGCGACAGCCTTCCTGGCCAAGGCGGGCATGTGGCCGTTGAATTTCTGGCTGGTGCCGGCGTACTCGTCCGCCAGCGCCCCGGTTGCGGCTCTGTTCGCGATCATGACCAAGGTGGGCTTCTATACCCTGCTGCGGCTGTGGACCCTGATGTTTTCCGGACAGGCCGGTGCCTCGGCGCATTTCGGCAGTCAGTGGCTGATCTACGGGGGCCTGGCGACCATCGCCGTGGCTGCCGTCTGCATTCTTGCGGCGCAGCGACTGGAGCGCATGGCGAGCCTGAGCATCCTGATTTCAGCCGGCATCCTGCTGGCGGCGATCGGCTTCGGACAGAGCGGATTGATCGCTGCCGCGCTGTTCTATCTGGTCAGCTCGACATTGGCACTCAGCGCGCTGTTCCTGCTCGCCGAATTGATCGAGCGTTCGCGGTCCGCCAACGAGATTCCGCTGGAGTACGACGCCGACCCGCTGCCAGCTGCAGTCGAGGCATTGCATCCGCCCAAGGGTATCAATCTGGATGACGAGCAGAAGGCCGTGGTAGGCCAGGTGATCCCCTGGACCATGGCCTTCCTGGGGCTGAGTTTCATTGCCTGCGCATTGCTGATCATCGGCATGCCGCCGTTGTCCGGGTTCATCGGCAAACTCAATCTGATTGCCGCGTTGTTCAATCCACAGGGACTCGGGGTGGCCACCGAGCAAACCCCGAGTGCAAGCGCGTGGGTCTACCTGGCGTTGCTGATCCTGTCCGGACTGGCGTCGCTGATCGCTCTGGCGCGTGTGGGCATGCAGCGCTTCTGGACGCCGCACGAGCGGCCTTCACCGTTGCTGCGGCTCAACGAGTGTGTACCGATCATGGTACTGCTGGGATTGTGTGTGTTGTTGGCGATGCGCGCAGAACCTCTACTGCGGTACACGGCCGATACGGCGGCCATGCTCGATGATCCCAAGCAATACGTGATGACCGTGCTGGGCGCCCAGCCGGTACCTGGTCCGACTACAACAAGCCTTGAGGGTGAACCATGAGTCGCCTGTTCCCTGCTCCGTTGCTGTCGATCGCCCTGGCCGTGCTGTGGTTGCTGCTCAACGTCTCCATGAGTGCCGGCAACCTTTTGCTCGCCGTGCTGCTGGGATGGCTGGCGCCGCTGTTGATGTCGCCGCTGCGGCCCCAGGCCGTGCGTATCCGTCGGCCCATGGTGATACTGCGGCTGCTGCTGCGCGTAGGCGGCGGTGTTCTGGTGTCGAACCTGCAGGTGTTCTGGCAGGTGTGGAGCATGGACGCTCGCCCGCCACGTTCGGCGTTCGTGGAGATTCCGTTGCAGTTGCACAATGCCAACGGGCTGGCTGCCTTGGCGGCAGTCGCCACCGTCATTCCAGGCACCGTATGGTCCGAGCTGGCGCTGGATCGCAGCGTTTTGCTGATGCATGTTCTGGATCTGGATGACGAGGCGCAATTCATCGAGGAATTCAAGGACACCTACGAACGCCCGCTGATGGAGATCTTTCAATGAGCGCATTGCTGTCAAACGCCATTGTCGCGAGCCTGTTCATATTCGCCCTGGCGATGTTGCTGACGCTGATCCGGCTGTTCAGAGGACCGTCGGCCCAGGACCGGGTACTGGCTCTGGACTACCTGTACATTCTGGCGATGCTGGTCATGCTGGTGCTGGGCATACGTTACGCCAGTGACACCTATTTCGAAGCGGCCCTGCTGATTGCCCTGTTCGGCTTCGTAGGGTCGTTCGCGCTGGCCAAGTTCCTGCTGCGTGGAGAAGTGATCGAATGAATTCACTCCAGGTTTTACCCTTCTGGGTAGAGGTGGCCACGGCCATACTGCTGCTCGCCAGCAGTCTGTTCGCGTTCACGGGCGCCTTGGGGTTGCTGCGCTTCAAGGATTACTTCCAGCGCATGCACCCGCCAGCGCTGGCGTCCACGCTGGGCGCCTGGTGTGTGGCGCTGGCGTCGATCCTGTACTTCTCCTGGCTCAAGCATGGGCCGGTGGTGCATGCCTGGCTCATCCCCATCCTGCTGTCGATCACCGTGCCGGTGACCACGCTGCTGCTGGCCCGCGCAGCGCTGTTTCGCAAACGCACGGCTGGAGAAGCGGTGCCTGCCGAGGTCAGCAGCCACCGCAGCGACAGCGGTCACTGACTCATTTCAGACTGGCGCTCACCTTGCTGGCCACGTCTTCAGGCAGCCAGGTCTTCCACACTTCAGGATGATCCTTCAGAAACGCCTCGCCAGCCTGGCGAGGCGAAGTGCGGGCTTCGCTCATGTTGGCCAGGGCCTTGTTCAAGGGATCGATAGGAAAGTCGACCTTGGCGAAGAACTCGACCAGTTGCGGATACTCCTGCTGGAATGCCTTGGACACCCCGATCGAAAGCTTCGATGGCAGCGAACGGGTAGGCAGCGGCGCGGGATTGTCAGCATCGGTCAGGGTGGCCCAGGCCTTGGCATCGAAAGGGGGTTCCTCGAGCTGGATCAGCTTGTAGCGGCCCAACAGCGGGGTCGGTGACCAGTAGTAGAAGAGCACGGGTTTGCCGCGACGGATAGAAGAGGCGATCTCGGCGTCCAGTGCGGCGCCTGAACCCGAACGAAAATTGACGTAGTCGTCGGTCAGCTTGTAGGCCTTGAGTTTCTGCGCGTTGACGACTTCGGATGTCCAGCCGATGGGGCTGTTGAGGAAGCGGCCTTTGTCTGGGCTTTCCGGATCCTTGAAAACATCCTTGTAGCGCGGCAGATCGGCGACGCTGCGCAGATCCGGCGCCAGCGGCTTGATACCTTTGGCGGCGTCGCCCTTGATCACATATTCAGGCACGAACCAGCCTTCGGTGGCGCCTTTGACGGTGTCACCCAAGCCAATCACCTTGCCCTCGGCTTCGGCCTTGACCCAGACAGGACTACGGCCGGCCCACTCTTCGGCAATGACCTGGATGTCGTTCTTGGCCAACGCCGTTTCCAGGGTGATGGTCGTGCCAGGCTGGGTATCGGTGGGCAGGCCGTAGCCCTTCTCGACGATATAGCGCAACAGTTCGGTAATGAGGCTGCCACTCTCCCAGTTCAGGTCGGCGAACTGGATGGGCGTGGTTTGCGCGTGGGCCGGAAGTGTTGCGGTCGATAGCCAGAGGCCGGCGCCACAGGCGACCAGCCAGGCACGTAATCCTTTCATGCGGGGTTCCTCGGTAAACAGTCGATGACTTGGGTAAGTCACCTTACTGTAGCGCAGGTTCCCCGAAGCATTATTCGCTGGGTTTGAAGGTCAATTCGCCCTTGCGCCATTTGGCTGCCTTGGCGGTCGCCGCTTTCAAGGTCTTGCCCAGATTTTCCTCGATGCGCTCGTGGGCAGCGAAGACCAGCATCACGGTCTGACCTTCCTTGAACACGATGCCTTCGCCCTGAGCCATGCTGACGAATGCATATTCGCCAAGCCCGTAGACCGTAAGCTTGATGTCACGAAACTTGAGCTCGAACTTGCCACCTTCACGGCTTGGCAAAACGGCGGCGCGGAAGTGATCGCCTACTTTAAGTTCGAGCCGCGGCTTGTCGTCGACCACCAGCGCGGACTCGGTATCGAGTTCGGCCATGTAGATGCCTTCCGCGCTTTGCTCGGTGACATAGACGAAACGCGACTGAAAGAGTTTGACCAACTTCGCACGCAAGTCGCCGAGCACGAACAGGGCGTGCATATCCAGATTAGTTACTGCCAATGAAGAATCCTCAAATCGAAACACAGACTACCGGACGCTGTTCGCGTGGTAATAACCTGAAGACGCGGGGAGCGCCGAACGGTCGGCAGCACGTGCAATGATTGCCACCGACCTGCTAACGAAAGACTAAAGGATCGAACCTTGATCCGGGATGCGCAGCGTCGACCTGCTGCAGGGAAAATTGCCGAAGACCGCGAAGGAAAAAGGCAAGCCTGGACGTGTATGGCAGAGCGGCGCCGCGGCCTCATGGGGAAGCTGGCGACCAACACGTGCAGGGCAGCGAAGCGCATGACGGTGATCTGGCGCGAATAGTACCGAATCGAACCCCAGCGCGGTCAAGAAGTTTGTTGGATGGACACGTTCAAACAGGATCGGGACAAAGCTCGATGCCCTGTGCCGTCCATTGCAAACAAACACGGTACTGCGAGCGAACTCTGGCGAAGCCCTCGCCTCAGATACTGAGTAACCTTTCAATCATGGCTGGAAACGGCCGCAGAGGAGTCAACATGGATCTGCCGAACCCAAGCCTTACTGGCCTTTTCGATCAACTGGGCCTGGCCAGCGAAGAGGCTGACATTCAGAAATTCATTGCCGAGCATCAGCTCGACCAAGACACCAAACTGATCGATGCGCCTTTCTGGACTGATCAGCAGCGCAGCTTTCTGAAAGAGGAGCTGCACAGCGATGCGGAGTGGGCACCCATCGTCGATGAACTCAACGTGGCCTTGCATCCGCAGGCGTGAGAAACGCCTGCGGTCTATTGATCACGCTTGACGTTGATGCTTGTCGATCTGCTCGTGGCGCTCTTGCGCCTCGATGCAGTACTTGGTGGTAGGGCTGATCAACAGGCGCTTCAGGCCGATCGGCTCGCCACTGTCGTCACACCAGCCGAAGCTGTCGTCATTGATACGGCCCAGGGCCATTTCCAATTGCGGCAGCAGGCGCTGGTCGCGCTCGATGACATTGACCAACCAATGACGCTCCTCTTCTACAGAGGCAGCGTCGGCAGGATCGGCGGGCGTGTCCAGGCTTTCAATGGCTACACGGCTTTGCTCGATGCGCTGCTGGGTCTCGATCTTCATGGCCTGCAACAGCTCGGTGAAGTAGGCCAGTTGCTCAGCGTTCATGTAGTCATCAGCCGGCATGGCCAGCAACTTTTCCTTTGTCATTGATTTCTCTGCAAACGAATAATGCGCTAGGGCAAAACAGGAAGCCCGCGACGCTGTCAGCGACGCAGGCAGAATTCTTCAAGCACCACACGGCACATGGTCAAGAGGGGCGGCAGTCTAAGGCCGGTTTACATGCGCAGCAACCCTAAATTTGGCAGGGAGCCGAGGGCCTGCTCGCTGGCGCAGGCGCGACCGCGCCACAGGCGGCGGCAGGCAGCCGTCTGGGCGATTTTTATAGCATACTGGCCGTTACCGATTGCCTGGGGTTTATGCCATGACCGATGTTGAAACAACCGCTTCCGAACCCGTACGGCTCGATGCCGTGGAGATTCGCGTACTGGGCGCACTGATCGAGAAACAGGCCAGCAATCCTGAAACCTACCCATTGACGCTCAATGCGCTGGTGCTGGCGTGCAATCAGAAAACCAGTCGCGAACCGGTGACCCAGTACACTCAGGGGCAGATCGGGCAGAGCCTGCGCGCGCTCGAAGGTCGGCAGATGACTCGTCTGGTGATGGGCAGCCGCGCCGATCGCTGGGAGCATCGTTTGGACAAAGCGCTGGAGCTGGTGCCCGCTCAGGTCATTCTGATGGGGCTGATGTTCCTGCGCGGACCACAGACCGTTGGCGAGCTGCTGACGCGCAGTGCCCGCCTCCACGATTTCGAGGACGCCGAGCAGATCGTGCATCAGCTGGAGCGTCTCGCAAGCCGCGGCTTCGCGGTACATGTGCCACGCCAGGCGGGGCAGCGCGAGGATCGCTACAGCCATGCCCTGGGTGATCCTGCGGCCATCGACGCCATCTTGAGCGCCCGGGGCGTGCCGCCCGAACGCAACGGCTCAAAACACGACGATACCCGCCTGGACGAGCTGGAAGCACGTATCGCTGCGCTTGAAGAGCGCCTGTCGCGGCTGGAATGACAGCTGCGTCAGCCGCGGGCGTACTCGGTGGCCAGGCGTAACTGCTCGGCGCTAGGGCGTACGCCGGTGTAGAGCACGAACTGCTCCAGCGCCTGAATGGCGATGACCTCCAGGCCGGTGATCACCGGCTTTCCGAGTTTTTGGGCAGCTTTGATCAGAGGGGTTTGCCACGGCAGGGCGACGACGTCGAACACCTGTTGCGCCGCTTCGATGGCCGCCATATCAAATGACAATTCCTCTGCCTGGTTGCTGCCGGTCATGCCAACCGGCGTGACGTTGACCAATAGCTGCGGGCGCGAGTCGCCCAACTCGGCCTGCCAGGGATAACCGCACGTATCGGCCAGGGCGCGGCCGGTTTCGTAGTTGCGCGCAATGATCAGGCCATTGCGCAGACCGGCGTCGCGAAACGCCGACGCTACGGCCTTGGCCATGCCGCCGCTGCCGCGCAGGGCGAAGGTGGTGTCGGGGTCGACGGCGTGCGTATCCAGCAATTGGCGAATGGCCAGATAGTCGGTGTTGTAGGCCTTCAGATAACCGTTGTCGTTGACGATGGTATTGATCGATTCGATGGCCGACGCCGATGCATCGAGTTCGTCGACCAAGGGTATGCAGGCTTCCTTGAACGGCATCGACACGCCGCAGCCACGGATGCCCAAGGCGCGGATGCCGCCAATGGCTGCCGGCAGATCGCCTGTGGTCATGGCCTTGTAATAATAGTTGAGACCCATCTGCTCATACAGATGGTTGTGAAAGCGTACACCGAACGTTCCGGGACGCGCGGCGAGCGACATGCACAGGATGGTGTCGCGGTTGGGAGCAATGGACATTCTTGGCCTCCTGGCGGGGTGTGACATTAGGAAAGCAGGCAGAGGACACGCTGCCCTTACACAAAATTTACCCATCGACAGGGACGCTTTTGACGGTTTTTTTGTCATAGTCATGTCCCCGGCGAAATGATTTGACCCTATCGCAGGTTCGAACGCCAGGGCGCGAAACACGAGGAATCTATCATGATGCGTCAACTTCCCAAGATGGCTCTGCTGGTAGGGGCGCTGGCGATGGCCGGTCAGGCCTCGGCGCACGGCGGCGGCTGGCACGGTGCCGGGCCGGGTATATTGGGTGCTGTGCTGGGCGCAGCCGTGGTCGGTGCGGTGGTCACCTCCAATACACCGCAGCGGGTCTATGTGGAGCAGCCGCCGGTGTATGTGCAGAGCCCGCCACCGGTGTACGTGCAACAACCTGCCTATGTGCAGCAACCGGTGTATGTGCAGTCGCCGCCTGTGTATGTGCAGCCTTATCCGGTTTACGCGGCCCCGCCTCCACCGCGTGGTTACTATGGGCCGCCACCGGTGTATTACGGTCCACCCCGCTGGTGAGTTGCAGCGGCAGAGCGTGATAGGAATTGTCGATGGTGACTATCGAGCAAGGTGATTTCTATGGGCAGCGGCGAACTCGTAAGGTGGCTGGCAGGAACCACCGGAGGTGTCTCATGCCTGTATTAAGAATCATGTCGGTAGTCGGCAGCGCGGTCCCGGAGAAGTTGCGTGATCTGGGCCTTTTGGCGTGCTGGTACGTGGTGCGCGACGGTGAGCCTGTCAGTGGGCCCCTGCCCTCCCTGCCCCACGCCAAACAAGCCTTCGCCACGCTCAATGCAGCGCAGCCCCACTAGCCGGCGCACTACATCGAATCGATCAAGCCCCGCTCTGCGGGGCTTTTTCATGGTGTCCGCGCTGGATGAGCTTTTCTTCACGCACCAGGCCTTTCCGGGCGCGACAATCGACAGGCGCTTTGCCATACTCGCGCCACGTGACAATCGTCACTTCGAATCCGCTCCACCCCAGGCCCGATCTACCTCTATTTCAGTGAGCGCTCCGCGTGAAGACCCCGCTATCTCTTTTCAGCCTGTTGCTGGCTTTGACCACTTTCGTCGCCACCCCAAACCTTGAAGCGGCGGAAAAAGCCGCCGTGCCCCGGGATCCCTCGCAGTTGCACCTGGCTTCGGGTAGCGCTCTGCTGATCGATCTGCAGACCAACAAAGTGGTCTACGAGAACAACGCCGACCATGTGGTGCCTATCGCATCGGTGACCAAGTTGATGACCGGCATGGTCGTGCTGGACGCCAAGCAGTCGATGAGCGAAGTGATCTCGGTCGACATCACTCACAACAAGGAAATGAAGGGTGTGTTTTCCCGGGTCAAGCTCGGTAGCGAGCTGAACCGCCGGGACATGCTGCTGATCACCCTGATGTCTTCGGAGAACCGTGCAGCGTCGAGTCTCGCCCATCATTACCCCGGCGGCTACGGTGCTTTCATTGCGGCAATGAACGCCAAGGCTCGCGCACTGGGCATGACCCATACCCGCTATGTGGAGCCGACCGGCTTGTCGACCAGCAACGTGTCCACCGCCCGTGATCTGGCCAAGTTGCTGATCGCGGCGCAGCAGTACCCGTTGCTCAGCGAGCTGAGCACCACGCGGGAAAAGACCGTGGCGTTCAAGAAGCCCAGCTACACCCTGGGGTTCCACAATACCGATCACCTGATCAACAAGGATGACTGGGACATCAAGATCACCAAGACCGGTTTCACCAATATGGCCGGGCACTGCCTGGTGCTGGTGACGCGCATGGGTGGCCGACCTGTGGCGATGGTGATCCTCGATGCGTTCGGCAAGTACACCCACTTTGCCGATGCCAGCCGTCTGCGCAAATGGGTGGAAACCGGCAAGAGCAGCGCGCCGCCGGCCGTGGCGATGGACTACAAGGCGCAGAAAAAGCAGATGCGCCAGGCTGCAGACTGACCGCGTCCTTCAGGCACGGCGGGCGGCCCGCTTGCGGGCGTACATGGCACCATCGGCATCGGCAAGCAGACGCTTGACGGTGTCGTGATGGGCCGGGAGTTGACAGCGCCTCAGGCGGTGGTACTGACCATGGAGCCGGCGGTACTGCTGCCTGATTCCTGCATGACCTGAAGCAATGCGGCGGTTGCGGTTTGCAGCCCTGCGGACGTGGCGACGACCTGTGCCTGGATGGCGGCCACTGCGGCGGCCTTGCTTTCTTCGCTTTGCTGGCTGGCCTGGATTCGGGCCATCTCCTGTTGTTGCTCCTTCAACTGCTTCTGCAGCTCGGCAATCTGCTTCTGCAGTTGCTCGATCGTGTCCGAATTACTACTGCTACTGCTACTGCTGCTCTGACTGGCACCCGCCCCGCCTGCGCCACCGACCGGCGCGTTCGCTGGCGTTGCAGAAGGCGCGGCAGCGGTCTGTGTTGCTTCACTTTCAGCAGTGGCGACGGGGGCGGCGGCCGTTGGGGTAACCGCTGGGGTGCGAATGCTCAAGTTGCTGGCGATGGTACTCAAGGTGCTCATGGCGATCGTGTCCCGATAGGCTGTGACCGTTACATCGGCGCCGATCGGCCAGGCTTTAGGATGAGCCTGTGATTCGTCGGCCAATCGCGCGTGCAGCGCGACTGGGCTCACGCCGATGGGGTCAGGTGGCGCAAGATGAAAAAAACTTCAACGAGCCCTGGGCCGATTGTTGTCACAATGCTGCCATCCTCAGCAGAAATCATCGGGTAGAGACCAACATGACTCGCGTACTGACCATCGAAGACGATGCCGTGACCGCCAGGGAAATCGTGGCGGAACTGAGCAGCCACGGCCTGCAGGTCGACTGGGTGGACAACGGCCGCGAGGGGCTGGTCAAAGCGGTGAGCGGCAACTATGACGTGATCACCCTGGACCGGATGCTGCCAGAGCTCGACGGACTGGCCATCGTGACCACCCTGCGCACCATCGGTGTGAGCACGCCGATCCTGATGATCAGCGCGCTGTCGGATGTCGACGAACGAGTGCGCGGTCTGCGTGCCGGTGGTGACGATTACCTGACCAAGCCGTTCGCCTCGGACGAGATGGCCGCCCGAGTCGAGGTGCTGCTGCGTCGCAACAACGCCGTGGCCGCCGCCGACAACACGCTGCGCGTGGCCGACCTGACGCTGGATCTGATGACCCGCGAGGCGTGCCGTGGCGAACAGGCGTTGAACCTGCTGCCCACCGAGTACAAGTTGCTGGAATTCCTCATGCGCAATGCCGGCCAGATCCTCACGCGCATGATGATTTTCGAGGAAGTCTGGGGCTATCACTTCGACCCAGGCACCAACCTGATCGACGTGCACATCGGCCGCTTGCGCAAGAAGATCGACCCACCGGGCACCGCACCGTTGATCAAGACCGTGCGAGGCTCCGGCTATGTCATTGCCGAACCTGTCTAAAGGCTGGCGCTCGTCCAGCAGTCGGCTGCTGGCGCTCTACAGCTTTCTGTTCGTAGCCTGGAGCAGCTTGCTCATGGGCGTGCTGTACTTCGAAGTCTCGGCCTATCTGGCCGACCTGGCGCGGCACTCGCTGATGCAGCGTCAACACCTGTTCTCGCGCTTTCACGGCGAAGCATTGAACGAGGCGCTGGCCGCCAGCGAAGCGTTCGACGACCGTACCTTCGACGCCTATGGTCTGTTCGATCTGCAATTGCGGCCGTTGTCCGGCCAGTTGTTGCAGGTGCCGCGAGGTCTGCCACTGGACGGGCGCATCCATGACCTGAACAGTTGCGTGGACAGCGACAATCCGCAAATGCCGCAGAACAGCTGCGACGCGGTGGCAATGCGCACCCTGGATGGCCGCTGGCTGGTGCTGGTACGCGACAACGGCTCGTTGTTCGCGGTCACTCACATCATTCTGCGGGCGCTTCTGTGGGGCATTTCCCTGACGATCATTCCCGGCATTGCCGGCTGGCACCTGTTACGGCGCAGGCCGTTGCGGCGCATCCGCGCCATCGAAGCGAGCGCCGATGCAATCGTGGCTGGTGATCTGACTACCCGCCTGCCGCTGTCGGACCGGCGCGACGAACTGGACATGCTGGCGGCCATCGTCAACGCGATGCTCGAACGTATCGAGCAGCTGATGATCGAGGTCAAGGGTGTCTGCGACAACATTGCCCATGACTTGCGCACGCCCCTGACCCGCCTGCGCGCGCAGCTCTACCGTATCCAGCAGGAGGCGCCGGCGGATTCGCGCCAGGCGTTGCAACTGGACGAGGTGATCGCCGAAACCGACACGCTGATGGCGCGATTCCGTGGCTTGTTGCGTATCTCCGAAATCGAGGACCACCGCCGACGTTCGGGCTTCATTTCCTTCGACCCGCAACCCCTGCTGCACGAGCTGCACGACTTCTATCTGCCCCTGGCCGAAGACGAGGGCATCAATCTGCGTCTGGACGTGCCGGACACGCTGCCAATGCTGCATGGTGACCGCGCGCTGCTGTTCGAGGCCGTGGGCAACCTGCTCAGCAACGCCATCAAGTTCACCCCGGCCGACGGCCTGGTGGTGCTGCGCGCCACGGCAGAGAACGGCGCCACGCGGCTGGAGATCAGCGACAGCGGGCCGGGCATCGCGCCCGAGGAACGTGAGGCGATCTTTCAACGTTTCTATCGCTGCGAGGGCGATGGTCAGCACAGCGGTTTCGGTCTGGGGCTGTCGATCGTTGCGGCGGTGGTCAAACTGCACGGATTCACCCTCGAAGTGGGCAGCAGCGAACAAGGTGGCACGCGGATGACCCTGTGGTGCCGACAAAGCAAGGCATTGGTGTGACCATGAACCTGCTCTATATCAGCGATACGCCCGATCCGACCCTGCAACAGGGGTTGGCGCAACATCACACGGCCCTGAACACGGTCGACACGGCCGCCGCAGCGCAGGCATTGGCACAGGAACGATACGGCTTCATCGTCCTGGCGCTGGAACGACCCGGCGATAGCCTGCTGCAACATTGCCTGGCGAAACGAGGCGATGCTGCGGTAATGGTACTGCTGGCCGACGACGACCGGCTGGCGCGCATCGCGGCGCTGCGCGCCGGTGCCGATGCGTGCCTGGCGCAGCCGGTGGCCCCTGCCGAAGTGCTGGCGCGCCTGCAGGCCTTGGCTCGGCCGCGCCCCCGGGCGACGGCGCTACCGCCATCGCGTCTGTGGCTGTCGCCTTCGCGGCTGATGGTTGGGCGGGGTAAACGTCAACAGAGCCTGACGGTCAGCGAGCATCGCTTGCTGGCCATGCTGGCGAGCACTCCCGGTGCGGTCAGCCGGAAATCCATCGAGCAGCAGTTATGGGGCACGGGCCTCGAGCCCAGGACCGCACTGATCGAACGCCACGTGTGCAACTTGCGCCGCAAGCTCGCCCAGCTGGACTGCCCGCAGGCGTTGCAGACACTGCGCGGTTTCGGCTACAGCTTGGCCGAACCCCTGGTACTGCGCGCGGATTGAGCACGCCGATCAGGCTCAGCGTGCGCGGGCCATGCAGCGGGCGTAGCGTTCGTCGACGCGTTGGGCGAACCAGGCGGTGGTCAGGTTGCGGGTGATCTTCGGACTCTGCAGCTTGATGCCGGGCAGGATCGCGCGTGGTATCGGCTTGCCAGCGGCCTTGTCGGCCAGGGCGAAGGTACGCTGGTAAAGCGTGGTCTTCTCGAAATCCAGGGTTTCCCCCTCTTCCAGAGCACGGCGAATGTCGCGGTCGCTCATGTTCAAGCGGTTGCCCAGCCCCCGCACGGCCAGCTCGGTATTGCTCGCGGCGTTGGAGTCGTAGCGGATCAGGTCACCGTCGAGCGCCAGGCGGCTGGCGGACAGCTGGTTCACGGCGTTCTGGAACGCGGCGTTGCGGCTGGCGTACCAGCCGGCATTGAAGTCGGCGAAGCGATACAGCGGTCGTTCATAGCTGGCCGGGTAGCCGAGCAGATGCGCAATGCCGAAATACATGCCGCCGCGCCGGGTGAACACTTCGCGGCGAATCGAGCCGTCCACCGTGTAGGGGTAGCCCGCTCGGTGTTTTTCGGCGAAATCGATGCTGACCTGCATCGGCCCGCCGGTACGCACCGGGTTGAAGGTGCCGAACAGCTGTCGGCCCAGAGGCACCATGCCGGTGAAGTCATCGAAGATTTCGCTGAGCTGTTTCTCCGAGCGCGCGGCTTCCAGCCGCTGCGCATAGGTCTTGCCGTCGCCCGAGCGAATGCCCAGGGCAGTGTCGACGAGAAAACCGGGCACGTGCACGCGCCCTGCGCGGCGGTCGATTTCCTGGCGGGCGATCTTGCCCAGCCCCGGCACGCTGGGATCGACCTGAAAGGTGGACTCCTGCTCGGCTACCGCCAGTATTGCGCAGAGGTTGTCGTCGGTGCCGGCGATGTCCTGCACCTTCAGGGCGGTTTCGATATCGGCGGCCCAGCCCTCACGGTCGGCGACCTTGCCGGGCAACAGCTGCACGAGCTTGGCGCGCACCTGCTCGGACGAAGGTGCCGGGGGTTGGCCGGCGCGCTGGGTGGAACAGGCGGCGAGCAGCACAAGGAGGATGCTCAGTGCGCCATGGCGCACGGCGAGCCGACTTCTGGACATGTAAGGCCTTGGGAACGGATGAATTCGCGCCAGTATGGACGAGCACCCGGCCTGTCGACAGCCCCTGTGCAAATCACCTGCACCATGGCTATGCTGCGGGTCATGAACATGGCCCCTGTCGCACGCCAACCCTGCCCGCCCGGCGCTTGCATCTGCGAGCGCGAACGGCTGCACGCGTTACCCGACGCCGACTTGCGCATCCTGCGCCTGACTCGCGAGGAAGAGAAACGCCTGCTCGAACGCCTGGAGAACGTGGAAAGCCTGGAGGAGCTGCAGCGCCTGCAGCAACGCATCTTCGAGCAGCTGGGGCTGCGCGTGGAAGTCACGCCAGGCGCGAGCACCGTGCGCAGCATGCGCGGCATCGCCATTCACATCGAGGCGTTGCCGGGACTGTGTCGCAAGACGCGGCAGTCGATTCCGGCGGCCATCCGTCGCGGCCTGGAAAAGAACCCTCAAGTGGCTTACAGGCTGCTGGACGCCCATGACCTTCTCGGAGGCTGAAGCCAGGCTGGCACGGAATCTGCTCTCTCCCCTCTCACTGATGACGAAGCGCCACGTTTTCGTCATTCATCCAGTTCAGACGGGATTTGCATGGACACACGTTTTTCTTGCACCGGGTGCGGCAAATGCTGCAGCGATCACCACGTACCGCTGACCCTGGCCGAGGCGCGGCGCTGGGCGGAGGATGGCGGTCAGTTGATCGTGTTGCTCGAGGCTTTCCTGGAAAACGGCCCCGGTTTGCACAGCCTCAACCTCAGCCACGCGCAGCAGGAACATGCCCGCCGTCGCTCGCTGCCGGTGCTGTGCGGCAGCGCGCCCGCCTACGTCTCGATCACCTTCGCAGCCTACAACCTGGGCCCCTGCCGAAATCTGAATGCCGACAACCGCTGCGGTATCTATGCCGAGCGGCCGCTGGTGTGTCGCATCTATCCGATGGAGATCAATCCGCACATCCCGCTGCGTCCGGACATGAAGGACTGCCCCAGCGAAGCCT
Source organism: Pseudomonas sp. RIT-PI-a (assembly GCF_001187875.1). NCBI lineage: Bacteria > Pseudomonadati > Pseudomonadota > Gammaproteobacteria > Pseudomonadales > Pseudomonadaceae > Pseudomonas > Pseudomonas sp. RIT-PI-a. The sequence continues at coordinate 22,220 of NZ_LGIR01000003.1, forward strand.
GGGCCACGGGCCCTGCGCTGATCGCCGGCGGGCAGTTGGTGGACGCGCCGCTGGCGGCGCTGATTGAACAATCGCGCCAGGCAGACCGTGACGATATCGCTGCCAAGGCTCAGGTCTGCGCGCAGTTGGGCATTCATACGGCGGCGCTCAAGGGCGACGGCTTCACCACCTACCTACCCCAGCCCGCCGCGTTCCTTGCCGCGCTGCGCGAAGTCGACGACATGCCGATGCTGGAAGACAACTCGACGCGCTGGGACCTGCACATTCCAGACGAGGACCTGGCCCGGCGCCTGGCCGAAACCGGTGCGATGATCGCCGCCATCCTGGCCGACGACGCCATGTTCATCTCGCTGCGTCGCGCGGCCTGAACGCCCGTTGTGGGTGGGTTCAGAGGTTACGCGACAGTACCCAGTAACCCAGGGCCATCAAGGCCCACCCGAGCGAGGGGTGAAAGATCAGGCGCCAGGCCCAGGCACGCGGGTCGAAGCCGACCCCGTGCACATAGCCGGCGGCAATGCCCCACATCATCAGGCTCAGCAGGCCATGGCTGTAATGTCCCTGGGCATCGAGCAAGGCCACCGGGTGCAACAGCAACACCAGGCTGATCGGTCCGGCGAGCAGCAATGACAGCCAGCGCCAGCCGGGCGTGCGCAGCGCGGGCGCCGCTTCAGCGTTCATCCGCAGGGTCCTCGTCCAGGGCGTTGGAGGCTTCCAGCCACAGGGCGTTGATGATGCCCAGGCTGCACGCCAGCAGCACTCCCAGAATCCAGGCGAAATACCACATAGTCAGGCTCCTTCAGTAAAGGCTGTGCGCGTTCTGCTCGATCTGAGCGGTGGTGACTCGGCCCCACATGCGGCGGTAGCACCACAGGGTGTAGCCAAGGATCAAGGGCACGAAGATGCCGGCGGCGACCAGCATGATCAGCAGGGTCTTGTGACTGGACACCGCGTCCCACACGGTCAGGCTCGACGCCGGATCCAGGCTGGAGGGCATGACGAACGGGAACAGCGCAAAGCCTGCGGTGCACAGTGTGCCGACGATCGCCAGGCTGCTGCCGGCGAAGGCCAGCGAGGCGCGCCGACCTGCGGCGGCCAACAGCGCCAGCACACCGCCGAGCATGCCCAGCACCGGCGCGATGGCCGTCAGCGGGTGGCGCACGTAATTGCCCATCCAGCCGGGGTTGCCGCTGACGACCGTCTTAGCCAAGGGGTTGAGCGCCAGTTGCGGATCCAGATTCGAACTGATCACCAGGCCTTGCACATGACCGGTCGCCAGCCAGGCACCGGCGCCGCCGAAGGCCAGCACGAACAGCACCGCCATGGCCACGGCGGCCTGCCGGGCGCGTCCGGCGATCGCGCCTTCGGTGCGCATCATCAGCCAGGTCCCGCCGTGCAGGCTCAGCAGGCTCAGGCTGACCACGCCGGCGAGCACGCCGAAGGGGCTGAGCAGTTGCCAGAACGAGCCGTGGTAGCTGGAACGCAAGGTGTCGTCGAAACGAAACGGCAGGCCCAGCAGCAGGTTGCCGAAGGCGACGCCGAACACCAGCGCCGGTACCACGCCGCCCACGAACAAGCCCCAGTCCCAGCTCTGCCGCCAGCGCGTGTTGGCCAGTTTGCTGCGGTAGTCGAAGCCCACCGGACGTACGAACAGGGCGAACAGCACCAGCAGCAAGGCCCAGTAAAGGCCGGAGAAGGCCGCGGCGTAGACCAGTGGCCAGGCTGCGAACAAGGCGCCACCGGCCGTGATCAGCCAGACCTGATTGCCATCCCAGTGCGGTGCGATGGTGTTGATCACCACACGGCGCTCGTTGTCATTGCGGCCGACGAAGGGCATCAGCACGGCGGCGCCCAGGTCGAACCCGTCGGTCAGGGCAAAGCCGATCAGCAGCACGCCGACCAACACCCACCAGATCAACTTGAGATTCTCGTAATCGAACATCAGATGGCTCCCTGTAGCGGACCGTGAGGCAACGCCGCCTCGCGCTCGAAGTGATAGCGACCGGTATGCAGGCTGCTCGGGCCCTGCCGGGTGAACTTGATCATCAGGTACATCTCGATCACCAGCAGCACGGTGTAGAACGCGGCCAGGGCCAGCAGCGATCCCCAGACGTCACCCGTGGAAAGACTCGACGCCGACAGGTGGGTGGGCAGCACTTCACCGATCGACCAAGGCTGGCGGCCGTGTTCGGCGACGTACCAGCCGGTCTGGGTCGCGACCCACGGCAACGGCAGACTGAACAGCGCCCACTTGAGCAGCCAGGGTTGGCGTGTTTCGTTACGGCGGATCGAGGCCCAGAAGGCGCAGATGAACAGCCCCAGCATCAGCACGCCGCTGAGCACCATGAGGCGGAAGGTCCAGAAGATCGACGCCACACCGGGGATCGAGTCCAGCGCGGCGGCCTCGATCTGCGCGTCGCTGGCGTCGACCACGGTGTCGGTGTACTTCTTCAGCAGCAAGCCATAGCCCAGGTCTTTCTTGACCTGATTGAAGGCGCTCAGGGTCTGTTCGCTGAGGTCTCCGCCACGCAGTTGCCCCAGCAGTGCGTAGGCCTGCATGCCATTGCGGATGCGTGCCTGGTGCTCGATCACCAGGTCCTTGATGCCGGTGACCTGCTTGTCCACCGAGCGGGTGGCGATGATGCCCATGACGTAGGGGATCTTCACCGCGTAGTCGGTGCGTTGTTCAGCCTGGTTGGGCAGGCCGAACAAGGTGAAGGCGGCCGGCGCCGGTTCGGTCTCCCATTCGGCTTCGATGGCGGCCAGTTTGGTTTTCTGCACGTCGCCGATCTCGTAGCCGGACTCATCGCCCAGCACGATCACCGAGAGGATCGACGCCATGCCGAACGCGGCGGCGATGGCGAACGAGCGCCGGGCGAAAGCGATGTCGCGACCCTTGAGCAGGTACCAGCTGGAGATCGCCAGGATGAAGACCGCGCCGGTGACGTAGCCGGCGGCCACGGTGTGGACGAACTTGACCTGGGCCACCGGGTTGAACAGCAGGTCGCTGAAGCTGGTGAGCTCCATGCGCATGGTGACGAAGTTGAACTCGGCGCCCACCGGGTTCTGCATCCAGCCGTTGGCGATCAGGATCCACAACGCGGAAAGGTTCGAGCCCAGCGCCACCAGCCAGGTCACCGCCAAGTGCTGCTTGCGTGAGAGGCGGTCCCAGCCGAAGAAGAACAAGCCGATGAAGGTCGATTCGAGGAAGAACGCCATCAGCCCTTCGATGGCCAGCGGCGCACCGAAGATATCGCCCACGTAGTGGCTGTAATAGGCCCAGTTGGTGCCGAACTGGAATTCCATGGTCAGCCCGGTGGTCACGCCCAGGGCGAAGTTGATGCCGAACAGCTTGCCCCAGAACTGGGTCATGTCCTTGTACACCTGCTTGCCGGTCATCACGTAGACCGATTCCATGATGGCGAGCAGGAACGCCATGCCGATGGTCAGGGGCACGAACAGAAAGTGATAGAGCGCGGTCATGGCGAACTGCAGCCGAGAGAGGTCGACGACTGATTCGGAGATCATTTCAGGTTCTTCTCGAGAGGTGGGGAAGCGGAGCCGAGCACATGCTGGCCGACGGTGGTGCCGTCATCCTTGACGTCTACGCCCCCGCCGAACCACAGGCTGCGAATGCCCAGCAGCAGGACCAGCTTGATCAGCACAATCACGGCGATTTCCCGCGCAAGCGGTTTCTTGAGGAAGTCGAAGTGTCCGGACATGGGTGGCACTCGGTGTCGGGCGGGTCGGTAGGTGGGCGGATTTTCTGCCCGCACCGCCAGACGGCTATTGATCCAGATCAATGATTCTCAAGCACCGATCTGCGACCAAGCGCCACATCGGTTGACTCAGGAAGGAACACCGCTTCCAGAGGATGTAGAAAAGAGATAGGCAGCGGCGCAATTCATGACGTTATAATATAACTATAACCACCAATGGACTGCTGCACATGCGCTCACCTCGCTTCGCCCCCCTGGCCGGCTTCGCCTTCAGCGTGCTGGGGTTGCCCGCCTATGCCGAAACCCCATCCGAGACCCTTGAACTGGAAGCCATCAGCGTCACCGCTGGCGGCGAAATGGAGACGGCCAATGGCCCGGTCACCGGCTACCGCGCCACGCGCTCGGGCAGCGCGACCAAGACCGACGCTGCGATCAAGGACATCCCCCAGGCCGTGAGCGTGGTCCCGGTACAGCTTCTTCAGGACCTGGGCAGCACCAACGTGGAGCGGGCCCTGCAATACGCAGGTGGGGTGTCCCAGCAGAACAACTTCGGCGGGCTGACCCTGTACGAATACAGCGTGCGCGGCTTCACCACCTCGGAGTTCTACCGCGACGGTTTCAGCGCCAACCGGGGCTACCCCGCTACACCGGACGTGTCCAGCATCGAGCGCATCGAGGTGCTCAAGGGACCGGCCGCCAGCCTGTACGGGCGGGGCGACCCCGGTGGGACGGTCAACATCGTCAGCAAGAAACCGCAGGCCGACTCCTTCGCTCGCCTGTACGGCAGTGCCGGCTCATGGGATCGCTACCGCACCAGCCTGGACCTGAACACCCCGCTCGATGACGAAGGTCAGGTGCTCAGCCGCGTCAACCTGGCGGTGGAAGACAACCACAGCTTTCGTGACCATGTGCAGAGCAAGCGGTTGTACGTGGCGCCGTCGCTGAGCTGGCAACTGGATCCGGACACTTCATTGCTGGTGGAGACCGAGCTGGTGCGGCATCAGTCGGTGTTCGACCGCGGTGTGGTGGCACCTGGCAACGGCTGGGGTGGCGGCTCGCGGCGGACCTTTCTCGGCGAGCCCAATGACGGTTTCATCGACAACGACAACAACCGTATCCAGGCCACGCTGGAACACCGCCTCAGCGACGACTGGCAACTGCGCGTAGCCAGCCACTACAAACAGGGCGAGCTGAGCGGCGATGCCAGCGAGGCCCGCGCGCTCAACGCCGACGGACGCACCGTCAACCGCCGCTATCGCGAGCGCGACATGGATTGGCACGACAGCATCAGCCAGGTCGAGCTGCGCGGCTTTCTCGACACCGCCAGCGTGCAGCATGAACTGTTGATCGGCACCGAGTACGAGGATTACCGCAAGAACGAACGGGTGACCAACACAGCCGGTGCCTATCCCATCGACATCTTCAATCCGGTGTATGGCCAGGCCAAACCCACCGGCGCGCGTTCTGGCACCGACTTCCGCGAGCATGTGCGCAGCCACGCGCTGAACCTGCAGGATCAACTGGTCTTCAGTGAAAAGCTGCGCGGCATGCTGGGAGTTCGTTACGAACATTTCGACCAGCGCATCGCCGACTACACCACTGGCAACCGCAGTACCCAGCGCCAGGATGCCTTGACCCAGCGTGCCGGCCTGCTCTACCAGCTCACGCCCCAATGGGGTGTGTTCGCCAATGCGTCCACCTCGTTCAAGCCCAATAACGGCCTGGATGCCAGTGGCAAGTCATTCGACCCGGAAGAAGGCATCGGCTACGAAGCCGGTTTCAAGGCCGAACTGTTCGACGAACGCCTGAGCGCCACCTTGGCAGCCTTCCACATCGACAAGGAGAACGTGCTGGCGCTGGACCCGACGAGCAACCTCAACCGGGCCATCGGCAAAGCCCGCAGCCAGGGCGTCGACCTGCAGTTCAGCGGCCAGTTGAGCGACGCGCTGCGTGTGATCGGCGCCTACGCCTGGATCGATGCCGAGGTGACCGAGGGCGACGACAGCGTGCCCAAGGGCAGCCGCCTGCTCGGTGTGGCACGCAACAGCGCCAGCCTGCTGGGCGTCTATGAGTTTCAGGATGGTCGGCTGCGCGGTTCCGATATCGGTGCCGCGTTCACCTACGTGGGCGACCGGTCCGGGGAGTCGGGGGGCAATTTCGAGCTGCCCGCCTACCACACGGTCGATCTGCTGGCGCACTACAAGGCCAGCGACAAGGTCACCTTGGGCGTCAACCTGAACAACCTGTTCGACGAGAAGTACTTCGAGCGTTCCTACAGCAACTACTGGGCGATGCCCGGCGAACCGCGCAACCTGACCTTCAGCGTGGCGATGGATCTGTAGCCTGACGCGGCTCCTTCCCTGGAAGCCCTCGTGCCGGCGCTGGCCGGGTGATCAGATGCGGAAACTGCCGACCAGTTGCTTGAGGCGCAACGCCTGCTGTTCGAGGTCGGCGCACGCGCGCAGAGTGGATTGCAGGTTCTCCACACCCTCTTGATTGAGGGTGTTGATCTCGGTGATATCGACGTTGATCGATTCCACCACCGAGGTCTGCTCTTCGGTGGCTGCGGCCACCGACTGGTTCATGCCGTCGATCTCGCCGATGCGCTGGGTCACGCTGACCAGACGTTCGCCGGCCTGGTTGGCGATGGTGACGCTGGATTCGCTCTGGCCCTGGCTTTCGTTCATCAGGATGACGGCCTGGCGCGCGCCCACCTGCAACTGCTCGATCATGCCCTGCACCTGCTGGGCCGATTCCTGGGTACGGTGCGCCAGATTGCGCACTTCGTCGGCGACCACGGCGAAACCGCGCCCTGCTTCGCCAGCCCGCGCCGCTTCGATGGCGGCATTGAGCGCGAGCAGGTTGGTCTGCTGGGAAATGCTGGTGATCACTTCCAGGATCTGACCGATGTTCACCGTGCTGGCATTGAGGCTTTCGATGTTGCCGCACGAGCCGCTGATTTTCTGCGACAGCAGGTTCATGGCGCTGATGGTCTGGCCAACCACGGCCTGGCCATCGGCGGCCAGATTGCGCGCGGCACTGGAGTGCTGCGACGCCAGGGCGGCGTTCTGGGCGATTTCCTGCGCGGCGGCGCCCAGTTCGTTGATGGCCGCCGCCACGCTGCTGGTGCGGTTGGCCTGCTGATCGGAGTTGAGCATCGAAGAGTTCGAAGCGCTGACCACCCGCTGGGCCACTTCGTTGACCTGGCCGGTGGCCGAGGACACTTCGCGGATCGAGTCGTGGATACGCTCCACGAAACGGTTGAAGGACAGGGCCAGGGTGCCGAATTCATCGGCGCTGTGGATGCTCAGGCGACGGGTCAGATCACCCTCGCCTTCGGCAATGTCGTGCATGGCCCGGCCCATGGTATGAAGCGGCTGCATCAGCAGGCGAATCAGCATGCCCAGCAAGGCGATGATCAGAACCACGGCCACGATCGTGGCAATCACCGCCGAGCTGCGGAATTGGCTGAGCATGGCGTAGGCCTTGGCCTTGTCCATGCTCAGACCGATGTACCAGTCCACCGAAGGCAGGCCCTCGACCTTGGCGAAGGTGACGATGGAGACGCGGCCATCGCGTTCGACTTCGGTCACGTCATCGCCGATGCGCGGGGTGTGCTGCGGGTACACGTCCTTGAGCGATTTCATGACCAACTGGCTGTCGGGATGAACCAGGATCTTGCCATCGCCGCTGACCAGAAAGGCGTAGCCACCGCCGTCGAAATCCAGCGAGTTAATGGTCTTGACCAGGGTGTCCAGGCTCAGGTCGCCACCCACGACGCCTACCGGCTGGCCGTTGCTGCTCATGGCGGGGGTGGCGATGGTGAGGATGGTCTTGCCGTTGGCGGCATCGATGTAGGGCTCGGTGAGAACGGTCCGACGCGCACTCATGGCATCGGTGTACCAGGGCCGCGTGCGTGCATCGTAGCCTTCGGGCATGGTGTCCGGTGGCTCCAGAAAGTAGTTGCCGGAGACATCGCCCAGGTAGGCGAAGTCAAAGTTGGCCAGCAGGGTTTTCTGCTTGAGCAACGCGCCCACGGCTTCGGCACTGGGGTTCAAGGCAACGCTCTCGGCCAGGGTTTCGGCGAGCAGAATACGACCCGAGAGCCAGTGCTGAATGTTGGTAGACGTGGCGCTGCCCATTTCGTGCAGGTAACTTTCCAGGTCGTCGCGAATGGCGTTGCGCTGCAGGTAATCGTTGTACAAGGTAAACAGCGCGAAGGCTGCAGTCACGATGAGCGAGGCGGCCAGGAGAATCTTGTGGCTGAATTTCAGGGTTTTTTGCATGGCCGATAGGTCCGCTGTGTAGTTGCAGGGGCTATCGGCACCGACTTGCCGCTATTGAATGAAATGAAACAGAAACGTGAATCGATTCATCTTTTCCGACTGGCGGTTATAGGGTCATCGGACAATACCCGCCTGACCGGTACGCCGTTCGCACCACGGCAGTAACGGACATACTATGACCCAGTGGGTGCAGCCGGTCGGCACGCCGATGTCGAGATACGTCCGCCAGGTGCGGCGCTTGAGGAAGTGAGAGGATGGTGATCGAACGCTACAACGGCTTCGCCCAGGCATTGCACTGGCTGACGGTCGCCGCGCTGTGCCTGGTACTGCCCTGTGTCTGGGTCGCGGAGAACTTCCCACCCGGCCCGGTGCGAGTGCTTTGGTACCTGGCCCATGAATCCATGGGCATCAGCGTCGGCCTGTTGGTGCTGATCCGGCTGACCTGGCGCTGGCGGCACGCAGCTCCGGCCTATCGTTCGGACATCGGCGCGTGCACCCGGATGCTCGCCCATTTGAACCATGGCCTGTTGTACGCCGTACTGCTGGCCATGCCGGTGACTGGCTACCTGATGGCGGGTAATGGCCAGGACGTGCCGTTCTTCGGCCTGGTATCGCTGCCTGGATTCGCCAAGAACGAGGACCTGGGCAAACTGGCCAACACCGTCCATGTGTGGGGCCAGTTCGCGGTGTACGGCCTGATCGTCATGCACGTGGCCGCCACGGTATGGCACGTGGCGGTGCGGCGCGACGGCATGCTCGAACGCATGCTGCCGCCGCAGCGCGACTGACGCTTGCGGTACCCCTGCCCTCAGCGCTGCCCCATGACGCCGACCTGGCCGAGCATCTGGGCGAATTGCTGCAGCGGCATCTTCTGACCGTTGAAATCCACCACGGCATCGCTGTAGCGCAGGGTAGCGCGCAAGTGTTCGCCTTCATCCTTGACCAGGCCCAGCATCTGCCCCAAGCCGGCAATGGTTGCAGTCAGATCACGTCCGGCCTGGGCCACCCGTGCCGGGTCGGTCTGCCCTTGCAAGCTGGCTTGCAGACTGCCCACGTCGGCCAGCATCGGCTTGGACACTTGCAGATCGGCCTGCAGACTGGCGATCAGCGCAGGCCAGTAGGCAGGAGAGCCTGGTTGCGTCGGCGCCGGATTGGCCAGTTGCGCCATCATGCTCAAATGGCTCTCACCGTGTTCGGTGGCCAGGCTCAACCGCTCCAGTTGCAAGCGCGGCTTGGCATCGAGCAGCTTGCCGATGACCGCGTCCAGTTGTTGGCGCTGCACCTGGGTCAAGCGCAGGGGCGGTAAGGTGCCATCAGGCAGAGGTGTCTGCCATTGCGGGGCGATGACGGTTCGGTACAGATCGCTGAATTCGCGGCTGGCGGCGATGTCGAGGTTGGCCAGCTTGACGCTCATCTGCAGCGCGCCGACCGGGCGGCTGGCATAGTTCAAGGCGCCGACGCTGTAGCTGGCCTGGACATCCAGGTTGCCTTCGACTTCCTGCATCAGGCCGGAAGCAGAAAGATTTTCCACCCGTACGGGCGCAACATCGGCGCCTTGCAGGCTGGCCTGGGCCAGCTTGAGATCGGAGTGCCCCAGGTACAGGCCGGAGGCGCCCAGGGTGCCACCGGTGTCGAAACTCAGGCCTTTGAACTGCGCCTGGAGGCGTCCGGCCTGGCCTTCGATATCGGCGAGCAGTTCATCGCTCTGACCGGTCAGGCTGTAGCGGCTGGCGTCGGCGTTCAGCGTCAGGCGTGCATTCAAGCCAGAAAACCGGACGGTGTCATTGCCTTCACGGGCGTCGAGCGGCAACAGTTGCAGGCGGGTATCGCTGGCGCCGTCGTAGCCAAGGCTGACCTGACCGCGCAACGGCGGCTGGTTCTGGCTCATGGCGAACCAGGCCTGGGTATCGGCGTTACGCTCGAGCTCGAAGTTGCTCGCCGCCATCACCGGCATGAGCCTGAAGGCCTTGAGGTGCGACCATGGCAGTGGCCCGTGCTCGATGTGATCGACCAGCAACAGCTCGCGGCGTTCAGGTCCGCTGTCGCCCTGCAGGTTGTTGAGTCTGATGCGGTAGTGCGCCGTGCTGGTGAAGAAACGTCGGTCCAGCGACAGCAGTTCGATCTGCATGCCGGGTTGGCCGTCGACGTTGAAGGACGCCGCCAATTCCCGGTTGGCTTGCGTGATGGCAGTGCTCAGGACCGGCTCCAGCTGAGTGCCGGTGTACCAGGCCCCACCCACGGTGGCGGCTGCGGCCACGACTATGATGCCAGCGAGGATGCCTGTTGCTTTGTTCATGATCGGACTCGTTCGAAAGGGTGCCGAGCCAACGGGGCTCTGGCGCAAGACAGTGGCGCGCTCGGCATGAGGTTAGCACCTGCGCTTGGTGATCAGCCAGCCAGCGAGGTGAGTGCTGCGAAGGAAAATGACGCCGCCGGTGACTTTATTCGACATCGTCGATCTAGGCTGAATCTCTTTGCATATCCGTTACTTGTACGCAACAGTTTATGCCCTTTCGTCAGTCTTTTTTTCTTGGCACAGAACCCTTTCAAGTTGTATCAGTCGACTGTGTAGCCGCTTATGCATCTTTGAAGGTACGCCCCATGCCCACCGCCTCCATTCTGGTCCTCGAAGACGAAGATCTTATCCGTGATCTGCTGACGACGGTACTTGAAGATGCAGGCTTCAAGGTCACGGCATTTCAGACGGCTGACCAAGGTTGCGACTTTCTGGAGACCCATCCAGGGGAAGTCAACATGGTGGTCAGCGACATTCGCATGCCCGGAAAAATGGACGGCTACGATCTGAGCATGTTGGCCGCCGAGCGCTGGCCTGCCCTGCCGATCCTGCTCACTTCCGGTTTCTCCGGTCGCGACCTGGTGTTGGGGCCGAACGTCGAGTTCTTGCCCAAGCCCTGGACGAGCGAGCGGTTGCTGAACAAGGTCAACAAATCGCTGCATATTCATTGATGTGAGCGGTGCGCGAGCGTCTTGGATTCGAAACGGTGAGCGATCAGTGGCACCGCAGGGGTTGATGACGCGGCTTGCGCCGCTGCTACAGGGGGATGGCGCAACCTTTCAGGTTTTTGAGTCTCTGGCGAATGTGGCGGCCTGGCGGGTCATGTGATCGAGTTGCCGGTCGCGCTTTTTTTCGGCGTCGAGCATGGCCTTGCGGCCGTGCTGGTTGAGCAGATAGGCGTGAATCTGCCGTACTTCCAATGACGCATAGATGGGCGCCACGTCCAGTACCGCAATGGGCTGATCGGTCGCTTCACCGTCACTGCTGAGCTTGACCTGCGGTCCTTGCGCGCCGATCACCTGAAACCCCAGATTTTCGAACCACGACACCTTGCTCACCACGCAGGCCAGTTCCACGTGGGCATGACGCTGCTTGATTACATCGAGCAAAGCCCGCGCCACGCCCCTGCGACGTTTCGAGGCGCGTACTGCCATGTAGGCCACGGTACACACCGTAGGGTCGTGCTCGGCGCGCAGGAACAAGGCGAACCCGTCCAGCGTTTCCGGCTGCGCTTCGTCCAATGCCAGGACCAGTTCCGGTCGCACCTCACGACCGCCCGACATCGCCTCCAGATACTGATGCACTTCGTAGCCGACACCGTACTGGTAAAGCTGATAGAGCGGATTGCTCGGGGTGATGCCCAGACTGCTGATGTCGGTGAGATAGTCGACGACCATCTGCAGCAGCTGACTCTTGATGTCCTCGGACGGCGCGGAACTGGAGTGGTGGATCAGTGACATCGGTGGCAGGGCTCCGGCAGGATACTCGCAAGTGAAAGAGCGCCATGATAAACCCTGATCCACGCCGATCGACAGCGTAGCGAGAGCGCACGAGTCGCGGTGAGGCGTTTCAGCCTCGTCCAACGAACGGCATATTGGTGGCCATCACGGTCATGTTCAACACGTTCGCCGACAACGGCAGCTTGGCGATGTAGCGAACCGCGTCGACCACATGCTCCATGTCGACCATGGGTTCGACGGCGATGTCGCCATTGGCCTGGCGTACACCCTTGGTCATGCGTGCAGACAGTTCGGTCAGGGCATTGCCGATATCGATCTGGCTGCAGGCGATGTTGAACTCGCGGCCATCGAGCGCCAGGCTCTTGGTGATGCCGAGCACGGCGTGCTTGCTGGCGGTATAGGGCATGCTGAAACTGCGTGGCGTGTGCGCCGAAATCGAACCGTTGTTGATGATCCGTCCGCCTTGCGGCTGTTGGCGGCGCATCAGCCCGAACGCAGCGCGGCAGCACAGAAATACGCCGGTGACGTTGGTCTGCAGAACGTCGGTCCATTTGGCCACGTCCAGCTCGTCGATCGGCACCGCAGGGGCGCCAATGCCCGCATTGTTGAAAATCACATCGAGACGTCCGTAGATCTGCTCAACCTGTGCGAACAAGGCATCGACGCTGACGCTGTCGCGGACATCGGCCGCCACCGCCAGGGCTTCACCACCCTGCTCCGCTATCTGCTGCGCCACCGCCTGCACGGCTTCCAGGCGTCTGCCCGCCAGCACCACACAGAAACCATCGGCCGCCAGCCCCAGGGCGGTCGCCCGGCCAATGCCGCTGCCGGCGCCTGTCACCAACGCTATTCTCTTCGACATGCTTGTTCCTCTGGTTTCGGGTCAGTTACTGTCCGCCGCTCGCCCCTTGCGTTCTTCGATCATCTGCGCACCGCTCTGCTGGCGTTGCTGTTGCAAGGTGTCGGTCGTGTCCGACGGTGAGGAGGACGCGGGCTCTTGGATCGTACTCGAACTTCGGGTGGCCGGGGCGCGATTCATGCTGCTGGACGGGTTGCGTGTGGTATTGGCCTGGGGCTGCGCAGTGCTGGCGGCGGGGGCCGTATTCCCGGTCGAGCCGCCCCCGCCGCCCGCCGCAGGACCCGAGGCGCTGAGCCCGGTTGCGGCACCGACGCCGCATGAGGCCGACAAGAGCATGCCGATCACCCCGCTGTATTTCAGGGCACGAAAAAGCGTGTTCATGGGTATCTACCTTTGGCTGTGACGCGGTGGCTTTCCTGATGTAGCTGAGCCTTTGGTTCGCGCGTAGTTCCCCGCGCCTGATGGCGGTTGTTGGCCTGGAGGCGGTTGACTGGGTTACCCTTGTCCGGTCACGAGTGCTTATCAAGATGTTTCAAGAAGGATCGACCAATGTCCGAGCCGGCGAAAAACCGCGCCACTCATCAGACCCATTGCAAGGACTGCAGCCTGGCGCCCCTGTGCCTGCCCCTGTCGCTGGAACTGGCCGACATGGATGCGCTGGACGATATCGTCAAGCGCGGCCGCCCACTGAAGAAAGGCGAGTTCCTGTTTCGCCAGGGCGAAGCATTCGATGCCGTGTATGCGGTGCGTTCGGGGGCGTTGAAGACGTTCAGCCTGAGCGACAATGGTGAAGAGCAGATCACCGGTTTTCACTTGCCCAGCGAACTGCTGGGACTGTCCGGGGTGGACAGCCAGACGTACCCGGTCACCGCGCAGGCTCAGGAAACCACTTCGGTGTGCGAGATTCCCTTCGAGCGTCTGGACGAGCTGTCGGTGCAACTTCCGCAGTTGCGTCGCCAACTGATGCGGGTGATGAGCCGCGAGATCCGCGACGACCAACAGATGATGCTGCTGCTGTCGAAGAAGACCGCCGACGAGCGCATCGCCACCTTTCTGGTCAACCTGTCGGCTCGGCATACCGCCCGCGGCTACTCGGCTGTGCAGTTTCGCCTGAGCATGTCGCGCAACGAGATCGGCAACTTTCTCGGCCTGGCGGTGGAAACCGTGTCGCGGGTGTTCACCCGTTTCCAGCAGAACGGCCTGCTCGAAGCGCAAGGCAAGGAAGTGCGTATCCTCGATGCGCAGCAGCTGTGCGCGGTGGCCGGTGGCACCCTAGGGTCTGTGTGAAAAGTCTTGAGACGAAGGTCAGGCAAGGCTGTTTTCAACGCAGCATCACCGAGTATCAAGGCTTTTCACACAGAGCCTAGTCAAATGACCGCAGCCGGCGGGGCAGTACTGGCCAGCGGTGAAGGTTATACTGCGCCATCCCTGCCCTTCCAGAGCTAAGACCGATGGTTTTCGACGAACACAGCTTCAAGTCCCTGATCCGCCCCGTACCGGATTTCCCCAAGCCCGGCGTGGTGTTTCGCGACATCACTCCACTGTTTCAATCACCCAAGGCCCTGCGCCTGGTGATCGACAGTTTCGTGCACCGCTACATCGACGCTCAGTTCAGCCACATCGGCGCGATGGATGCGCGCGGTTTTCTGATCGGCTCCATCGTCGCCCATGAACTGAACAAGCCACTGATCCTGTTCCGCAAGCAAGGCAAGCTGCCGGCGGACGTGCTGTGCGAGGGTTATCAGACCGAATACGGCGAAGCGTTTCTGGAAGTGCACGCCGACAGCCTGTGCGAAGGAGACTCGCTGGTGCTGTTCGATGACCTGATCGCCACCGGCGGCACACTGATCGCGGCGGCCAATCTGGTTCGGCGGATGGGCGCGGAGGTGTTCGAGGCGGCGGCCATCATCGACCTGCCCGAACTTCAAGGCTCGCAGCGTCTTCAGGCTGCTGGGGTCGGCACCTTCTGCCTGACCCGCTTCGCCCTCGACGAGCGCTAGGCGCTCTGCGCAGCCGCGCTGCGACGTCCCACCACACGCAATTCGATGCAGTCCCCCACGGAATGTTGCGGTCCAACGCCACAGCATCCACTCAAAACGGGAGACAACATGACTCATTCTGCATTGGTGGTAGGCGCCAGCGGCATCGTTGGCAGCGCGACTTCGCGGCTGCTGCTCGACCAGGGTTGGCAGGTCGCCGGCTTGGCGCGCAAGCCAGCCGTGGCCGAGGGTGTCACCCCGGTCCAGGCTGACCTGATGGACCCGGCTTCACTGGCCACGGCGCTGGCCGAGCTCAAGCCCACCCACGTCTTTTTGACCACCTGGGCCCGCCAGGACACCGAAGCGGAGAACATCCGCGTCAACGCCGCCATGGTGCGCAACGTGCTCGACGCCTTGCGCGCGGCGGGAAGCGTCAAGCATGTGGCCCTGGTCACCGGTCTCAAGCACTACCTGGGCCCGTTCGAAAACTACGGCAAGGGCAGCCTGCCGCAGACCCCGTTTCGTGAGGAGCAGGGTCGCCTGGACGTCGAGAACTTCTATTACGCCCAGGAAGATGAAGTGTTCGCCGCCGCCGAGCGCGATGGTTTCACCTGGAGTGTGCATCGCCCCCACACCATTACCGGTGTGGCTGTTGGCAACGCCATGAACATGGCAACCACCTTGGCGGTGTATGCCTCCATCTGCAAAGCCACCGGCCGCCCGTTCGTGTTCCCCGGCTCGCGCGTGCAGTGGGACAGCCTGACCGACATGACCGACGCCCGTCTGCTGGCCAAGCAGTTGCTCTGGGCCAGTACGACTCCCGCGGCGGCCAATCAGGCTTTCAACGTGACCAACGGTGACGTATTCCGTTGGAGCTGGATGTGGCAGCAGATTGCCGACTGGTTCGGTGTCGAGGCAGCGCCCTATCCGCAGCAGGTCACGCCCCTGGCAGAGCAAATGAGCGACGACGCCGACGTATGGCAACAGTTGGCCCAGAAGCATGGCCTGCGCGAAGCGGATATCGATCGGCTGGTTTCAGCCTGGCACACCGATGCCGATCTGGGCCGTCCGATCGAGGTGGTCACTGATGTGTCCAAGAGCCGTCGACTGGGCTTCACGGAGTTTCAGGCCAGCGATCAGGCATTCTTCGACGTGTTCGAGAAGTTGCGCAGCGAACGCCTGATTCCTTGAACGCTGTAGCATCGGCGCGAGCCGCGGCGTGTAGCAGCGGCGCGAGCCGCGTCGGCGACAGCTGGGGTATGCGCAGATAGTGCTGCACGAAAAAGCCCCCCGCAGCCTGGCTGCGGGGGGCTTTTTTTGCGCCTGATCCGTACAGCGATCAGAGCATAGTGCCTTACGCCTTGCCCGAGCCCAGATCGGCCCCGGTGACTGGGTCCGCATCCGGATCGGACTCGGTACGCAGCTTCATGGCTTCCAGTACATCCGCATCGTCTGCAGACAAGGTTACCGAAGCGCTGCCATCACCGCCGTCGACCGCAGGCTCGGGTGATTCGACGAACTCCCACTCTTCACCCTGATTCCACGGCCCACGTACGTTCGGCTCACCCGACATATTGAAATACTTGTTGGTGAATTCCGGCATGCCCGGCAACTTGCCTTGGGGAAAGTTGGGCTGAATGGAGTGCAAGGCTTTCTCGAATGACAATTGATGCGCTATTTCACGCGTCATCAAAAAGCCCAGCGCTTCTTTCACGCCTGGATCATCGGTCACATTCATCAACCGCTCGTAGACAATCTTCGCCCGCGACTCGGCGGCGATATTGGAGCGCATATCGGCAGTGGGTTCACCAATGGTATCGATATAGGCGGCCGTCCACGGCACACCGGCCGAGTTGACCAAGGGCGCACCGGCACCATAAAGCAGGCTGGTGATATGAGAGTCATTGCCGGCACCGTTGATGGCACGGTACAACTCGCCCTCTTCCTGCACGCCTTCGGCCAGTTGGCCTTTGGCGCCCTTGTTGAGCATGACGATGATCGAACCGACGATTTCCAGGTGGCTCAGCTCTTCGGTGGCGATGGACATCAGCAGGTCCTTGCGGCCCGGATCATCCTCGGCCAGAGCCTGGGTGAAGTAGCGTGCCGCGGCAGCCAGTTCGCCCTGTGCGCCACCGAATTGTTCCAGCAACAGGTTAGCCAGTCCGGGATTGGGTGCGGCAACGCGCACGGTGTATTGCAAACGCTTGTTGTGCAAGAACATTGTCAAATCCTCAGGCTATCTAATTATGCGAGCAAGTCATGGAGCGGCACACGGAAACTCCCGATAAACGAGAGCCACTGAAACAACGCCGTCCTAAGTAGGAAGATAGTTCGCCGAGTTAATGCCATTTATATCGGGCAGCCGGACGAAAGGTTATTTATAAAAGAATGACTACTGGCACATTAGCATGGGTTTATCGTTTCAATAATTGCGCAATGATAGTTATTCAGCCAGGCACACACGTATTTAACGAACTCTTTAAATAAGGCATTCATCCACCGGCGTGAACTATCGAGAAGTAGCGGACGTCATCCGCTTGAGTGTCGCGATAAACCTGTGCTCGGCAAGCTGTGCTTTGTGCCCTGTGCTCATTCCAATGATGGGAGAAAGGCAATGGATACGACGCAACGACCTGCCAGCGACAAGGCTGATGCCAATACGTCCGCAGGCAGCACGCCGCAAGAGCACCTGCAGGTTCTGGCCGACGAGGCTGGCGCTGCATTGAGCGACGCCAAGCAGCAGGGCGCCGAACAGTACGAACACCTGCGCGACCTGGCCACCGATCAAATCGATTCCTTGGTGGACAGCGCGCAATCGGCTGCTTCTGCGCTGGAGGGCAAGGACACCCTGGGTTTGTCGCAATACCTAGGTCAACTGGCATCAGGGCTTGGCACCTTCGCCGACCAGGTTCGCGACAAGAGCGCCGAAGAACTTCTGCACAAGGGCGCGCAGTTGGCACGGGACAATCCGGCCGTGTTCCTGGCTGGCAGCGTGGCGATAGGCTTTGCGCTGTCGCGGTTCCTGCGCGCCAGCGCGAGCGCGCCGTCCAGGCCAGGTTCGAGCTTGCCTGCGCCTTCCGACCTACCGCAATACCAGACCTCCGTGCCGCCATTGTCGGCCGATCCTGCCGCGGCCAGCGTCCCGGAACCGGCCACCCAGGCCGCCGTCAGTCCGCCGCTGGGCGGGACCACGCTGTACTCGACGCCCACGCCGCCACGGGAGGCTCTGTGATGAACAACGATCCGTTCGATACACCCCAGGAACGTATGGACTCGGTCCGTCAGGACGATGCCTCCATTGGCGGCCTGCTGCGCCAGTTGACGCGCGAGGTGCCGGAGCTGTTCACCAAGGAGCTGGCACTGGCCAAGGCCGAAATGCAGCAGAGCCTGACCACGCTCAAGGCGGGCATTGCCGCCGTGGCAGGCGGTGCGATCGTGCTACTGGCCGGTTTCATCATCCTGCTGATGGCGGCCGTGTATGGCCTGGGTACCGTGATGCAGCTGTGGCTCGCCGCGCTGATCGTAGGCGGTATCACCGTGATCGTCGGTTTCATCATGCTGCAGTCGGGCAAGAAGCAGTTCGAACCGTCGCACTTCACGCCGGACCGGACCCTGCACGCCATGCAGCAGGACAAGGAAGCACTGAAGAGGAAAGTCTCATGAGCAGCTCATTGAATAGCGATCTGGACAAAAGCCCGGAAGATCTGGAACGCGAGATCGACGCCAAGCGTGCCAGCATCAGCAATCTGGTCGATTCCCTGGAAAGCCGGTTCACGCCGGGCCAGTTGTTCGACCAGGCCCTGTCGTACACCAAGGGCAACGGCGGTGAGTTCTTCCAGAACCTGGGCACGACCTTGAAGAACAATCCGGTGCCCACGGTGCTCACCGGGGTCGGTCTGGCTTGGCTGGCGATGAACCAGAAAAAGCCGTTCCAGCCCGGTTCGGCGTCGAGTGGATCGGGGTTGGGCGGCAAGGTCAGTCAGGTGGTGGATCAGGTCAGTCAAGCGTTCTCGGGTGCTGGTGATCGCCTGCATGGCGCGGCCGATACGGCGCGTGACCACGGACAGAGCCTGCGCTCCAAGGCGGGTGATCTGTCTGAGCGCGCTACTGATTCTCTGGACGCTATGGCAAGCCAACTCACCGACAAGGCTCATGACGTCGGTCAACGCGTGCAGGAGCAGGCCAGCGAGGTGAAAGGTCAGTTCGAGCAACTGCTCAAAGAGCAACCGTTGGTGCTTGCGGCCATCGGCATTGCTCTGGGAGCGGCGCTGGGCGCGGCATTGCCGTCGACACGCAAGGAAGATGAGTGGATGGGACAGACGCGAGATGACCTGGCCGATACGCTCAAGTCCAAGGGGCAGGAAGCCTATGCGGTTGCCAAGGATACGGTGAAGCAGGCGACCGACAAGGCACCCGAACCGTCCGCCGCACCGTCCCCGGTCACGCCCGCTTCGGCGAGCGAGGGTACGGACCTGTCCTCAGGGCTGGGCATGAAGCCCTGAACCCGGCACAACACCAGGCAAACCCGGCCGCACTGCCTGTAGCAGCGGCGCGAGCCGCGTCGGCGGTGGATACGGTGTGACTGTCGGACCGCGTCGTGGCCGGACGCGGCTTGCGCCGCTGCTACAGGGGCTAGGATTTGCCGAGGAGCTTTTTGCCAAGGGTGACAACAGCCAGGACCACGGCGCCGGTAAGAATACCGGTCAACGCGTCCACCAAGGTGCTGGCCACCGTGCCCATCACGCCGCCACCGGCCAACGCCACCGCTGCTTCGCTGATGTGATGCACGAATGGCAGGCCGTGGGCGATGATGCCGCCACCCACCAGAAACATGGCGATGGTGCCCAGAATCGATAACACCTTCATCAACACCGGTGCCAGCCACAGCAGACCATTGCCCAACGCCTGGCTGGCCGATCCGGTTTTCTGCTTGAGGTAAAGCCCCACATCGTCAAGCTTGACGATGCCGGCCACCAGCCCATAAACACCGACGGTAATCAGCACCGCCGTGATCACCAGCACGCCGACCTGGTCCAGGAAGGGCCGCGTGGACACCACCCCCAAAGCCAGCACGATGATTTCCGCCGAAAGGATGAAATCGGTGCGCACCGCTCCTTTGATCTTGTCCTTCTCGAACGCGACCATATCGACCTTGGCATCGGCCATGGCAGCCTTGCGCTGCTCGAGGTCAGCAGCCGAGTCCTTGTGCAGGAACTTGTGCACCACCTTTTCGAAACCTTCGAAACACAGATAGGCACCGCCGATCATCAACAGGGGCGTGATCAGCCACGGCGCGAACGCGCTGATCAACAGCGCCGCCGGCACCAGGATCGCCTTGTTCAGCAAGGAGCCCTTCGCCACTGCCCAGACCACCGGCAGTTCGCGATCCGCCTTGACCCCGGTGACCT
The DNA here is from genome assembly GCF_001187875.1 of Pseudomonas sp. RIT-PI-a. Classification (NCBI taxonomy): domain Bacteria; kingdom Pseudomonadati; phylum Pseudomonadota; class Gammaproteobacteria; order Pseudomonadales; family Pseudomonadaceae; genus Pseudomonas; species Pseudomonas sp. RIT-PI-a. The sequence goes on from NZ_LGIR01000003.1 coordinate 42,224, forward strand.
GTTGGGCGTTGAGCGCCAGATCGTCGCCAAGCACCCCAGCGGTTTTCTTTGCGGCCAGGGAAACGTCGTCGAGCAGGGTCGCGATATCGTCGAGAAGCGTCAGCAAATTGCCTGCGGCCACGGGGAGCATCCTTATGGGTGAGTTAGGTGGCTGACGCATGGGACACCGGCTTAGTTCCCCGGCGGGCCGTTGTTGAGCGCTCGGCAAGGCCGGTGCTACCATCGCAGACCCTCCGGCGCGGCCGGATGCCACTGCGCAGAAACAAGGATCTTTGCCCACCATGAGCAGTATTCGCGAGCGCAACAAGGCCCTCATCCTGCGTGCGGCGAGCGAAGAATTCGCCGACAAGGGTTTCGCCGCCGCCAAGACCCAGGACATCGCCAGCAAGGCCGGCGTGCCCAAGCCCAACGTCTACTACTACTTCAAGTCCAAGGAAAACCTCTACCGCGAGGTGCTGGAAAGCATCATCACGCCAATCCTGCAGGCCTCCACGCCGTTCGACACGGCCGGCGAGCCGCAAGCGGTGCTGCGCGCCTATATCCGCTCCAAGATCCACATCTCCCGCGCCCTGCCCTTCGCCTCGAAAGTGTTCGCCAGCGAAATCATGCACGGCGCGCCGCACCTGAGCGCCGATCAGGTCGAGCAGCTCAACGCCCAGGCATTGCACAACATCCAGTGTCTGCAGACCTGGATCGATCGTGGGCAGATTGCTCCGGTGGACCCTCATCATCTGATGTTCAGCATCTGGGCCGCGACGCAGACCTACGCCGACTTCGACTGGCAGATCGCCTCGATCACCGGCAAGGCCAAGCTCGACGACAGTGATTACGAAGCAGCCATCGACACCATCACGCGACTGGTGCTCAAGGGCTGCGCGCCGGAATAGCGCCACCTCGCCAGACCCGCTGACGACGTCGGCGCACAGCCTTGCACCGACGCGGCAAAGCTCCTACGCTGTGCGCCTTCTTGGGAACCCCTTTGCCATGACCACTCTGCGTGATCGCCTGTACGTCGTCGTCTTCCAGAGCGACACCCCTGCCGGACGCCGCTTCGACAAGACCTTGTTGCTGATCATCCTCGCCAGCCTGCTGGTAGTGATCATCGACAGCGTCGAGACGGTGCACAGCCAATACGCCGACCTGTTTGCCTGGATCGAATGGGGCTTCACGTTCATCTTCGCCGTGGAGTACCTGCTGCGCCTGTACTGCTCGCCCAAGCCCCTGCGCTATGCGTTCAGCTTCTACGGCCTGATCGACCTGCTGGCGATCGTCCCCGGCATCCTGGCCATCTACTACAGCGACGCCCAGTACCTGATGATCGTGCGCGTGGTGCGCATGCTGCGGATCTTCCGCGTGCTCAAGCTCAGCCCTTACCTGAAGCAGGCCAACTACCTGCTGGCGGCTCTGCGTGGCAGCAAGCAGAAGATCATCGTGTTTCTGGTGAGCGTCACCACTCTGGTCACGGTGTTCGGCACCTTGATGTACGTGGTCGAGGGCCCGCAGAACGGTTTCGCCAACATCCCCACGGGCATCTACTGGGCCATCGTCACGCTGACCACGGTAGGTTACGGCGATATCGTGCCGACCACGCCGATCGGTCAGGTGCTCTCGGCGATGGTCATGATCACCGGTTATTCGATCATCGCCGTGCCCACCGGCATCTTCACCGCCGAACTGGCCAACGCCATGCGCAGCGAAGGCCTGCAGCACGAGTGCGGGGTGTGCCACAAAAGCAGCCACGAACAGACAGCCTCGTTCTGCTCCCAGTGTGGAAATGCGCTGTTCAAGAAAGCGGTATAAGCACCGCCCTTTTTGATCTAATCGCCCCCATAACGCCTGGCCACGGGGCGCAGGCATAATGCCGCCTATTTCCAAGAACGCTCGAAGAGGGAACTGCAGTGAAAAAATTGATCGGTGCCTCGCTGTTGGCAGCAGGCTTGAGCCTGACCGGCCTGGCCCAGGCCGCGCCCAGCCTACTCAACGTCTCGTACGATGTGATGCGCGACTTCTACAAGGACTACAACAGTGCGTTCCAGAAGCACTGGCAAGCCGAACACAACGAAGCCATCACCGTGCAGATGTCCTTCGGTGGTTCGAGCAAGCAGGCGCGTTCGGTGATCGACGGCCTGCCGGCTGACGTCATCACCATGAACATGGCCACCGACATCAATGCCCTGGCTGACAACGGCAAACTGGTCCCCGACGACTGGGTCACGCGCCTGCCGAACAACAGCGCACCGTTCACCTCGGCGACCGTGTTCATCGTGCGCAAGGGCAACCCAAAAGCGCTGAAGGACTGGCCTGACCTGCTCAAGGATGGCGTGCAGGTCATCGTCCCCAACCCCAAGACCTCCGGCAACGGCCGCTACACCTACCTGTCGGCCTGGGGCTATGTGCTCAAGAACGGTGGCGATGAAAACAAGGCCCGCGACTTCGTCGGCAAGCTGTTCAAGCAGGCACCGGTCCTGGACACCGGTGGACGCGGCGCGACCACCACGTTCATGACCAACCAGATCGGCGATGTGCTGATCACCTTCGAAAACGAAGCCGAAATGATCGCCCGCGAGTTCGGCCGCGATCAGTTCGAAGTGGTCTACCCCAGCGTTTCAGCCGAGGCCGAACCCCCCGTCAGCGTGGTCGACAAGGTCGTCGACAAAAAGGGCACGCGTGCCGCGGCCGACGAGTACCTGAAGTACCTGTGGTCGCCGGAAGGCCAGGAAATCGCGGCCAACAACTACCTGCGCCCACGTGATCCTGCAGTGCTGGCCAAGTACACCGATCGCTTCCCGAAAGTCGAATTCCTCTCGGTGGAGAAAACCTTCGGCGACTGGCGCAGCGTGCAGAAGACCCACTTCAACGACGGCGGCGTGTTCGACCAGATCTATACCGGCCAGTAAACGATCGCTCCACCGCTGGACAGCGTTGCAGGCTTGGGGTAAAACCTCGCCTGTAACGCCCTGCCTTTCGCTTCTCCTCCCTTCTCTTTCCTACGTCCAACGTTCGGCGGTAGCCTGCCCGATGGTTTTTCATCGCGCGCGCTCCAGCGTTGGCGCGAGTTCGATCATCATGACCACATCATCGGATGCCGCACTGAAATACCGCCCGGAAATCGACGGCCTACGCTCGCTTGCCGTGCTGCCGGTGATTCTGTTCCATGCCGGCTTCAGCCTGTTTTCCGGCGGATTCGTGGGGGTCGACGTGTTCTTCGTGATCTCCGGATATCTGATCACCTCGATCATCCTGGCGGAAATGACCAAAGGCGACTTCTCCCTGCTGCGCTTCTACGAGCGTCGGGCCCGACGGATTCTGCCGGCGCTGTTCGTGATGTTGCTTGTCTGTCTGCCCAGGGCGGGGTTGTGGCTGGCCCCGCCGGACCTCAAGGCTTTCAGCAAGAGCCTGGCGGCGGTGCCGCTGTTTTCGTCGAACCTGCTGTTCTGGCGCGAAAGCGGCTATTTCGACGCTGCCGCCGAGATGAAACCTCTGCTGCATACCTGGACATTGGCGGTTGAGGAGCAGTACTACCTGCTCTTCCCATTGCTGCTGATGGCTGGGTGGCGCCTGGGTCGGCGCACCGTGGTGGCGATACTGGCCGTGCTCGCCTTGGCCAGTCTGGCCTTGGCCGAGCATGGCGCCCGCCAGGAATCCGTGGCCGCGTTCTACCTGCTGCACGCACGCGCGTGGGAGCTGCTGGTGGGCTCTTTCATCGCCTTCTACCTCGCTAGGCGACCACGCTCGACCGCTTCGTCCTGGCACGCGCAGGCTGGCAGTCTGCTAGGCGTGGCCATGATCGGCTATGGCGTGCTTGCCTTTGATCACGCCACGGCGTTTCCCGGTTTCAATGCCTTGCTGCCCACCGTTGGGGCAGGATTGGTGATCCTCTTCGCTCATCCGGGTAACTCCGTCGGAAGGGTATTGGCGAGCGGCCCATTGGTAGGCATCGGACTGATCAGCTACAGCGCCTATCTATGGCATCAACCGCTGTTCGCTTTCGCCCGCAACAACAGCCTGGTGGCGCCCACTCCAACGACCATGCTGGGCTTGAGCGGGCTGTCGCTGGTATTGGCATGGCTGAGCTGGCGCTTTGTCGAACGCGCCTTTCGCGACCGACGCCACGTGCCTGCTGCGCGCCTGTGGCGTTACAGTGCCAGCGCTTCGTTACTGTTCGTGGCGTTAGGCATCACCGGCTTCGTGAACAATGGCTTCAGCCAGCGTTTCGACGTCGATCCCAGCATCATGACCGCTTTCGAAGACCCACATATCCGCGATGCCTGCGACACGAACTATGATGGCAAGGGCTGGGGCATGGACTTCTGCCTGTTCGGTGCCGATCGCCAGCGGCAGGCTGCGGATGTGGCGGTGTTCGGCGACAGCCATGCCGAAGCCCTGTTGCCGGCGTTCGATACCGCAGGCAAGCGGTACGACCGGCGCATCGCTCACATTGGCATGGGTGGCTGCCCGCCGTTGCTGGGCGTCGACGTGGCGGTGGGCAACTATGCGCCAGGGGCGTGCCCGGCATTGGCCCAGCGCGAGTACGACTATGTGAAGGCCCATGGCATCAAGACGGTGGTGCTGGTTTCACGCTGGACGCTGTACACCGATGGCGATTACGACCAGAACCGCATGAGCGGCTATTTCCTGGTGGATCAAGCCAGCCAGGCGCGCACCCGCGAGGCCTCGCGCGCGGTATTCGAAAAAGCCCTGGAACGGACCATCGATGCCTACCGAGCGTTGGGCGCACAGGTCTACGTGGTGGCTCAGGCACCGCAACAGCAGACCAGTCCGAAGCAGCTCTACTATCGTCTGGCGCGCGACAAGGGGGACGATGCCGAACACACGCAACGGCTGCTCGACCGGCTGTCCGTGCCCTACGCGAAACACCTGCAGTTCCAGCACTACACACGCGCATTGTTCGCCGCCGACAGCGCGCGCGAACGCATTCGCCTGGTCAGCCTCGATGAAGCGCTGTGCAGCCCACAAACGTGCCTGATCGGTGACAGTGGGTCGTGGTACAAGGACCACGACCACTTGAGTGCCCGCGGGGTCGAGCGGGTGGCGAGCCTGGTGGGTCAGATCATGCAGAACTGACTCGCGCCTGCCGTGCTTCAGGGATGTTTGCGTCCCAAGCCAGCCGGCACGCCGGTGGTATCGGTGGCTTCCCATGGGCCTTTGGGACTGGTGGCCCAGCTCCAGCCGTCGTTCCAGCGGTAGTAGGTGCGCTGGCGATAGTAGGTGTCGGGCTGATCTTCAAGCACATACACGCCCAGACTCGGGTCCCAGTGGCTGGCACCGCCCGGAGGCGGGGCGAAGCTGGCCGAGGTCCGCGGCATCGGCTTGGGCGCGGGTGGCGTGGGCGTCGCAGGTGGGGCTGGAGTGGGCGCGGTGCTCGGTCCTGTCGGTGGCAAGGTCTGCACCGGTGGCTGCGGCGCAGGTTCGGACGGGCGCTGCACGGCGCAGGCACTCATGCCCAGGGCCAGGCCGATGACGGCCATTCGAGCTAAACGGTTCATGGCATCTCTCTACAGGTCAGGGCTGTCGATCATCAATTGCTGCACGGCGGCGCTGTCGCTGGCGATCGGCGCACCTCGCGCCAGCCATTCGCCCTGCGTGGGCTGGCCGGCCCTGGATATCCGGGCGATGAGTTGGACTTCGGGAAAGTTCGACAGTTTCAGCTGCGGCATCATCGCATCGCTGTCCGCCAGCTCGACCTGAGCCGGAAGGTCAGCCACCGTCAGGCGCTTGACCGCCAGTGGCATGGGCGGCCCGGACACCGCGCGAGCAAAGACGAACACGCTGTCGCCGGGCTGCACCTTGGCCGCCACACCGGGTGCTAAGGCCACCTGCACTTTCAATACGGCGCGTACCGGAGCGGGCTCGGCGACAGGCAACTTGCCAGCGGCGCCCAGTTGGCCGCGGGCACGTTCGATTCCGCCCAGCAATGCCGTGCGCGCAGGGTCTTTGTCCGGGAGGGTGGCCAGTAGGCGCTCCCAGTAAGCGATGGCCTTGTCGAAATCGCGCCCTTCGAACGCGACGATGCCGAGCAAGCCCAAACTGGTGGCTTCCTTCGGATCACCCAGCAGGGCTTCGTCAGTGAGTGCCTGGATCTGCTCGGACCACTGTTTGCCTGCAGCGAAATACAGCGCCTGCGCCCACTGCCCCAGTACCTCTGGCTGACGACCGCTGAGTTTTGCGGCGCGCTCGAACAATTCGGCTGCCTGCGCCGGCCGGTTCTGCGCCATGTAGGTCCGACCCAGGATGTACACCCCCTCCACCGCCTCCGGCTGCATCTGCACCGCCTGTTCCAGGCGCGCCGTCATTTGCGCCATGGACGTGGGCGGTACGGCGAACTCGCGGCTCAACTCAACCTGGTCGCTGGCGCCATAGTGCAGGTACACCACGAGCCCCAGCACCGGCACCAGAATCGCAGCCGCCAGCGGTATCGAGCGGCCCAGACGGGTGTCAGCGACCACTTCCCCGCCCTCGGTATCGGCCAGCAACTCGCGGGCGGCTTCGGCCTGGCCGCTTTCCAACTGAGCGGCTGTCAATACGCCTGCAGCCTGTTGCGTATTCAGTTCGGCCAGGCGCTCTTGGTACAGCGCCACGTTGAGGGCGGTGCGGTCCTGCTCGGGCTGGGTGCGACGGGCACGCAGCAACGGTACCAGCAAAAAGCCCAGGGCGAGCAGCAGCAACAGGCCGGCAGCGAGCCAGAAATCGATCATGGGCGGTCATCATCCAACGGTTTTTGGGCGAGCAACGCGGCCAAACGGGCGCGTTCGGCGGGGTCGAGATCACGCGGGCTGGTAGCGGGTTGCCTGCGCCGACGTCGCAAGGTCACCGCGATCACGCCCACGCCGACCACCAGCAAAACCGCCGGGCCGAACCAGAGCAGCCCGGTACGCGCGGTCAGCGCTGGCTTGTAACGGACGAACTCACCGTAGCGATCGACCATGAACTCGATGATTTGCCCGTCATCCTTGCCCTCGGTCAACAGCCGATGGATCTCACGGCGCAGGTCACCGGCGATAGGTGCATTGGAATCGGCGATGTCCTGGTTCTGGCACTTGGGGCAACGCAGTTGCTGGGTCAATTGGTGAAAGCGCTCGCGCATCTGGTCATTGGCGAACTGATAGGTATCGATGGCAGCCCGTGCCACGCCGGACAGGCTCAACAGCAGTATCGACAGCAGCAGCCAGCGCTTCATGGCCGGGCCTCGTCGAGCAGCGCCTGGTACAACGGCGCCAGTTGCTCGCGCCAAACGGTCTGGTCGATGACCCCGACCCACTTGTGGCGAATCACGCCCCTGGCGTCGATAAGGAACGTCTCCGGTGCGCCGTACACGCCCAGGTTCAAGCCCAGGCTGCCGTCCTTGTCGTTGATGTCCAGCGTGTAGGGGTTGTGATAATCGGCCAGCCAGCGCCGTGCTGCCACGTTGTCATCCTTGTAGTTGATGCCGTAGATCAGCACGCCCTGCTCGGCCAGCGTGTTCAGCACGGGGTGTTCGACGCGGCAGGCCACGCACCAGGTTCCCCAGACATTGACCAACGCCGGCTTGCCCAGCAGATCGACTCGAGTCAGCGTTCGTTGGCCCTGGGTGTCAGGCAGGCTGAACTCGGGAAACGGCTTGCCGATCAGGGCCGACGGCAACTGCGCGGGGTCAAGATAGAGCCCGCGGTAAAGCAGCACGGCCAGCACCAGGAATGCGCCCAGCGGCACCGCCAACAGCCAACGTTTCATGCCACGGCCCCTTTGCCCAATACGTCACGCACACGCGCCTTGACCTTGATGCGATAGCGCCGGTCCAGTGCGGCGAGGAAGCCACCCAGACCGGTCATCAGCCCACCCAGCCAGATCCAGCGCACGAACGGCTTGACGTGGATCCGCACCGCCCACGCGCCGTTTCCCAGGGGTTCACCCAGCGCGACATAGAGGTCGCGGGTGAAGCCGGCATCGATGCCAGCCTCGGTCATCACCGATTGCTGCACGCTGTACAAGCGTTTTTCCGGATGCAGCAGGCTCACTTGCACGCCATTGCGCAGGACCTGAACACTGCCCCGCTGGGCGCTGAAATTCGGCCCCCGATGAGGCTCGGCGCCCTGGAAGATGAACTGATAGCCACCCAGATCGACCGCATCGCCTGGCGCCATGCGCAGATCACGCTGGGCACTGTTGTGGCTCGACAACACCACGCCCAGGGCACAGACGGCAATGCCCAGGTGAGCCAGCTGCATGCCCCAGTAGCTGCGCGGCAAGCCGGCAATGCCGCGGGGCAGGCCCTTGTGACGGGTCTTGTCGTGCAAGTCGCGCACCCCGGCCAGCACCACCCAGGCCGCCAGGGCGAACGTGCTCAGCACCGGCCAGGCGAAATCCCCCAGGCACCAGGCGGCCAGCGGCGCCAGCACGGCGCTGCCGAGCAGTACCGGCACCAGCATGCCACGCAGCCAGGCGGTCGGCGTGTGTTTCCAGCGCACCAGCACGCCAACGGCCATGGCCAGCATCAGCAACGCCATCAGGGGTACGAACAGCGCATTGAAATAGGGTGGACCGACCGACAGCTTGGCGCCGGTCAGGGCATCCAGCGCCAGCGGGTACAGGGTGCCCAGCAGAATCATCGAAGCGGCCACCACCAGGATCAGGTTGTTGCCCAGCAGCAGGGTCTCCCGCGACCACAGGCCGAAGCCCACGTGGCTCTGGACCACCGGCGCGCGCAGCGCGAACAGCGTCAATGAACCGCCCACCACGAACAGCAGGAAGATCAGAATGAACACGCCACGGGTCGGATCCGAGGCGAACGCGTGCACCGAGGTCAGCACGCCGGAGCGCACCAGGAATGTGCCCAGCAGGCTCAGGGAAAACGCAGCAATGGCCAACAGCACCGTCCAGCTCTTGAACACGCTGCGCTTCTCGGTGACCGCCAGGGAGTGGATCAGCGCAGTGCCGACCAGCCAAGGCATGAACGAGGCATTTTCCACCGGGTCCCAGAACCACCAGCCGCCCCAGCCCAGTTCGTAGTACGCCCACCACGAACCCAGGGTGATGCCAATGCCCAGAAAGCTCCAGGCCACCATGGTCCAGGGGCGCGACCAACGGGCCCAGGCAGCGTCCAGCTTGCCGCCCAGCAGCGCGGCGATGGCGAAGGCGAAGGCGACCGAAAAACCCACGTAGCCCATGTACAGCATCGGCGGATGGACGATCAGACCGATGTCCTGCAGCAACGGGTTGAGGTCGCGACCGTTGGCCGGAATCTGCGGTAGCACGCGGGTGAAGGGGTTGGACGTGAGGATCAGGAACAACAGGAAGCCAACGCTGATCATGCCCATCACTGCCAGCACCCGCGCCAGCATGACCTGGGGCAACTGCCGCGAGCGGATCGACACGGCAAAGGTCCAGCCGCCCAGGATCAGCGCCCACAGCAGCAAGGAGCCTTCGTGGGCACCCCATACGGCGCTGAACTTGTAATACCAGGGCAATGCGCTGTTGGAGTTCTCGGCCACGTAGCGCACGGAAAAATCGTCGCTCAGAAAGCTCGCGGCCAGGCAGGCGAATGCCAATACCAGGAAGGTGAACTGGCCCCAGGCAGCCGGCCGTGCCAGGCTCATCCACAGTCGATCACCGCGCCATGCGCCCACCAAGGGCACGCTGGCCTGAACCAGGGCCAGACACAGCGCCAGGATCATCGCCAAGTGGCCCAACTCGGGCACCAGCAGAGCACCGATCATTGTGAAGCTCCCATTCGGCCGGAATCCTTCAAGGCCTTGGTGACCTCCGGCGGCATGTATTTTTCATCGTGCTTGGCCAGTACCTCATCCGCCTCTACGACGCCGTCGGCGTTCAAGGTGCCCAGAGCGACGATGCCCTGCCCTTCGCGAAACAGATCGGGAAGGATCCCACGGTAGGTGATCGTGACGCTGTGCTGAAAATCGGTGACCACGAAGCGCACATCCAGCGAGTCGCCGGAGCGTTGCAGCGAGCCCTTTTCGACCATGCCACCGGCGCGAATGCGCGTGCCCGTCGGCGCCTCGCCATTGGCGATCTGCGTTGGCGTGTAGAACAGGTTGATGTTCTGCTGCAATGCGCCAAGGGCCAGTCCGACGGCCAGGGCGACGCCGGCCACCAGGGAGAGGATCAGCGTCAGGCGTTTGCGCCGTTGCGGTTTCACGGTCGGCCCTCCCGGCGCAGGCGTCGCGCCTCTTGTTGCAGATAGCGTCGCCGGGCCAGCAGCGGCCCGACCACGTTGACGATCAGTACCAGCAGGCACAGGCCATAGGCCGACCAGACATAGACGCCATGGCGGCCCATGCTCAGAAACTCGGCGAACGAAGTTAAGCTCATGGGCCGACCCTCGGTTTCAGTTCATCGGCCAGGTATTCCTGAACCCAGCGGCTGCGAGCCTCGCGCCGGAGCACTTCCAGGCGCATGCGCAGCAGCAGTACCGCACCGAAGAAACAATAGAAACCCAGGACCGTGAGCAACAGCGGCAGCCACATCTGCGCGGGCATCGCCGGTTTTTCGGTCAGGCTGAAGGTGGCGCCCTGGTGCAGGGTGTTCCACCACTGCACCGAGTACTTGATGATCGGAATGTTGATTACGCCGACGATGGCCAGCACTGCGCAGGCCTTGGCCGCGTTCTCGCGATTGCCGATGGCCTGGCCCAGGGCAATGAGCCCCAGGTACAGAAACAGCAGGATCAGCATGGACGTCAGGCGCGCATCCCACACCCACCAACTGCCCCAGGTCGGCTTGCCCCAGATGGCGCCGGTGGCCAGCGCCAGCACAGTCATCCAGGCGCCCACAGGGGCGGCGCATTGCAGTGCGACGTCGGCGATCTTCATCTTCCAGACCAACCCGACCACACCGGCCAGCGCCATCATCACGTAGCAGGACTGGGCAAGCATGGCCGCAGGAACGTGGATGTAGATGATGCGAAAGCTGTTGCCCTGCTGGTAATCCGGCGGAGCGAAGGCCAGGCCCCACACCACACCTGCACTGATGAGCAACGCCGCCGCCAGGCCCAGCCAGGGCAGCAAGCGCCCGCTCAGGGCATGGAACGCCTTGGGCGAGCCGAGCTTGTGAAACCACGTCCAGTTCATCACCTTGTTCTTCATGACCCCGTATTCAAAAGCATGAGCCGGTCGCACACCCGGCCTCGTCCGTTCATTCGCCGACACTGATCTTGAGCCCGGCCGCGATCGCGAAGGGCGCCAGGGTCACGGCCAGTGCCGTCAGGCTGCCCAGCCACAACAGGTAGCCAGCGGTCGGCAGCTGCTGCAACGACGCCTGCAGCGCGCCAGTGCCCAGAATCAGCACCGGGATGTACAGCGGCAACGTCAGCAAGGCCAACAACAGACCACCGCGCTTGAGCCCGACGGTCAGCGCAGCCCCCACCGCGCCCAGCAAGCTGAGCACCGGCGTGCCGAGCAGCAACGAGGCCAGCAGCACCGGCAGGCATCGTTCAGGCAAGCCGAGCATCAGGGCCAGCAGCGGTGAAACCAGCACCAGCGCCAGCCCGGAGAACGCCCAGTGCACCAGCACCTTGGCCAGCACCAGCACTGGCAATGGGTGTTCGGACAGCACCCATTGCTCGAGCGAGCCGTCTTCCAGATCGCTGCGAAACAACCCGTCGAGCGATAGCAGCACCGCCAGCAACGCGGCCACCCACACCAGGCCTGGGGACAGACTTTGCAGCAGCTGCATCTGCGGTCCGACGGCCAGCGGGAACAGCGCAACCACGATGGCGAAAAACACCAGAGGATTGGCCAGCTCTGCGGGTCGCCGACACAGCAGTCGCGCCTCGCGCTTGAGCAACAGGACGAAGACACTCATGCCGCGTTCGCATCCAGTTCCAGTCGCCGGTAGCGATTCGGTGTCTGCCCCAGCACATGGTGTGTGGTCAGCACCACCATGCCGCCTCGCTCGCAGTGATCGACCAGGTGCTGCTCCAACTGCTCGACCGCCTGCGCATCGAGCGCGGTGAAGGGTTCGTCGAGAATCCATAACGGCGGGCCGGGCAGATACAGACGGGCCAACGCCACGCGGCGCTGCTGACCCGCCGAAAGGATACGGCACGGCACGTCTTCGAAGCCGCGCAGACCGATCGCCGCCAAGGCGGTCCAGATCTGCTCTCGACTGGCGGGCGTATGCAGCGCACAAAGCCAGGCGAGGTTTTCCTCGGGGCTGAGGGCATCCTTGATACCCGTCGCATGGCCGATCCACAGCAGCTGACCGCCACGCTCGCTGCGCTGCGCGTGCAGCGCCGGGCTGGCAAAGACGACCTGCCCATCGGCGGGCTGCATCAGCCCGGCCAGCACGCGCAGCAGACTGGTCTTGCCACAGCCGTTGGGTCCGCACACCTGGAGCATGTCGCCCGCGGCCACCTGGACCTGCAGATGCTCGAACAGCAGGCGCCCATCGCGGTCGCAGGCAAGATCGGTGGCGTGCAGGTATGGGGTCAAAAATCCGCCTCATCGGGTTCGGTCGCAGGTTACGGCACTGTGCCGCACTCAAGTTTCGCAGGGCAAGGCCGCTATACTCCCATGGCGCTGTGTAGCAGAGCCGGCCGCCGTGGCCGCGCATTATACATGCGCAGTCTCTGCCCAAGGGCGTAACCGACACAGGTTTCATCATGCCTGACCTGATCAGCAACCTCGCCGCGCTTCCCACCGCCAGCGGTGCCGCGCGCGTCAGTGCGTCGAACACCGAGACGGTGAAGATCACCCAGCCCCTGGACAGCCTGCTGGCCCTGGGCGAGACGGTCGATGCCGAAGTGGTGTCGGTCAAGGCCGGCGCGCAGGACTTTCAGTTGCTGTTGCGCCTGAGTCTGGCCGGCGGCGGCGTGGCGACGATCACCGCCAGCAGCCTGCAGCCCGTGCCCCAAGGCACTGCATTGCTGGTCTCGCACCTGGCCGGTGGCGCGGCGTTGGTCACTACCCAGGAACGCGGCAATGGCGCACCGGTGACCCTGACACGCATCGACACCCAGGCCCTGCCGGTCGGTACGCTGTTGCAGGGCAAGGTCAGCAGCAGCCAGATGTTGCCGCAGATCGCCGGGCAACCAGCGGTGTACAAAGCGATGGTGACCTTGCTCAACACCGCCCAGGCCGGCAACATTCTGGCCATCGAGAGCCCCCAGCCGCTGCGCCTAGGCAGTTTGCTCAGCGCCCAGGTGATGAGTGACCAGAGCCTGAATTTCGTGCCCTTGAGCGGGCGCATGGACCAGTTGGCCGTGGCCCAGCAACTGGGGGCCCAGCAAGCCCGGCAGGGTTCGCTCGACAGCCTGCTGAGCCTGGTGCAGAACCTGAGCCAGAACCCCGACCTGGCGCCGCCGACCCGCGCCGGCCTGGAACGCCTGTTGGCCAGCCTGCCGGAGGTGCAGCAGATGGCCGATCCGAAAACCGTCGCCCAGGCCGTGGTCGCCAGCGGCGCGTTTCTGGAAGCCAATCTGCTCAACGGACAACCGGCCCCCGATCTCAAGTCGGCGCTGCTGCGCCTGATGGCGCAGATCGCGCCGGGCGCGCTGCCCAATCCGGCGGCACAACCGGCGGTGGCGGCCAATGTCCTCGCTCAGGTCTTGCCGGGCCGGGTGCGCAATGCCCTGAATGCCTGGGGGCAGGTCAGCGAAAAGACCGTGCCGGTGAGCTTCCCCCTGCCCGCCCGTACCGCGCAGAAAGGCGAAGGCGAAGACGACCTCGAACACCTGCTGCGCCTGGCCGGTGCAGCGGTGGCGCGGCTGCAGAGCCATCAGCTCGCCGGTCTGGAGCAAACCGGGCGCACCCCCGATGGGGCCACGCAGACCACCTGGCAACTGGAAATTCCCATGCGCCATCTGCACGACTTCATCCCGCTGCAGGTCAAGGTGCAACGCGAAGACCCGCCACCGGACCAGCAGCCCCCTGACAAGAACGAGCCCAGGCCCGCCCAGGAAAAGATCTGGCGGCTGGACCTGGCCTTCGATCTGGACACGCTGGGCCCGCTTCAGGTGCAGGCGCAACTGGCCCACGGCAGCCTGTCCAGCCAACTGTGGGCACAGCGTCCGGCTACCGCCCTGCTGATCGAGAACCAACTGGACAATTTGCGCCAGCGCCTGCAAGCCACCGGCTTGAACGTGGCTGATCTGCAATGCCATCAAGGCAGCGCACCGCAAGGTGCACGGACGCGACTGGAGCAACGCTGGGTGGATGAAACCGCATGAGCGAACGAGCCCCGCGCCAAGCCATCGCCCTGCGCTACGACGGCCAGAAGGCCCCTACCCTTACCGCCAAGGGCGACGATGAGCTGGCCGAAGCGATCCTGGCGATGGCCCGCGACTATGAAGTGCCGGTTTACGAAAATGCCGAGCTGGTGAAGATGCTCGCACGCATGGAACTGGGCGACAGCATCCCCCACGAGTTGTATCTGACCATCGCAGAGATCATCGCCTTCGCCTGGCACCTGCAGGGCAAGACCCCTGCCGGGTTCGAGCTTGCGCCCGCGCCGAGCGAGCGCGACATCACCCCCAAGGCCCCGTAGCACCTGGGCCTTGGGGCTTTTCCAAGGCTTTGGATCAAGCCTGCGTCCGGCGTCTCCAAGGCCCTCCCGAGACCGGTTCCCCGGCCACACCGGCAGCCGCTGCCCTACATAGTTACCACGTCCCTTGGCTGCGCCAACCGAATCATGGCCTGGCACGACTTTCCGTGCCTACAGAGGAATATCGCCATGACTTCCCGATTCATCAGCGCACATGGCGTTCAAGCCGTCCGCGACTCCCTCAAGGATTACCCCCGGCCCGACCGCGCCGCCGCCGACGCGGTGCGCGCGTGGGCCTTGAAGCAGGGCCTGAACCTGAACCCGGACAACGTCGATGCCGTTACCCTGCACTATCAAATCAAGGGGCAACGCTGCATCGCCCGTGTCGTGCAGAAGCTCACCCTGACTCAGGCACTGTTGTCCAACTGGCAGGGCGAGTCGGACAACAACCTGATCGGCGCTGCGCTGCACGAGGCCTGGGCGGGCCATCCACCGCCTTATCCGATCACCCTGGTCGACCACCTGGACGAACACAGCCTGTTCGACAACAGCGCCGAGTACCTGGTGTACAACGGCCTCTATCGGCAGGTCAGCCCGGCAAGCTATGACGCGGCGCACCATGTGCGCCTGGGCGCCGAGGCGTTTCAAAGCTTCATCTGGCACCTGGACTTCCACAAACCCTACAAGCAGATGCTTAAGACCTACTGGAAAGACGGGCTGCAGGCGTACCGCGATGCGGCCAAGGTCAATTTCATCGCCGCCTGCAACATGCAGATCAGCGAAGCCAGCCTCTCCGATGCCGGCCGCGTCCTGGCCTGGCAGGTCGCCGGCCTGCTGCCGCGTCCACATGGCGTACACGTCGCCTGTCTGAACATCTACGGTTATGTCGCCACCAACCTGTTGTGCCTGAAGAACAACGAGACGGGGCTGACCCTGCTTTACATCCCTGGCAACAGCGCGCCGTTCCACGAGTTCACCGACGAATCGTCGATGGCACGCTGGGTGGCCGAGCAGTGCTGGCACCCACGTACCCGTCAAGCGCTGGAAGACCATTTTCCACCCGGTGACGAGGCCGATACGCTGGGCTTCAGCGGACTCAATACCGCGCTGACGGGGCTGGGCCTGTACCCCGGCTATCACCATTTCGATCCTGACAAGCATCCCGGTTTCGCCACCAGCGGCCTGTGGGTGCCGCACGACACGGTCAATTACCGGACCAGCAAATACAGCCCGCCCATCGAAGGCGACCTGTTCATGGCCATGGCTCGCCATCAGAAGAAGCGCAGCGAGCAGGATGCCGAGTTCATCATCAACACCGACAGCTCGGTGACCAAGGAAAAATGGCGCGGTTATTTCACCTCGGCAATCAATACCCTGGCACCGATTGCGATGGTGGTGCCGGAACTGGCGCCGATCTTTGCCTTGGGCGGCATCGTTCAACTGGGCCTGGGTCTGGATCGGGCGATCAACGGCAAAACCCTGGAGCAGCGCGCAGCAGGCGCGGACGATGCCATCTGGGGCCTGCTCAACGCGACGCCCCTGCTGCACGTGCAGATCCCGGAACGGCCGGCCATCTTCCGTTTCAAGCGACCCGAGTTCGTCATCCCGGCACGCATCAATGGTCAGATCGGCTACCCCTTGAGCCCGGTCCAGCCGCCACACCTTCCACCGATCGAACCGATTCTGGAGGAGGCCTTCAGCCTGCCCACCGCCGTGGCACCCGTCGCCGAAGCGCCTCGAGACATCGCCGATGCAGTGATCAGAGTGCCAAGCTACAGTGGCAAAAAAGATGTTCTGGAATGCGAAATCGGTGGTTATGTGGCCGACGTCCATTACGACATCGAATATAACGCCTTCGTCCACAGCTCGGACCTCAACGAGATCGAACCACCCTACTACATCGCACCGCGGCCCGGTGAACGGTCACTGACGCGCCTGAAGGACGTCGACCGCCCGGTCACCGATGCCCAGCGCATGGAGACCCTGCAGGGCCTGGGGGTCGATTTGATATTGCCCATGAGTCTTGGCGAGTTGCGACCGCCGGCGATGAAACCCATTCCCAAGCAGATCTCCTGCATCTGGGTGGGCGACAAGGTGATCAGTCAGCCGCTCCTGGAGAATGTAGGGCGCAATGCGGCCTTGTTGCGCGAAAGCGATTACGCGTATCGCATATACCTCTCCACGGCCTCGCCCGAGGTCTATGCGCGCAATGTCGAGTTACTGGCCCAGCACGCGCCGTCCATGCAGGTCCTGCCGCTTGAATCTCAGCCGCTCTATGCTGAGTTCAAACAAAGCCGCTACTACCGTCAATACAAGGCTGCCATCGACGGCAATGGCGGCGTGGGTACCAATTTCGCGTCGGCATCGGATGTGCTGCGTTATCGAGTGCTTTACAGCGAAGGCGGGCTGTACATGGACATGGATGACAGCATTCTGCGGCCTGGGCAGCGAACGCCGCTCGGGCAGCCCGCCGAGTCCA
This sequence comes from Pseudomonas sp. RIT-PI-a, assembly GCF_001187875.1. Classification (NCBI taxonomy): domain Bacteria; kingdom Pseudomonadati; phylum Pseudomonadota; class Gammaproteobacteria; order Pseudomonadales; family Pseudomonadaceae; genus Pseudomonas; species Pseudomonas sp. RIT-PI-a. The sequence continues at coordinate 59,199 of NZ_LGIR01000003.1, forward strand.
TCGACGCGGTGCCCCTGCAGACCTCGAACAGAGGCTTGATTCTGTCCGTGCCGATGTCAAACGAAACCCTGGGCATGAACATCCAGTATGGCAACAGCATGATCGGCAGCCACGCAGGCAACCCGACCTTGAATGCGATATCGGACACCATGCTGGAACGCTTCGAGGCACAACCGGATTTCTATGACAGCCGTCCGGATCCGCGCCAGGATCTGGAGGGTTTCCATCGCTATGCCATCGACTTGAACCATATCAGCGGCCCCGGCGCGCTAAACGACGCCATTACTCACCGGCTACTCGAGCTGGCGCAGTTTCGCGAAGTGTGGAATATCTCGGCACTGCCGATAAGGGACAACACGGGTGTGCTCGACTGGTCCGGGTTCCGCGAAGCCTATCAGGCACTGACCCCGCTGAACCGGTTTTCCCAGGTCGGCAGCAATTTGAGCTGGGCGCACACCTGATTGATACCTCCCCTACATAATCACCGCGCTCGCGGTCGTCCATAACGCCACCCTCCAAGGCCTCTACAGCAGGCCTTGGAGCCTTTCATGCACGCCAACACTCCCGCTATCAACGCCCACGCCGTTGCCTTCGCACGCGCGCTCGCACCCGAACTGCCGCGGCCCGACCATTGCGCTGCCGCAGCCCTGACCCAGTGGGCCAAACGCTGCGGCATGATCCTGGATCCCGACCAGATCGACGTTGTCACGCTGCACTACCAGCAGCATCGGGGTATCTGGCAGGCCGTCGTGGTCCAGCAACTGTCCCTGAGCCAGGCACTGATCGAAAACTGGCAAGGCGAATCGACCAACAACCTCTTCGGCGCCCTCCTGCATTCACCCTGGGCTGGACACCCACCGCCAACGCCGCTGCTGATCACCGATAAACTGCACAGCCGCGCTGCACCGCAATACGGTCAGGATTACCAAGTGTTCAACGGCCTGTACCGACGTACCCATCCAATGCGGTACGACGCCGGCAATCGCCTGAACCTGCCCGCCGAAAGCTTGCAGGCATTCATCTGGGAGCAGGACTTTCACACGCCCTACAAACAGACACTGGATGCTTTCTGGCGCGAACATTTCCAGGCCTATCGCAAGGCAGCTTTGCTGGGTTTCATGGCCGCGAGCAACCGTCAGGCCATGCAAGGTAGCCTGTCGGCTGCCGGCCAGCGGCTGACCTGGCAAGTGGCAGGCCTGGTGCCCCCGCCACGCTGGTCGAATTACGGCCGAACGGCGCAGACTCGCTCGGTCATGCGCGTGGCGCCGCTGAACATCTATGGCTATCCGGCCACGGATATTCTGTGCATGAGCAATGCGCACACCGGTCTGACCGTACTGTACATCTCCGGCAATAGCGCGCCGTTGCACGAGTTCGTCGACGAGCCCTGCATGAAGGTGTGGATCGCCGAGCAGTGCCGGGATACCGCCAAACGTGAGGCCTTGCAGGCCCATTTCGCGCCACGCGATGTGGACGACGGCCTGAGCTTCAGCGGTTTGGCCACGGCTCTGCGCGGACTGGGACACTACCCTGACGCTGATCGCCTGCCTGACAGCCACGCCGGTTTCGCCACCAGCGGCGTCTGGCATCCGCAGTCCACCATCAACTACAAGCCCGACAAGCACAGTCCTGCGATTACCGGCGATGTCTTCACCGCGCTGACCAAGCGTCAGCAGAAGCGCTGCTATCAGGACGCCGACTTCATCATCACCCGTGATCGCGACGTGGAAAAAGCACAGTGGCGGCACTACTTGAGTTCGGCCATCAACACACTGGCGCCGCTGGCCTGCATCGTGCCGGAACTCGCGCCGCTGTTCGCGGTGGGAGGGTTCGCGCAGTTCGGGCTGGCGCTGGACGCCACGATACAGGCCAAAACCCTGGAGCAGCGCGTGGAGGGCGCCGAAGGCCAGGTCTATGGTCTGCTCAATGCGTTGCCGATGTTGCACATGGCGACGCTCAAGGCGTCGATCTTTCGCTTCGAAGATCCCGCCATGGTGCCGGCCTACGAGCCGCAGGATTTCGTGCCGCCACGCAAAATCAACGGTCAGATCGGCTACCCCTTGAGCCCCACCGCACCGCCGCGCCTGCCGGTCTTGTCGGCAGACGAGCTGAAAGCGTTCTTTTCATTACCCTCCCATGTCGAGCCGCTGCCCGGAGGCGACCCTCGAATCGGCGAAGCGGTCATCCGCCTGCCCAAATACGACGGGGGCTACGACGTTCTGGAAAGCCAGGTGGATGGCTACCTCACCTCACTGGCCTGGGATGTGGAAACCAACACCTTCGTACCGCGTTCGGGCTTGAACGATGTGGAGCTACGTCATCTTCAGGCGCCAGCACAGGGTCGCCAGATGGTGGACGTGGCAGCGCCAGCCACTGCCAGCCTGAAGCAGCGAGAAGACACCCTGCTGGCCCTCGGTGTGGACCTGAAACTGCCCGTCAATCTCAGCGATCTGAAACCTGAAGGTGGCACGCCGATTCCGAAGAAGATTTCCTGCGTATGGGTAGGCAACAAGCTTATCGGACCTCAAATCCTGGAAAACCTGGGTAACAACGCGGCCATCGTCAAAAACTCTGCCTATGACTACCAGCTGTACCTGACCCAGACAGACCCGCAGGTCTACGCGCAGAATGTCGAACGACTGGCCCGCCATGCCCCGGGCCTGAAGATCCTCGCGCTGGAACAGCAGCCGTTCTATACCCAGTTCGCCGACAGCCAATACTTCGCCCAATACCAGGCCGCACTCGATGGCAACGGCGGCGTGGCCACCAACTATGCGTCGGCCTGCGACGTGTTGCGTTATCGCCTGCTGCAGGCCGAAGGCGGCGTGTACATGGATGTGGATGACAACCTGCTGCAGCCGGGCCAGCGGGCCGAATACGAAGGCGTTGCTTTCGGTGCGCCCGCCGTACATCTCGACGAAGCACGGTTGTTGGCGACACCCGAAAGCCTGGTGCTGTCCACGCCCGTGTCCAATGAACTGATGGGCATGCGCCATGAATTCAACAACAGCTTCATCGGCAGCCACGCTGGCAATCCGACGCTGGATGCAATCAGTGACGAGATCCACGCACGGTACCAAGCCAACCAGGATTTCTATCACAGCCGCCCGGACCGGGAGGCCGACCCGCAGGCCTTTGCCCAACACGCTCGACGGCTGAGCTACATGACCGGCCCCCGGGTGTTGAACGACATCATCCAGACACGCCTACCGTACCTGAAGGTGTTGGCGCAGCTGCGCAACTTTGCCGTATGCCCCACTGTGAATGGGCATCTGATCGCGGAAAAATCCGCCATCGGCGAGGCGTTCAGGCAGTGCCTGCCGTTGGAGTCCATCGGGATGGTACGCGGCAGCCTGAGCTGGGCCTCTACCTGATAGAAGCGCTGCGAGCACACCGCGATTGCACTGGGCTGGGGGATGGCCGGGACCGAATCAACCGCGGTGCAGCTTGCTCATGAGTTCGGCCTCGGCCTGGGTCAGGCCGCAAGCCTGGGTCAGCTCATCCACCGAGGCGCCCATGGCCACCAACTTGCCAGCTTGGGCAAACGACAAGCTGCCCGGGTCGCGTTGCTCGAGTTGCGCCAGCTTCTCGGGCAGCGGTCCGACCACCGCGCGCAGTTCGTGCAGCGCTTCGCCCAGACGCACGTTGAGGTTCTGGTAGTCATCCAGGCGCTTGGTCAGCTCGCGCAGCCGCTGATCACGCAGCGCGTCGCCGGCCGCCTGCTCGGCGGCCAACAGGCGCTGGCTTTTCTGATAGGACAGAAACAATGACACCGTTCCGACCCACAGCACTGCCAGCAGGACTACCGCGACCTCGAAGATCACTCAGATATTCTCCAGCTCGGACCACTCTTCTTCGGACATCATCTTGTCCAGCTCTACCAGAATCAGCAACTCGCCGTTCTTGTTGCACACGCCCTGGATGAACTTGGCCGACTCGTCGTTACCGACGTTGGGCGCGGTCTCGACTTCGGACTGGCGCAGGTAGACGACCTCGGCGACGCTGTCGACCAGAATCCCCACGACTTGCTTGTCGGCCTCGATGATGACGATGCGCGTATTGTCGCTCACATCGCTGGACTGCAAACCGAACCGCTGGCGCGTATCGATCACCGTGACCACGTTGCCACGCAGGTTGATGATGCCCAGCACGTAGCTGGGTGCACCGGGCACCGGCGCGATTTCGGTGTAGCGCAACACCTCCTGCACCTGCATCACATTGATGCCGTAGGTTTCATTGTCCAGACGGAAGGTGACCCATTGCAGAATCGGATCTTCGGAACCTTGGGCAGACGACTTCTTCATGCTACTAACCCCTCAAATGCCTTGACGGCGGCGTGTTCATTCAATGATTTATGACCGTGTTGGTGCTGCTGGTGGCAGGCTTGCCCGGCACCGAGTCGACCGCGCGCAGATGCCGCGCACCGCCACTGGCGATCAGTTCCGCCAGCTCGGCGACGTCCAGCAGCGCGCACATATGTTCGATGACCGTTCCTGCCAGCCATGGGCGCTGGCCACGCTGGCCGCGCCACTTGATCTCGCTGGGGTCCAGGCGCAGCGAGCGACTGACCTGATGCACGGCCAGGCCCCACTCGTAGCCCTGCACCGAAATGACGTACTGCAAGCCTTCGCGAAAGTCATCGCGGTAGCGATCGGGCATGACCCAGCGCGCGGTGTCGAGCACCTTCAGGTTGCCGCTGTTGCTGGGCAGGATGCCGAGAAACCAGTCAGGCTGGCCGAACAACGGCGTCAGGGTCTGACCGGCCAAGGCGTAGATCGAGCCCAGGCACACCAGCGGTACCGCCAGGGTCAACCCGGCCACGTCGAACAGCAGGCACTCGAACGGCTCGGCCGCCCAAGTGGGACGGCCATCGACCGCTGCCAGCAACGGCCGTGTGGTGGCAGTCGGCAGATGGACGTCGGCCACGGGCGAGACGCGTTCGGGCTCGGCGGTGGACAACGGATCGGCGACCGGCATGGGTATTGGCGCTGACTGCAATGGCACTGGTTCTGGTTCCGGTACCGGTTCGACGGCTGGAGCTGGCGTCGACTGCAGACTGAGGGCGTCGCGCGCCTGCTCCTCGAGCACGGCGGCCTGGAATTCGTCGAGACGGTCCAGGCTGGGTTCCGGTTCGAGTGCTTCGGTGGCTTCGTGCAACAGGCTGTCCAGATAGGACTGCAAGGCCACCTGCGGCCGCTGGGCAATATCGACGGGACGGTTCATCAGGCTACCTGCGCGACAAGTTGTTGAGCCAGCAAGTGCTTGAGCAAGGCACGGTAGGCGACCACGCCGCGGCTCTTGCCGTCGAAGCGCGAGGGTGTCTGTCCGGCCCGGCTGGCATCGCGCAGACGGGTGTCGACCGGGATGTAGCCCGGCCACAGATGTTGCGGGTAATCGTCGCGCAGGGTGCGCAGGGTGCTCAGCGATGCCTGGGTACGACGGTCGAACAGAGTCGGGATGATGCTGTACGGCAACGCCTGGCGCCGCGAACGGTTGATCATGGTCAAGGTGCTGACCATGCGTTCCAGGCCCTTGACTGCCAGATGCTCGGTCTGTACCGGAATCACCAACTGCTGGCTGGCCGCCAAGGCGTTGACCATGAGCACACCCAGCAACGGTGGGCTGTCGATCACGGCGTAGTCGAAATCCTGCCACAGTTGCGCCAGCGTCTTGGCGATCACCAGGCCCAGCCCGCTCTGCCCTGGCTGTTGCCGCTCCAGCGTGGCCAGTGCGGTGCTCGACGGCAACAGCGAGACGTTGGCCTCGCTGGTCGGCAGCAGCAACTGGTGGGCGAGGCCTGCGGGCACCGCGCCCTTGTGCTGGAACAGGTCGAAACAGCTGTGCGCCAGCTCGTCCGGATTGTGCCCGAAATAACTGGTCATCGAGCCGTGTGGATCGAGGTCGACCACGACCACGCGCTTGCCTGCCTCGGCCAGCAAACCCGCCAAGGCGATCGAGGTCGTGGTCTTGCCGACCCCGCCTTTCTGATTGGCTACTGCCCAGACTCTCATGATGGTGGTTTCCCCTCGGTCAACGGCTACCGAGACAGTGATGTTTCAAGTTATGGGCCGGGCGGCGGACTTTTGACAGAGCCAGCCGCCGACGGCGCGTTTAGCGGCGTCAGTGCAGTTTGTGTGCCAGCACGACGCAACGCCGCATCCGGCTGCGCATTGGCACTGCCGGAACTGGTAATGCTGCGACGTACGTCAAGGTTGCGCGAAATGACCAGCACCACCCGACGATTGCGCCCTCGCCCATCGGCGGTGGCGTTGTCGGCCACCGGCTGAAATTCGCCATACCCGACCGCGGCCATGCGCCGTGGGTCGATCCCTTCCAGGGCCATCATGCGCACGATACTCGCCGCCCGCGCGGTCGAGAGTTCCCAGTTGGTCGGGTACTGCGCCGTGCTGATGGGCTGGTTGTCGGTGAAACCCTCGACATGCACCGGGTTGTCGAAAGGCTTGAGAATGGTCGCGACCTTGTCGATGATCGAAAACGCCATGTCGCTGGGCATCGCATCGCCGCTGCCGAACAGCAGGCTGGACTTGAGCTCGATCTCGATCCACAGCTCGTTGCCCCGGACCGTCAATTGATCCGAGGCGATCAGGTCACCGAACGCCTGACGCACATCGTTTGCGATGGTCTGCAGCGGATCGGCCGCCTCGCCCATGGCCGCCTCCGACTGTTCGCTGTCGGTCACCAACGGCTGCGCCGGACGGGTCGTCAAGGGTCGCTCCTCGCCGATCGGAATCGGCCGGAGGCTGCGGTCCGGGTCATTGAAGACCCCGACCAGCGCTTGCGAGAGCACCTTGTACTTGCCTTCGTTGATAGACGAGATCGAATACATCACCACGAAGAACGCGAACAGCAAGGTAATGAAATCGGCGTAGGACACCAGCCAACGCTCATGATTCTCCGGCTCTTCAACGCGACGACGACGGGCCATGGCTTGCTCTCCTAGTCGAGGTAGCCTTGCAGCTTCATTTCGATGGAGCGCGGGTTCTCGCCCTCGGCGATGGATAGCAGCCCTTCGAGCAGCATTTCCCGATAGGCCGCCTGACGCTGGGCCAATGCCTTGAGCTTGTGAGCCACCGGCAACAGCAGCAGGTTGGCGCTGGCCACGCCATAAATGGTCGCCACGAACGCCACGGCAATACCATTGCCCAGCTGGCTGGGATCGGCCAGGTTGCCCATGACGTGGATCAGCCCCATGACGGCGCCGATGATGCCAATGGTAGGCGCATAGCCACCCATGCTTTCGAACACTTTGGCCGCTTGCAGATCGCGGGTTTCGCGGTTGTACAGATCGACTTCGAGAATGCTGCGGATGGTTGCCGGTTCGGCGCCATCGACCAGCAGCTGCAAGCCCTTGCGGGCATAGTCGTCGGGCTCGGCTTCGGCGCTGGCTTCGAGGCCCAGCAAGCCTTCCTTACGCGAGACCAGGCTCCAGTTCACGACGCGATCGATACCGCCGGCCATGTCGATCCGGGGCGGAACGAGGATCCAGCGGACATTGTGCAAGGCCCGCTTGAACGCGCTCATGGGCGACTGGATCAGCGCCGCAGCCAATGTTCCCCCAACCACGATCAGCGCCGCCGGACCGTTGAGCAGAGCCGACAGATGGCCGCCTTCGAGAAAGTTACCACCAATGATGGCGACGAACGCGAGGATGATCCCGATCAGGCTCAAGACATCCATCAGCCGCACGCCTCGACCAGGTGCCGACCGATGTCGTCGAGGCTGTAGACGGCGTCGGCCAGGCCGGCCTTGACGATGGCCATGGGCATGCCATAGATGACGCAACTGGCTTCGTCCTGGGCCCAGATCTGACTGCCGCCCTGCTTGAGCAGACGCGCGCCCTCTCGCCCGTCGGCGCCCATGCCGGTGAGTACCACCGCCAACACCTTGTCGCCGTAGGACTTGGCTGCCGAGCCGAAGGTGATGTCCACGCACGGTTTGTAGTTCAGCCGCTCGTCACCCGGCAGGATCTTCACCGCGCCACGGCCGTCGATCATCATCTGCTTGCCGCCGGGCGCCAGCAAGGCCAGCCCGGGACGCAACACGTCACCGTCTTCGGCTTCCTTGACGGTGATCCGGCACAGTTTGTCCAGCCGCTCGGCGAAGGCGCGGGTGAACGCGGCCGGCATGTGCTGGACCAGCACGATGGGCGTTGGAAAATGCGCAGGCAGTTGGGTGAGCACACGCTGCAGGGCCACTGGCCCGCCGGTGGAAGTACCGATCGCCACCAGCTTGTAGGGCTTGCGCCGCGGCGTCGCGCTGCTGGCCGTCGGCGCCGGGGCACGTGCAGGTGTAGCTGGCGCGGCCGTAGCAGGCGATGGTGACCGGCTTGGCGCTGGCCGCGAAGACGCCACTGCGGTGCTGGCACCTGGCGTGACCGCAGGCGCGGCCGTCGCAGCGGGCGCCGTGAAGTGCGCGCCCAGACGGCGGTTGCTGCGCGAGAGCGTATGGACCTTCTCGCAGAGCATTTGCTTGACCTTCTCGGGGTTGCGAGAAATGTCTTCGAAGTTCTTCGGCAGGTAATCCACTGCCCCCGCGTCGAGGGCGTCGAGGGTCACCCGCGCGCCTTCGTGGGTCAGTGAGGAAAACATCAACACCGCAGTGGGACAACGTTGCATGATGTGACGCACGGCGGTGATGCCGTCCATCATCGGCATCTCGTAGTCCATGGTGATCACATCAGGCTTGAGCGCCTGGGCCTGATCGATCGCTTCGCGGCCATTGGTGGCGGTCCCGACCACCTGAATGGTGGGGTCCGACGAGAGAATTTCCGAGACGCGACGGCGGAAGAAACCAGAATCATCCACCACCAGGACCTTGACTGCCATAAACACTCCACTACGATCAGATACGCCGCGCGGCGTAGCGCTTGAGCATGCTCGGTACATCGAGGATCAAGGCTATTCGGCCGTCCCCGGTGATGGTCGCGCCGGACATGCCCGGCGTGCCCTGGAGCATCTTGCCCAATGGCTTGATCACCACTTCTTCCTGGCCGACCAATTGGTCCACCACGAAGCCGATGCGCTGGGTGCCCACCGACAGGATGACCACATGCCCCTCGCCTTGCTCCTCGTGAGCCGCAGACTTCACCAGCCAGCGCTTGAGGTAAAACAACGGTAGCGCCTTGTCGCGCACGATGACCACTTCCTGGCCGTCGACGACGTTGGTGCGCGAGAGATCCAGGTGGAAGATCTCGTTGACGTTGACCAGCGGGAAAGCAAACGCCTGGTTGCCCAGCATCACCATCAGGGTTGGCATGATGGCCAGGGTCAACGGCACCTTAATGACGATCCTGGAACCCTGGTCCTTGGCCGAGAAGATGTTGATCGAGCCATTGAGCTGGCTGATCTTGGTCTTAACCACGTCCATGCCCACGCCGCGGCCCGACACGTCGGAGATTTCCGTCTTGGTGGAGAAACCCGGGGCGAAGATGAGGTTGTAGCAGTCCGATTCGCTCAGTCGGTCGGCTGCGTCACGGTCCATCAGGCCCTTTTCCACGGCCTTGGCGCGCAGAACGGCAGGGTCCATGCCCTTGCCGTCGTCGCTGATCGACAACAGGATGTGGTCACCCTCCTGCTCTGCCGACAATACCACCCGACCGCCGCGCGCCTTGCCACTGCGCTCACGCTCTTCGGGCGTTTCGATGCCGTGATCGACGGCGTTGCGCACCAAGTGCACCAGCGGGTCGGCCAGTGCCTCGACCAGGTTCTTGTCGAGGTCGGTTTCTTCACCGACCAGCTCCAGGTTGATTTCCTTCTTCAACTGCCGGGCCAGATCGCGGACCAGGCGCGGGAAGCGTCCGAAGACTTTCTTGATCGGCTGCATCCGCGTCTTCATGACCGCGGTCTGCAGGTCGGCCGTCACCACGTCGAGGTTGGACACCGCCTTGGACATGGCCTCGTCGCTGCTGTTGGCACCCAGGCGGACCAGGCGGTTACGCACCAGCACCAGTTCGCCGACCATGTTCATGATTTCGTCGAGGCGCGCGGGATCGACGCGCACGGTCGTCTCGGCTTCGGTGGCGACCGGTTTCTCGGCCACCGGCGCACGTGCCGGAGCGGCCTCGGCCTTGCGCGGGGCTGCAACCGGCGCCGCTACGGCAGAAGTCGGCTGAGCGTCGGGCAGGCTGGCAACATCGCTGAACTTGCCCTTGCCGTGCAGCTGGTCGAGCAATGATTCGAATTCGTCGTCGGTGATGTTATCGCTTACCGGAGCCGGGGCTTGCACCTGCGCAGGCGGTTGCGGCTTGACCGCATCGGCCGTGAACGCACCCTTGCCATGCAACTGGTCGAGCAGTGCCTCGAACTCGTCGTCGGTGATCTCGTCACCCGGCGCCGCTGCGGTGGTCGATGGTGTCACTGCTTCGGAGGCCGGCGCACCGGAGGGTCCTGAGGTAGCAGGTGCTGCGGTGGGGGACGCCAGCGCGTCGACGGCGAACTGACCTTTTCCATGCAATTGATCGAGCAGCGACTCGAATTCGTCATCGGTGATTTCGTCGCTGATCGGACCATCGGGCACGCCCGCGGTCGGCGTGGCAGCCTGCGCCTTGGCCGCACCCAAAGAATCGAGCAATTGTTCGAACTCGTCATCGGTGATGTCGTCGCTCGGCGCCGAGACCGGTGCAGCCACCGGTGCCGCCACGGGCGGTGCAACCGCCACTGCGGGTGCTGCGACGGCCACTGCCGGCTCGGCCAGACGCGCGAGAGCATCGAGCAGCTGCGCACTGGCCGGCGTGACCGGGGCGCGCTCGCGCACTTCGGCGAACATGCCATTGACCGCGTCCAGGGCCTCGAGCACAACGTCCATGAGCTCAGAATCAACCCGGCGCTCACCCTTGCGCAAGATGTCGAAGACGTTTTCGGCGATATGGCAGCACTCCACCAGCTCGTTGAGCTGGAGGAAGCCGGCGCCGCCTTTTACAGTGTGAAAACCGCGAAAAATTGCGTTGAGCAAGTCGGCATCATCGGGACGGCTTTCCAGCTCGACCAGTTGTTCGGACAGTTGCTCGAGAATTTCGCCGGCCTCTACCAGGAAATCCTGAAGGATTTCTTCGTCGGCGCCGAAGCTCATGTGGATGCTCCCTGGAATACGTGATTAACGGTCAACACAGTCAGACGCAGGCGGTGGCCTAGAAGCCCAGACTGGACAGCAGATCGTCGACATCGTCCTGACCGGATACGACGTCTTCACGTTTATCGGCATGAATCTGCGGACCTTCACCCTTGGCAGGATGTTTTTCTTGATCTTTTTCGGCACGAAGCTTTTCGTGGTCGTGCTGGATGCCGGCGAAGCGGTCCACCTGGCTGGCCATCAGGACCAGTTTGAGCAGGTTGCTTTCCACTTCGGTGACCAACGCGGTGACGCGCTTGATGACCTGGCCGGTGAGGTCCTGGTAATCCTGTGCCAGCACGATGTCGTTGAGGTGGCTGGCCACTTCACGATTGCCCTGCTCGCTGCGGGTCAGGAATCCGTCCACCCGGCGGGCCAGTTCGCGGAACTCGTCGGCGGCCACTTCGCGGCGCATGAAGCGCTGCCAGTCGGCGCTCAAGGCGCTGGCCTCGGTGCTCAGGGTATTGAGCACCGGCGTGCTCTGCTCGACCAGGTCCATCGTCCGGTTGGCCGCGCTCTCGGTCAGGCGCACCACGTACGACAGGCGTTCGGTCGCGTCGGTGATCTGCGACACCTCTTCAGCCTGGGGGATGGTCGGATCGATCTGGAAACTGACGATGGCGCTGTGCAGCTCGCGGGTCAGCTTGCCGACTTCCTGATACAAACCGCGATCGCGGGTCTGGTTCAGTTCGTGAATCAATTGCACCGCTTCACCGAATCGGCCTTTTTCAAGGCTGTCGACCAGCTCGACGGCGTGTTTCTTCAGGGTCGACTCGAAGTCCCCCAACGTGCTTTGTTTGTGGTCCATTGCGCCCCCATTGCAGACTTCAGCTATTGACGCGCTCGAAAATCTTTTCGATTTTTTCTTTCAGCACTTGCGCAGTGAAAGGCTTGACCACATACCCGTTGACCCCGGCCTGGGCGGCTTCGATGATCTGCTCGCGCTTGGCCTCGGCAGTCACCATGAGCACCGGCAGGTGCTTGAGGCGGTCGTCGGCGCGCACCTGGCGCAGCAGATCGATGCCCGACATGCCTGGCATGTTCCAGTCGGTGACGAGGAAATCGAAGTTGCCGCTGTGCAACATCGGCAAGGCGGTGTTGCCGTCATCGGCCTCGGCGGTGTTGGTGAAGCCCAGGTCACGCAGCAGATTCTTGATGATGCGCCGCATCGTCGAAAAATCGTCGACGATGAGGATTTTCATGTTCTTGTCCAATTAGACCTCCAGCAGTCTTGAACACGCCCAGCCCCTGGGCGTGCATAACAATCGAATTCGCCTGAGCCACTTGTCGCTGCAGATCGCCTACACGCGCTACGCCTGCAAGCCTCTTCGCGGGCAGAGCCCGCTCCCACAGTCTCGACCTTTGTGGGAGCGGGCTCTGCCCGCGAAAAAGCCCGCACCGATTTCGCCGTTCCCTCAGCGTGCCCGCCACTCTCCCAAGCGCCCGCGCAGTCGCGCTGCGCACTGGCTGTGCAGCTGGCTGACGCGCGATTCGCTGACACCCAGCACCTCGCCGATTTCCTTGAGGTTCAGCTCTTCGTCGTAATACAGCGACAGCACCAGTTTCTCGCGCTCGGGCAGGTTGGCGATGGCCTCGGCCAGCGCGCCCTGGAAGCGCTCGTCCTCCAGATCCCGCGAGGGCTCCAGCGAACCGCTGGCGCCGTCTTCGTGCAGCCCCTCGTGTTCGCCGTCCTGCAGCAGGTCGTCGAAACTGAACAGGCGGCTGCCCAAGGTATCGTTCAGGATCCCGTAGTAATCATCCAGACTCAGATTGAGTTCGGCCGCAATCTCGTGATCTTTAGCGTCGCGACCGGTTTTTGACTCGATTCGGCGAATGGCATCACTGACCATACGGGTATTGCGGTGCACCGAACGCGGTGCCCAGTCACCCTTGCGCACCTCGTCGAGCATCGCACCACGGATACGGATACCGGCATAGGTCTCGAAACTGGCCCCTTTGCTCGAATCGTACTTTGTCGAGACTTCCAGCAGACCGATCATGCCGGCCTGGATCAGGTCTTCGACCTGCACGCTGGCCGGCAGTCGCGCCAGCAGGTGATAGGCGATGCGCTTGACCAGCGGCGCATACTGCTCAATCAGCTGATGCTGCTGCGAGTCGCGCGACGCCTTGCTGTACATACGGTATCCGCTGGCGCTCATGATACGGGCCCTGCACTGGTTTGCTGCACCAGGCGTTCGACGAAGAACTCCAGGTGGCCGCGGGGATTGGCCGGCAACGGCCAGGTGTCTACCTTCTGCGCGATGGCCTTGAAGGCCAGCGAGCATTTGGAGCGGGGAAACGCCTCGTAGACAGCGCGCTGCTTCTGCACGGCCTTGCGCACGGACTCGTCGTACGGCACGGCGCCGACGTACTGCAGGGCCACGTCGAGGAAACGGTCGGTCACCTTGGTCAGCTTGGCGAACAGGTTGCGGCCTTCCTGAGGGCTCTGTGCCATGTTGGCCAGAACGCGGAAGCGGTTCATGCCGTAGTCGCGGTTGAGCAGCTTGATCAAGGCGTAGGCATCGGTGATCGAGGTCGGCTCGTCGCACACCACCAGCAGCACTTCCTGGGCCGCGCGCACGAAACTCACCACGGAGTCGCCGATGCCGGCAGCGGTGTCGATGATCAGTACGTCAAGGTTGTCGCCCACGTCGCTGAAAGCCTGGATCAGGCCTGCATGCTGGGCCGGGGTCAGGTGCACCATGCTCTGGGTACCGGACGCGGCCGGCACCACGCGAATGCCGCCGGGCCCCTGCAACATCACGTCGCGCAACTCGCAGCGACCTTCGATCACATCGGCCAGGGTGCGCTTGGGGGTCAGGCCCAGCAGCACGTCGACGTTGGCCAGGCCAAGGTCGGCGTCCAGCAACATGACCCGACGGCCGAGTTCGGCCAATGCCAGGGACAAGTTCACTGACACATTTGTCTTGCCGACGCCGCCTTTGCCGCCGGTCACCGCGATCACCTGTACGGGATGCATGCTGCCCATGTTCGTTCTTTACCTTGTCTAGACCGAGGCCACACCAGTGGCTGCCAGTTCGATTGCTCGAGTATTTCCTGGCAACCCTACGATGCAGGAAGATTGTGCTTGCCTAACGTTCTTCACCTCAGCCAACTCGCTTGTCGGGGCTGTGGTAGAGACCCGCGAACATATCGGCCATGGCCTCTTCGCTGGGCTCTTCTTGCATCTGCACGCTCACCGCACGGCTGACCAACTGATGCCGGCGCGGCAGATGCAAGTCGTCGGGAATGCGCGGCCCATCGGTAAGATAGGCAATCGGCAGTTCCTGACTGATGGCCAGGCTCAGCACTTCGCCGAGACAGGCCGTTTCATCGAGTTTGGTCAGGATGCACCCGGCCAGACCGCAACGTTTGTAGCTATGGTAGGCCGCGGTCAGCACCTGCTTCTGGCTGGTGGTCGCCAGGACCAGGTAGTTGCGGGCGTTGATCCCGCGTCCGGCCAGGCTTTCGAGCTGCATGCGCAGGGCCGGATCGCTGGCCTGCAGGCCGGCGGTGTCGATCAATACCACGCGCTTGCGCAGCAGCGGCTCCAGGGCCTGTACCAATGACTGGCCCGGATCCACCTGAGTCACCGAAACGTTGAGAATGCGACCCAGGGTCTTGAGCTGTTCCTGAGCACCGATGCGAAAACTGTCCATGCTCACCAGCGCCACGCTCTGCGAGCCGTACTTGAGCACATAGCGTGCCGCCAGCTTGGCCAGTGTGGTGGTCTTGCCCATCCCCGCCGGGCCGACCATGGCGATCACGCCACCTTCTTCGAGCGGTTCGACGTCCGGCGTGCGAATCATACGCGCCAAGTGCGCCAGCAGCATCCGCCAGGCCTGCCGTGGCTCATGAATTTCACTGGTCAAGCTGAGCAGTTCACGAGCGATCGGGCCAGACAGGCCGATGCGCTGCAAGCGCCGCCAGAGATTGGCCTGGGCCGGCTTGCTGCCCTGCAGCTGCGTCCAGGCCAGGGAGCCCAACTGCACTTCGAGCAACTGGCGCAGACCGTTGAGTTCCGAACGCATGGAATCGAATACGCGCTGGTCGACGGCGGGCTGAGGCGCCGGTGCGGGCTGGACACGCGCTGGCTCTTCGCGACGCGGCTCCACCAGCGGCTCGGCGGCGGTCAACGGCAGACCGGCGACCAGTTGACGATTGGTGGTGGCATCGGTCTCGCCACGGGTGCTCAGTTCGGCCTGGGCAGAAACGATGCGCGACTGGGTCTTGCGCAGCTCTTCTTCCAATTCCAGGTTGGGCACACGCGGGGCCAGGGCCGACAACTTGTAGTCCAGCGCAGCGGTCAGCTCGACGCCGCCGGCGATGCGACGGTTGCCGATGATGGCAGCGTCGGCACCCAGCTCATCGCGGACCAATTTCATGGCCTGACGCATGTCGGCGGCGAAAAATCGCTTCACTTGCATAACCCACTACCTCAGCCGTTGGGCCCTACTGTCGCTACGATGGTGACTTGCTTGTTATCAGGGATTTCCTGATAGGCCAGTACGTGAAGGTTGGGGATCGCCAGGCGACCGAAGCGTGACAGCATCGCGCGGACCGGACCGGCCACCAGCAGTATCACCGGTTGGCCCTGCATCTCCTGCCGCTGCGCCGCATCGATCAGGGATCGTTGCAGCTTTTCCGCCATGCTCGGTTCCAGCAAAACGCCTTCTTCCTGACCCTGACCAGCCTTCTGCAGACTATTGAGCAATATCTGTTCCAACCTTGGTTCCAAGGTGATAACTGGCAGCTCCGGCTCAACGCCTACAATGCTTTGCACGATTGCACGGGACAAACCGACCCGTACGGCCTGGACCAGCGCGGCGGTATCTTGACTCCGGTGACCGTTGTTGGCGATTGCTTCGGCGATGCTGCGGATGTCGCGCACAGGCACCTGTTCGGCCAACAGTGCCTGCAACACCTTGAGCAGCGAGGACAGCGAAAGGATTCCCGGCACCAGCTCTTCAGCCAGCTTGGGCGAGCCTTTTGCCAGAACTTGCAGCAATTGTTGCACTTCTTCGTGACCGATCAGCTCGTGGGCGTGCTTCTGCAGAATCTGATTCAAATGCGTGGCCACTACCGTGCTGGCATCTACCACGGTGTAGCCCAGGGACTGCGCCTGGCTGCGCAGGTTGACGTCGATCCATACCGCATCCAAGCCGAACGCCGGATCCTTGGCGGTGATGCCGTTGAGCGAGCCGAACACTTGACCCGGGTTGATCGCCAGTTCGCGATCCGGGTAGATCTCGGCTTCGGCCAGGATCACGCCCATCAGCGTCAAACGATAGGCGCTGGGGGCCAAGTCGAGGTTGTCGCGGATGTGAACCGTCGGCATCAGGAAACCGAGGTCCTGGGACAGCTTCTTGCGTACACCCTTGATCCGCGCCAGCAGCTGGCCACCCTGGTTGCGGTCCACCAGCGGAATCAGGCGATAGCCGACTTCCAGGCCGATCATGTCGATAGGCGTCACGTCGTCCCAGCCCAGTTCCTTGGTTTCCTGGGTGCGCGTGGGCGATGGCAGCAGCTCCTGCTGACGCTGCACTTCGGCCAGGGCCTGGACCTTGACGTCGTTCTGCTTCTTCCACAACAGGTAGGCGGCGCCACCGGCGATGGCACCCAGGGTGATGAAGGCCAGGTGCGGCATGCCAGGCACCATGCCCATGATGGCCATCAGCGCGCCGGAAACGGCCAGCGCCTTGGGCGAGGCGAACATCTGCCGCTGGATCTGCTTGCCCATTTCCTCGGAGCCCGAGGCACGGGTGACCATGATCGCGGCTGCGGTGGAGAGCAGCAGCGAGGGCAACTGCGCCACCAGGCCGTCACCGATGGTCAACAGGGCATACACCTTGCCCGCTTCGGCGAACGGCATGTTGTGTTGCAGCATACCCACCAGCATGCCGCCGATCAGGTTGATGAAGAGGATCAGCAGGCCGGCGATGGCGTCGCCGCGGACGAATTTGCTGGCACCGTCCATCGAGCCGTAGAACTCGGCCTCGGCCGCCACTTCGCCGCGACGCGCCTTGGCCTGGTTCTGGTCGATGAGGCCGGCGTTGAGGTCGGCGTCGATGGCCATCTGCTTGCCGGGCATGGCGTCCAGGGTGAAACGCGCGCTCACTTCCGAGATGCGCCCGGCGCCCTTGGTGACCACCACGAAGTTGATGATCATCAGGATGGCGAACACCACGATACCGACGATGTAGTTACCGCCGATCACCACTTCGCCGAAGGCCTGGACCACCTTGCCCGCAGCAGCGTGGCCTTCCTGGCCGTGAAGCATGATCACGCGCGTCGACGCCACGTTGAGCGCCAGGCGCAGCAGCGTGGCCACCAGCAGGATGGTCGGGAACACGGCGAAATCCAGAGGCCGCAGGGCGTACACGCACACCAGCAGGACGACGATGGACAAGGCGATGTTGAAGGTGAAGAACACGTCCAGCAGCAGTGCCGGGATCGGCAGCATCATCATCGCCAGCATCACCAGCAACAGCAGCGGCACCCCCAGGTTGCCGCGGCCAAGGCCGACAATGTTGCTGCGAGCGGTGTTGATTAATTGAGAGCGATCCACCGGCATTCCCCACTTCCCCAAGCGAACTTTTGACGCGCCAGGCGTCCTGCCAGGGGGCAGTGCAAGAAGGGGTCCAACTTTTGTCGGAGGGGGTTAAAGATTCTCGCCTTATGGTCGAGTGCTGGGTGTCAGGCGATTCGGCGGTGTGCCCTTCGCGGGCAGAGCCCGCTCCCACAGGGTTGGCACTTGTGGGAGCGGGGCGGGCGGCGAGCCCTCTGCCCGCGAAGGCCGCGGCGCGGTCTAACTGTCTCGCTGCAAATCCGGCGGAATCGGCAGATCCTTCAACGGATCGGGTCGCTTGCCGCGTCCGGCCTGGTACTGGCGAATCTGGTAGACATAGGCGAGCACCTGCGCCACCGCCAGGTACAGCCCGGCCGGGATCTGCTGCTCGATGTCCGTGGAATAGAAGATCGAGCGTGCCAGGGCCGGTGATTCGAGCACCTGGATACGGTGCTCGTTGCCGATCTCGCGAATCTTCAGGGCAATGAAGTCCGAGCCCTTGGCCAGCAGCACCGGCGCATTGCCCTTCTCCGGATCGTACTTGAGCGCCACGGCGTAGTGGGTCGGGTTGGTGATGATCACGTCCGCCTCGGGAATGGCCGTCATCATTCGTCGTTGCGACATCTCGCGCTGCAACTGGCGCACCCGCCCTTTCACCTCGGGACGGCCTTCGGCGTCCTTGTGCTCGTCCTTGACCTCCTGCTTGGTCATCATCAGCTTCTGCTTGCTGCTGTACAGCTGGAACGGCACGTCCACGGCGGCGATCAGCGCCAGCCCGCAGGACATCCACAAGGCGCTCCAGCCGACCAGTTGCACGCTGTGGATGATCGCCATTTCCAGCGGTTCGTTGGCAATGGCCAGCAGGTCGGCGCGGTCCTTGGCCAGGACAGCTATGGCAACGATGAGGATGATGGCGAACTTGGCCAGGGCCTTCAGCAACTCGGTCAGCGCATGCATGGAAAACATGCGCTTGAGGCCCGCGGCCGGGTTCATGCGGCTGAACTTGGGCGCCATGGAGCTGGCGGCGAACAACCACCCGCCCAATGCAACCGGCCCGATCAGGGCTGCGAGCAGCATCGTCACCAGAATCGGCTGGGTGGCCAGGATCGCCACCTTGCCCGACTGCAGCAGAAAGATGCCCATGTAGCGCTCGTCGAGCAGCACCTCGCGGCTCAGGGTGAAGTTGCTGCGCATCAGCTCCAGCAGGCTCTGCGCCAAATGCCCGCCGAACGCCAGCAGCGCGCCGCACCCGGCGACCATCACGGCCAGGGTGTTGAGCTCCTTGGAACGGGCGATCTCGCCTTTTTCGCGCGAGTCTTTCTTGCGCTTGTCCGTGGGGTCTTCTGTCTTGTCGGCACCGCTTTCGCTTTCGGCCATTGCCTACTCCGCTCGCGCCAATTCGCGCAGCCACTGCAAGGCGTTGGTCGCCAGCGGCTGATACTGGTTGAGGATATCGCCCAGGCTGACCCAGAGGATGAACATCCCCAGCACCAGGGTCAGCGGGAAACCGATGGAAAAGATGTTCAACTGCGGTGCGGCACGGGTCATCACGCCGAAGGCGATGTTGACCACCAGCAAGGCAGTGATGGCAGGCAGCACCAGCAGCACACCGGCACCCAGCACCCAGCCCATGCGCAGCACCACATCCCAGTAATGCGCGGTCAGCAGGCCGCCGCCGATGGGCAACGTGGTGAAGCTCTCGGTCAGCACCTCGAAGATCACCAGATGGCCGTTCATGGACAGGAACACCAGGGTCACCAGCATGCTGAAGAACTGGCCGACCACCGCCACCGATACGCCGTTGGTGGGGTCGACCATGGACGCGAAGGCCATGCCCATCTGGATCGCCAGAATCTGCCCGGCGACCACGAAGGCCTGGAACAGGAACTGCAGGGAGAAGCCGAACAGCGCGCCGATGATGATCTGTTCGGCTACCAGCAGCAGCGCCTGGACACTGATGGCGTCGACCGTCGGCGCGGGCGGCAGCCCCGGCACGATGACCACGGTGATGGCCACGGCGACGTACAGGCGCACCCGCTGCGGCAGCACCTGAGTGCCGAAGATCGGCATGGTCATCAGCATCGCGGCAACCCGGAACAGCGGCAGAATGAAGCTGGCCACCCAGCCACCGATCTGCGCGTCGGTCAGCTGCAGCAATGGCTGCATCAGCCGATCACCTGCGGGATGTTGGAATACAGGGTGGTGATGTACTCCATGAAGGTGCGCACCATCCACGGTCCGATGACGATCAGCGTCACCAGCATGACCAACAGGCGCGGCAGAAAGCTCAGGGTCTGTTCGTTGATCTGCGTGGCCGCCTGGAACATGGCGATGATCAGGCCGACGATCAGGCTCGGCAGCACGAGGATCGCGACCATTACCGTGGTCAGCCACAGCGCTTCGCGAAACAGGTCGACGGCGACTTCCGGGGTCATGGGTTCAGGCTCCTGGGCAAGGCAGATCTGGCTTCTTCGCGGGCAGAGCCCGCTCCCACACAATGGGTAGCGCCGCGACTGATGTGGAAGCGGGCTCTGCCCGCGAAGAAGCCCTCGACAACACAGCACATCGCAAAGTCAGACACCACCGAAACTCCCCGCCAGGGTCCCGATGATCAGCGCCCAGCCATCGACCAGGACGAACAGCATGATCTTGAACGGCAGCGAGATGATCAGCGGCGAGAGCATCATCATACCCATGGCCATCAGCACACTGGCGACCACCAGGTCGATGATCAGGAACGGGATGAAAATCATGAAGCCGATCTGGAACGCCGTCTTCAGCTCCGAGGTGACGAAGGCCGGTACCAGGATGGTCAGCGGCGCCTGGTCGGCACTGGCGATGTCGGTGCGCTTGGACAGCCGCATGAACAGCTCGAGGTCGCTCTGCCGCGTCTGCGCCAGCATGAAGTCCTTGATCGGACCTTCGGCGCGGGCGACCGCGTCCTGGGCGCTGAGCTGTTCGTTCAGGTAGGGCTGCAGGGCCTGCTGGTTCACCTTGTCGAACACCGGCGCCATGATGAACATGGTCAGGAACAGCGCCATGCCGGTCAGCAACTGGTTGGACGGGGTCTGCTGCAGGCCCAGTGCCTGGCGCAGGATGGAAAAGACGATGATGATGCGGGTGAAACTGGTCATCAGCATGACGAACGCCGGGATGAAACTCAGCGCGGTCATGATCAGCAGGATCTGCAGGTTGACCGAATACTCCTGCTGGCCGTTGGCGCCGCTGGTCATGGTCAACGCCGGAATCTGCAGCGGATCGGCGGCCAGCGCCAAAGGCGCCGCCAACATCAAGGCCAGGGGCAGGACTACGCGCAACGCACCCATCACTTCTTATCCTTCTGGTCCTTGCCCAGCAGTTCCATCAGGCGCTGGGCGAATTCGGGTGTGGCCTGCGTGGTTCGGTCGGGCGGCATGACCGGCGTGCTCATCACGTGCAGGGCGCTGATGCGACCGGGGCTGACGCCCAACAGGATCTGCTCCTCGCCCACCTGCACCAGCACCAGCCGGTCACGCGGACCCAACGCCTTGGCGCCGATCACGTCGATGACCTGCCCCTGACGCGGTGCGACCTGCTGCACGCGGCGCATCAGCCAGGCCAGACCGAAGATCAACGCCACCACGGCCAACAGCCCCAGCACCGTCTGGGTCAATTGACCGGCCAGGCCAGTTCCACCCGACGCCACCACCGGCGCCGCAGCCGGCGCCGCTTCGGGCGCCGCCAGAACGACCATGGGCAGGAGCAGCAGGGCCCACAGAAGGCGGCCCATCACCGCAGCTTCTTGATGCGTTCGCTGGGACTGATCACGTCGGTCAGGCGGATGCCGAACTTCTCGTTGACCACTACCACTTCGCCGTGGGCGATCAACGTCCCGTTGACCAGCACATCCAACGCTTCGCCCGCCAGCCGGTCGAGTTCGATCACCGAACCCTGGTTGAGCTGCAGCAGGTTGCGGATGCTGATGTCGGTCGCTCCGACTTCCATGGAGATGGTCACTGGAATGTCGAGGATCACATCCAGATTCGGCCCATCGAGGGTGACCGGGCCGTTGCCCGACTTGGGCGAACTGCCGAATTCTTCCATGGGCAGGCGCGAGGAAGCGGAACCGCCACGGGCATCGGCGGCCAGCAGCGCATCGATGTCGTCCTGCCCGGCGTCCCCGGACTCACCCAGTGCAGCGGCCCATTCATCGGCGAGCGCCTGGTCTTCGGCGGAAATTGTTTCATCTTGATCAGCCATCAGTGTTCCTCGACGGGCATCTAAATCATCGGATTGAAGCGATCAGCGACGCTCGATCGGTTCGATTACTTGTAAAGCCAGGTTGCCCTTGTGCGAGCCCAGCTTGGCCTTGAACGAAGGTACGCCATTGGCGCGCAGCACCAGCTCTTCCGGCAGCTCCACCGGAATCACGTCGCCGGGCTGCATGTGCAGGATGTCGCGCAGTTTCAGCTGGCGTCGCGCCACGGTGGCGCTCAACGGCACGCTGACGTCCAGCACGTCTTCGCGCAGCGCCTTGCTCCAGCGCTCGTCCTGGTCGTCCAGGTCGGACTGGAAGCCGGCATCGAGCATCTCGCGCACCGGCTCGATCATCGAATACGGCATGGTCACGTGCAGGTCACCGCCACCGCCATCGAGCTCGATGTGGAACGTGGACACCACCACCGCCTCGCTGGGGCCGACGATGTTGGCCATGGCCGGATTGACCTCCGAGTTGATGTACTCGAAGTTGACTTCCATGATCGCCTGCCAGGCCTCCTTCATGTCGAGGAACGCCTGGTCCAGCACCATGCGCACCACGCGCAGCTCGGTCGGGGTGAACTCGCGACCCTCGATCTTGGCGTGGCGACCGTCGCCGCCGAAGAAATTGTCGACCAGCTTGAACACCAGTTTGGCATCGAGAATGAACAGACCGGTGCCCCGCAGCGGCTTGATCTTCACCAGGTTGAGGCTGGGGGGGACGTACAGCGAGGGGACGTCCTCGCCGAACTTCATCACCTGCCCGCCGCCAACCGCCACATCGGCGGAGCGACGCAACAGGTTGAACATGCTGATCCGGGTATAGCGGGCGAAGCGCTCGTTGATCATTTCCAGCGTGGGCATGCGCCCACGCACGATGCGATCCTGGGTGGTCAGGTCGTAGCTCCTGATGCCTCCAGGTTCGCCATTGCCTTCGGTTTGCACCAGACCATCGTCGACACCATGCAGCAGCGCATCGATCTCGTCCTGGGACAGCAGGTCCTGCACGGCCATGAGTTGTTCCTACTGCAATACGAAGTTAGTGAAGAGCACCTGGTCGATGACTGGCTTGCCCACTTCTTTCTGCGCCACTTCCTGCACGCTAGCGGTCGCTTTCTGGCGCAGCATTTCCTGGCCGATCGGCGTAGTCAGGGTGTCGAACGGTTGCCCGGAGAAGAGCATGACCAGGTTGTTGCGGATCACCGGGGTATGCACTTTCAAGGCCTCCATGTCGGCCTTGTCGCGCGCCTGCAGGACAATGCTGACCTGCATGTAGCGATCACGGCCGTTCTGCTTGAAGTTGACTACAAAGGCGGGCGTCATCGATTCGTAGATCGCCGCAGGCTTGACGTTGGCGGCTGCCGCCGGGGTTTCCTCTGCGGGCGCACTGGCGGATTTGTGCATGAAGTACCAGGTGGCGCCCACCGAAAGGCCGACAGCCAGCAACAGGCCTACGACCACCAGGATGATCAGCTTGAGTTTGCCCTTGCCTTCCTTGGCTGCGGGGTCCTTTGCTTCTTCGGTCTTTGCCATGCCAATAATCCGTCACCATTGAGGGGTAAGCGTACCCATGGCGACGATGGAGCAAGGGTTATGCCAACACTCCCGGCGACGTGCCTGCGCGGCAGGTCGCCAGGATCAGGCGGCTGGATCAGGCGTAGTAATCCACCGCACTGCTGCCCAGCACCGTGCTGGAAATCACGGGCTGGACAGCGGCCACCGCGGGCTCGCCGGCGTCGATCGCGTCGCCGGCGGGGCGCCCGCCCGGGCTGCGGCGACTCTGCTGGGCCTGCTGCTGCTCGCCCTGAGACTGGCGAGACTGGTCGGATACGTTGACATCCAGCTGCCCCATGCCCTGCTGGTTGAACATGCCTTGAGGCGATGCTGCTGGCTTTCCAGCGCCTCGCGTACGCCAATGTGAGCGCTCGAGAAGGTCACCTGCGTCTGCTGGTCGGGCGTGATGTCGACTCGAATGTCCAGACGTCCCAGCTCTGCGGGTGTGAGCTGGATATCGGCCGACTTGAGGTTCTGGCTCGACAGGTACATGACCCGATTGACCAAGCCTTCGGTCCATCCTGACTGCTGCATGGCCAGAGGCTGGCCCAGCGGACCGGCCAGCGGTGCCGCACCGCCGGTCTTGGCCGGGGCGGCTTGGGTCAGGGCCTGCAGGCGATCGGCGAAACTGTCGATGTGGCTGTCGCTGGCAGCCGCGTCGGGGTCTTTCAAGCCACTGTCGAGCAAACCGGCAAAGCCGGCATCACTGCCCTCGCCCGCGTCACTGGTCTGCTCCTTGCCCATCATCGCCGCCAGACCGTTGACGAAACTGCCCTCCAGACCTCGCTCGTTGGTTGCAGAAGGGTCGGTCGGTGACGTTTGGCTGGCATGTGCGGAGGTGGTGCCATTGTTTTTGGCGGTCTGCTCGAGGGCCAGACGCAGTGCAGGCAGGTCAGCCAGGACGTCCTGGGTCGGATCGAAATCTTCGGACGGGGTATCGGTGTCGCTGTCGGTGAGACTGGCAGCAGTGAGTGCCGCCGGCGGCGCCTGAACCAGCGCAGGGTTGCTGGCCGGGTCGGCAGGGACCGGCGCAGCCGCGGAATCGACCGGCGCAGTCGTCGAGGCGACAGCAGAATCATCCTTATCGTCGGCAGCGGTGACCTTGTCGTCGTCCTTGTCGGCAACCTTGTCGGCCTTACCGGGCTTGTCAGCCTTGTCGATCTTTTCAGGTTTCTCCGGCTTGTCTGCCTTGGCCACTGGCAACTTCTTGCCGCTATCGGCAACCGTCGAGCTGGCTCCGGCAGCTTTGCTGGCAGGAGCAGCAGCCGTTTCCCGTGCAGCCACGGACGCAGGGTCGGCCTTGGCCTTGACTGTGGTTGCGTGGTTTTGGCGGGCATAGAGATCGGCGAAACGCGGCGACGAATCGGTGTCCGCTGCAGCGGGCTTGGCCGCACCGGTGGCGGAGGCCGCGCGTGCGGCAGCGCCCAGTTGCAGCAGCAGAGGGTTTGAAGCGACAGCCATGAAGATCTCCCCGATACGGTAGCGTTAACGCTGATAGCCTGGAGGAAGCAAGTATCGGGCCATCGGTAGTCAACAGCTGAAGGTGTCGCTCAGTCAGGGAATCGTGCACGCTCTTCGGAGTACAGTTTCAGGACCAGCGCGAACTCGCTGTCGATACGCTGCACGTAGGCATCCACGCCATCCGGCGTGCCCTGACGGCAGTACTGCTCCAACTCGCTGCACAGTTGCGCCAGGCGCATGGCGCCCATGTTGCTGCTGCTGCCCTTGAAACTGTGGGCAGCATGGCCGAGCTCGACCACATCATGGGATCGATGCAGTTCGTTCAGGCGCAGTTGCGAGTCACTGAGGAAGGTATCGAGCAACAGGGGGTATTCATCTTCCATGACATCCTCCAGAGCGGCCAGGGCCGTAGGGTCGACATGGGGCTTTTCCGGCTGTTCATGGCTGGGCTTGTGCACCGTCAGCGGTTCGCCAGCTAGATGTTCGATAGTCACTTGTTCGCTCCTTGATCAAGCCGGTTACGCTTGAGACTCCCAGGTAAATTCAACGTGGACACTGCATCCGTCTTCCGCCCACCCCGAACTGCTGCTGAGCTGACGGACCAGGTTGACCCCGCGCCCCGACAGCCCATGCACGCTCGGCGCTCTGGCCAGCACCTTGGCCGGATCGAAGCCCTTGCCACTGTCTTCGACCACGATGCGCAGCACGCCGCCAACACCATGCGGACGTACCTGCAAGTGTAAGCGTATATAGCCGTCTTCCAAAGCGGCCAGACGCTCGTTGCGCAGCGCGTAATACCGGGAGAAACCAGCGGCGTCGCGCTTGAGTGCGGAATCGAGCTCCAGCACCCCGTGCTCCAAGGCATTGGAGTATAGCTCGGCCAACACGCTGTAGAGCTCACCACTCTGCGAGCGCAGGCCGTGAATCTCCTGCAACAGTTGCAGGATGTAAGGCAGCGGATTGAAACGACGCAGGGTGTCGGCACGAAATTCGAACATGGCCGACCAGTCGAGCGGACTGGATTGACCACTGTCGGAATAGATCAGGCTGGCCGGCGGCTGGCGTTGGGCGTCGATCAAGGCCAGCTGCACCATGCTCACGTCGTCGCGCGATTCACCGCGAAAATCCTCGAGAGCCTGCAGGATGCCTTCGAACAGTGACTCGGGGTCCTTGTGGGTGTCGAATACCCGTTCGAGCCGTTCCACCCCGAAGGATTCGTCCTGCGCATTGCTCGTTTCGATAACGCCGTCGGACAGCAGCAGCACCCGATCACCCGGCGCCAGCGGCCAGACTTCGGTCTGGTCCTCGAAACGGGTAGCTGGCAGTACACCCAGCGGCAGATGCCGCGATACCAGCGCCACGCGCTTCGAGCCGTCCTGGCGGTGCAGATAGCCATCGGGCATGCCACCGTTCCAGACTTCCACGGTGCAACGCTGAAAACTCAGGCGCAGCAGGGTGGCGCAGCAGAACATGTCCACCGGCAGGATGCGCTTGAGCTTGGCGTTCATCTCGCGCAGGATCTCGGCCAGCCCGTATCCCTTGGCGGTCATGCCGTAGAACACCTCGGCCAGCGGCATGGCCCCCACCGCTGCCGGTAGCCCATGCCCGGTGAAATCGCCGAGCAGCACATGCATGTCGCCCGACGGTGTATAGGCGGCGAGCAGCAGATCACCGTTGAACAGCGCGTAGGGTGATTGCAGATAACGCACGTTGGGCGCATCGAGACAGCCGGAGTGGGCGATCTGATCGAACACCGCCTTGGCCACGCGCTGCTCGTTGAGCAGGTAATCATGGTGACGGGTGATCAGATCACGTTGCTCCAGCACCGTGGCCTGCAACCGGCGCAGGCGATCCATGGCCTTGATCTTGGCGGCCAAAATCACCTGATTGTAGGGTTTGGCCAGAAAGTCGTCGCCACCGGCGTCCAGGCAGCGGACCAGCGCCTGTTCTTCGGTCAACGACGTCAGGAAGATGACCGGCACCAGCGCCTCGCCGGCCAATTGCTTGATCGTGCGCGCCGCCTCGAAGCCGTCCATCACCGGCATCATGGCGTCGAGCAACACCAGCTGCGGTCGTTGCTGGCGAAACAGTTCGATGGCTTCCTGACCGTTGCTGGCGGTGATCACCGCGTGTCCCTGCCGACGCACGATGCTCGACAGCAGCATGCGGTCGGTCATGTTGTCGTCGGCAATCAGAACCGTCAGTGCTTCCTCATTGACGGGCGGTTTCAAGGGACCTTGAACAACTTGTCGAAGTTGGAGATCGCCAGAATCTTGCGCACGTCGGAGGAAATGTTCGACAGCGTGATATCGGCGTGGTCACCACCGGCGTGGTCGCGCAGCAACAGCAACATGCCCAGTGCCGAGCTGTCCATGTAGGTGGTTTCGTTCAGGTCGACGACATAGCGGGTGGACTTGCCCTCGCGCTCGTAGCTCTCACGAAATTGCTGGTGCAGGCTGAAGTCGAATCGACCCTTGACGGCAATCGATGACGTATTGTTTTCGCCATTGAAACTGTGGCTTACCGAACTCTGGGTTACAGCCATGTAGTAATGCTCCTTGGGTGTGCCGTGCAGGCAAGGTTTAACACTGCATGACGGGGCGTTCAACAGGGTACTGACTAAATCTGACTAGAAGCTGTCGTGCCTGGGCAGTCGCTGCGACAACTCGTCAAGCAAGCGCTGCTCACGCTTGTCCTCCAACTGCCGGGCCTCGAGGATATAGCGCTGGACCAGCTTGCGCAGCCCTTCCACACGAGCATAGGCCTGCTGCCAGGTGGCGCGCGCATTGTTCAGGTTGTTCTGGTGCCATGCAAGGCTCTGGCGCTGCTGGCCGACAGCGGTTTCCAGCTGGTTGAGAAAGCGCTGGTAGTTCATCAGCCACTGGCCGGACACACCGCGGCTGCCGTTGTTGATCCACTGCTGCTGATAGTCGTTGCGAAAACGCTCGAGCTCCGCCAGCTTGGCTTCGGCCAGGTTCACTTGCCCCTGAAAATGACCCAGGCGCTGGGCAGCCTTGCGCTCGGTGCTTTCGGCCATCTCCACCACGGGAGCCAGGCGCGCTGCGCGACTCATCGCCATCCGCGCTTACCCCGGCGCCACAGGCGTGAACACCGCAGCCAGGCGCTCGGCGCTAGCCTGTAGGCTTTCATTGTCGTTGAGGCCCTGGCGCAGGTAACGCACCAGCTGCGGTTGCAGGGCGATCGCAAGGTCGGTCTCGCGATCACCGCCCGCGACGTAGGCGCCAACGCTGATCAAGTCGCGGCTCTGCTGGTAGCGCGACCACAGTTGCTTGAACTGTTGTGCCTGGCCCAAGTGCTGGGGGCTGACCACGCTGGGCATTACCCGGCTGATCGACGCCTCGATATCGATGGCCGGGTAATGCCCTTCTTCTGCCAGGCGCCGTGACAGCACGATGTGGCCGTCGAGCACGCCTCGCGCCGAGTCGGCGATGGGATCCTGCTGATCGTCGCCCTCGGACAACACGGTATAGAACGCGGTAATCGAGCCACCACCAGCCTCGGCGTTGCCGGCGCGCTCGACCAGCTTGGGCAGCTTGGCGAACACCGAAGGCGGATAGCCCTTGGTCGCCGGCGGCTCGCCGATGGCCAAGGCAATTTCCCGCTGGGCCTGAGCGAAACGGGTCAACGAGTCCATCAGCAGCAGGACGTTCTTGCCCTTGTCGCGAAAATACTCGGCAATGCGCGTGCAGTACATGGCGGCGCGCAGGCGCATCAGTGGCGCTTCGTCAGCCGGTGACGCCACCACCACCGAACGGCGCAGCCCCTCCTCGCCCAAGGTATGTTCGATGAACTCCTTGACCTCGCGGCCCCGCTCGCCGATCAGGCCGACGACGATGATGTCGGCTTCGGTAAACCGCGTCATCATGCCCAGCAGCACACTCTTGCCCACGCCGGTACCGGCGAACAGGCCCAGACGCTGGCCACGGCCCACGGTCAGCAAACCGTTGATGCTGCGAATGCCGACATCCAGCGGCTGACTGATGGGGTCGCGCTTGAGGGGGTTGATGGTGGGCCCGTCCATCGGCACCCAGTCCTCGGCCTTCATGCCGCCCTTACCGTCCAGTGCTCGCCCGGCGCCGTCGAGGATGCGCCCAAGCATGCTCATGCCCATCGGTAGACGCCCGGTATCGGCCACCGGCACCACCCGCGCGCCGGGCGCGATGCCGCTGACGCTGCCCACGGGCATCAGGTAGATCTTGCTGCCGGAGAAGCCCATGACTTCCGCTTCGACCTGCACCGGCTGGTCGCTGTCGTCGTTGATCACCACGCAGCGACTGCCCATGGCCGCGCGCAGCCCTTCGGCTTCGAGGGTCAGGCCGACCATGCGCAGCAAGCGCCCTTCGACGATGGGCTGGCGCGGCAGGTCGATGGCCGCCTCGTAGCTGCCCAGGCGTTTGCCGAAGCTGGTGCGATCAAGCTTCATCGGGCGCGTCCAGATCGACGGTGATGTCGGCCGGGGCCGGGTGCATGTTCTGCTCGTGCAACTGATCGAATAATTGCGCAATGGCCTGGGTGATGCGCGTCTCCATGCTCGCATCGATGCGGCTGTGTTCGGTTTCGATACGGCAACCACCGGGCTGTAGCGAGTCGTCTTCCTGGATTCGCCAGTTTTCCTCGTGCTTCTCGCGCAGCGACTTGATCTGCTCGAAGTCCTGAGGGTTGATGAAGATGCGAATATTGTTGGCGCCCATGGGCAGCAACTTCAGCGCTTCGCGCAGGACTTTTTCGATCTGGCTGGAATCGGTCACCAACTCGCGGCGGATGACCTGGCGGGCAATGTGGCCCACCAGTTCGACCAGTGATTTCTCGATCTGGGTATCTTGATCAGCAATAGGCGTCAGCAGGTGTCCCAACAGCCGGTCGAACTGGGCAAGCTTGCCAGCCAGCGCGGCTTCGGCTTCCTGACGGACCTTGAGCTGGGTGCTGTGAAAGCCTTCCTTTTCACCGGTAGCGAAGCCCTCGTTGTAGGCCTCCTGGCGAATGGCTTCCAGCTCCTCCAGGGTAATGGGCTGCACCTCATCGAGGGGCACCTCTTCGATTTCCTCGACCGACACGGGCTCCGGCACCACCTCTTCGGCAGGCCGCTCGGGATCGAAGCTGGGCAACGCCCACAGGTCGGCACTGCGCGCGTCGACGGCGCGAATCAGTTCACTGACGGGTTCTTGGGTGGGGCGGGACATGGCTTGCGATTCCTGACGCCTGGGTGCGAAGTGGGGTCGCTCGGAGCCGACCACCCCAGGGCAGCCGGCCTCCACGACAGAGGTCTGGGAGAGGGATGATT
This sequence comes from Pseudomonas sp. RIT-PI-a, assembly GCF_001187875.1. NCBI lineage: Bacteria > Pseudomonadati > Pseudomonadota > Gammaproteobacteria > Pseudomonadales > Pseudomonadaceae > Pseudomonas > Pseudomonas sp. RIT-PI-a. The sequence goes on from NZ_LGIR01000003.1 coordinate 89,447, forward strand.
AGATCATCTCTTCCCCACCCTTGCCACCGAGCACGATTTCACCTGCTTCGGCCATGCGCCGGGCAATGGTGAGCACTTCCTTCTGCGCCGACTCGACATCGCTGACCCGCACCGGCCCCTTGGCCTCGAGGTCGTCACGCAACAGCTCGGCCGCGCGCTTGGACATGTTCTTGAAGATCTTCTCGCGCACACCCTCGTCGGCGCCCTTGAGCGCCACCACCAGCACGTCCGAGGAAACCTCGCGCAGCAGCGCCTGGATACCGCGGTCGTCGACATCCTTGAGGTTGTTGAAGACGAACATGAGGTCTTCGATCTGCCCGGACAGTTCTTCGTCGACTTCGCGGATGGAGTCCATCAACTGGCCTTCGGACGAGCTGTCGAGGAAGTTCATGATGTCCGCGGCGCGCTTGACCCCACCCAGGGTCGTCCGGGTGGCGTTGGAATTGCCGGAGAACTGCTTCTCCAGAATGGTGTTGAGTTCTTTCAATGCTGCCGGCTGTACGGTGTTGAGCGACGACACGCGCAGGATGATGTCCAGCCGCGCCTTGTGCTCGAAATGCGCCAGCACTTCGCCGGCCTGGTCGGGGTCGAGGTAGGCCACGACGATCGACTGGATCTGCGGATGCTCGTAGCGAATGACGTCAGCCACGGCGCGGGGCTCCATCCACTTCAGGCTGTCCAGGCCGCTGGTGTTGCCGCCCAGCAGGATGCGGTCGATCAGGCCATTGGCCTTGTCTTCGCCCAGCGCTGAGGTCAGCATCTTGCGGATGTAGTTGTCGGAGCCGACGCCCAGACCGGTCTGATCGCCGACCACGGTGACGAATTCGCTCATCACCTGCTCTACCTGCTCACGGTGCACGTTGCGCATCTGCGCCATGGCCACGCCTACGCGCTGGACCTCCTTGGGGCCCATGTGGCGAAGCACCTGCGCCGCGTCGGTTTCACCCAGCGACAGCAGAAGGATGGCGGCCTTGTCGACCTTGGTCAGCTTGGGGGTGACGGCTTGTGAACTACTCATCGGCATTGATCCACTCTTTCACGACCTGGGCCACTCGGCCCGGGTCTTCGGCCACAAGACTCTTGATTGCATTCAACTGGGCGTCATAGCCCTCGGTCGGGCTGGGCAGCAGAATGCTCTGCGGTCCACCCAGGCTGACCCGATCGTTGGCCAGCTCGCCATCCATGCCCAGGGCAGCCACGCCGCCCATCGCGCCGGCGGCGCCGAGTTCGGCATCGCCCGCCTTGCCCTTGCCACCGCCGGTGATGTTGTTCAGCACCGGACGCAGCACGCCGAATACCAGAACCAGGATGAACACCACGCCCAGTACCTGCTTCATGATGTCCCAGAACCAGGGTTCCTTGTAGAACGCAGGTTCGGTGATGACTTCGGCGGAATTGGGCGCAAACGGTACGTTGATCACGGTCACGCTGTCGCCGCGGCTGGCATCGAAGCCCACGGCGTCCTGCACCAGGCGGGTGAAACGGGCCAGCTCCTGAGCGTTCCATGGGGTCATGGTCACGGTACCGTCGGCCGGGTTGACCTTGGCCTGGTCGTCGACCACCACCGCCACCGACAACCGGCTCAGACGACCCTGCTGCTGCTTGGTGTGGCTGATGGAACGGTCCAGCTCGAAATTCTTGGTCGACTGCTGACGCTTGTCGGCCGGATACGGTGCCAGCATCGGTTGGCCGGTGGCCGGGTCCATGATCTGCTGGCCGTTGGCGTCGAGCAGCGGCTGGCCCGGCTGGATGGCGCCTGCGGCTGCCTGCCCCTGAGCGGCATTCTGCGGCGCGGTGGCAGGCCCCGGAGGCTGGTTGCTCAAGGCCCCCGGTACACCCGAAGGGCCCGAACCGCTGGAACGCTGCTCGGTGGTGGACTGCTCGCTGCGCAACGCCGGCTGGTCCGGATTGAACTGCTCGGAGGTCGATTCGACCGCGCTGAAATCCAGGTCTGCCGAAACTTCAGCCTTGAATCGATCGCTGCCCACCACCGGCTGCAGAATGTTCTGCACCCGCTGGGTCAGCATGCTTTCCAGGCGACGGCTGTAGTCGTACTGCTTGCCGGCCATGGTCAATGCGTTGTCTTCCAGCTGCGCCGAGAGCAGCGTGCCCTTCTGATCGACGACCGACACGTTCGACTTGTTCAGTTCCGGAACGCTGGTCGCCACCAGATTGACGATGGCCGCCACCTGACCGGCGTCCAGGGTACGGTTGGGGTACATCTCCACCAGCACCGAGGCGGTGGGTTTGCGCTCGTCGCGAACGAACACCGAGCTTTTCGGAATGGCCAGGTGCACGCGAGCAGCGCGGATGTTGTTCAGGCTACCGATGGTACGGGCCAGTTCACCTTCCAGGCTGCGGCGATACCGCGCGGTTTCCATGAACTGACTGGTGCCCAGGCCCTGCTCCTTGTCGAGCGATTCGTAGCCGACATTGCCGTCGCTGGGTGCCACGCCGGCCGAGGCCAGGGCAATGCGCGCACGCGACTGATCGTCGGCCTTGACCAGCAAGGCACCGGAGTTGGGCTCCACGGTGTAGGGAATGTTGGCGGTGGTCAGGGTATCGATCACCTGCTTGGTGTCCATGCCCGCCAGGCTGCCGTACAACGGGCGGTAGTCGGGCTGCTGCGACCACAGGACCACGGCGAAGCCGATGGCCACGCTGGCCGCCAGGCCGACCAGCAGGCCGACCTGACGCAACATGGTCATCTGTGACAGATTCTGCAGGACGGACAGACCCATGAGCGGCGATTTGTTGCCGCTCTTGGCCGGAAGATTGTCGGTGGTCGCTTCAGCCATGACTCAATTCGTCCTCAGACCGGCATCTGCATAATGTCTTGGTAAGCCTGGACCAGCTTGTTGCGCACCTGGGTCAAGGCCTGGAAAGAGACGCTGGCTTTCTGCGAGGCGATCATCACGTCGGTGAGGTCGACGCCGCTCTTGCCGATCTCGAAGGCAGTGGCCAACTGGCTGGAGGCACCCTGTACGTCGGCGACCTTGTTGATCGCGCCGCCAAGCATATCGGCAAAGCTGCTGGCACCGACTTCCGGTGCCGCAACCGCCTTGGGTCTGGCCATGGCGTCCGCCTGCATGGCGCGCATGTCCAGCATCAAGCGGTTGAATTCAATACCTTGGCTCATGGGTAACCCTCTGCGACGACCTGCGTTTTTTTGACACTGCTGCATTCACTACAGAGGTAGTAGCAAGGAGGGTGCCAGTTGCAGTCGCAGGGTGGCGAAACGGATCGGCGGCGACAAATGACCGCACCGGCCGTCGCTCATCGGACGGCCTTCAAGAGGCGAACAGACTGGCCTCCACATCCATTCCGGCATCGCGCATCTGGGCCAGTTTGTAGCGAAGTGTCCGTGGACTGATACCCAGGCGCTCGGCGGCTTCCTTGCGCCGACCCCGCTCGCTGCGCAGAGTGTCGATGATCATCTCGAATTCGCGTCGGCGCAGATCGTCCTCCAGCACGCCGGGGAGTGCCTGCGGCTCGACAGGCGCGGGCGCCTGCTCCACCAGGCTCAACGGTGACGACGCAACTGCACCGGCGGGCCCGGCCAGGCAGAAGTCGGCGGCCTGGATCAGGTTACCGTGCTGCAGGATCAACGCACGCTGGATGGCGTTATCCAGCTCGCGAACATTACCCGGCCAGGGGTGATCGAGCAGGCACTGTTCGGCCGCAGGCGCGAAGCGCACGGGCGCGTGCTTCATCTTGTCGACGTGACGGGCCAGCAACCGTCGGGCCAGCGGCAGAATGTCGCCAGGCCGTTCGCGCAGCGGTGCCCAGGCCAGCGGGAAGACCGAAAGCCGATAGAACAGGTCTTCGCGGAAACGCCCCGCTGCGACGTCTTGCGCAAGGTTGCGGTTGGTGGTGGCGATGACCCGGATGTCCAGGGCAATGGGCCTGCGCGCGCCGACACGTTCGACCTCGCGCTCCTGCAGCACACGCAGCAACTTTGCCTGCAGCCCCAGGGGCATCTCGGAAATCTCGTCGAGCAGCAGGGTACCGCCATCGGCCTGCTCGAACTTGCCGGCCTGGGCCGCAATGGCGCCGGTGAACGCGCCTTTCTCGTGGCCGAACAGGGTGGCTTCGAGCATGTTGTCCGGAATCGCCGCGCAGTTGATGGCAACGAAGGCCTGCTGCGCGCGGTTCGACTGTTGATGGATATAGCGCGCCAGCACTTCCTTGCCGGTACCCGACTCACCGGATATCAGCACCGTGGAATCGCTGCGCGCGACCCGCGCGGCCAGCTCGAGCAGAGCCTGGCTCGCCGGCTCAAGCGCCACCGGCCCCTGCTCGGCGCCCGCCGCAATCAGACCGCGGCCATGCCGGGTCACCAGGTCGAGGAGCGCGCTCGGTTCGAACGGCTTGACCAGATAATCGGCGGCACCCTGGCGCATGGCATCCACCGCTCGGTCGACCGCGCCATGGGCCGTCATCAGCAGGACCGGCAGTTGCGGTTGGCGAGCGCGGAGCAAGGCCAGCAATTGGTGCCCATCGATTCCCGGCATATTGACGTCGCTGACGACAATGCCGAAAGGCTCACGCGCCACCGCCTGCAACGCTTCCTCGGCACAGGTCACCGCTTCGAAGTCGAAACCGCCCAACTCCAGGGTATCGCCCAGCGCCTCGCGCAAGGCACGGTCATCCTCGACCAACAGCACCTTGATGTTCATCGAATACCTTCCTGCCGAGCCACCAACGGCAAGGTCAACGTCGCGCAGGTGCCACGACCCACCGTGGAGCGCAGGGTCAGATCGCCCTGATGGGCGCGCGCAACGGCCTTGACCACCGACAGGCCGAGCCCGGTTCCGGTGGGCTTGGTGGTGAAGAACGGCTCACCCAGACGCGCCAGGATCGCCGGCGCCATACCAGGCCCGTCGTCGCTGACGCACAGGCGCAGCGTATCGCCGCGGGTATACAGGTGGATTTTCAGACGGGCCTGACCGCTGCTGGCCTGAATGGCGTTATTCACCAGGTTGAGCACGGCGCCCACCAGGGTGTCCTTGTTGCACAGCAGCTCGCCGGCGTAACCGTCGCATTGCCAACGCACAGGCACGTCCTGCACATGGGGTTGCGCGGCAGCCTGCAAAGCCTGCAGCAATTGCTTGGGCGCCAAGCGATCCGGAAGCGGCAGCTCGCCGCGGGCGAACACCAGCATGTCGCGGACCTGATGCTCCAGCTCGTGCAGACGCTCCTTGAGGCGGCTGGCGAAACGCTGCTGGGTCTGGACCGGTAAAGGCTTATCGGTCAGGTGGCTGGCGTACAGCAGCGCAGCCGACAGCGGCGTGCGAATCTGGTGGGCGAGCGAAGCCATCATGCGGCCCAGCGACGACAGGCGCTCGCTGCGCGCCACCTCACTCTGCAGCCGACGGGTTTCGGTCAGGTCGGTAAGTAGCACCAACTGGCCAGGCTCGGCATCGAGCGAGCGCGTGGCAATCGACAGGCGTCGCCCGTCGATCAAAGAGATCTCGTGGCCGTCATCCCGGCGCGGCGCGAAACTGCGCACGATCACCTCGCGCCACAGCTCGCCTTCCAGCGGTGCACCCAGCATTTCCAGGGCTGCCGGGTTGGCCTCACGTACGTGACCTTGACCATCGATGACGATGACCCCGCCAGGCAACAGATCGAGCAGGTTCTGCAGGCGATTGGCGAGGCGTTCCTTTTCCGCCAGCTCGGCAAGGCGCTGCGCGCTGACCACTTCCAGCTCACCCTTGAGTGCTGCCACACGCTCTTCGAGCAGGCTGTAGGAGTCGCTCAGGCGATCGGACATCTGGTCGAACAGAGCGAAGGCCTGATTCAGACCCTGGCGGCTGTCAGGCTGCGCTGCTGATGCGCAAACGTCGCGATGGGACTGGGCAGCGGACGGCTGGATAGCGGCCTGTGGCATGGCTCTCTCTCACTTGGCTCACCGTCAAAAACGGTATCGTGACAGGGGCAAAAGCAATAGCCGTGCCGAATGGAACTCCAAAGGCGCAAGTCAGGGGAAAGAATGAGGCGGATGCGCTGGGTTAAAGCCCGCGATTTCAGCGGCTTGGCGCGGTTAACACGAAGTAGCAGATGGGGTGTAAAGCGCGGCCGCTGCCTTGCAAGCAGCGGCCGTTGCAGCCACAGGCGTCAATCGTCTGCCTGTTGCTCTTCGCCCTCACCTTCGCGCCGGCTCATGCCGTACTTGCGCATTTTCTCCACCAGCGTGGTACGGCGGATGCGCAGGCGCCCGGCAGCCCGGGCGACGATACCGTTGGCATCGTCCAGCGCCTGTTGGATCAGGCCTTGCTCCAGGCCGCCGAGGTAGTCCTTCAGATCGAGGCCTTCGGGCGGCAGCATGGCGCTGGACGCGAAGTCGGGAGTATGGCCGTTGATTGCCACCCGCTCTTCCAGATCGCTGCGCAGGCTGTCGACCAACTGCTCGTCTTCGTCGTCCACGTAGCGGAATTTCTTCGGCACCTCGCCCACGCCGATGACGCCGTACGGGTGCATGATCGCCATGCGCTCGACCAGATTGGCCAGCTCGCGTACGTTGCCCGGCCAGCCGTGGCGGCACAGCGACATGATGGCCGCCGAGTTGAAGCGGATCGACCCGCGCTTTTCATGCTCCATGCGCGAAATCAGCTCATTCATCAGCAGCGGAATGTCTTCCACCCGCTCACGCAACGGCGCCATCTCGATGGGGAACACGTTCAGGCGGTAGTACAGGTCCTCACGGAACGTACCGACCTCGATCATGCTTTCCAGATTCTTGTGAGTAGCGGCGATGATGCGCACGTCAATACTTTGGGTCTTGTTGCTGCCCACGCGCTCGAATGTCCGTTCCTGTAACACTCGCAGCAGCTTGACCTGCATCGGCAAAGGCATGTCGCCGATCTCGTCGAGGAACAGGGTGCCACCATTCGCCAATTCGAAACGACCGGCGCGGCTGGTGATCGCGCCAGTGAACGCGCCCTTTTCGTGGCCAAACAGCTCGCTTTCGAGCAACTCGGCGGGAATGGCGCCGCAGTTGACCGGCACGAACGGCGCATCGCGACGCTTTGAGTGGTAATGCAGGTTACGTGCAACCACTTCCTTGCCGGTACCCGACTCGCCAAGGATGAGCACACTGGCGTCGGTATCGGCCACTTGCTGCATCATCTGCCGCACGTGCTGGATCGCGCGGCTGGTGCCGACCAGGCTGCGGAACAGGTTGGGTTCACGCTGACGGCCGCGTTCGCGGGCCTGGTCGTACATCTCGCGATAGACCTGGGCGCGGTGCAGGGAATCGAGCAGCTTGCTGTAGCTGGGCGGCATTTCCAGGTGGGAGAGCACGCGACGACGCAGGTCGTCGGGAAGCTCGACGGCGCCTGGATCACCCAGCAACAGCACTGGAAGGAATTCATCCCAGTTGGCCAGGGTCTTCAGCAGCCCGGCAAGATTGCCCGAAGACACGTCACCCACCAGAACGCAGAGCGCCTCGCGGCTGGACGACAGCGAGTCGACCGACATCTGCCAGTCGCCGCTGCCGCAGGCCAGGTTCTCTTCGCCAAGAAAGTTCAGGATGACCGCCAGATCCCGGCGGCGAACGCTATCGTCATCGATCAGCAGAATTTTCGTTTCACGCCACATGCAATAGCAACTTCCCTAGTCAACTCGAAGCCCGGAGGGCGCTCTCGACGTTTTTGGCCATGGTTTCAGCTAACAGACGCCAGACGAATCACAACAGCCACTAGTAAAGGCAAAAAAATCGACTTAGTCAAATTTATGGCGCAATGGCTGTCAACGGAACAGATGGTAAACCTTTGCAGCGTTCTTCGCTTGGTTGAACTGTGACATTTCGTCGACAACCGACTGACGCGCTAGACGAGTGACGTTGAGTAATTGACGGTAGACCTCGAGCAGATCTTCCAGGTGGCTGCGCAGCTGGGAAGGGTCTTCCGGGACTTCCTGCAGCACGCTGTCGACGCAAGCGCGGCACTCGATGTCGAGTACGCCGATCGCATCCCAGTCTCCGGCCTGCATGGCGTCTACCAGAGCGTGGCGAGTCTGCTGAATACGCTGTAGTGCACTCATGACGAACTCCTCAGGCCGGCAGGGCCGATTCGTGGCTGGCAATGGCATCCCAGCCGCTCTTGACGGTGATCATCAGGCGAGCGACTTCGTCGATCAGCTGTGGATCGTTCTTGATGTTGGCTTCGGTCAGGCGTCCAGACATGTAGGCGTACAGATCATCGAGGTCCTTGACCGACTGTTCGTTGGCCGCCTTGGTGGCATCCAGCCCTTGGCGCAGGCCGCCGATAATGGCGACGGCCTTGCCGAGCATCTCACCCTTCTGCGCCACCTGACCGCGGCTCAGCGCGCCCTTGGCCTGGGCCATGCGATCGAGGCTGCCCTGCATCAGCATCTGCACCAGACGGTGCGGCGTGGCTTCGGATGTCTGGGCATGGGAATCGACCTTCTGGTATTGGCTCAGCGCTCTCATGGCGTTCATTGCGGTGGACCTCGTCACACAGTATTTGATGTTGTATCGCTTGGTTACTATGTCGTCGCGGGCCGGGAAAACTTTAGCGGACTTGAGGGAATATGCGCATGATACTGAGATCAGGCCGATAACGTCGGCGATATGGAGGTATTCGTGACAAGTGTGGATATGCAAAAGCCCGGTATGAACCGGGCTCCTGGATTTGCACGAAAAATCAATCGCTGTCGGTGTTGTTCAGCGCGTTGAGCGTGGTCATGATGCTTTTGCTGGTGGCGTTCAGCTGCGCAACGAGAGTGTCCATCGCGGTGTACTTGGCATTCAAGGTGTCTGTCAGGTTACTGATCCGGCGATCAAGAGCCTTCTGCTGCTCGGTCAGTTTGGTCAGCGTGCCGGAGAGCGAGTCTGAACGTGACGCGAGAATGCCGCCTTTCACTGCATAGGAGTCGGTCGCCGTGGTCATGCGCGCAAGCAGGCCGTCCTTGCCCGTGAACATGTCCTGAATGGCTGCCACGTTGGCGGTATCGGCCATGGCCGTGTTCCACTTGGTGTCATCCATCACCAGCAGGCCAGTCTTCTGGTCGGTGTTGATACCGAACTGAGACAGTGTCAGCTTGCTGGAGCCCGAGGATGTCACCAGCTCGTTGCGCATCGACTGGATCAGGTGGCGCACGGTGGAGTCGCCGGTCAGTCCTCCTCCACTGGTCGTGCCGTCGGCTGCCGTACTGACCTTGGTCAGCGTGTTGAGCTGGGTCATGAGCGCGTTGTAGGCGTCCACGAATCCGGTGGTGGCTTTTTTCAGGGTGTCGGTATTGGTGGTGACGCTGATGGTCGTCGTTCCCGCCCCTGCCTCCAACAGTTTGATCGACACGCCACTGATGGCGGCCGCCACGGTATTGGTCGATGACTCCATCTCGATGCCGTCGATCTTGTATTTGGCATTGGTTGGAGCGGTGACGGTAGTAGTAGCGGTCAATTTGTCGAGCCCGCTGTCGGCATTGGCGGACATCGAAATTTCGGTGCCCGAGCCGGTGGTCGACGAACTGAGCACCAGACGCGAGCCGCTGGCGTCGGTGAGGATGTTGGCACTGATGCCGCGGCTGGCCATCTGGGTGTTGATCAGATCACGCGTCTGCGCCAGGGTGGCGCCTGCCGGAATGCTGACTTTGCTGTCTTTGCCGGACTGACTGATCGTAAGGTCCTGAGCCGACGACGTGGCATTGACCACCGCAGTGCTCTTGTCGGCATACACGCCGGAAGAAATCTTCGAGGCGCTGGCCAGCGTCGTTACTTCCAACGAGTAGGTGCCGTTGGAAGCAGAATCGGCCGCTGTCACCGACGCGACCTTTTCGTTGGACGAAGCGGCGGTCAAACCGCTGAAGGTCGACGCCTTGTTCATCGCCGCGACGGCAGTGCGATAAGTCTCCAGCGCGCTTTTGACGGTACCTACGGCGGTTAGCGTCGTGGTAGTGGTCAGCGTCTGGGTATCGATCTGCTTTTGCTTGGGCGCTTTCTCGGCGTTCACCAAGGCCTTGACGATGGCTTCGGTGTCGATGCCCGAGCCCACGCCGCTGGATTTGATCGCGCCACTGGTGCTGGTCGAGCTGGTGGTGCTGCTGGTACTTGCGGTGCTGGCAGCCGTAGTAGTGGCTGTAGTGCCGGTAGTGGAGGAAACAGTAGCCATCGCAATCTCCTAGAATCGAGTCAGGCGTGTTTTTGACGGATACCGCCCCAAGCACACCCAGCTACATTTTTCGTGCCAGTTCAGATCTTGGCGTCGAACAGACCGCTGCGACCGTCCGCAAGGCTTTGCGCCAATTTGAGCGCGGCCTCCGTCGGCAACTGACGAATGACTTCACCGCTGTCCGTAGCGATGACCTTGACCACGACGGCATGCGTCGAGTCGTCGATGGAGAATTCCAGGTTTCGCTGTGAGGTGTTCACGTGCGCCTGGATATCCTTCACCGCTTGTTCCAATTCAGCCCGCTCGGGTGCAACGGTTTGCGCCGCGGGTTCGTCTTGCGTGACCTGCCGGGCAGGCAGGGAGGCGGCGCCGGCTGGCGCTGACGTGACGGCAAGAGGCGGTCTCGCTGTAACGCTCATGTCCATGTTCATCACCCCGGAAATCAAAAAACGGAAGGGTGCGTGGGCACCCTTCCGTCAGTCAGCCAAGGGCCGAATTACTGAAGCAGCTTCAGTACCGACGATGGCAGCTGGTTGGCCTGGGACAGGATCGCGGTGGATGCCTGCTGCAGGGTCTGCTGCTTGGTCAGCTCGGCAGTTTCCGAGGCGAAGTCGGCGTCCTGGATACGGCTACGAGCGGCCGAGGAGTTCTCGGAGATGCTCTGCAGGTTCGACACGGTGCTGTCGAAACGGTTTTGCACCGCACCCAGATCGGCGCGCTGGGAGTCGATGTTGGAGATCGCCTTGTCCAGTGCAGCGATGGCGTTCTGAGCGTTGAACGCGGTGGTGATGTCGGTTTCGCTGACCGAGGTCAGCTCGGAGGCCACGCTGGTGCCTGCAGCCGAGAACAGTCCAGTCACACCGGCGCCTGCTACCGAATAACCCTTGGCCGAGTCGAGCGATACAGCACCAGTTGCTTTCAACCCATCAGCTACTGCGACAGCACCACCAAGATTCCCGCTAGCGTCCTTGGTCGCAACCTTCACGTTCGCAGCACCAGCGTTGGATCCGCCGAACACAATGTTTTCACCGGTATCGGACTTGACCGAAAGAGTGCCGGCCTTGCTGTCATAGTTGACACTGATACCGAGCTTGGCGGCGTTCGAGTTCAACTGATCCGCAAGCGATGCTGTATCTGTCACGCCTACCATGCTGACGGCTGCACTGCCGCCAACCTGGATGGTGAAGGTCGCTGGTGCGGTCTTGGCCGCAGCATCCACAGTGAAAGTTGCATCGGTGCTAGCGGTAGCTGTCAGACCCGGCACCGATCCGTCCAGCTGGCTCGCAATTGTCTTGGCCGACGCACCCGCAGCAACAGTTACATCCTTGGTAGCACCGCCACCAGTCACGGTGATAGCACCACCTGCAACACCTGTAGTGGACGGCGCAACACCGACGCTCTTGACCTGCTGCGAGCCGATGGCATTGGCGGACACGTCACCCAGGGTCACGTTGATGGTTTCGTTGGCATTGGCACCGATCTGGAACGCGGTGGAACCGAACGAGCCGTCAACCAGGTTACGACCACCGAAGGTGGTGGTGTTGGCGATACGGGTCAGCTCGGAAGTCAGCTGAGTGTATTCGGACTGCAGGGAAGTACGGTCGTCGGTGCTGTTGGAACCGTTGGCCGATTGCAGAGCCAGTTCACGCATACGCTGCAGGATGTTGGTGGATTCCTGCATCGCGCCTTCAGCGGTCTGGGCGATGGAGATACCGTCGTTGGCGTTCTTGACTGCAACCGACAGGCCGTTGATCTGGCTGGTCAGACGGTTGGAGATCTGCAGGCCGGCGGCGTCGTCCTTGGCGCTGTTGATTTTCAGGCCCGAGGAAAGACGGGTCATCGCGGTGCTCAGCGAATCGGAAGCCTTGTTCAGGTTTTTCTGAACGGTCAAGGAAGCGGTGTTGGTGTTTACGGATAAGGCCATGACAAATTCCTCGGGGTTGTTAGCTGTGGCTTCCGGCCCTGGCGAGCGCCGGGTGTGGCCTAGAGAACCTTCGTAGTAGTTATCGTCGGTTCAGCGCTTTGCTTGAGGGTGATTGCAATGTTTTTTTCACCTTCGAGCCGCTGTAGCCGGAAAAAGCAAGCGTTGGCTTGATCTCTCTTGATAACTATTTCGTCCGGGGAAGGGGGAACTTGAGGGAGATGCGTGGGAAAAGCGGGGATTTCTGGCGTCAACGGATAGACGGTCGCGGTGGCGCCGGTCGCGTTGGTAGATGCGCATTGTGTATGGACGACCACGGTGCGGCCGGACGCGGCTTGCGCCGCTGCTACAGGGATCGTGTTGTCCGCGTGGACGGTCAACACGGCGGCGTGCAACGCGGTGGCCCGGATGAACACCGTGTCGGCAGGCGGCCCAGGGTTTGTAGCAGCGGCGCGAGCCGCGTCGGCAGGCGGCGCGGTATCAGGGGCGGTAGATGAGCGCGGAGCCCCAGGACAGGCCGACGCCGAAGCCGCTCAGGGCGACTCGCTTCCAGGAGGAATCGAGGATGTGCTTTTCCAGCAACAGCGGAATGCTGCTCGATACCGTGTTGCCGGTTTCGACCATGTCCTTGATGAATTTCTCCGGCTCTTCCTCGAAGCGCCGCGCCACGGCGTCGACGATCGCCGCACTGCCCTGGTGGATGCAGTACGCGTCGACATCGGCGCTGGTCAGCCCCGATTCGTCAAGCAGTTCATGCAAATGTGCCGGCACCTTGAGCAGCGCGAAGTTGAACACCTGACGGCCGTTCATGAAGAACACGCCATCGGTCACCTTCAGATGCGGCGCGCCGGAACCGTCGGTGCCGAACTTGGCCTTGCCCAACTGCCAGGGCGCATCTTCGCCCATCCAGGTGGCAGTGGCCGCGTCACCAAACAACATGGTGGTGTTGCGATCTTCGGGGTCGACGATCTTGGAGTACGGGTCAGCGGTGATCAGCAGGCCGTTCTTCAGCCCGGCCGCTTCCATGAAGCCCTTGAGTGCATAGATGCCATACACGTAGCCCGAGCAACCCAAACTGATGTCGAACGCTGCGACGTGGGTCGGCAGGCCGAGCTTGTCCTGAACGATGGCGGCGGTGTGCGGCAAGCCCTCCTCGTCTCCGTTCTGGGTCACGACGATCAACGCGTCGATGGACTCGCGCGACAGCTGCGGATTGCTGGCGAACAGCGCGTTGGCCGCTTCCACGCACAGGTCGGAGGTTTCCTGGTCGGCAGCCTTGCGCGGCAGGAAGGCCGAGCCGATCTTGCCGATGATGAATTCTTCATCCTTGGCGAATTTGGCACCTTGGGCGTAGTTGTCCAGGCCTTCGGCAGGCACGTAACTCGCGATGCTTTTTATGCCAATCATTGTGGCTTCCCAATACAAAGGTAGCTGGAGGTCATCACGCGGGGCATGTGCGCGATGCCATCGAAAAGGGTCTCAGGCGGCGCCGACCTCTACGGGACGGCGCCAGCGCTGCCGAAAAACAAGCAGCTGCAGGCCGCTGATGCAGCGACCTGGTAATACATAAGGGTGAAGATGCACGATCCGACTCATTGGTCACAGGGATATTGTGCCATAGGCCGTAGGAAATGGCGCGACGCGGGGTGGTAGAGGGAAGACGGGGCCTGCGCCCCGCCGCTTACAGCTTGTTGAACAGACTAAGCTGGGAGATCTTTGCGAAAGCCAGCTGGGAGGCCTGCAACATGGTCTGTTGCAGGCTCAGGGTGACCGAGGCCGTGGCGAAGTCGGTGTCGGCTATCGCCGACTGTGTCCCCTTGTTGGCAAGAGCCAAGCTCACGTTCTCGTCGTTCTGAATGGCCAGCGAATTGAGCCGTGCGCCAATCTGCCCGCGGGAGATGTCGATGTTCTCGTTGGCGCTGGCCAGGTTGCCCAGCGCCGAGTCGGTGGCATTCTTCAGCGCCAGCGCGGACTTGGCGTCCGTCACCGGTATCTCCAGAGCTGTCTTGAGCTGATGCAGGGTGTCCAGCACGTTCTGCGTCTTGTGGCTGTTGGCGTTGACGCTGAAGCTGTCACCCGTATTGGCCTCGCCGGAGAGCTTGAAAGTCACGCCTGCAGCCGTGATCGTGCTGCCATTGGCCCCGGCGACCACCGCACCCTTGCCGATGGCTCGGCTGGAATCGGTCAAGGGCTGGGCATAAACCTCGTACTCGCTGCTGCTGGTGAACTTGATCACCGCCCCCCCGGCCGGGAAGCCCGCCGCATAGCCCTGGGTATCGGTCACGTTCGCACTGACCAACTGCGCCGTGGACGTGTTGGCCGCGTTGCGCGTCGAACTGATGCTGTCCGGCTTGCTACCGAGGCTGAACGTGCGCCCGGCGATGTCGGCATCGGTGACGGTGCCCAGCTCGCTTTGCTTGGTGGCCACATCGATGTCGAATTCCACACCGTACAGGCTGACGGTGGTGCCGCCGTCGGCCTTCGGGTCGAAGGTGCCACTGCCGCTGACCTGGGACGTCACGTCCTTGCCGCTGCTGTTGGTGAGGGTGAACTGGGTGCTGCTGGTGAACGTCAACTTGTACGGCTGGCCATCGGTGAAGGCCTTGTTGTAGGTCGTCAGCGATTCCAGGCGGCCGTCGGACACCGTGACCAGACCGTCGTCGACCACCGCGCCGTTGGCATCCACCGGCGCGGTCATGGTGGTCTGCGTGCGGCTGGTGTTCACCGCCGTTTCCAGAATGCTGTAGCCGGTGTCGTTGGTGGCCAGTTGCAGGGTGTCGGACACCTGCAGGCTGAGCTGGGTCTGGTCGCCCTGATAGGTGTAGCTGCCGTCGCTGTTCTGCACATAGGGCGGCGTGCCGGTCTTGGACCCGGAGAACATGTACTGGCCGTTGGAATCCTTGGTATTGAGCAGGCCCAGGACGTTCTTTTCGATCTCGCCGATTTCACTGGCGATCGACGTCCGGTCGGCGTCGCTCAGGCCACCGTTACCGGCCTGGATGGTCAACTCCTGCGCCCGCTGCAAGGCTGTGGTGATGCTGTCGAGCACACTCTCTTCCTGGGTCAGCGAGTTGGTGACGCTGGTCATGTTGCCGCTGTACTGGGTCAGCAAGCTGCTCTGCTGCTGCAACTGCAACAACTTGGCCGCGCCGACCGGATCGTCGCCGGCGCTCTGAATACGGTTACCCGAGCTGATCTGTGCTTGGGTCTTGGCGGTGTCCGAGAAATTCTGGGAATAGCCGGTCGCGCTGGTCTCGAAGTACTGAGAAGTGGAAATTCGCATGGTCGACTATTCCTTAGAGGGCGTTGATCAGGACGCTGAAGGTTTCCTGAGCGGCCTTGATGATCTGCGAGGACGCGGTGTAGTACTGCTGGAACTTCACCAGGGATGCCGCTTCGTCGTCCAG
Source organism: Pseudomonas sp. RIT-PI-a (assembly GCF_001187875.1). Taxonomy (NCBI): domain Bacteria; kingdom Pseudomonadati; phylum Pseudomonadota; class Gammaproteobacteria; order Pseudomonadales; family Pseudomonadaceae; genus Pseudomonas; species Pseudomonas sp. RIT-PI-a. The sequence continues at coordinate 104,911 of NZ_LGIR01000003.1, forward strand.
GTTGACGCCGGATACCGAGTCGCGATTGGTCTTGGACTGGGTCAACACGGCGCCGGTGGCTTTGGTGTCGACGGTGGCCTGGCTGGCCTTGGCGCCGACCCGTTCAACCAGTGAGGCGTAGGCACTGGTGAAGCTCATGCCGGGGTTGCCCGCCGTGGCGCCCACGGTGGCCTTGGTCTGCAACGCCAGCAGTTGGGTAGCATTGCGGTTGTCGGATTTGCCGTCGGCGTTGAACGACACGGTGTAGCTGTCGTTGACTGCAGGCGAGCCACCCACGGTGGTTTCGAAGGTGAAGGTCAGTTGCTTGCCGTCGGCGCCGTTGACCGGTTGGCCATCGGCACCCACCACCGGCACGGTCAGGCTCAGGTTGTTGCTCTGGCCGGGCACGATGGTGCCGCTGCCGATGCTGGTGCCCGAGGCATTGAACAGGCTGTAGCTCTGCGCGCCATCGGTGGTCTTGCCGAACACCAGCTTGACCGGCGACGAGGTTTCGATGCCGCTCTGCAACTGGCTCAGGGCCGTGCCGCTGTAGATGTCCAGCTTGCTGCTGAGCACCGGCTGGGTGAAGGTGCCGGTGCCCGAGTTGCCGACGGTCGCCGTGCCGGTGAGTGGCGCGGCGAAGGCCAGCTTGTTCGAGTCGGTCAGTGTATTGGTGATGGCGCTCGCGCCACTGCGGGTCGGCGTGACGACGAAGCTGTCGCCAGTCGCGACCTTGCCGTTCAGACCCAGGGTGACGCCATCGATCACCGGCGCAGGGTTCGTGCCCAGGTCGAAATTGCCCATGGAAGTGCCGTCGGAACGGGTCACGCTGTAGGCAGTGGCGCTGCTGAACTTGACGTTGTAATCGTAGATGGTCAGCTTGCTGGAATCGGCCACGGTGACATTGAGGTTGCCCGAACCTGCGCTGTTGTTGGACGACGCCAGGCTGCGATTGGCAACGGCGGTCGCGCTGTTGATGCTGGAAAACAGCGAGGAACCGAAGTCACCGTTGAGGTCGATGCCTTTGCCCAACTGGCTGTTCAGGCTGTCGGCGACGACGATCGCCGTGCGCCCCAGCTCGTTGATCGCCGGGTTCAGGGCATCGCTGCGAAAACGCAACAGGCCGCCGATCTCGCCGCCGGTGGTCACCGAGGTCACGTCGGTGCTGTAACCCTGATACTGAATGGTCAAGCCGTACTGGCTCTTGTCGGCTACGCCAGGCGTTGCCACCAGCGAGTTGGCCGAACTGCCGGTAACCAGCGACTGCCCCGAACCCAGGTAGACATCGTAGTTGCCGTCGCGCTGCTGCACGGTCACGCCGACCAGCTCGTTGAGCTGGCGGACGTTCTCGTTGCGCGCATCGATCAGGCTGTTGGGCGTGGAACCGCTGCCCGACATCTCGGTGATCTGCCGGTTGAGCTCGGCGATATTGCCGCTGAGCTTGTTGACCTGCCCGGTCAGGGTGGTCAGCGAGGCATTGATGCTGTCGTTCTGCTGACTGAACTGCGAGGAAATCGAGTTGAAGCGATTGCTCAGGGTCTGCGCCTGGGTCAGCAGCAGCTGCCGCGCCGAGGTATCGCTGGGGTTGGCCGATGCGGTCTGCACGGCGGAGAAGAAGCTGCTGAGCACCGCGCTGATACCGGTGCTGCCATCGGACAGCAACTTGTCGATGCTGTTGATCTGGGTGCTGTACGCGGTCGCGTCGGCACTCAGTGCAGTACTGGTCTGCAACTGGGTGTCCATGTAGCTGCTGTAGATGCGGCGCACGTCGGAAATGGTAGTGCCGGTACCCAAGTAGCCCACGCCGATGTTCTGCAAGCCACTGGCAGTATTCACCACCGACTGCCGGGAATAGCCGGCAGTCGCGACGTTGGCGATGTTGTTACCGGTGGTCGCCAGGGATGCCTGGCTGGACGCCAGACCGGACAGCCCAATGGAGATCAGATTCGACATGGGTTCAAACCTTATAGATTCGTGGTAGCGCTGGTGCTGCTGCGAGCGTAGGTCTCATAGCCTTGCATCTGCTTGGCGATCGAAGAGATCTTGCTGGCATAGTTCGGGTCGGTGGCGTAGCCGGCCTTCTGCAGTTCCTTGACGAATTGTTCGGGGTTGTCCGCGGACTTGACCACGCCCTGGTAGCGGTCGTTGTTCTGCAACAGGCTGACCAGGTCGTGGAAGCTGTCTTCGTATGAATCATAGGAGCGGAAATCGGCGGTTTCCTTGACCATCTGGCCGTCGCGGAACTCGCTGGTGATCGCACGGGCGTTCTCGCCCTTCCAGTTGCCGGTCGCCTTGATGCCGAACAGGTTGTGGCTGTTGCTACCATCGTCGGCACGCATGATCGATTTGCCCCATCCGGTTTCCAGCGCCGCCTGGGCGACCAGCACCTTGGGATCGACACCGATGCGCGCTGCAGCCTTTTCGGCCATGGGCAGCATGGTCGCGATGAATTCGTCGGACGATCCGAAGGCGCGCTTGGCCGGCGCCAGGGGCGGCTGGGCGACGCTTTTGGCCAGGCTGCTGCCCTCGACCGCGGCACCGCTGCGCACGGCATTGGCAATGCTGTTGGCCGGTGCGCTGGCCGGGACGTTGATGAGGTTCTTGCTGCCGGTGGCTGCGCTCGCATCGGTCGCCGTGGAAGGCACGATGCCGGCCACGAGACGGTCGGCCAGCTTGCTCGGCAGCGACAGGCGCCGCTGGTTCAGCAAGGCCATGTCGTTGTGCGCCGTGGTGCCGGCAGCCTTGGCATCGGCCGAGGCATCGCGAGTGGCGCCCAGCGGCTTGGTCAGGCTGTTGTCGGCATGGGCGAACGGATTCGCCCCGGCACGGGCCACGCCCTTGGTCTTGGACAACTGGCGCATGAGCACGTCCTGCAGGCCAATGCCGCCGCCTTCCTTGGACAGGGTCACGGACAGCTGCTGGTCGTACATGGACTGGTATTGCTTGGTGGTTTCGGTGTTCAGCGGGTTGTCCTTGGCCAACACGTCATTTGCCGAACGCATGGACTTGAGCATTTCGCCGAGGAACAGCGACTCGAATTCCTGGGCCACCTTGCGCAGGTTGGCCTCGCTGTCGCGATCCCCGACTTTCAACGAGCTCAGGCGATTGAGGTCTGTGTAAGCCCCCGAATCCCGTGTTCCCGATACTCCGCCATTCGGCATTTCCATCAGCTGCTACCTCAAATCACGATCAGGTCGGCCTGCAAGGCGCCGGCCTGTTTCAGGGCTTCGAGAATGGCCATCAAGTCACCGGGCGCCGCGCCTACCTGGTTGACCGCGCGGACGATCTCGTCGAGCGTGGTGCCAGGGCCAAACTTGAACATCGGTTTGGCTTCCTGCTGGGCGCTGACCCGCGAACGTGGCACCACCGCCGTCTGGCCGCCGGACAGAGGCCCGGGCTGGCTGACGATCGGATCTTCGGTGATGGTCACCGTCAGGCTGCCGTGGGTCACTGCCGCAGGCGATACCTTGACGTTCTGGCCAATCACGATGGTGCCGGTGCGCGAATTGATGATCACCTTGGCCACCGCCTGGCCCACGTCGACGTCGAGGTTCTCGAGAATCGACAGGTAGTCCACACGCTGGCTGGGGTCGACCGGTGCAGTGACGCGTACCGAGCCCCCATCGACAGCTTGTGCAACTCCCGGGCCAAGTAGCTCGTTGACCTTGTCGACGATGTGCTTGGCCGTGGTGAAGTCAGGCCGGTTGAGGTTCAGCGTCAGGCTGTTGCCCTGGTTGAAGCCACTGGGCACGGAGCGCTCGACGCTGGCACCGCCAGGAATCCGCCCTGCCGACGGCACGTTGACGGTGATTTTCGACCCGTCGCGGCCTTCGGCGTCAAAACCACCGACGACCAGGTTGCCTTGAGCAATGGCGTAGACGTTGCCGTCGATACCCTTGAGGGGAGTCATCAGCAGGCTGCCGCCGCGCAGGCTCTTGGAGTTGCCAATGGACGACACGGTGATATCGATCACCTGCCCCGGCTTGGCGAATGCGGGCAGATCAGCGTGGATCGATACCGCAGCGACGTTCTTGAGCTGCACGTTGCCCGAGCCTGGCGGCACCTTGATGCCGAACTGCGACAGCATGTTGTTGAAAGTCTGCAGGGTGAACGGGGTCTGGGTGGTCTGGTCGCCAGTGCCGTTGAGGCCCACGACCAGGCCGTAGCCGATCAGCTGGTTGGTCCGCACGCCGGAAATGCTGGCGATGTCCTTGAGACGCTCGGCCTGAACGCCGAACGCGGCGGACATCAGCAGTGCAGCGGCGATCAGGTGCTTGAAGTTGAGCATGGACGGACGCACTCAGAAAGGAAACAGGGGGCTGGCGAAGAACCGGTCGAACCAACCCGGCTGACTGGCTTCGGCGAAGGAACCGGTGCCCGAATAGGTGATGCGCGCATCGGCCACGCGGGTCGAGGACACGGTGTTGTCGGTGGCGATGTCATCGGCCCGGACCAGCCCTGCAATGCGCACCAGCTCTTCGCCGGTGTTGAGCGTCATCCACTTTTCTCCGCGGACCGAGATGATGCCGTTGGGCAGCACGTCGGCCACCGTCACCGTGACCGAGCCGGTCAGGCTGTTGTTCTGCGCCGCCGCAGCGGTGCCGTTGGTGGCGCGCGTGCCGCTGTAGCCCGCGTTAAGGCTCAGATCACCACTGCCCAACGGGTTGTTGGTGTTCACACCGGCGCCGAACAGCGAGGTCAAACCCAGGCTGTTGCTGCTGTCCTTGCCGACCTTGGAGTTGGCACTCTTGCTGGCGCTGGTCCGCTCGTTGAGGGTGATGGTGATGATGTCGCCGACGCGGAACGCCTTGCGGTCGCTGTACAGGTTCTGCTCGAAGCCGGCCTGGTAGATCGAGCCGTTGTTGGCGGCGGCGGGCATCGGCGTGCGCGGCAGCACCGGGGCGTAGTACGGGTCGTTGGGCTTGGCCGGTGGCGCGACGCAACCGGTCAGCAGGGCCATTCCACTCAGGGCAAGAACAATCGAGACACGACGCATGACACAGACCTCACGGTGTAGCCGGCGCACACGGCGCCCAGGTAGCTTGGGGGTTACGGATAGCCCAGGGTTACAGGTTCTGGGTCAGGTTCTGCAGCATCTGGTCGGCGGTGGAGATCACCTTGGAGTTCATCTCGTAGGCACGCTGGGTGGTGATCATGTTGACCAGTTCTTCAACGGTGCTCACGTTGGAGTTCTCCAGGGTGTTCTGCAGCACGGTGCCCGCACCGTTCAGACCGGGGGTCGCTACCTGCGGCGCGCCGCTGGAGGCGGTTTCCAAGAACAGGTTGCCACCGATGGCCTGCAGGCCTGCCGGGTTGATGAAGTCGGCGGTCTGCAGGTTGCCGATCACCTGCGAAGCAGGGTTGCCGGCGGTGGTGATGGAGACGGTGCCGTCGGTGCCCACGGTGAAGGTCTGTGCGTCGTTGGGGACGACGATGGCCGGTTCCAGGGCCAGGCCCTGAGCGGTGACGATCTGGCCGTCGGAGTTCAGGTGGAACGTGCCGTCGCGGGTGTACGAAACGGTACCGTCAGGCTGCATCACCTGAAAGAAACCGCGACCGTTGATGGCCATGTCCAGCGGCTGCTCGGTGGTCTGCAGGCTGCCGGCGGTGAAGTTCTTCTGGGTGCCGACGATGCGCACACCGGTACCGACCTGCAGACCCGACGGCAATTCGCTGTCCTGGGTCGACTGGGCGCCGGGCTGACGCTTGATCTGATAGAGCAGGTCCTGGAATTCGGCGCGATCACGCTTGAAGCCGGTGGTCGATACGTTCGCCAGGTTGTTGGAAATCGTGGTCAGGTTGGTGTCCTGGGCCTGAAGGCCGGTCTTGCTGACCCAAAGTGCTGGAAGCATGTGTCATCTCCTGGAGCGCCTGGTTTACGGCGCGATCGCTACGCTGGAATTAGATTTGCAAGACCCGGGCCATGGCCTCGTCGCCTTCTTTGGCGGTGCTCATCATCTTGATGTGCAGCTCGAACTGCTTGGAGAGCGCCAGCACCGAGGTCATCTCCTCGACCGCGTTGACGTTGCTCGCCTCCAGGAAACCGGACTCGACCCGCACGGCGGCATCGGCAGGCGCCGGCTGGCCGCTGGTGGTGTGGATCAGGCCGTCCAGCCCCTTGGTCAGGGTTTTCACATCGGGATTGACCAGCTTGATGCGGTCGACCTGGGCCATGACGTTCGGCGCCTGGCCCAGACCGCGAATGCTGATGGTGCCGTCCATGCCGATCTCGATTTTCTCGTCCGGCGGAACGGCGATCGGACCGCCGTTGCCCATGACCGGCAAACCGTTGCCGGCACGCAGCACACCGAGCGCATCGACGTTCATGCTGGCGGTACGCACATAGGCTTCGCCGCCATCGGGTGTCTGCACGGCGATGAAACCGTTACCGCCCACTGCCACGTCCAGGTCTCGGCCGGTTTCCTGCAAGGCACCGCCGCTGAAATCGGTCGCCGGGCGTTCGGTAAGCGCGTAGGCCCGCGAAGGAAAGGTGTCGCCGAACACCGGCATGGAACGCGCCTGTTCCAGGTCACGCTTGAAGCCGGTGGTCGAAATGTTGGCCAGGTTGTTGGCATGAGCCTTCTGCGCCAGCGCGTTCTGGCTGGCACCGGTCATTGCCACGTAGAGCATCTTGTCCACAGGTGTCTCCCTCGACGGGCGAATGCCGTCTACTGCTGTACTGAGAGAGGTAGAGCAATATGCGGGCCAACTTTCGACAGATGCCTTCAGCCCCTCTGGGCCGGGGCCTGCAGCGATTCGGGAGAGACCAACTGTAAGCTTGACGCCGAAAAGTCGGCGCGGGATTGCCGCTAGCGGCAAGGGAAGAAAGGATTTACGTCACCCTGCCACGGCGAAGCGTGGCAGGTGTGCTGTCAACGACGGCAACCGGCGTTGCCGAAAGGCCCGGCAAAGCGCCGGTAATGCGGCCCGGGGTCGACCTGACTGCACAGGTACCGACCGGTCTCCAGGCTCTGGTATTTGTACCAGGGCGCTGGCGCAGCGACCGCCATCGCGCAGGTTGCCGCGATGACCAAGGCCGCACACAGACACCGTATCACTGCCCTGCCCTCATCAGGTCATCTGAATGATGGTCTGCATCACGGTGCTTTCGGTGGAAATGGTCTTGGCGTTTGCCTGGTAGTTGCTCTGCGCCTTGATCAGATTCACCAGTTCAGCGGTCAGGTCGACGTTGGAGTCTTCCAGCGATTGCGATTGCAGGTTGCCCATGACGCCAGTGTCCGGGGTGCCGATCACGGCGGTACCGGACGCGAACGACTCCTTCCAGTTCGTGCCGCCGTTGGGCGCCAAACCCTGCATGTTGGCGAAGCTGGCCATGGCGACCTGACCGATGACCTTGTTCTGGCCATTGGTGAAGTTGGCGAACAGGTTGCCGGTGCCGTCCACCGACAGGCCGGTGAGCTCGCCGGTCGCATAACCGTTCTGAGTCTTGGCCGAGGTGGCGGAGGCCGAGTTGTATTGCGTGGTCGCCAGCATGTCCAGAGCGACGCCGCCGGCATTGGCCGTTGCGCCGTTGGGCGTCCAGGTACCGTCGGCGCCTTTGCTGGCAGGCACCCAGCCGGCCAGGTTGAAGCTCTTGTCGGCGTTGATGCCCAGGCCGCCGGCTACCGGACCCTGATCGGGAACGATGAGGCTGCCATCGGATTTGAAGGTCAGCTTGTTCACCAGCGGTGTAGTGGACGTGGCATCGGCTGGATTGCGACCATCGATGGTGGTGTGCATGGTCCAGCTGTTGGCCACGTCGTCCTTCACGAAGTACTGGTTCATCTGGTGCGCATTACCCAGACTGTCGTAAACGTCGGTGTTGAAGGTGTAGTTGTAGCTGCTGACGTTGCTCGGATCGAACGGGGTGATGGTCGGCTGCGCAGCGCTGGAATTCAGGTTGACGGTTTCGGCGATCTTGGAAGTGGCCTTGGGCTGCAGGTTGGACGAATCGATTTTCAGGTTGGTCAGCACGCCGGTCTGCACCACGCCGTCCTGTGCGTTGTAGCCCTGCAGGTTGTTGCCCGACACGTCGACGACGTTGCCGTCCTTGTCGCTGTAGAAGGCACCGGCACGGGTGTAGAGCTTCTGGCCGCCGTCGTTGAGCACGAAAAAGCCGTTGCCGTTGATGGCCAGGTCCAGGCTCTGCCCGGTCGAGGTGATGTTGCCCTGGGTGAACTGCTGCGATACGGCCGCTGTGGTCACACCGCTGCCGACGCTGGTCTTGCCGGCCGTGGCGCGGATCGACGCGGCGTACTGGTCGGCGAACTCCGCGCGCGAGGATTTGAAGCCGGTGGTAGCGACGTTGGCGATGTTGTTGCCGGTCACGTTGAGCGCCTTGTTGGCTGCCGAAAGACCGCTCAAGCCGATGTTGAAAGTCATGCTGTACTCCTGCGCCGAACGAAGCGGCTCAAATTCCGATGGTTTGGACTTTCGACAGCGCGACGCTACCCAGTCCAGCGAGGTTGAGGGTCAGTTCACCGCCATTGGTGCCCATCGTGACGCTGTTCACCGTGGCGGGCAGGTAAGTGCTCATGGCCGTGGCGGTACCGTCGACGGTGGCTGCGGCCTTGAAGGTGTAGGTGCCGGCGGCGGCGACCGCGCCGTTGCTGTCCTTGCCATCCCAGGTGAAGCTGGCGTTGCCGGCCGACTGGCTGCCCAGATCGATGCTGCGCACCAGGTCGCCTTTGCTGTCGTAGACGCCGACCGTGGTGTTGCTGCTCGACGAGGTCAGCGCCACGGAGCCGGTGAGGCCCTTGGTGGGGTCGACCACGGCGGTGTCGGTCTGGGCGATGACCGAGCGGCCGACCAGGGACGAGGCCTGCAACGCCTGGGACGATTGGTAGTTGTTGGCGATGGTACTCACCGACGAATTCAGGCTCTGCATGCTTTCCAGGCTGCTGAACTGCGCGAGCTGGGCGACGAACTCGCCGTTGTCCTGGGGATCGAGCGGGTTCTGGTTCTGCATCTGGGTCACCAGCAACTGCAGGAACGCGTCCTTGCCCAGGGCACTGCCGGCGGTGCCGGTCGAGCTGTTGGTGCTGCTGGTGGTTTTCTGCAATGAGTCCAGGACCGAGGAGCTCACGCCGGTAGTACTGCTGGTAGTCGTCATCTGCGCTCGCCTCTATCACTGACCCAGGGTCAGGACCTTCTGCATCATGGTCTTTGCGGTGTTCATCAGTTCAGCGTTGGTCTGGAAGGAACGGCTGGCCGAGATCATGTCGGCCATTTCCTCGACCACGTTGACGTTCGGGTAGTAGACGTAGCCGTCCTTGTTCGCCGCCGGATGGTTGGGCTCGTAGCGCGCCTCGAGGTTGCTCTGGTCCTCGACCACGCCGGTGACCTGCACGCCCTGCCCCGCCGAGTCCTGGTCCTGGAACAGCGAACCGCTGTCGCCGTTTTGCTGGCCCTGGAGCATGGTGGCGAACACCGGGTGCCGCGCACGGTAGGTCTGGTCGATGCTCGACGACACGGTTTCGGCGTTGGCAATGTTGCTGGCCACGGTGTTCAGGCGCGTGGTCTGGGCACTCATGCCGCTACCGGCGATGTTGAAGACACTGGCGAGGGACATGGCTTACTCTCCGCGAAGGGCCGATACCAGCCCTTTGAACTTGCTGTTGAGCAGGGTGAAACTGGCCTGGAAGTTCACCGAGTTCTCGGCGTAGTTCGATTGCTCGATCTGCGCATCGACGGTGTTCTGGTCCAGCGACGGCTGGGTGGAAATGCGGTACTGCAGCTCCTCGTCACCGGAGCTGAACCCTTGGGCGGCGATGTGCTTGCCGTTGGTGGTCTGCAGGCCGAAGGCACCTTTGCCGTTCTGCTCGCTCTGGGCAGCCAGCACCGAGGCGAAGTCCAGGTCACGAGCCTTGTAGTTGGGGGTATCGGCGTTGGCGATGTTGTTGGCCAGCACTTCGGCGCGCTTGGCGCGAAACCCCAATGCCTGCTCGTGAATGCCCAGCGCTTTGTCGAAACTGATGCTCATGTTGGTACCTATGCGGCAGACCAGATGGTTCGTGCAGGATAGATAGCAATCACTGTGCCAAGTCTCGAAATGCCCGCCCTGTGCGGGTTGCGGGCCGGTCAGCCGAGGGGGGATGCCAGAAAAGCGGCAAGAAATTTCCGCTGGAGGGGAAAAGCGGCAACGCCGGCGTCAGAAAAATTGCCGCATGGCGCTGCAGTGGCGCACCTCGTCAGACGAGGCACGGGGTCACTTGGCCTGATAGATGATGCCGGGGCTGCACTGCACCATCTGGTAGAGCTCGGGCAGACCGTTCAAGGCTTCGGATGCGCCCAGAAACAGGTATCCACCTGGCTTGAGGGTGCCGTGGATGCGGGTGAGGATGTCTTTCTTCACCTGCGCGGAAAAGTAGATCAGCACGTTGCGACAGAAGACGATATCGAACTTGCCCAGGGCGGCGTAGCTGTCGAGCAGGTTGAACGCGCGAAACTCGACGCGACTGCGAATCGGCGCCTTGACGGCCCAGCGCCCCGGCCCCTTGGGATCGAAGTAGCGCTGCAGGCGCTCCTGGGAAAGGCCGCGACCGATCGCCAGGCTGTCGTACTCGCCGCTCTTGCAGTTGGTCAGCATGCTGCCGGACAGGTCAGTGGCCACGATCTGCACGCCCGACTTCAACTGGCCCAGATTGCTGCGCTCGAATTCGTCGATGGTCATCGACAGCGAATAGGGTTCCTGGCCCGAGGAACAGGCCGCCGACCAGATGCGCAGGCGCGCGCCGGGGCTGGCCTTGATGCTTTCGGGCAGGACCTTGTTCTTCATCACTTCGAACGGGTAGGTGTCGCGAAACCACAGGGTTTCGTTGGTGGTCATGGCGTCCACCACCTGCTCGCGCAAACCGCTGCGCGGCTGGTTCTGGATGCGTTGCACCAGCTCGCCCAGAGACTTGATGCCCTGCTGCTCCATCAGCTTGTTCAGGCGGCTGGCGACGAGGTACTGCTTGTTCTCGCCCAAGAGAATGCCACAGGCTTTTTCCAGGAAGACCCGGAATTGATCAAAATCCAAATTACCCGTAGACACGGTGCCGCCTCTTGCTGGTTCGGTAGGCCGGGCGCTGGCGCCCGGCATTCATACTGCTGCCTTGATGCGATCGACGACACGAGCCGCCAGATCGTCGGGGCGGAACTTGGCAAGGAAATCGTCGGCGCCGACTTTCTTCACCATGGCCTGGTTGAACACCCCTGACAGGGAAGTATGCAGGATCACGTGCAGTTTCTGCATGCGCGGGTCGCTGCGAATCTCGGCGGTCAAGGTGTAGCCGTCCATTTCCGGCATCTCGATATCGGAAATCAGCATCAGGAATTCCTCTTCCGGACGCTTGCCGTCGTCGACCAGCTTGCGCAGGTACTCCAGCGCCTGCCGACCGTCGTTGAGCGCTACCACTTCCACGCCGACCGTCTGCAGGCAACGAGTCACCTGCTTGCGCGCCACCGATGAGTCGTCGACGGTCAACACGCGCAGCGACACTGCCTTGCTGTGGGTCTCTTCGTCGACCACGCCGACCGAGATCGCTTCGGAAGTCGGCGCCACTTCGGCGAGGATCTTCTCGACGTCGATGATCTCGACCAACTGGTTGTCCACGCGGGTGACAGCGGTCAGGTAGTGATCGCGGCCGGTGCCCTTGGGCGGCGGATGAATCTCCTCCCAGTTCATGTTGACGATGCGTTCCACCGAGTGCACCAGAAAGCCCTGAATCTTGGTGTTGTACTCGGTGATGATGACGAAGGTGTCGGTGGATGCCTCAAGCCCCACGGAGCCTGTGGCCATGTCCAGATCCAGGATCGGAATGGTCGCCCCGCGGATGTTGGCCACGCCGCGAACCACCGGGTTGGACTTAGGCAATACCGTCAGTTTGGGGCATTGCAGCACCTCCCTGACCTTGAAGACATTGATCCCGTAGAGCTGCTTGCCATTGAGGCGAAACAACAACAACTCGAGGCGATTCTGTCCAACCAGCTGCGTGCGCTGGTTCACCGAATCCATAACACCGGCCATGCCCAAACTCCTCTTGCGACCCTGACGATATCGGCACGGGCCTTGCTATTAGCACTGCATGAACGCAAAAACGACGGTTTCTCGACACATCGCTGCGTATTTATTCTGGGCCGTTGCCACGGTGGGTGGCGCGGTGCTCGGCAGTACGGCGCGCGCCGACAATGTCACATTGCCCGAACAGCTTATCGGTGTCACCCAGGGTTTTCTTGAGTTCACTGTCGAAGATTATCTGGCGACCTCGCAGATCCAGGGTCGCTACGAGATCGAGGTGAACAATCTTGACCCGCGCCTGCGCATGCCGGACTGTGATCGGCAGCTGTCGGCGACCCTGGAAAGTCCGGCGCAACCCTTGGGCCGGGTGACCGTGCGTGTGCGTTGCGAAGGCGGCGCGCCTTGGACGGTATTCGTTCCGGCCCAGGTCCGGCTGTTCCGCGAGGTGGTCACCACCACCCGGCCGCTCAAACGCGACAGCGTGCTGACCGAGGGCGATGTGGCGTTGCGCGAGCGGGACATTGGGGCGATGGGGCAAGGCTTTCTGGTTTCGCTGGACGAAGCGGTGGGCATGAAGCTGATCCGACCGACGGTTGTCGATCAGGTGCTCACGCCGGTGTTCCTTGAACAGCAGGCACTCGTGCTCAAGGGTGACCAGGTGGTGATCATCGCCCGCAGCGGCACCCTGGCGGTGCGCATGCCGGGTGAGGCGCTGGCCCAGGGTGGCATGAGCGAGCAGATCCGCGTACGCAACCTGAACTCCAAACGGGTGGTCAAGGCACGGGTGACCGGCCCTGGCCAGGTGGAAGTGGCAATGTAAACGCTGGTCGGCGAAGCGGAGTTTTCCTACACTAGGGGGCTATACAAGCCCGTCGCCGCAGCATCGGGCATTTGCGAAATTGCGCCTAAAGTTAATCGGGATTTGGCCGAAAACAAGGCAAGCGTCCAAATACCCAGAGGTTCAGAACAATGGTTATCGACTTCAACCGAGTAGGAAACTCGCCGTCAGTGCAAGGTACGCCACGTACCGGCGCTGCCAAGGAAGTGGCCGCCGACACGCCCGTGCCAAGCACGCCAGCCGTGAAGAGCGGGGAACCGGTCACCTTGAGCGATCAGGCCCAGCAAATGCAGAAAATCACCGACAAGCTGAGCGATCAGCCAACTGTCGACAGCGCCCGCGTCGCCGAGCTCAAGCAGGCCATCGCCGAGGGTAGCTACAAGGTCGACAGCGAGCGCGTTGCCAGCAAAATGCTCAATTTCGAAGCCCAGCGCTAGTTCAGTCTAGGCGCCGGGGCTTCTGGACGCGTCAACGCCAGGGCTCACCATGCACGATCAAACGCTGTTGCAGCTGATTGAAGAAGACCTCCCTTACGCAGGGCAGCTGCTCGAGCTGCTGCGTGATGAGTCGCTGGCTTTGCAAAGCCGCGACATGGAGCTTCTGGAAACGATTCTGGCGCAGAAGCAGTCGTTGATCGTGTTGCTGGAACAGAACGGGCGGCGGCGCAGCCATTTGCTGATGCAGATGGGCCTGTCGGCCGATCGCGAGGGGCTGCAGGCGCTCGCGCGTCAGTCGCACCTGGGCGATGCGTTGCTGGCCAGGGGTGATGCGTTGAGTCAGTTGCTGGCGCAGTGTCAGGCGATCAATGCCGAGGTTGGCCAGGGTATCGCGCGCCAGCAGGTGGCGACCGCCAACCAGATCCGTATTCTCACTGGCGCAGAGCCACCGTCGCTCTACAACAGCCGTGGGTCGACCGCGAAGATGGCCACCTACCGGGCGCTCAGCCAGGCGTAACAAGCGCGTCGCCCCCGGACGCGGCTCGCGCCGCTGCTACAGGGATCGCGTACACCCACGCGATGCACACCGCACGCCTCCGCAACGACGGCGCACGTCGCGCCAGCAGTACACGCGGTTCCCGTGGCAACGGCGCACGTTGCGTCGGCGGTACACGCGGTCCCTGTAGCAGCGGCGCGAGCCGCGTCGGCGGGCGATGCGGTGCGTGTTGGCACAACGCAATGCGCGCGCGCGTCATCTTTAAACCTTTTCAACGAGCTGGCAGAATGCCGCACCTGCGCAGTCGGCGCGATCCGGAGTGGACAAGAACGTGTCAAACGCATCGAACCTGGAAGACGCTCCGCAACCGCCAAAGGTACTGGCTACGCCTCTGGAAGTCGCCGCCAACCTGCGCCTGCTTCAGGAAAGCCATGACCCCCTGATCATCACCTTCCAGGACCGCCCCCTGCGCTGCCAGAGCTTTCTGGTGGAAGTGGACCGAGACAACCTGCGCATCGTGCTCGATGAAATGATCCCGCGCGAAGGCGAAAAGTACCTGGAAGCGGGCGAGCCCTTCAAGGTCGAAGGGTTTCATGAAGGTGTGCGGGTGGCGTGGGAAAGCCATGGCAACTGGACCATCACCCAGAAGGAATGCGGACGCTGCTATGTCGGCGCGCTGCCGGGCCAGGTGGTCTATCACCAGCGACGCAACGCCTTTCGTGCAGCGCTCAAGCTTTCGCAGCTGGTGGATGTGGAAATTGCCGGCAGCCGACTGAAGAACACCCTGGTCGGCAAGCTGCTGGACATCTCGGCCCACGGTTGCAAACTGCGCTTCGAAGGCGACATCAGCGAGCGTCTGCAACTGGGGCAGATCTACGAGCGTTTCATGGCCGCCCTGCCCTTCGGCGCCATGACCACGTCGGTCGAGCTGCGCCACCTGCATTTCGAGGAACGCATCGACACCACCTTCGTGGGTGTGCGCTTCCACAACATTCCTGGCTTGGTACAACGCCAGATCGAACGTTTCGTGCATCAATTGCAACGTGAAGCGCAGCGCTTCGACAGAGACGACTTCTGAACCCAGGCCGCGCATCACGCGCGGCCCTGCCGCTCCCTACACGGGTTTGGCCGGCTCCTCGTCGGCAGGCTCGGTGTTCTGCATCTGCTCTTGCACCAAGTGCTCGTCGACACGGGGGTCCAGGGCCGCGGCCAGCGGCGAGTTGGCCGCGGGCATGGCGACGTGATGCAGCGGCGCATCGTCCACCACATGCAGGTTGGTCACCGCCTTCGGCCGGATGCGCCAGACCAGCACCACGGCGAAGAAGCAGAAGAAGGCATACAGCATCTGGCTGCCGAACTGCTTCATCAGCACGCCGGCCACCAGCGGGCCGACACTGGCACCCACCCCGTAGGTCACCAACAGCATCGCGGTCAGCGACACGCGCCGATCGGCTTCCACGTGGTCGTTGGAAAACGCCACGGCCAATGGATACAACGAGAACTGCAGCAACGATACCAGGAAGCCGGCGGCAAACAGCACTTCCAGCGGCACGGTCGGAATCAGCGCCAAAGGCAGTGCAGCAATGGCGATACCCACGGCCACGCATCGGATCAGCAGAGCACGGTCGTAGCGGTCCGACAGCCAGCCCAGTGGCCATTGAACCAGCAGGCCGGCAAAGATGCACGAACCCATGAACAAGCCCACCTGCTCGGTGCTCAACCCCTGCTGTGAGGCATACAGCGGTGCCAGACCATAGAACGAGCCGACGATCAGACCGGATCCGAGCACGGTGCTCAGCGACTGCGGTACCCGACTGAGGAAGAAGCGCGGTTCCATGGGCGCCGGGTGCATCGGCGCCGGGTGAATCCGTCGCGTGAGCGCAACCGGTACCAGGCACAGGGCGAAGCACAGGGCAACCAGCATGAGCAGTTCCAGGCCCAGTTGCGGATGCACGACCAGGATCAGCTGACCCAGTACCAGGCCAAGGTAGGACGCGATCATGTAACCGCTGAACACCGCCCCACGCTGCTTGGTGTCAGCCTGCTCGTTGAGCCAGCTTTCGATCACCATGTACTGGCACATCATGCCCAGGCCAACGATGACCCGCAGGAACAGCCAGGCTGGCAGGTAATTCACCAGGCCATGGCCCAGCACGGCCGCGCCGACGATACCGGCGCAGGTGGCGTAGGCGCGTATGTGCCCCACGCGGGCGATCAGTCTGTGGCCGATCTTGCCGCCCAGAGCCAGACCGAAATAGTTGGCTGCCATCAGGGCACCGACCCACAGGCTGTCCACCTGCTCGGCCGACAGGCGCAGGGCCAGGTAGGTACTCAATAGACCAGAGCCGATCAGCATCATCAGTGAAGCGAAATACAGGGCTCGAAAGTTTTTCCAGATTTGGCGCATTGCAGGTCCGCGGTAAAGGGTGTCGGAACGATCAGGTCACGGGCGACGGCCCCCCCGCCACTTCGGCGGACCGCTGCGGGAAAGGAGCGTCACCTGCATCAAGCTGTTGCAGGATCAAGCCTGGGCCGCCAGTACCCGGCGCTCCCAAGGGGTGATTTCATCGAAGAAACTCGCCAGCTCCAGGGTCTTGGTCGCGATGTAGCCTTCGATGAACACATCGCCGAACAGTTCCCTGGCCAACAGGCTTCGTTTCAGACGCTCCAGAGCGGCATGCAAGGTACATGGCAAGGACAATTCATCGGGCACCGCGAGGTCGCCCTGCATGGGCGGGGACGGCTCCAGTCGCTGTTCGATGCCGTGCAGACCGGCGGCAAGGCTGGCGGCGATCGCCAGGTAGGGATTGGCGTCCGCACCTGGCAGGCGGTTCTCGACCCGCCGCGCACTGGCCACGCTGGCGGGGATGCGCAGCCCGGCGGCGCGATTGTCGTAGGACCAGCAGGCATTGTTGGGCGACGCATACGGCTGGCAGAGGCGCTGGTAGGAATTCACGTTGGGCGCCAGCAGCGCGGTGAAATCGGCCATGGCCGCCTGTTGCCCACCGATGAAGTGGCGGAAGGCATCGGTGGGCTGGTCGCAAGCGTCGCTGAACACGTTCAGGCCGCTGTCCACCGCTACCACACTCTGGTGTATGTGCATGGAGCTTCCGGCCACCCGCGCCAGCGGCTTGGCCATGCACACCACACTGAGCCCATGCTTGAGCCCGACTTCCTTGAGCAGGTGCTTAAACAGAAAGGTCTGGTCGGCCAACAGCAGCGGATCACCATGGAGCAGGTTGATTTCGAACTGGCTGACGCCCATTTCGTGCATCACCGTGTCGCGTGGCAGGCCCATCGCCGCCATGCTGCGATAGACCTCGGTGAAGAACGGTCGCAGACCGTTGTTGGAGCCGACGCTGAACGCGCTGCTGCCGTCCTCCCGTCGACCATCCAGGCCGATCGGCGCCTGGAACGGCAGCAACGGGTCGGGATTGGCGGCGAACACGAAAAACTCAAGCTCGGTGGCCACCACTGGCGCCAACCCTAGACGGCCATAGCGAGCCAGGACTGTCTTGAGCAGGCCGCGGGTCGACAGCGGGGAGAAGCCACCGGTCAGCTCCTCGGCATCGCAGACCACCCAGGCGCGGGGCGGCTCGCTCCACGGCAGGCGGTGCAGCCGAGTCAGGTCGGGCACCAGCGCGACGTCGCCGTCATCGGCGCCGTAGTAGCGGCTGGGCGGATAGCCGCCCATGATGCATTGCAGCAATACGCCGCTGGCCAGCTGCAGCCGCCGCCCTTCCTGAAAGCCCTCGGCGGTCATCACCTTGCCGCGCGGCACGCCGTTGAGGTCAGGTGTGACGCACTCGATTTCATCGACACCGCGCAGGTGCTCGGCGACCGTACGCGGTCCTTCGATACTCATGTCTCTGTCCTTGACGTTGAATGCCGCACGCGGCGATGGGCACAAAATACGCAACGCAGCAGGCGCGTGACAAGCCATCGGCAAGCACAGCTACGACGAAAGTCGCTTGCCGATAGCGTAGCGCCAGTACACAGTGTGACTGTTTGGATAAAAGCAGCTCGATGCTGCGCCTTGTTCGCCGGCCCGGCGAACAGCAGGAATGGTACACATGGAAGTTTTGGCTGCACTGTTTCACCCGCTCGAACCACGCCTCCTCATGCTCTGCAGCGATACTTCACGGACCGACTCGCTCGAACGCTACCTTCAAGACCTTTCTCTACCCGTCGAGGGCCTGCAGCCGGAGTTGCAGCCGGCGTATGACTATGAGTCGAGCCGGCACAAGGCCATTCTCGTCGAGCCTGGCCGTGGTGAACGCCAGAAAGGCGTGCGCTGGGTCGACAATATCCGCCGCGGCAACAGCTGGGCTTCGATACTGGTGGCCTTGACGGGCGCCGATGCGGCCATTCGCCAGGACTATCAGCAGGCTGGAGCCGACCATGTCTTGCGCCTGCCAAGCACTGAGCCTGCGCGCGAGACGTTTTACGTCGAACTGTTCCAGAACCCGGACTACTGGAACCTGACGCCGCCGGTGGTGGACCCCGCGCGTCTGTGTCTGGAGGATGAAACCCGGCGGCTGGACCTGACCTTTGCGCAGGTTCAGGTCGTCCTGGCGTTGCTGTACGCGCCGCATCACCAGTTGAGCTTCGACGATCTGGCGCAACTGCTGGGGCTGAATCTGCGGACCTACGACATGCGTGTGGTGGAGAAATTCGTCAGTCGCCTGCGTAGCAGCATCCGCCAAGTCTTCGGCACCAACGTGATCCAGAGTGTGCGCGGCAGCGGCTACCGGCTGAACCGTGGGTGCATTTCGCCGCCGCCCAGCGCTTTCCACTGAAAGGCGGTTTTCACCAGACCGATGGGCATTGGCGGTTTTTTCACGGCGTACTAGGCTTGGAGTGATACGACAACTGTATCCAGCTCTACGTTTTGAAGGAACGACCTCATGCCTACGGATCTTGGCGACAAATTTTCATCCATCAACAATCAGCTCTATACAGCCCACCAGACAACCGACGAAGCGCAGCTGGCGCGTGGTTTCTGGTGGTTCAATGACGTCGACTGCACCCTGACCCAGAACGGTATCACCGTGGGTCTGACACGTACCGAATGTTGGCTGCTGAGCCTGCTCGCCTTCAGCAGCGAGCGGGTCATCAGCAAGGAAGCGCTGATTGCCGGACTGGGCAAGGACCCCAGCCACTACAACGGCCTGGAAATGTCCCTGAGCCGCCTGCAAAGCAAGTTTGGCCAATGCAGCGGTGGTGAACGCCTGATCCGCTCGGTACGCAACCGTGGCTACTGCCTGGCCCAGGTGGTGCGTGCTGCCTATTGCCCGAGCTGGAAATCGCCGACGGGCCTGGCTGGCAAGCCCCCCTGCTGCTGCTAGCGTTCGCGCAGGGCTTCCTTGGCCCGGTTCAGTGGCTTGATCAGGTAATCCAATACCGTCTTGTGCCCCGTGGTGATGTCCACCGTGGCGATCATCCCGGGGACGATGGCGAAGGTCTTGCCGGCCTTGTTTTCCAGCGAGTCGGAATCGGTGCGGATGAACACGCGGTAATAGAACACTTCCGGTTTGACCTCATCCTGAAGGGTGTCGGGCGAGATGGTGACGACCTTGCCGTCAAGCCCGCCGTAGATCGAATAGTCGTAGGCGGTGATCTTCACCTTGGCCTGCTGGTCGGGATGGATGAAGGCGATGTCGCGAGGCGAGATGCGCGCCTCGATCAGCAGACGCTCGTCCAGCGGCACGATTTGCATGAGTTGGCCGTTGGGCGGTACCACGCCACCGATGGTGGTGACCTCGATATCCTTGACGATGCCCCGTACCGGCGAACGCAGGGTCAGGCGCGAGACTGAATCGGAGCGGCCCTTGAGCACGGCGGTGAGGGTTTCGACGTCGGCGTTGGCCTTGGCCAGTTCCTCGCGGGCACGCACCATGTAATCGGAGCGCGCCTCGGTGAGCTTGAGTTCGAGTTCCGACCGCTGCCGATTCAGGCGCAGGACTTCCACGCGGCTGGCCGCCCCGGTCCTGGCCAGGTTATCGGTGATCTGCAACTCGCTGCGCACCAGACGCAGCGACTCGTTGATGCCGGTCAGGGAATCGTCCAGGCCACGACGGCGGGCGTTGTACAGCTCGGTTTCAGCCTTGAGCAGTGCCGGGTAGGCATCGAGCTCGGGGGGAAATTTCAGCGGCTTGAGCCCGACCTCGGCCTGCAGCCGGGCGACGCTGGCCAACGTGGCCCGGTATTTGGCCGCGCTTTCGCCGAAGTTGGATTCGGTCTTGGTCGGATCCAACTGGGCCAGCACTTGCCCGCGCTCCACGATCGCCCCTTCGGTCACATTCATCTCGGCGATGATCCCGCCTTCGAGCGACTGGATCACCTGCTCCCGCGAGCTGGGAATCACCTTGCCGGTGCCGGTGGAGACTTCCACCACTTCGAAAAAGAAGGCCCAGACGAAGAACGCCAGGAGCATGGCGACCGATACCCACACCACGCGGGTCGCGCGCACCACGGTGGAGTCGTCGACACCGTCCTGATAATACGACTGGCCGGGCGCACCGTCTTCGCTGAGCAGCGGAATGCGCTTGAATTCACCGGAGCCCAGCACCTTGAAACCCTCGCCTGTGTCCATTTGCCCTGCCCTCCTTGATTAAGCCGCGCCCTTGGGACGCGACAGCGTGGCGATGGCGTTTTCCTTGGTGTCGTCGATGACCACCTGGCCGTTGTCGACCACGATGATCCGGTCGACCAGCGCCAGCACGCTGGTGCGGTGGGTGGCGACGATGATCGTGCGCCCCTGCCCCCAGGTGGCCAGGTTGTGGATCAGCCGGCGCTCGGTGGTCTCGTCCAGGGACGCGGTGGGTTCGTCGAGCAGCAGGATGTGCGGCTGACGGATCAACAGGCGCGACAGCAGCAGCGACTGGCGCTGGCCACCCGACAGGCCGAGGCCGCCTTCCAGGATCAAGTGATCCATGCCGGTCGGACACTGGCGGACGAAATCCAGCGCGCCAGTGATCTCCAGCGCCGCAATGATTTCCTGATCCGAGGCCTGCCCGGCGCCCATGATCAGGTTCTCGCGCAGGCTGCCGTGGAACAGCCGTGAATTCTGCGTGAGCAGGCCGATGTCACGACGCACGTCGGCCGGGTCTATGTGTCCCAGGGCCACACCGTCGAGCGTGATACTGCCGCCGCTCAGGTCCAGGCCACCGGCCAATGCCTGGAGCAGGGTCGACTTGCCTGCCCCGTTGCGGCCGAGGACGGCGATGCGTTCGCCGGGCGCGATGGTCAGGTCGTTGACGGTCAGCGCCGGGGTGCGCGATTCCTCACTGTATTTGAAGCTGGCACGCTTGAGCGCGTAGCGCCCGCCGATCACCGGCAGGTGCACGCGCTGGGCGCCTTCGGGGTGATCGACAGGCAGCAGCATCAGACGGTTGAGCCCTTCCAAAGCCACTTTGGCCTGTTGCCAGCGCGTCAGCACGTGGGTCAGTTGCGACACCGGCGCCATCATCCGCGAGACCAGGATCGAGGCCGCCACCAGGCTGCCGGTGGTGAGGTCACCGGCGATCACCATGGGGGCGCCGAACACGATGACGATGGCGAACACCGCGCTCTGCACGTTCTGTGTCCAGGCCACCAGGCCGTTGGTCAAGGTGCGCAGGCGCAGGCTGCTGTCCGCTGCCACGGCGTTGTAGTGGTTCCACTGCTGCTGGAAGCGCTGCTCGGCCTGCAGGCTCTTGATGTCGTCCATGCCCTGCACGGTTTCCACCAGCATGGCGTTGCGCAGGGCCGACTCGCGCATGGACTCGTTGGCCAGACGCGCCAACTTGCGCTGGGCCAAGAGCCCCGGCACCACCATGGCAACGAGCGCGCACAAGGGAATCAGCACCAGCGGCCCGCCGATCAGGTAGAACACCACCAGGAAGATCAGGAAGAACGGCAGGTCGGCCAGCGCCGTGGCGGTGCTGGAGGTGATCAGGTCGCGCAGCGATTCCAGCTCGCGCAACTGCGAGATGAACGAGCCGGTCGACTTGGGCCGTGCCGAGTTGCGCAGGCGCAGGGCGTGACCGAACACCAGGTCGCTGACCCGCAGGTCGGCACGCTTGCCCAGCAGGTCGGTGATCTTCATGCGCATGATGCGCATGATGAAGTCGAAGACGATCGCCAGCAGCACGCCGCCGAACAGCACGTACAGCGTGGGCAGGGATTCGGCCGGGATGACCCGGTCGTACACCTGCATGGAGAACAGCACCCCGCCCAGCCCGAGCACGTTGGCCACCAGCGAGGCCAGCATGACGTGGCCGTAGGGCCGCAGGTCGCGCAGGACGATCTTGCGGAACCAGTGCTCGTCGTAGGGCTTGATGTAGTCGTTGGTGCGCACGTCGCTGACCGGCCGAGCCGGACGCAGGATCACAGTGCGCAGCGCGTTGTCCAGCAGGGTCTGGCGGTCGATGCTGCTCTGCAGCCCCAGGTCGCCGCTGTAGGCGATGCCGATCTGCTCGTCGTCGCCCAGCACCTGGATGATGCCCACCTGACCGTCCTTGAGCTGCACCACCAGAGGCGTGCGCCACTGGGTCAGGGTGGTGGGATCGTAGTGCGCGAACTTGATGGTCAGGCCGGCCTGACGGGCCATCTGCCGCAGCACGTCCTCGACGCTCGAGTCGTCGGCGCGCATCGACGCGATGCGCACGTTTTCGGCCGAGCATTCCAGGCGGTAGTGGCGCGCCACCCCCAGAATCGCGTCGAGCCAGACCTGATAGTCCTGGCGCGAAAAGGTTGCGTGGGGTTGCGCCGTTTCCGGGTCCAGCGGCAGGTTCACGGCATCGTTCATGGCAGGATCTCCACGCCTTGGATGGTGCTCCGATCGATTCGGTAGGCACTGCGCAGGGCGCCGGTGCTGTACAGGCAGTCCACCTGCAGGCGGCGCAGGTCGGCTTCGGTATTGGCCAGGTCGAAACGCGACTGGTGGATTTCCTGCTCGGCGTTGAGCAGGTCCAGCAGCGGCCGCGTGCCCAGTTCCAGGTACTGCTGGCCATACAACTCGCGAGCTTCGACGATGCTGGCCTGGCGGTACTGCAGCGAACCGAGTCGACGGTCCAGGCTGGCGGTCTGCGCCTGGGCTTCGAACAGCCCCTGGCGCGCCTGCAGCCTTGCGGCGTCTTCGGCCGAATCGGCGGCGGTCAGGGCGTAGGTGGCCGCTGCGGTGCGGGCGGTGGTGGCGCCGCCCTGGTAGAACGGTACGTCGAGGTTGATGAAGATGCCCGCCTGGGTCCGGTCGATGTTGGAATTGTTGCTGTTGTAATTGCTGTCCAGGTAATGGTTGAGCGTGGGGTCGACGGACAGGGTCGGCAGTCCGTCGGCGCGGGCCTGGCGGATGGCAGCCTGGGCTTCGACCCGTTGCGCGTTGGCCACCAGAATCCCCGGCAAGGCGTTCATGTCCGGCTCGGCGGTGCTGCAGGAGGCCAGCAGTGAGGACGGAAAGTCGTCGTTGACCTCGAACGGCGCAGCGCGCCCGACCAGGTTGATCAGGTTGGCCCGCCAGCGGTTGTACAGCGCCTGATACTGCAACAGCGTGGCCCGCGCGCCGTCTTCGCGTGACTTGGCCTGGACCACGTCGGAACGGGTCGCGGCGCCCATGTCGCTGCGCTGACGGGCGAGTTCGGCGATGCCGGCGATGCCCTTGATCTGCTCTCGGGCGATCTCGAGCAGGCGCTTGTAGCGCTGCACCTCGATGTAGGCCTGGGAGGCGTCGCGCGCTACTTGATCGATGCTCAGCAGCACCTGCGCCTGGCTGCGGGCGACCCGCGCCTTGGCCACATCGACGGCGCTGTCGACCTTGCCGAAGTCATACAGCATCTGCTTGAGCGATATGTTCACCGCCTGGCTGGTGCCGTTGCCGCCGTAGGAGCTGTCGAGGCCACCGCGCAGGCCGCCGGTGATGCGCGGGTAATAACCGGCGCGCGCGACGTTGATGCCCTCGCCCTGCTGGTAGAGGGTGCCGATCGCTTCAGCGATGCTCGGATGCCATTCCACCGCCAAGCGAACCGCCTGGGCCAGGCCCAGCTGGCTGCCGGCTATCGGCGCAGCCAGGTCGGTGTCATGCTGTTGAGCAGGACCAGGCACGGCTGCGGGCCGGGCGGTGGGGCGTGGATGAAGCCCGACGCGCGAGTCGGGGCGGGTTTCCAGACGGCTGGGGCTGATGACCCGCAGTTCGGGTTCGACGGTGTCTGCGGCCTGTGCCGACAGGGTGTACAGCGTTGTGCTACTCAAGGCCAGAACGGCCACCGAAAACTGTGCTGCCAAAAAGGTCCACTTCAAGCCAATCCTCCACTTCCTGTTGTTCCTGACACGCCCGAGACAGGCGACGTGCGACTTCCTGCCGCAACGCCAGGCCCGAAGGCCTGACGTGGATTGCGAGTATCAGACGACACTGATACCGCTCTGCACCCACAGATGGTGCGATGGATCCTCCTGCGCAGTGTAGACGTTGTACTGCACGCCATTGTCGGTCTGGATGGCGCCCGGAGCCCAGGTCGCGCCGGTCATGTGCACGGTGTCGTGGCTGTCGCCCAGAATCAGCAGCTTGTCGGTGCTAGCGTCGGTGACCGACAGCAGATCGCTCAAGCTCAAGGTCAGGTTGACCTTGCTCGACTGGTTCAGGTCGATGACCTCGATGTTGTTGATGCGCGCGGCCAGATTGCTCAGGTCGATGTCGGCATCGCCGCCATTCCACTTCAGGGTATCGATCCCGGCACCCCCATCCACCGAGGCGAAGGCCTGGTCGTAGATGACCAGGGTGTCGTTGCCTTCATGCCCCTGCAGGGTCAGCGCACCGCCCTGGGCTCCATCGAGCACATCGTCGGCCGAAGTGCCCTGCTGGTCGTGCAGGTCGCTGCCGGCAGCGGCGACGTGGACGGCGCTGGCATCGTCGCTGTCGAACGACGCCAGGCGCGCGAAGCTGGTCGGCGCAGCCGCGTTGCTGAGGTTGATGGTCAGGGTCGCGGTATCGCTGGCCCCGGTCGGATGGTTGAGCTGGTAGGTGAACACGTCGCTCTGCCCCACCGCCGTGCCGCTCTGGTTCAAGGTCGGCGTGTAGGCGTAGCTGCCGTCGGCGTTGACCAGCAGCGAGCCGTGGGCACCGGCAATGCTCACCCCGTTCACCCCCGGCAGCACGAAGGCCCCGGCGCTGAGCACGCTGAGCGAGGTGTAGGGAGAGCCCACCACATCGGCGCCCACACCGGTCAGCAGGTTGCCCGTGGCAGTGGTTGCGCTGCCGACGACGAAGGTGTTGGTCGAGGTGGCCTCCTGGCGCACGTTGGCGGTGTAGCTCGACGCCACACCCAGGCCGCCGTTGATGATGCTCAGGCGGTAGGTGCCCGCCGTCTGGTCCTCGACCCGCACTCCCAGCCCTGCGCTGCCGACCGCGATCAGGTTGGCACCTGAGTAGGAGCCCACCTGCACGTAGCTGCCGTTGGCCTGCAGCTTGGACAACACGAAGGTGACCGGGGACAGCAACGATAAACCACTGCCGGTGACGGACAAGGTCAGGTCGCTGGAAGTGTTCGGCGCTACGTTGAAGTTGAAATCGCCACGCCCGCCAAGCAGTCCGCTGTCGTAGCGACCCACTGTAGCCGTGGTGTCGGTGAACTGACCAACCAGACTCAAAGCGCTTGTCGCGGTGTCGTTGACGGCATCCACCAGCATGGCGTTGGCGGCCAGGTTATCGGAGTTCCACACCTCGGTGACGTTGGCGCTGTCGATGCGCACATACAAGTGAGCACTGGAGCTCAGGCCGTTGGGATGCACCAACTGGTACTGGAAGTCCTCGACCTTGCCTACGGTGGCGACGGCACCGCTCGGGTTGTAGGTGTACTTGCCGGTGGCATCGATGGTCAGTTGACCGTACAGCCCCTGCACCACAGTGCCTGCACCGGCGCTCACGTAGGTGCCGTTCTTGAGCACCTGCAGCACCGCACCGTTGTCCGGCCCGGTGCGGTCGGCCAGGCCGTTCACGCCGGGATCGGTGACGACGTTACCGTTGAGCGCGGTGGGCGTGCCGGTGAACTGGGTCAGGCTGGTGGTGGAGAACTGGATCTGGGTGGTCAGGCTGTCGAGCAGCGACACCAGGTTGCTGGCCACGGTCAGCCGGTAGTTGCCAGCTTGCAGCGGGCTGATGTCGGCCTGGACCTGGTTGGTGCCCAGTCCAATCAGGTTGAGCAACTGCGGATTGGTGACGCTGTTGGCCAAGGTAACCCAATTGCCTGCAGCGTTCTGCACCTCCAAGGCGAAGGCCGAAGCAGGCAACACACCGAGCGCCGCATTGTTGGTCACTGTGATCAACGGATCGGTCACGGTACCGGAGGCGACAGTAAAGCCGAAGGCTTTGACTTGGCCCAGCAGCAGGCTGACGCTGGTGTTGGTGTAAGTGCTGTCCACCGTCACCGGGGTGATGTTGACGGTTGCCGTCGCCAGGTTGCTGGAAGCGATCACCGGTTCGTTGACGTCGATGTCCGGAGCCACCACCGCTGCACCGGCGCTGACGTTGCCGCGTGCATCGGTCAGGGTGACGCTCAGGCGTTCGCCGTTGATCTGCGCGGCGTTCAAGGCCACGGTGAACGTACCGTCGGTGCCGACGGTGACTGGCGCGACATTGAGCACGACGCCGGTGGCGGCTTTGACGCTGACGGTGGCGCCTGGCTCGCCGGTGCCGCTCAAGGTCAGGCCATTGCCAGCCACGGCCAGCCCGGTGGCCACGTTCGGCGGGGTCAGGTCCGGCGCCGTGGTGGTGGTCGTGGGCGAAACGTTGGCCGCAGCGTCGGCCTGACTGACGCTCAGGACCTGGCTGTTGATCTGCGCGGCACTGAGCGTAACGCTGTAGGTGCCGTTGGCCGCGACCACGGCGCTACCCAGGACGCTCGCGCCGCTGCGCACGGTGACCGTGGCACCCGCCTCGCCTGTGCCCGAAACCACGGTGCCGCTGGGACTGATGGTCGCGGTGGGCGCAGTGGGTGGTGTGGTATCGGCCACACCCAGTTGACCCGCAGCGGACACGTTGCCAGCCGCGTCGGTCAGCGTCACCCGCAACGCACCGCCGTTGAGCTGCGGTGATGCCAGGGTCACGCTGAACAGGCCCAGGCCACTCACCGGCCCTTCGGCCAGCAAGGCATTGTTGGCACCGTAGACTTTCACGGTGCTGTTGGCCTCACCCACACCCGTCAGGCTGACGCCACCAACCAGCACCAGTGCGGTCGGTGCATTCGGCGCGGTCGCATCGCGCGCCGTCAGCGCAGTGATCGGCGATGTCAGCCCGGCGGCATCGGTCTGCACTACAGTCAATTGCTGACCATTGAGCTGCGCGGCGCTGAGGTTGACGCTGAAATTGCCGCTGGCGTCGACCACGGCAGTGCCCAGAGCCACGCCACCGACGCTGACGGTCACCCGTGCACCCGCCTCGCCCTGCCCGGTCACGGTGCTGCCACTGGTCGCCAGGGCCACATTGACCAAGGCAGCAGGAGGCGTGGTGTCGAGCGTCAGGAACGGCGTTGCCAGCGACACGTTGCCCGCCGCGTCGGTCAGCTTGACGCTGAGCAACTGCCCATTGAGTTGCGGGCTGCTCAACGTCACCGCGAAGGTGCCATTGGGCAGTACGGTGGAGGTGCCGATGGCCACGCCCACTGCGTTGTAGACCGTAGCGATGGCACCTGCTTCACCGGTGCCGCTGAGGGTCAGCCCGGCATTGCCCAGCCCGGTTACCCCCGGCGCAACGGGCGCGATGATGTCCGGTGCGGGGCCCGTCACAGCTGTGGAGACATTTGGCGCCGCCCCGCCCTGACCCGCCGTGAGTACGCCACCGTTCGCCTGTGCCACCGGCAGCAGCACGGCGAAGGTGCCGTTCGCGCCAACCAACCCGGTTCCGACCACAACGCCGGCGCCATTGCTGACCCGCACGGTAGCGCCCACCTCGCCGCGACCGGTGACCACGGTACCGGTACCGTTGACGTTCAGTTCGGTGATCGGGACCGGCGCGGTGCTGTCCACGGCAGTGAAGAAGGTCGCCACCGACGTCAGCGCGCCTTTGGTCGCGTGCAGTTCCAGCACCTGGCCGTTGGCTTGCGGCGGGTTCAGGGTCACGGTGAAGGTGGTACCAGTGGCGACCGCGCTGCCCAATACGGTTCCACCGGCGTTGCGCACGATCACCGTGGTGCCGGCCTCGGTGGTGCCGGTCAGGGTCACACCATTGCTGGTGATGGCGCTTGCCAGGGGCGCAGCGGGTGGCAGCTCCAGTGGAATGTTCAACGCAGCGCCCGCCGACGGATTGCCTGCCGCATCGGTCTGGATGACCGTGAGCAATTGCCCGCCCAGCGCAGCCGGCACCAGCGGCACCTGGAAGTTGCCGTTGACATCGACCACAGCGGTGCCCAGCACGACAGGCGTCTGGCCAACCACCAGGCCGACACTGACGGTCGCCCCGGCCTCGCCCTTGCCGGTCAACAGGGTACCGTCGGCATTCACCACCAACTGCGTGGCCAGGCTCGGCGGGGTGATATCGGGAACACTCAAGCGCGCCAGTGCCGACTTGTTGCCGGCGGCATCCTGGGCATACACCTCCAGGGTCCCGCCGTTGAGTTGGGCCAGGCTCAGCGGAACGCTGAAGGTGCCGTTGGCGCCGACCCGGACATTGCCCAGCGACGCACCCTGCGCGTTGGTCACGAACACCCGCGCACCGGCTTCAGCCGTGCCGTTGAACACCAGCCCGTCGACGCTCAGGCCCAGGCCGGTCGGCAGCGCCGGCGGCGTGAGGTCCGGGGCATTGACGGTGACACCGGTGGAGACATTTCCCGCAGCGTCGCGCTGGACCAGCAGCAAGGCCTCGAAGTTGGTCTGCGGCGTGCTCAGGGTCACGATGAACGTACCGTCGGCGGCCACGACTGCCGTGCCCAGCGATGCGTTGAGCGGGCCGGTGACGCTGACCGTCGCGCCGGCCTCGCCACGCCCGGTGACGATTCGACCGTCGGCGCTGACCGCCGCCAGCGTCAGGGCCACAGGCGCGGTAACGTCGGGTACCGGGAAGTTGAATGGCAACGAGACGTTGCCGGCCACGTCGGCCTGGGTCACGACCAGCAACTGGCCATTGAGTTGAGGGGTGGCCAGGTTGACCGTAAAGAGACCGTCGGCATCGGCCGTCGCTGCGCCGATCTGCACGCCCAGCACGTTCTTGACCACGATGCGAGCCAGGGCTTCACCGCTGCCGGTGAGTTGCAGACCGTTGCTCGACACCGTCAGGTTGACCAAGGCGCTCGGGGCCTGGAGGTCGCTGGCGGTGACGGTGACCGCCACCGAGGCATTGCCTGCGGCATCGACCTGGCGGACGCTGAGCACCTCGCCATTGATCTGCGGCACGCTCAGGGTGACGCTGTAAGTGCCGTCGGCGCTGACCGTACCGGTGCCCACCGAGACGTTGAGGTTGTTGCGCACGACTATCTGCGCGCCGGCCTCCCCTGTACCTGTGAGCAAGGTGCCATTCGCGTTCAGCGCCAGAATGGTCGGCGCTGCTGGTGGTGTCACATCAGGGGCGGTCAGACTGCCCGGCCCGGACACATTGCCGGCCGCGTCGGTCAGGGTCACCACCAGCGATTGACCGTTTTGCTGCGCTGGCAAGGTGACCTGGAAAGTACCATCAGCACCCACCGTGGTCGCCGCGCCCAGCGTTGCGCCTGCCGCATTCTTGACGATGACAGTGGTGTTGGCTTCGCCCAGCCCGCTGAGCACGGTGCCGCTGCCAGTCAGCGCCAATTGCGTGGGGGCTGACGGAGGCGTCAGGTCAGGCGCGAAGATCGGCGTGCTCGCGCCGACGTTGCCGGACAGGTCCGTCTGTGCGACGGTCAGCGGTTGATTGTTGATCTGCGCTGGCGACAAGGTCACCACGAAGCTGTTGTCGCCCGCCACCTGCGCGGTGCCCAGTACCACGCCCGCGGCATCCTTGACCGTCACGGTCGCCCCAGCCTCGCCACGCCCGGTCACGGTCGCCCCAGTGGTGAGGTTGATCGCCACCTGGGTCAGCAAATCGGGTGCAGTGGTGTCTGGCGAGTTGATCGTCGCGATCGGCGAGACGTTGCCCGCTGCGTCGACCTGCACCAGGTTCAGCGGCTCGCCAGTGGTGACGGCCGGCGTCAGGATGATGTTGAAATTACCTGCCGCCGACACTGTGCCACTGCCCAGTTCGGTCCCGTCCAGGCGTGTCACGGTGACGACAGCCCCCGGTTCACCCTTGCCGTTCAGCACGCTGGTCAAAGCGCCGTCGTTGCTGATGGTGATGTTGGTCAAGGCCACCGGCGCGGTGGTGTCGCCGGCCAGCACGGCGCCTGGCACCGACACGTTGCCCGCAGCATCGGTCAGGGTCACGCCCAGCGCCTGGCCATTGACCTGCGCCTGGCTCAATACAACCTGGAAGCTACCATCGAGCAGCACTGTGCCCGTACCCAACACGATGTTCTGAGCGTTGCTGACCGTGACCTGCGCACCGGGCTCCCCGCTGCCGGTGAGTACCAGACCTTGGTTGATCACAGCCAGATCGACAGGCGCCGACGGTGGCGTGCGGTCGCCGGCCAGAGTGACGAGCGCCGCCGAGGTGTTGCCGGCCGTGTCGGTCTGCACCACGCTCAAGGCTTGGCCATTGAGCTGCGGCGTGGTCAGGTTGGCGGTGAAAATTCCGGTCACGGCCACAACGGCGGTGCCCAGAATGACATTGCCGGGGCCAGTGACGACCACGGTGGCGCCGGCTTCGCCACGACCGGTCAACAGTGTGCCGTCGAGGCTGACCGACAGCTCGGCGAGGTTGGTCGGCGCCGTCACATCCGGCGCTACCAATTGCGCGGGCAGCGAGGTCAGCGCGCCGTCGGCGGCAGTGACCTGAAGGATCTCGCCATTGAGCTGCGCGGTGGCAAGCTGGACCTGGAAAGCCCCGTTGCCATCGACGGTCGCCGTACCCAGCACGGTGCCTTGCAGGTTGCGCACGGTGATCAGGTTGCCGATGTCACCCTGGCCAACCACCTGCAGACCGTCGGTGCTGAGCACCAGCGCCGTCGGCACGTCAGGACCGTTGATGTCGGGCGTGGTGACGGTGGCGATGGCTGAAACGTTGCCGGTCTGGTCGGCTTGGGTAACGCTGAGCAGGGTGCGGTCTGCGGAGACCGGATCGAGGGTGACCGTGAAGTTGCCATTGGCATCGACCGTGGCCGTGCCTACGGACAGACCGCCCGCCCCCAGCACCGTGACTCGGGCACCGACCTCGCCCTTGCCGGTCAACAGCGTCCCATCGGCGCTGACCACCAGGTTGGTAACCGGATCGGGCACCGTGATGTCGGGTGCGACCACGATGGTTGTCGAGGACACATTGCCGGCCGCATCGGTGGAGGTGACCAGCAGCGTCTGCCCATTGTTCTGGGCTGCATCGAGCACGACCTGGTAGGTGCCGTCGGAGGCGACCGTGGCGGTCCCCAGGACATTGCCTTGGGCATCGCTGACGATCACCGTGACCACGCTGCCCGGTTCGGCCGTGCCCACCACGGCGTTGCCGTTGAGCTCAACGGTGGCGCTCGGCGCCACGGGCGGTGTGCTGTCCACCGCAGGCACCAGTGCCGTCGGCGAAACGTTGCCCGCCACGTCGGTCTGCGACACCGTCAGGTTGCCGCCACCCAGCTGCGGCACCGTGAACGGCACGGTGAAGGCGCCGGTGATACCGATGACCACGCTGCCCAGAACATCGCCATTGGGTGCAATGACCGTGACCGTCGCGCCCACTTCGCCGCGACCGGTCAATTGGGTGCCATCTGCACTGGCCACCAGATCGGTCAGCGCCCCCGGCGCGGTCACATCGAGCGCCTGGAACGGCGCAGGTATCGAGACCTGCGCACCCAGGCTGGCAATCACTTCAAGCTGTTCGCCGTTGAGTTGCGCGGTCGACAGAACGATCGTGAACGCACCGTTGGCGTCGGCCACGGCCGTGCCCAGCACCACACCAGTGGCGCTGCGCACGGTCACGGTGTTGCCGGCGTCGGCCTGGCCGCTCAGTTGCAGGCCATCGGTAGTGAGCACCAAGGCGCTCGGTTGATCCGGACCGGTACCGTCCGGTGCAGTGATGTTCAGGCCAATGGACGGATTACCGGCGGCATCTTGCTGCACCACCGTGAGCACGGCGCCAGGAACGA
Source organism: Pseudomonas sp. RIT-PI-a (assembly GCF_001187875.1). Classification (NCBI taxonomy): domain Bacteria; kingdom Pseudomonadati; phylum Pseudomonadota; class Gammaproteobacteria; order Pseudomonadales; family Pseudomonadaceae; genus Pseudomonas; species Pseudomonas sp. RIT-PI-a. The sequence continues at coordinate 136,829 of NZ_LGIR01000003.1, forward strand.
CGGGGGTAGTCAGAGTGACGATGAAGCTGCCGCTGGCACCGACCAGGCCGGTACCGACGGTGTTCCCGCCAGCATCGCGCACGGTCACTCGGGCACCTGCCTCGCCGCGCCCGGCCAGCAGATCGCCGTCGGGGCTGATGACCAGACCGGTCACCTGCGCCGGTGGCGTGATGTCGGGTGCAAACAGCGTAGTACTCGTCGACACGTTGCCCGCCGCGTCGGTCGAGGTCACCAGCAAGGTCTGGCCGTTGGCTTGAGCTTGGCCCAGATCGACCTGGTAAGTGCCATCGGGCGCTACGACTGTGCTGCCGAGTATGTTGCCCTGGGCATCGCTGACGATGACCCTGACCACGGTACCCGCCTCGGCAGTGCCGCTAACCGCCGTGCCGCCAGCATTGAGAATCGCTACCGGAGCATCGGGCAGCGTGCTGTCGCGAGCAGTGACGGTGGCTGCAGCCGACGGGTTGTTGCTACCGTCGACCTGCACGGCCGTGAGCACCTCGCCGTTGGTTTGCGCGTCGTTGAGCGTCACGCTGAATGCGCCGGTGACGCCCACCGTCGTCGTGCCCAGTATGGCGTTGTCAGGGCCACGAATGGTCACGGTGGCTCCTGCTTCGCCGCGCCCGCTGACTTGGGTGCCGTCGAGGCTGACCTGCAGGTTGGTGATGAGACCGGGAGGCGTGATGTCGGCCACGGTGATCAGTGCTGGCAACGACACCAGGGCGCCGCTGGTGGCGACGACTTCCAGCGTCTCGCCGTTGGTTTGCGCCGCGCTCAGTGCAACCAAGAAGTTGCCGTTGGCGTCGACCACAGTCGTGCCCAGGACTACGCCGGTCACGCTGCGTACAGTGATGGTGTTGCCCACATCGCCCTGCCCGCTCAGGCTCAAGCCGTTGCCGCTCAGGAGCAGTGCAGTGGGTTGATCAGGACCGTTCACGTCCGGCGCCACGACGGTGGCCGCCGTCGAAACGTTGGTGGCCGCATCGATCAAGGTGACGTTGAGCACCTCGTTTTCGGTGGCAGGGCGATTGAGCGTGATACTGAAGGTGCCATTCGCACCCACCCGACCGATGCCGAGCAGATCGCCATTGGCAGCGCGCACGTTGACGGTGGCGCCTATTTCGCCCTGGCCTGCCACGGTCAGGCCATCGAGGCCGACCACCAGCGCGGTCGGTGCGTCCGGCGCGGTGAGGTCGGCGGCGATCACCGTGACACTGGTCGAGGTGTTGCCGGCGGCATCGGTGGAAGTGACCAGCAGTGTCTGGCCGTTGGTCTGCGGGAACGCCAGCTCGACCTGGAAGGTGCCGTTGGCGGCCACGATAGCGCTGCCCAGCACATTGCCCTGGGCGTCGCTGACCACCACTGATACCACGGTGCCGGGCTCTGCCTGGCCAATGACCGCACCGCCTTGGGGACTGAGCACGACATTGGTCGGTGCGGGCGGCGCTTGCAAATCCGGGGCATTCAGGGTGACGTTGGCGGAGAAGTTGCCTGCCCCATCGACCTGAGTGACGGTCAGTTGCTGCAGGTTCACCTGCGCAGTGTTCAACGTGATCGAGAATTGACCGCTGGCGTCGACCTGGGCGCGGCCCAGTTCGGCATTCCCTACCAGTACGCGAACCAGCGCACCAGCCTCGCCACGCCCGGTGACCACTACACCATCGCCGCTGATGAGCACAGCGCTGAGGGCCGTGGGCGGTGTGATGTCCGGCGCGGTGAGCGCCACGGGTACCGAAGCATTGCCGGCCGCATCGGTCTGCAGCACGTCCAGAAGCTGGCCGTTGGCCTGCGCCGGGTCGAGCGCCACGCTGAAGGTCCCGTTGGCGGCAACCAGGGCCGAGGCGAGCACGGTACCGCTGACGATGGTAACCGTGACGGTCGCACCCGCCTCGCCACGCCCGCTGATCAAGGTGCCGTCGGCGTTGATGACCGGGGTGATCACGGCCACCGGCGCCAGGGTATCGCGGCCGATCACGCTGCCCGCCAGGGAGACGTTGCCTGCAGCATCGCTCAGGGTGACCCGCAACGCACCGCCGTCGATCTGCGGGGTGTCCAGGGTAATCTGGAAACTGCCGTTGGCGCCCACGATGCCTGCGCCGACCTGGGCGCCCACGGCATTGCGTACCACTATGTTGGCGCCTGCCTCGCCGGTGCCGGTCAAGACTGTACCGACATCGTTGAGCACCAGGGCGACCGGCGCTTCGGGCGCCGTAAGGTCCGGTGCGGTCACGGTGACACCCGGCGACAGATTGCCGGCCGTATCGGCCTGGGTCACGTTGAGCACCTGCAGGTTGGTCTGGGCTGGCGTCAAGGCGATCGTGAACGTGCCATCCGCTGCCACCGTCGCGGTGCCCATCGACTGGTTCAGCGCATCGCGCACCGTCACTTGCGCACCCGCCTCGCCCGTGCCGGTGATCAAGGCACCATTGGCGCTGATCTGCACGTTGGCCAGGGTATCGGGCGCGGTGGTGTCAGCGGCCGCGAAGGGTACTGCAATCGACACGCGGCCGATCGCGTCACTGGCTTGCACGCTGAGCACTTCGCCGTTGCGTTGCGGAGTATCGAGCAGAATGCTGAACGCACCTGACCCATCGACCGTGCCAGTGCCCAGCAGCACGCCGGTCGTGCTGGTGACACGAATGATCGCACCGGCCGAACCGGTGCCGGTGAGAATGGCGCCCTCCAGCGTCAGCAGCAGATTGGCCGGCGCGCTCGGGGCGCCGCCGTCCGGGCCATTGACCTGGGCCGGCGTCGATGGATTGCCCGCCGCATCGGTTTCGACCACGGTCAGCACATCGCTGAGGGTGGCCGGCCGGTTCAAGGTAATCAGGAAGGTACCGCCCGCGTTCACCGTGCCGGTGCCGAGCAGATCGCCATTGGCGGCGGTGACACGCACCGTGGCATTGGCCTCGCCCGAACCGCCGAGCACGTTGCCGTCGGCGCTGACCACCAGATTGCTGACCGCGACCGGTGGCGTGATGTCGGCAGCCACCAGGGTGCCTGGCAGCGAGGTATTGCCAGCACCGTCAGTGGCTGTGACCCGCAGTGTCTGGCCATTGGCTTGGGCCGACGCCAGCGTGATGGCGAAGGTACCGTCAGTGCCGGCCACACCTGTGCCGAGCACCTGGCCCTGCGCGCCGGTAATGCTGACAGTGGCGCCCGCTTCGGTGAAACCGGAAAACAGCGTACCCGCCCGGCTCAACGACAACTCGGTCGGCGCGGCAGGCGCGGTGATGTCGGCGGCCTGCAGGGTAAACGTGGGTGAAGCATTGCTGGCGGCATCGACCTGCACCAGCGACAACGTCTGGCCATTGATTTGCGGACTGCTGAGGATGACGTTGAAACTGCCATCGGCGGCCACTACGGCGCTGCCCAGGGGTACGCCAGCAGCGCTGCGTACCGTCACGTTGGCACCGGCTTCACCGGTACCGGTCACCACCCGTCCATCGCTGCTCAACGCAACGTTGATCAGCACGGTCGGTGGCGTAATGTCCGCTGCGGTCACGGGTGTGGAAGGTGAAGTATTACCGGCCGTATCGCTCTGCGTGACGGCCAACAACTGCCCGGCGACCTGTGGCGTGTCCAGGGTAATCTGGAAGCGACCATTGGCGCCTACCACCCCGCTGCCGACAACGTCACCGTTGGCATTCCTGACCTGCACGCTCGCGCCCGGCTCACCAATACCACTGAGCAACAACCCGCTGCTGTCGAGTACCAGCGCAGCGGGCGCCAGGGGAATCGAGGTGTCGCCGGCCTGCACGTTGACGACCGGCGATTCATTGCCCGCCAGATCGCGCTGCAACAGGGTCAGGGTCTGGCCGTTGTTCTGTGCCTGGTTGAGGTTGACGCTGAACACGCCATTGCCATCGACCACGCCGCTGCCCAGTACCACGCCATTGCTGGCGAACACGGTGACTGTCGCACCGGCTTCACCGCGCCCGGTGACGACCAGGCCATCAGCGCTTACCAGTGGCTGCAGTACCCCTGCAGGCGCCGTCAGGTCTGGCGCGGTCACGGTGGACGGCGTCGAGCTGTTGCCGGCCGCATCGACCTGGTTCACTTGCAAGCGTTGCGCGTCGATCTGCGGCGGCGTCAAGGTCACGCTGAACTGGCCAGTGACGCCAACGGTGGCGGTGGCAATCGCCACACCGACCGGGTTGAGCACGGTCACCGTGGCACCGGCTTCGCCGCGCCCGGTGATCAGGCTGCCGTCGTTGCTGATGACCACGTTGGTCAACGCCGGCGCGGTGCTGTCCACGGCCGTGACTTGGCCAGGCAGCGAGTTGAAACCACCGGTGCTGGCAACCACATCCAGCAACTCGCCATTGGTCTGCGCAGCACTCAAAGTCAGTTGGAACGTACCATCGGCATTGACCGTGGTGGTGCCGAGCACGCCATTGGGGCCGCGTACGGTTATGGTATTGCCCGCATCGGCGAGACCGCTCAGGCGCAGGCCATCGGCGCTGAGCACCAGCGCGGTCGGTTGATCGGGTCCGTTGGCGTCGGGCACGGTCACCGTGGCCGGCAACGAAGCATTGCCAACACCATCGGTGAGAATCACGCTCAATACGGCGTTCTGCGCTACCGGCGTCACGTTGACCAGGAAGCTTCCGTTCGGCCCGACGGTACCGGTGCCGATCTGCGTGCCCTGGGCATCGAACACCGTGACCGTGGCACCCACTTCACCTTTACCGGCCAACAGCGTACCGCCCGGGTTGACCGCAAGGTCGGTGGCCTGGGTGGGCGCCGTGAGGTCGGCGGCAATCACCGTGATGGATGTAGACACATTGCCAGCGGCATCGGTGGACGTCACCAGCAGGGTCTGGCCGTTGGTTTGCGGCGTGGTCAGGTTGACTTGGAAAGTGCCGTTGGCGGCCACGGTTGCACTGCCCAGGATATTACCCTGGGCGTCGCTGACCACCACCGACACCACCGTGCCAGGCTCGGCCAGGCCGGTCACGGCCGAGCCTTGCGCGGTCAGCACGACATTGGTCGGCGCGTTCGGCGCCTGCAGGTCGGGCGCGAGCAGGTTGACGTTGGGCGAGAAGTTGCCAGCGCCATCGGCCTGGGTCACGGTGAGCGACTGCAGATTGATCTGCGGCGTCGTCAGAGTGATCGAGAAGCGCCCATCGGTGCCGACCGTCGCCGTGCCCAGTTCGGCACCGGCGCTGGTCAAGACCCGCACCGTGGCACCCGCCTCACCCACCCCGCTGACCACCGCGCCGTTGGCACTGATGACGACGTTGTTCAAGGCATTTGGCGCGGTGACGTCGGCGGCAATCAGTGCCACCGGCAACGACAGATTGCCGGCCGCGTCCGTCTGCTGCACATCGAGCAGCTCGCCATTGGCCTGCGCGGGCACCAGGTTGACCACGAAGCTGCCGGTCGCGCCGACCACGGCAGTGCCCAACACGGTGCCATCGGCTGCGGTCACGCTGACCGTCGCGCCCACCTCGCCCTTGCCGGTCAGCACCGTGCCCGCGACGTTGAGCTGCAGGCCGGTCACCACGCCGGGCGCGGTGACATCCGCCACTGGCAGAGCAGCGACGGGCGAAATGTTGCCGGCCGTGTCGGTCAAGGTCACCTGCAGGGTGGTGCCGGTCAACTGTGCCGGGCTCACGCTGATCTGGAACGTACCGTCGGCTGCGACGGTGCCGTTGCCGACAATCGCACCGGCCGCATCGCGCACCACGACCGTGGTCCCGGCTTCGCCCAGACCGTTCAGAATCGTGCCCTGAGCGTTCAGGCTCAAGCCCGAGGGCGCGGGCGGCGCCGTGAGGTCCGGCGCGGTCAGGCTGACCGCCGCAGACACATTGCCGCTGGGGTCGCTCTGGGTAGCCGTCAGCACCTGCCGGTCAATCAGGGCCGGAACGAAGGTGATACTGAAGGTGCCATCGGTGGCGACCGTGCCGGTACCGAGCAGTTGGCCGTTGGCATCGCGGACATTGACCGTGGCGCCGGCTTCACCGGCCCCGCTGAGCGTGCTGCCATTGGCGCTGAGCAGTACATTGTCCAGCGCCTGCGGCGGGGTATCGTCGAAGGCAGTGAGCAAGGTCGGTACCGATACGCGGATACCGTCGCTGGCTTGCACGCTCAGCAACTCGCCGTTGATCTGGGCGGGCGAGAGGGTCACGCTGAACTGCCCGGCGGCATTGGCGACGGCCGAGCCCAGCAACGCGCCTTGTGCATTGACCACGGTCACGGTGTTGCCGGCCAGCGCGGTGCCAGTCAACGTGGATCCGTCGAGGCTTATCACCAGGCTGCCTGGCGCGACCGGTTCGCTGCCGTCCGGGCCGTTGACGGTGACAGGAGTCGATGCATTGCCAGCCGCATCGGTCTCGATCACGTTCAACACGTCACTCTGCAGCGCGGCGCGGGTCAAGGTAATCAGGAAGATGCCATTGGCCCCCACGGTACCAGTGCCGATCAGATCGCCGTTGGCCGCACGTACCGCCACGCTGGCACCCGCTTCACCGGTGCCCGACAGCGCCAGGCCATCGGGACTGATCGCAAGGTTGCCGACCGGAACTGGCGCTGTGGTGTCTGCAGCGACCAGGGTACTGGCCGCCGAGCTGTTGCTGGCCGCGTCGGTGGCCACGGCCTTGAGGCTCTGGCCGTTGGTCTGCGGCGCGCTCAAAGTGATGCTGAACGTGCCGTTGGCGGCAACCGTGCCAGTGCCCAGCAGCGTGCCCTGGGCGTTGGTGATACGCACCGTGGCGCCGGCCTCGCCGGTACCGGTCAGCACCAGGCCGCTGGCGTCCAGCGCCAGCGTCGCCGGAGCGCCGGGTGGGGTGACATCGGCGGCGGTAACAAACGTGGTCGGCGACAGATTGCCACTTGGGTCGGCCTGGGCCACACCCAAGCGTTCGCCATTGACCTGCGCACTGGCCAGCTCGACGCTGAAGGTGCCGTCCGTGCGCACTACGGCGCTGCCGAGCACGGCGCCGTTAGCCGCGCGTACCGTGACCGTGGCGCCGCTTTCACCGGTGCCTGTCACGCTCAGCCCATCGCGGCTCAGGGCCACATTGGCCAAGGCGCCTGGCGCCGTGCTGTCGCCAGCGGTGATTGCCACCGGTACCGAGGTCTGCCCGGCGCCATCGGTCTGGGTAACTTCGAGCAATTGGCCGTTGGCCTGGGCCGGAACGAGGGTGACCTGGAAGGTGCCGTTGGCGCCGACCACGGCAGTGCCCAGCGCAACGCCATTGGCATCCACCACGCGCACGGTAGCGCCCGCCTCGCCTAGGCCGTTCAACACGGTGCCGCTGCCGTTGAGCTGCAGTGCGCTGGGCGCGGCAGGCGCATCGGTGTCAGGTGCCTGCGCGAGGGCGATCGGCGAGCGGTTGCCGGCGGCATCGCTCTGGCTCACGCTCAGGCTCTGGCCATTGGTCTGTGCCGTGTTCAAGGTGACGCTGAACAAACCGTCGCCGCCCACCGTCGCGGTTCCCAAAGCCACACCGTTGGGTGCCAGCACCGTGACCGTCGCGCCGACCTCGCCACGTCCGGTCAGGGTCAGGCCATCAGTGCTCACAGCCAACTGCGACAGCGCGGCAGGCGCGGTCAGGTCAGGCGCGATCAGATCGACAGCGTCAGCACTGTTGCCCGCTGCATCGGTCTGCGTGACTTGCAGCAACTGCGCATTGAGTTGCGGCGTGTTCAACGTGACGCTGAAGGTGCCATCGGTGGCCACCGTGGCCGTGCCGATCACGGCACCGTTGGCGCCACGTACAGTAACGGTGGCGCCGACTTCGCCGGTACCGGTCACAGTCGTACCGTTGGCGCTGATGGTCACGCCACCCACGGGGTCGGGCGCAGTCGAATCGAATGCGGTGATTTCGACCGGTACCGAGTCCTCGCCTCGCGCATCGGTAGCGACCACTGACAACACTTCGCCATTGGTCTGGGCCGGGTTGAGGGTAATGACGAAGGTGCCAGTGGCGCCGACGATGGCGGTGCCCAACAGGTTGCCTTGGGGGCCGAACACATTGACCGTGTTACCCACGCTGCCGGTACCGGTCAGCTGTACACCGTCACCGCTCAGGGCCAGATTGCCAGGCGTTTCGGGGCCGATGGCATCGGGCGCAACGACGGTCGCCGGTAGCGAGACATTGGTCGCCGCGTCGGCCTGCACGGCGGTGAGTACATCGCCTTCGACCACAGCGGGAGCCAGGCCCGTGCTGAAATTACCGTTGGCACCGACCGTAGCGGTGCCGACGATCGCGCCACTGGCGTTGGTGATGGTGACCGTGGCGCCGGGCTCACCGCGACCGGTCAGGGTCAGGCCATCGGCGCTGACCAGCAGGTTGGTGACCGCATTCGGCGCGGTCGTGTCCGGCGCCGTGAAGGGTACCGCAGGCGAGCTGTTGCCAGCGGCATCCACGGCACTCACCGTCAATGCCTGGCCGTTGGCCTGAGCCCCTGAAAGCGTGACCTGGAAGGTACCGTCCGCAGCGACCAGTGCCGTACCCAGCACCGTGCCCGCAGCGTTCTTGACCGTTACCGTAGTACCAGCCTCGCCGAGGCCCGAGAGCAGCGTACCGGTGGCGTCCAGCGCCAGGTTGCCAGGCGCCACGGGCGCTTCCAGGTCCGGCGCGGTCAGGCCAACAGTGGCCGACGCATTGCCGGCCGCGTCCTGTTGACCGACCAGCAGCGCCTGGCCGTTGGTCTGCGCCGGATCGAGGACGAGGCTGAAGGTGCCGTCGGCGGCAACCGGGCCGCTGGCCAGGACCACCCCGCCCGTGCCGGTGACGGTAATGGTGTCGCCGGGCTGGCCACGGCCGCTGACCAGAGTGCCGTCAGCACTGATGGTCACCTGGCTCAGCTCCACGCCAGCGGTAATATCGGGCGCCGTCGTTTGCACCGCGGCCGAAACGTTACCCGCCGCGTCGGTCTGGGTAACGCTGAGTACTTGCCCATCGGCCTGGGCCGGAGCCAGCGCCACGACGAAATTGCCGGCCTGGTCCACCGTAGCGGTGCCGATCACGTTGCCTTGCGCATCGCGCACGGTCACCGTGGCACCCGGCTCGCCGGTGCCGGTCAGGGTCGTCCCGTCGGCGCCAAAGCCAGCGTTGCCGACGATGGCCGGAGCCGTGCTGTCGGCAGCCACGAACGGCACGGGCACCGAGTTTTCGTTATCGAAATCGGTGGCAATGAGGGTCAGGATCTCGCCATTGGTCTGAGCCTGGCCGAGGGTGATCGAGAACGTGCCATCGGCATTGACGATGGCACTGCCCAGCAACACGCCCTGGCTGGTGAAGACACGTACGGTGTCGCCGGCAGTGCCAGTACCGGTCAGGGTCAGGCCGTCCTGGCTGAGGCTGAGGTTGTCCGGAGTGCCAGGGCCGATGTCATCGGGCACCAGCGCGCTGAGCGTGGAGGTAACGTTGCCGTTGTCATCGGTCTGCGTGGCGGTAATGGGCTCGTTGGGGGCCAGACGCAGCGCGAAGCGAATGAAGAACCGCCCGAATGCGTTCACCTGCGCGCTGCCGACCACATCCCCGGCCGCGTTGGTGATGGTTACGGTATCGCCCGCCTGGCCACGGCCGCCGCAGGAGAACCCGTCGGCGCTGATGACGAACTCGGAAATAGGTTCGGAAACCGTCAGGTCCGGCACCTGCAACTGGCCGGGTAGCGACGCATTGCCCGCCGCGTCGGTGGCCACCACGCTGAGGGTTTGGCCGTCGACCTGAGGGGTATTCAAGGTGATCTGGAAACTCCCGCTGGCATTGGCCGTGCCCGAGCCGAGCAGAGTGCCCGCCGCGTCGCGCACCACCACCGTGGCACCGGCTTCGGCGCGTCCGCTGAACACCAGGCCTGTGCCATCGATGCTCAGGCCGGTAGGTGCTGCAGGCGCTTCGATGTCCGGCGCGACGACGTTGCCCGGCGCCGAGACATTGCCCGAGGCGTCGGTCAGGGTCACCTCCAGACCCTGACCGTTGGCCTGGGCGGGATTGAGGTCCACGCGGAAGTTGCCATTGGCGTCCACGGTCCCGGTGGCGATGAGGTTACCGCCAGCATCGGTGACGTTGACAACAGTGCCCGCTTCACCACGGCCGACCATTACACCGCCGTTGGCACTGACCGCGAGGCCCGTCGGCACCGCCGGAGCGGTGGTGTCGGGTGTTGGATCAGGGGTCGGATCAGGCGTGGGGTCAGGCGTAGGATCGGGTGTTGGATCAGGCGTAGGGTCTGGTGTCGGATCAGGGGCGGTGTCAGGTGTCAGATCGGGTGCGACCAGGCTGGCGGCCGGCGATAGGTTGCCCGCTGCATCGGTCTGTGTTGCGCTCAACGCTTCACCGTTGACCTGCGGCGGGTTCAGGACCAGGCTGAACGACCCATCGGCCGCCACCCCCGCCGAACCCAGCCCCCCGCCCGAAGCAGTGATCACGGTGGCCGTGGCACCAGGCTCACCGGTACCGGTCAAGGTGGAGCCGTCCGCGGTCAGCGCCAGCCCGGCGGGCGCTGCGGGCGCCGTGGTATCGGGTGCGGTGATCACCACTGGATCTGAGCTGTTGCCTGAACCGTCGGTGATGACGACTTGCAACGGCTCGCCATTGGTCTGAGGCGCAGGAAACGCCACCTGGAAGTTGCCATCGGCATCCACCGTACCGCTGCCCACGACGTTGCCCTGAGCATCGCGAACGACTACGGATGCATTGCTTTCGCCGCGGCCTGAAACACCACTGCCATCGGCCGCGAAAATGAGCCCGGTGGGCGCGCCGGGCGCCGTGGTATCGGTCGGTGGCACCGGAGTGACAGGTGATGCCGCGCCGCCACCGCCGCCTCCCCCACCGCCGCCCGATACCGCAGCCCCCGCGGCCCCTACGCCCGCCAGACCGAACGCGGCCAGCATCCAGCCAGGCGTGGAACCGCTGGCGGGCGCGCCGGCCAAGAGCAATTCATCGGCGGGCGAGGCTTCCGAAAAGGGAAACCCGGGGAAGGGCCCCCGAGTTGGCCGCCCGAGAAAACCACCCTGGCCTTCGAACCCCACCCCGCTCTGCTGACCCGCCGCATCGACCTTGAAAAAGTCGCCGATGGTGACTTGTTCGCCAGATTTGAGGGTGACGATCAGGTTGTTGCCGGAACGCGCAGTGGAAGCGACATCGCTGGGGTCCACTGGCAGTTTGACCAGGCTGGTATCCAACAGCTTTATATTGCCCCACGCCATTTCCGAGGTGCTTTGCGCCGACTTCGCAGCAACAACGATACTGTCCATATTTGCTCCTAGCAGATTCTTGCAGTGCACCAGAGGGCACCGCACACGCAACTTCACCTGCACTCGGCGATTGCCGGCGCCAGTGATTCAAGGTGTATTCCAATAAGTATCCCGAACGGGAAGTCGCTAGACGAAACGATTCATCCGTAGCAATCCCGCTGCATGATGAATAATTGACATGATTCCATGGCGAGCCCACCTTAAACTTCTAACTGCCTGTCCTAGGTCGACTTTTCTGAAAACCTTATATGGTGTCGACGTTATGGCTCTGCGCCATATAAGCAATAGGCTAGTACGTCAGGGCGCTCAGGGGCTGACGATTTATAACAATTTCACGATGTCAGACCGCTATCACCCAACATCGTTAATCCGGAAAAAAACAGCACAGCATTAGTTTGTGCAAAAAATAAAAAGACGTCTCCGACTTCGCCTCTGCCCAGCATTGACCCCGAGTTCAAGTTGCACGAACCATCCCTTAACCGGCCTGTCATCGATTCAGCGACATCGCACCTCATTGCGAAAAGCATGAAAGAAGTTCGTGCGCTAGTTGCGGGATGGCCCACTGCTCGGTGTACAGTGGCGGTACAAGAACTCAGGTACAGGAACACAACCGTGACCCGCCCCTCCCCGCAGATCAGTGCCGACTTCGACAGCGGCAACATCGAAGTCATCGACGCACGCGATCCGCTCGACGTGCACCTGGCGATTCGCCCGGACCGTCAGAGCGCGCACTTCCAGTGGTTTCACTTCAAGGCCACAGCGCTGCAGGTTGGCCAACGCTACGAATTCAGGTTGCAGAACGCCGCCCAGTCTTCCTATGGTCACGCCTGGCACGGCTACCATGCCGTAGCCTCCAGCGATCAGAAGCACTGGTTCCGCGTCCCCAGCACGTTCGATGGCCAGGCCCTGCGCTTCGGCCTCGAAGCGCAGAACAGCGACATGTGGTTTGCCTATTTCGAACCTTATAGCCGCGAGCGTCACGACGCCCTGATCGATCGCGCGGTGATGGAGGCCGGTTTGCAGCTGCTTGCCGTGGGCCAAAGCTGCGAGGGGCGGGAAATACCGTTGCTGCGCAAGGGCGATGGTGCGCCGGGCAAGCGTCGGCTGTGGCTGATCGCCCAGCAGCATCCGGGCGAGCACATGGCCCAGTGGTTCATGGAAGGCGTGATCGATCGCCTGCAGGCCAATGATGCCGAGGTCCAGGCGCTGCTGGAGAAGGCCGACGTGTACCTGGTCCCGAACATGAATCCCGATGGCGCCGTGCACGGTCATCTGCGCACCAACGCCCGCGGTCGCGACCTGAACCGCGCCTGGCAGGATTCAAGCGCCGAATACACGCCCGAAGTGTTCTTCGTTCAGCAGCAAATGGACAAGCATGGCGTCGACCTGTTCATCGACGCCCACGGTGACGAAGAAATCCCCTACGTGTTCACCGCCGCCTGCGAAGGCAACCCTGGCTATACCCCACGCATCGCCCAACTGGAACAGACCTTCCGCGACCTGTTGTGCGCCCGTACCCCTGACTTCCAGGCAGTGCACGGCTACACCCGCGACAAGCCGGGCGAGGCCAACATGACCCTGGCCTGCAACAGCGTCGGCGAGCGATTCGACTGCCTGTCGTTGACCCTGGAGATGCCGTTCAAGGATCACGACGACGCACCGGACAGTCATACCGGCTGGAACGGCCAGCGCTCCGCGCGACTGGGCGGCGATGTGCTGAGTGTGCTTGCGCAAATGGTCTCCGGTCTGCGTTGACCCACGGTTCGTCATGGAGCACCCCGATTGACCGCATTACCGTCGCTGCACGCCCTGTACAAACGCCTGTTCAAACCCGAGCCGAAGGCTGAAACCAGCGACGCCGCTGTGGCGTTGCAGACTTGGTTCGACGAGCGGGCCAGGCAATCGGGCTACACCCTCGGTGCCGATCAAACGCGGGTCATCGCCAGCATGGCCGAGCGCATGCCTGCCTTGCTGCAGAGCACGGCAGTGCGCAGTCTGTACCTGCATGGCGCCGTGGGGCGCGGCAAGAGCTGGCTGCTCGATGGCTTGTTCAGGGCGGCTCCTTTGGAAGAAAAACGCCGCCTGCACTTCCACGATTTTTTCGCCCAGTTGCATCAGGGTATGTTCCGCCATCGGCAGGCCGTCGACTCACTGGCTAGCACCCTGGATGAGCTGCTGGAGAACTGCCGTCTGCTGTGTTTCGACGAATTCCATGTGCACGACATCGGCGACGCCATGCTCATCACGCGGCTGTTCAAGGCCCTCTTCGAGCGTGGCATCCTGCTGGTCGTGACCTCCAACTATCCACCCGAAGGCCTGCTGCCCAACCCCCTCTATCACCAGCGTTTCCTGCCCGTTATCGAACTGATCAACGCCCGGATGGATGTACTGGAAGTCGGAGGCGCCACCGATTACCGCAGCCTGTCCCAAGACCGACCGCAACAACGCTTCACCCGCGGCCACTATGTATGGCCCGGAACCCCGGCGCAGCGGGCGCGGCTGCAACTGCCGCCAGCGGATCTGGAGCCGGTGCCGCTGGACGTCGGCAACCGCCAGCTACGCGCGCGCCTGATCGACGACGACCGTGTCCATTTCAATTTCGCCGACCTCTGTGAAGAACCCACGGCGGTCATCGACTACCTGGCGTTGTGCAAACGTTTCGAGCGGTGGAGCATCGACCATCTGCCGCTACTGGACGAGTGTTCGACCGCTGTGCAGCAACGCTTCATCAACCTCATCGACGTGCTGTACGACCAGGACAAGACCTTGATACTGGTCGGCGAACGCCCGCTGGCCGAGAGCCTGGCGGGTTCGGTCATCGACCTGATGCGCACACGCAGCCGACTGGGGCAGTTGATCCTGCTCGATGAACAACTGCCCCGATAACGGCTCGGCTAACGCGCAGCGAGCACCTGGGCGATCTCCTCCAGTATCGCCGGGTCGTCGATGGTCGAGGGGGCGACGAACACTTCCTGCGCGGCAATCTTGCGCAGCACCGCACGCAGAATCTTGCCCGAGCGCGTCTTGGGCAGGCGCTTGACCACCAGCACCCGCTGCAAACACGCCAGCGCGCCAATGGATTCACGTACCTGCGCTACCAGTTGCGTCTGCAGCACGCTGGGGCTCACGTCACTGCCGTCCTTGAGCACCACCAGCGCCAACGGCACTTCGCCCTTGATTTCATCGCTGACGCCGATCACGGCGCACTCGGCCACGTCGGCATGGCGGGCAACCAGGTCTTCCATTTCACCGGTCGACAACCGATGGCCCGAGACGTTGATGACATCGTCGGTGCGCCCCATGATGTGCACATAGCCGTCGGCGTCCAGGTAACCACCGTCGCCGGTGTGGTAGTAGCCGGGGTAGCGTTCCAGGTAGCTTTGCAGGTAGCGCGAATGATCGCCCCACAGGGTCTGGCTGCACCCCGGCGGCAACGGCAGCGCGATGACGATGGCGCCCTGCTCGCCCGGCGCCAGCAGCTCGCCTTGCTCGTCCAGCACCTGCACGTGATAGCCCGGAACCGCCCGGTTGCTCGAACCCACACGCACTGCCGAACCCTCCAGGCCCATGCAGGGCGCGGTCACCGGCCAGCCTGTTTCGGTCTGCCACCAGTGGTCGTGGACCGGCTTGCCGGTCTGCTCTTCCAGCCAGCGGTGAGTACTGGAATCGAGCTTCTCGCCGGCCAGGAACAACTGGCGCAACGAGCTCAGGTCATAGTCGCGCAACAACCGCCCTTCCGGGTCTTCCTTGCGAATCGCGCGCATGGCGGTGGGCGCGCAGAACAGTGCATTGACCCGGTATTGCTCGATCACGCGCCAGTAGCTGCCGGCATCGGGCGTGCGAATCGGCTTGCCCTCATAGAGAATGCTGGTGCAGCCGCACATCAACGGTCCGTAGACGATCAACGAGTGACCCACTACCCAGCCGACGTCGGAAATCCCCCACCAGACATCGCCCGCGCGCATCCCGTAGATGGCGCCCATGGTGAAAGTCAGGGCGACCGCGTTGCCACCGGTTTCACGGACGATGCCCTTGGGTTTGCCGGTGGTGCCGGAGGTGTACATCACGTACAGCGGATCGCCGCTGGCCATGTCCACGGCTGCGACCGGTTCTGCATCCTGCAACTGCGTCTGCCAGTCCAGATCGCGCCCGCTCTGCAGGTGCGCCAGGGCCTGCGGCCGTTGCAGTACCAGCACTTGCTGCGGGGCGTGATGTGCCAGGCTCAGGGCCTTGTCCACCAGGGGCTTGTAGGCAATCACGCGGTCGAATTCCACACCGCAGGAGGCCGTCAGCAGCAGCTTGGGCCGGCAGTCGTCGATGCGCAGCGCCAGCTCGTTGGCGGCAAAGCCACCGAACACCACCGAATGCACCGCGCCGATCCGCGCGCAGGCCAGCATCGCCATGGCCGCCTCGGGCACCATCGGCATGTAGATCACCACGCCATCAC
Source organism: Pseudomonas sp. RIT-PI-a (assembly GCF_001187875.1). Taxonomy (NCBI): domain Bacteria; kingdom Pseudomonadati; phylum Pseudomonadota; class Gammaproteobacteria; order Pseudomonadales; family Pseudomonadaceae; genus Pseudomonas; species Pseudomonas sp. RIT-PI-a. The sequence goes on from NZ_LGIR01000003.1 coordinate 152,488, forward strand.
CCTTGCCCACGCCCAGGCGAGTGAGCACGCCCGCAAGGCGCGCCACGTGGTCGAGCAGTTCTTGATAGGTAAAGCGTTGCTGGACCCCGGTCACCGGTGAATCGTAGATCAGCGCCGTCTGTGCGCCACGACCGAGTGCCACCTGTCGGTCCAGGCACAGATAGCTGGTATTGAGACGGCCGTCGGCGAACCAGCGGTGGGTGCCGTCTGGCTGTACATCGAGCACGTGCTGCGGAGGGTGCGACCAGGCGACCGACCGGGCCTGTTCTGCCCAGAACCCGGCCGGGTCGGAAATGGAGCGTGCGTACGCTTGCTGATAGTTCATCGATAGCCAACCCTGGATTGTTGTTATTGAAGGGCGAGCATTGAGTATGGCTGGCGTTGGCCGAGCTGCCAGCCGACCAAGGTCGAACGGCGAACGTGGCGTGACGCCCACGAACCGCTATGATGGCCACCGCGATTTCCTTGACGACGGTTGTCCCATGAATACCCTCGAGCTGCTCGAAGCCGGCCAACTGGCTGGCGCCACCCGACTGGACCTGTCCTGCGGCCTGACCGAATTTCCCCAGGCCATCTTCACCCTGGCCGACAGCCTGGAGGTGCTCAACCTCAGCGGCAACGCGCTGACCCGCCTGCCCGATGACCTGCACCGGCTGCACAAGCTCAAGGTGCTGTTCTGCTCGGACAATCCCTTTACCGAATTGCCTGCCTGCATCGGGCGCTGCCCGCAGTTGAGCATGGTGGGCTTCAAGGCCAACCGGATCGAACACGTGCCGGCAGAAGCGCTGCCTGCTCAGTTGCGCTGGCTGATTCTCACCGACAACCGTATCGAACACTTGCCCGAAGCACTGGGCAACTGTCGGCAGATGCAGAAGCTGATGCTCTCGGGCAACCGTCTGCAGGCCTTGCCCGACAGCCTGGCGCAACTCGAAAACCTCGAATTGCTGCGGCTGTCGGCGAACCGTCTGCCAGCCCTGCCCGACTGGCTGCTGCGCCTGCCGCGGCTGGCCTGGCTGGCCTATGCCGGCAACCCGATGAGTGAAGCCTTCACCACACCGCACAGCGAAGGCACGCGCGGACACATCGCCTGGGACGACCTGCGCCTGGACGCGCAGCTGGGGGAAGGCGCTTCGGGGATCATCTACCGCGCCCATCTGGACAGTGGACAGCCGGTGGCCGTGAAGCTGTACAAAGGTGCGATGACCAGCGACGGTTCACCGGTCAACGAAATCAACGCCTGCATGGCCGCGGGTGAGCATCCGCAACTGATCGAGGTACTGGGCCGGCTGAGCGGGCATCCCGACGGTACCGCCGGGCTGGTCATGGCCCTGATCGACCCCTCGTTTGCCAACCTGGCGGGACCACCCAGCCTGGCGTCCTGCACGCGCGACATCTACTCGGCCGATTTCGCCATCGACCGCGATGCGCTGTTGCGCCTTCTGCGGGGTATGGCCGGAGTCGGCGCCCATCTGCATGCGCGCGGGATCAACCACGGTGATTTCTACGCCCACAATGTGCTGTGGCAGGAAAATGGCGAGTGCCTGTTCGGCGATTTCGGCGGCGCCTCGTTCTACCCCGGCGACGGCGGCGAGGTATCGCAGGCACTGGAGCGCATCGAAGTCCGCGCCTTCGGCTTGCTGTTCGAAGAGTTGCTGACGCGTTGCAACGAAGTGGACGACGACCTGTGGGCGCTGCAACGCCAGTGCGTCCAGCCCCAAGTCCTGGCCCGCCCCAGCTTCGCGCAGATCACCCAGCGCCTGGATGCCTGAGTCCAGCCCGACCTACCGCGCCGAACCCGGACGCGGCTCGCGCCGCTGCTACACTGGCGGCGCAAACCCAAGCCCACGGCAGCCGCCGATCCCACGGCGGCGCAAACCCACGCCCACGGCATGAGCCGATCCCTGTAGCAGCGGCGCGAGCCGCGTCGGCGGTACATGCGATCGACCTGATGCACCGCAGGCGCCGATTAAATCAACCGGCCAGGCCTACATAGACGTTCTGCACGTCGTCGTTGCCGTCGATGGCATCCAGGAAATCCTCCACTTCGGCCAGCTGCGCGGCATCGTCCAGGGTCACCGGGTTTTTCGGCACGTAGCCGATCTTCGCCGACACCACGGTGAAACCCTGGCCCGGCAATGCCTTGCAGACAGCGTCCAGATCGGTGGTCTCGGTCAGGAACAGGAACGCGCCCTCGTCGGCCGACTCGACTTCCTGAGCACCGGCTTCGATGGCCGCTTCCTCGGCATCGACATCGGCCGAATCCGGTGTCGCCTCGATCATCCCATAGTGATGGAAATCCCAGGACACCGGACCCTCGGCGCCCAGCGTGCCCTTGCGAAACAGCACGCGAATCTGCGAAACGGTGCGGTTGACGTTGTCGGTCAGGCACTCGACGATCACCGGCACCTGGTGCGGCGCAAAGCCTTCATACTTGACCAGCGTGTAGTTGACCGCATCGTCGCCCACGCCGGCGCCTTTCTTGATGGCACGTTCCAGCGTCTCGCGGGTCATCGAGGCCTTCTTGGCCTGTTCGATCACCAATCGCAGGCGGGCATTGATGTCCGGATCGGTACCGGAACGTGCCGCGATCGAAATTTCCTTGGACAGCTTGCCGAAGATACGCCCCTTGGCGTTGGCTGCTGCTTCACGATGTTTAGCTTTCCACTGTGCGCCCATTTACCCGCTCTCTTGTTCGCTTGACCCATGCGCGGGCGACTGCTGCCCGCGCGTTGCGGCGCAGTTTACCTGCCCGCCGGGAGCGGATCGACCAAAATCCGCCGGACCCGCCATCACGCCACGCGTTCAACCCAGCGCCCGAACGCATCGATGAAACCCTGCAGGAATGGCCGGCTCTTCTCCACCACCTGCCCGTTCTCGTCGAACAGGCCACCGGCGTGCCCCAGGTACGCTTCGGGCTGCTGCATCATCGCCACGTCGAGAAACACCATGCACTGACGCAGATGCTGGTTGGCCCCGAAACCACCGACGGCGCCGGGCGAGACGCTCATCACCGCGCCTGGTTTGCCGGTGAAGTGGCTCTGGCCATAGGGGCGCGAACCCACGTCGATCGCGTTCTTCAACGGCGCCGGCACCGAGCGGTTGTACTCGGGCGTGACGAACAGCACGGCATCGGCTTCGCCCAGCGCCTGGCGAAAGGTGTTATAAGCAGCGGGGGGCGTGACATCGATGTCTTCGTTGTAGAGCGGCAGATCGCCGATTTCGACGATCTTCAGCGCCAGGTTGTCAGGCGCCAAGGCCTGCAGTGCCAGAGCCACCTTGCGGTTGATGGAATCCTTCCTGAGGCTGCCGACCAGTACCGCAACCGAATAGACCTTGCTCATGTCGTTACCCTCGTAGTGGATTGATCGAGGGGTAGTTATAGATGACTTGGCCCGGTTTGTCCGCCACCAGTCCGGAACCCGCACTATTTTTCCTCGCTGGCAAAACTACCTGAATAAACAGAGGTCTACAGTGCCAGCGAGATACATGCAAAATTCTTCAGAGGTTGGAAATAAAATGGCTGCAGTGCTGGTTGGGCAATTTCATGCACGCGATGCGGAAGGTCGCATCTACCCGGTGCATGAGTTTCAGGAATCGACCCCGGCGGTCGAAGGCAGCGCGCCGACTTCCACCTACAAGCTGGCCATCGGCGATCGCGTCAATCACCTGGGCGAAGACCGTTTTCAACTGGTGCAGAGCGGCGTGGAAATCATCCGAATCCCTTGATCGTCCGTGCACCGATTTGCGTTAGCATACCCGCCGAACCCTTAGCTGGTACGGACTGCGCATGAGACTGCGCCACATCGAAATCATCCAGGCGCTCTGCCAGACCGGCGAACTCAAGAGCGCCGCGCAGATGCTCGATATCTCCACGCAAACCCTGGAGCAGACCCTGCACGATGCCGAACGGCAACTGGGGTTTCTGCTGTTCGCACGGGTTCGCGGCCATTTCCAGCCTACGCCGGAAACCCTGCGCATGCAGGCCGACATCGCCGCGGTGCAGACTCAGGTCGAACGTTTGCAACGCCTGGCCGACGGTTTGCGCGAGCGCCAGGACCCTGGTTTGCATGTGGTCTGCACGGCGTCCCTGGCTCACCATCTGTTGCCGCAGAGCATCGCGACCCTGCGCCGACGCTTCCGTGAAACGCCATGCATCCTGGGAGTCCAGAACACCGACGAGATGGTGCGTAGCCTACTGCTGCACCAGACCGATGTCGGCCTCAGCCTGCACTGCCCCCAGCATCCCTCCATCAGCAGTCAGGTCCTGGCCGAGGGCAAGGTGCAGCTTCTGGCGCCACAGGGATGGCTTTCTCCCAAGCATCGCTACATCGCGCTGCATGAGCTGGCGGGACAGGCGATGATCGGCCTGGAAGGGGAAGATCCGCTGAGCCTGGTGCTGGAGCACAAGCTGCAATCGCTCAATCCGCCGCCGCGAATCCACACGCGGGTGCAGACCTATCCGCTGATGCGCAGCATGGTCGCAGCCGGCGAAGGCCTGGCCATCGTCGACCCGTTCACTGCGGCAGACGCGCGTGATCAGGGGCTGGACACCTGCCCATTGTCACCCGCCGTACCGGTGACCTTGTACGCCCTCACGCGCAACGCAGGGTCGAGCTCGGCAGCCGAGAAGACCCTGCTCGAAATCATCGCCCACAATGCCCAGGCGTTGCTCTCACCCGTCCGCGAATAGCCGATACCAGAACAGCGCTGTCTCATGGCTGGCCGCATCGATCGCCTGATAACGCAGGTAGTCGATGCCACCCAGCCGGAAACCGCAGCGCTCGTACAGACGACAGGCCGGCAGGTTATTGTTCTGGGTTTCCAGCATGACGCCCGGCAGGCCTTGCTTCACGGCCCAGAATCGCACCACGTCCAGCAGCGACCTGGCCACACCCAAGCCGCGTGCCGAGGCATCCACGGCCAGCTCGTCGACATAGGCGAGGTTGTTCCAGTGCCGACTGACCACCACATGACCGACCGCTTTCTCACCCAGCCAGGCCATGAAGATGGCGCCACCAGTGTCGGGCTCGCGATAACGGGCGAACTCGGCCGGATCGATGCCATAGTCCTTGCGATAGGCCCGTATGGACCTCAGGGGCCAATCGGCTACCGGTCGATTGAACTCGGGCGAGGCGTAGCCAGACACCTGGGCACTGAAATCGGCACCCAGTACATAGTCGTCGAAGCTGGCGTCGGCCAGTCGGATGCACACTTGCGCAGAGAACGTCACCGAGTGCGCCGAGGTGGCCTATGAGCCCAGTTGCGTCCAGAGCGCATCGGCTCCGGCGGCTTTGGCGATGATCTGCAGGCGCGCCATGTGCTCGTCGAGCTCGGCCTGACTGGCGCGGATGACAGCCGTCTGCCGACGGTCCGCAGGCAGGCGACGGATCTCGCTGCCCTGCTTGCTGCTGCTGTCGCCATCGCTGGCGTTGCCGGCCAGCGACAGGCTGGTCTGCCCCCCGGTCATGGCCAGGTAGACGTCCGCAAGGATCTCCGAGTCGAGCAAAGCGCCGTGCAGTTCGCGTCCGGAGTTGTCGATGCCGTAGCGCTTGCACAGCGCGTCGAGGCTGTTGCGCTGCCCCGGATGACGCTCACGCGCCATGGCCAGGCTGTCGATCACCGTGCAGTACTCGGCAATGTTGGCCCGCTCGGGCATGCCGGCGATCTTGAATTCGTTGTTCAGGAAGCCGACGTCGAAGGTCGCGTTGTGCGCGATGATCTGCGCGCCCTGGATGAACTCGTAGAATTCGTCGGCGACCTCGGCGAAACGGGGCTTGCCGACCAGAAACTCGTCAGTGATGCCGTGCACGCCAATGGCGCCCTCGTCACTGGGTCGGTCCGGCTGCACGTAGACGTGAAAGTTGCGCCCGGTCAACCGGCGTCCCATCAATTCGACGCAGCCGATCTCGATCACGCGATGGCCATCGGTGACCGGCATACCGGTGGTTTCGGTGTCGAATACTACGGAACGAACGGCCATGGGCAAAAACTCTCGAGCGGGTAAGCGGAAATCGGGGGTAAAACGAAGAGCTGTTGGTTCGAGAAGATCGAACCGCAGGCGGTGAAACTCTAGCACAGCACGGCAGGCGCTCCCAGCGACCTGCCTTGGGCTGCCTGACCGACTGCCTGGCTACGCCTGACGCATGCCCCGCACTTCATCGACCCCGCGGTTGGCCAGGTCATCGGCGCGCTCGTTGCCCGGATGGCCATTGTGCCCGCGGACCCACTGCCATTTCACTTCATGACGATTGACCTGTTCATCGAGCTGCTGCCAAAGGTCAGCGTTCTTGACCGGCTGCTTGGCGGCGGTCTTCCAACCGCGTTTCTTCCAGTTGACCATCCACTCGTTGATGCCTTTCATCACGTATTCGGAGTCGGTCACCAGCAGGACACTGCAGCCACGCTTGAGCTCCTGCAGGCCGCGAATGGCAGCGGTCAGCTCCATGCGGTTGTTGGTCGTGGTGCTTTCGCCGCCCCACAACTCTTTCTCCACGCCCTTGCACACCAGCAACGCACCCCAGCCACCCGGGCCCGGATTGCCCTTGCAGGCGCCGTCGGTGAAGATTTCCACAGTGTCAATCATCAGGCTTTTCCATCGATGTTCGGATTGTCTCGGTTGACCTTGGCCATTGGCAGCGGCAACAGCTTGCCCATGGGCTCGCGGCGTTGCTGCACCAGTGGCCGCAGCCCCACCACCATCTTGCGCGCGACCAATATATAGAAGCCTCCGCCGCCGCTCTGCCACTTGCCGGCAACCCGCTCCAGACCGGCGAGACGCGCCTGCCAGCTGGGCGAAGCAAGCGGCGGACGATAACACCCGAACCGGCGTTTCTCCAGCCCGAAGCCCAGCAGGTTCAGCCAGTCGGCGACCCGCGAGGCGGAGAAACAGCGGGCCTTGTGCAGGGCGTCCTTGGCGAACACCCGCCGTGCGCCCCACGCGCTCCACGGGTTGATGCCGACGATCAGCAGGTGCCCGCCTGGCCGTACCGCGCTGGCCGCCTCGCGCAGCAGGCCATGGGGCGACAGGCTGAAATCCAGCCCGTGCTGCAGCACCACGACGTCGGCGGCGTGTTCGCCCAGAGGCCAGGCCTGTTCCTCGCAGACGATCTCGACCCCTGGAAACGGCGCGCCCATGCGCACGTTGCGGTGGATCTGCCCGGCCACCGGTGGCGGCTCGGCGCTGGGGCCGTAGTGCACCAGGTAGCCACCGAAGAAACGCGCCAGCTCTTCCTCGAGCAGGCGCTGCTCCTCACGCAGCAGCAACTGGCCATGCGGCCCGGCGAACCACTCGCGGGCCTGGCCGATCAGGTCCAGCCACTGTGGGTCGGCCTGGGCAAAGGCGGTATCGGTCATGACGATCTCCCACGCTGAGGTTCACCTAATGCCGACGCAGCACTAAGATGGACCATTAATCGAAATCAAGCGAACCGAGCCATGATACAGATTCAAGCGCTGAACGCTTTCTCCGACAACTACATCTGGTTGTTACAAGACACTGCGGCGGGCGAATGTGCAGTGGTCGATCCGGGCGACGCCGGGCCGGTCGAGCGATGGCTGGACGCCCACCCCGACATGCGCCTGACCGACATCCTCATCACCCATCACCACAATGATCATGTGGGCGGCGTCGAGGCGCTCAAGCGCCGCACCGGTGCCCAGGTCAGCGGGCCCGCCCAGGAATCGATACCGGACCGCGACCGCGCGCTGCACGACGGCGACACCCTGGACGTGCTCGGCCTGCACCTGCAGGTGCACGACGTACCGGGGCACACGGCAGGCCACATCGCCTTCTATCACGCCAGCGATACCCAGCCCCTGCTGTTTCCGGGCGACACGCTGTTCGCCGCTGGCTGCGGTCGCCTGTTCGAAGGCACGCCGCAGCAGATGCACGCCTCGCTGTCGCGCCTGGCCCAACTGCCCGACGACACTCAGGTCTACAGTGCCCACGAGTACACCCTGAGCAACCTGAAATTCGCCTTGGCGGTCGAGCCCGGCAATCCCGACATCGCTCAACGGCTGCAAGAGGTCACCGCGTTGCGTGAGCGCAACGCTATCACCCTGCCCACTTCGATCGGCCTGGAAAAGCGTACGAACCCTTTTCTGCGGGTCGCTGAAACATCCGTTAAACAAAAAGCGGACGAACGGGCCGGAACGGCTCATGGCACGGCGCAGGCGGTGTTCGCAACCTTACGTAGTTGGAAAGATAAGTTCTGAAGGCCGCTGATTTGTGTCGGAAATTTCTCAAAGGTTGACCGACCTTCGGTCACTTTCTAGAATCGCCCGACATTTTCGCGCGGAACTATCCTCCAGCCAATGTCGTCATCCATACGCACAACCATCAAGTCCGACGCATTGACGCGACTGGCCCAAGCGATCGCGGTCACCCTGTGCGCCGGTCTGGCCGGTTGCCAGAGCACGGCGAGCGTCTCTTCAGGCACTGGCCAGGACGCCCGCCCCCATGCGCTGACCGCCCACGTGCGGCCCAAGCCGATCTTCGTCAACCAGGCCCAGGCCAAGAAGGCCCCGCACGACGTGTGGGAGCGCATTCGCGACGGTTTCCAGCTGCAAGACAGCATTGCCATGAACCCGCGCGTCGAGCAGCAGCGTCTGTGGTTCGTCAGCAACCCGTCGTTCCTGGAAAGCGCCAGCGGTCGCGGCAGCCTGTACATGCACTACATCGTCGAGCGACTGGAAGAACGCGACATGCCGTTGGAGCTGGCCTTGCTGCCAGTCATCGAAAGCGCGTTCAACCCTATGGCCTACTCGCGCTCCGATGCCTCCGGACTGTGGCAGTTCATCCCCTCCACAGGTCGCTACTTCAACCTGCGCCAGACCAATTTCTACGACGGCCGTCGCGATGTCACCGCCTCCACCGGCGCGGCATTGGACTACCTGAGCAAGCTGCACGAGATGTTCAACGGCGACTGGCTGCTGGCCCTGGCGGCCTACAACGCCGGCGAAGGTACGGTCAGCCGGGCCATGGAGCGCAACGACAAACTGGGCCTGCCCACCGATTACTGGAACCTGCCCCTGCCGCAGGAAACCCGTGACTACGTGCCCAAGCTGCTGGCCCTGGCCGAACTGGTGCAGTCGCCCCAGGCCTACGGTGTGAACCTCAACCCGATCGCCAACCAACCGTACTTCGATGTGGTGGAGGTCAACCAGCGCGTCGACCTGTCCCGCGTCGCGGCACTGGCCGGCATCGACGAAGACGAGATGTTCCAGCTCAACCCGGCGTTCAAGAAGCGCGTAACCATGGAGCCCACCCAGCACCTGCTGGTGCCCACGGCCAAGGCACAATTGCTGACCGCTAGCCTGTCGAACATGAAGCCCGAAGAACTGCTGACCCTGGCGCCCGCCCAGCGAGTGTTCGACGAAGTGGCAGTGGTGCAGCCCAGCCGGCCCAAGTCGTACACCGTGCGCCGCGGCGACAACCTGGCGTCGATCGCCAAGGCAAACAAGGTCGACACCCGTGACCTGCAGCGCTGGAACCGCCTGACCGGCAAGAACCTCAAGGTTGGTCAGACCCTGGTGATGCAGGCCGAGACACAAGCCAAAGGTCGGGTGGTAGCCAAGGCTGGGTCGGCCGCCAGCGATGCGCAGAAAACCACCACCTACAAGGTGCGCAAGGGCGATTCGCTGTACTTGGTCGCCAAGCGCTTCAATGTCGAGATGCAGCACCTCAAGCGCTGGAATCCGCGCAGCGGACACGCGCTCAAGCCCGGCCAGACCCTCACGGTCTACCTGAACCGTCGCTGAGTGCGCCTGACCCCGCAACGATCCGCCCTGGCGGACGTTGCAGGGCCAGCCGAATGCCACCACCACTCTTCTTCCTGCTAAGACAAACTGTTACTGTAAGCGCAACAAAGTCATTGCCGACCGGTTCGGATTCATGAATTGATGCGTCCCCTCCTTCTCAGCCTGCTGGGCCTTGCGTTGAGCACCTGTGCCAACGCGACGATCACCCAGAGCCATGGCTATGCGCAATTCGGATCGCTCAAATACCCGGCTCGCTTCAGCCACTTCGATTGGGTCAACGCCGACGCTCCCAAGGGCGGCACCTTGCGCACCATGGCCTTCGGCACCTTCGACACGCTCAACCCCTACACCTTCAAGGGCATCAGCCCGGTCCAGACCGCCAACTTCCTGCAGTACGGCATCAACGAGCTGAACGAGCCGTTGATGGTCGGCACCGGGCAATACGCGCCTTCGGGTGATGAACCCACCTCCAGCTACGGCCTCATTGCCCAATCGGTGGAATACAACGAAAGCCGCAGCTGGGTCGTGTTCAACCTCAGGCCGCAGGCGCGCTTCAACGATGGCCATCCGATCACCACCGCGGACGTGGCGTTCTCCTACCGAACGCTGTTGAGCCAGGGTCATCCGATGTACCGGACCAACCTGCAGGAAGTGCTGCGGGTCGATGTGCTGAGCCCCACGCGGATCCGCTTCGTGTTCAAGCGTTCGGGCAACCCGCTGCTGATCCTGCGCCTGGGCGAGTTGCCGATCCTGCCCAAGCACTACTGGCAAGGTCGGGACTTCCAGGCCACCACCTTCGAGGTGCCGGTGAACAGCGGCCCGTATCGGATCACCCAGGTGGTGCCGGGCAGAAGGCTGGTGCTGGAGCGGGATCGCAACTGGTGGGGCAAGGACCTGCCGGTCAATCGCGGCAAGTACAACTTCGACCGCATGGAAGTGGAGTTCTACCGGGACAGCGACGTAGCCTTCGAAGCGTTCAAGGCGGGCGAGTTCGACATCTACATCGAGCACCAGGCCAAGAACTGGACCAACGGCTACGACTTTCCAGCCGTGCGCCGCGGCGACGTGATCAAGGCGCAGATCCCCCACAAGATCCCGACGCAGACCCAGGGCCTGTTCTTCAATACCCGTCGCCCGGCCTATAGCGATCCACGCGTGCGCGAGGCGCTGGGCCTGCTGCTGGATTTCGAATGGACCAACCGCGCCCTGTTCAGCGGCGCCTATCGGCGCACCGAAAGCTACTACCCCAACAGTGAATTCGCCGCCACCGGCCTGCCCAGCGGCAAGGAACGTCTGCTGTTGTCTGCGTACAAAAGCGCGCTGAGCCCGGCCTTGTTCCTTGAGGCGCCAAGCATGCCCGCCACCGACGGCAACGGCATTCCCCGGGCCACGCTGCGCCAGGCACTGCACCTGCTTGGCGAGGCCGGCTGGACGTTGCAGGGCGACCGCCTGCGCAATGCCGCGGGGCAGCCGCTGCGCCTGGAGATCCTGCTGGTCAATTCCAATCTGGAGCGCATCCTGGGCCCCTATGTCGCCAACCTGGCCAGCATCGGCGTGCAGGCCAACCTGCGCAGCGTGGACCGCGCGCAGTACAAGCAGCGCTTGGACCAGTTCGATTTCGACATGATCTCGCTGACCCTGCCGCAGACCCTGAGTCCGGGGCTCGAGCAATGGCAGTACTTTCACTCCAGCCAGGCCGCCGTGCGCGGCAGCAAGAATTACGCAGGCATCGCCAACCCGGTGGTCGACCGTCTGCTCGAACAGTTGCTCGCCGCCCAGAGCCGCGACGACCAGGTGGCCGCCGCCAGGGCGCTCGACCGCGTGCTCCTGTCGCAGCACTACATGGTTGCCAACTGGTACCTGGACTACCACCGCCTGGCGTACCGCAGCCGGTTGGCCTTCGTCACCACCCCGCCGTACACCCTGGGCCTGAGTGCCTGGTGGATCAAGCCTACGGAGAAGATTCGATGATGCCCTTACGTGCCCTGAGCAAGGCCCTGAGCGCTGTCGCGCTGTGCATCGCCGCCAGCGTGGCGCACGCCGCGCCGCAGCATGCACTCACGCTGTACGACGAAGCGCCCAAATACCCTGCGGACTTCAAGCACTATGACTACGTGAACCCCGACGCCCCCAAGGGCGGCACCTTTCGCCAGAAAGGCGTGGGCAGCTTCGACAGCCTCAACCCCTTCATCAGCAAGGGCGTGCCCGCCGACGACATAGACCTGATCTACGACACCCTGGCGCGGCGGAGTCTGGACGAGCCCTTCACCGAGTACGGCCTGGTGGCCGGCCGCATCGAGAAAGCTCCGGACAACAGTTGGGTGCGCTTCTACCTGCGTCCCGAGGCGCGTTTCCACGATGGTCAGCCCATGCGCGCCGAAGACGTCGTGTTCAGTTTCCAGACCCTGATGCAAAGCGGCTCGCCGCTCTACCGAGGCTACTACGCCGATGTCGCCGATGTCGTCGCCGAAGACCCGCTGCGGGTTCTGTTCAAGTTCAAGCACAGCAACAACCGGGAACTGCCGCTGATCCTCGGTCAGCTGCCGGTACTGCCCAAGCATTTCTGGCAGGGCCGAGACTTCACCAAGGGCAGCCTGGACATCCCCCTGGGCAGTGGTCCCTACAAGGTTGCCGAGGTCAAGGCGGGCCGCTCGATACGCTACGAGCGGGTCAAGGACTACTGGGCCCGCGACCTGCCGATGAACCGCGGGCTGTTCAACTTCGATGTGCTCGATATCGAGTACTACCGCGACAGCACTGTGGCCCTGCAAGCCGGCAAGGCCGGGCAATTCGACTTCTGGCTGGAAAGCAGTGCGAAGAACTGGGCCACCGCCTACGACATCCCGGCGGTTCGCGAGAAACGCCTGTTGCGCGAGGAAATCCCCAACGGCAACCCGACCGGCATGCAGGGCTTCGTCTTCAACCTGCGCAAGCCGCTGTTCCAGGACGTGCGCGTGCGCGAGGCTCTGGCGTTGGTGTTCGATTTCGAGTGGACCAACAAGCAACTGTTCAACGGCGCCTACCTGCGCACCGACAGCTATTTCGAGAACTCCGAGATGGCGGCTTCCGGCCTGCCCAGCCCGGCCGAACTGAACATCCTCGAACCGCTGCGCGGACAGATTCCCGAACGTGTCTTCGATACGCCGTTCAGCAACCCGGTCACCGACGCCAGCGGCATGCTGCGCGAGCAGCAACGCCAAGCCTACAAACTGCTGCAGGAGGCCGGCTGGCGCATCGTCGACGACAAGATGGTGGATGCCCAGGGCACACCGGTGAAGATCGAGTTCCTGCTGACCCAGGCCGACTTCGACCGGGTGCTGTTGCCCTACAAGCGCAACCTGGCGGATCTGGGCATCGAACTGGTGATCCGGCGTGTCGATGTCTCGCAATACGTCACCCGGGTTCGCTCGCGCGACTTCGACATGATGGTCGGCAGCTTCGCCCAGTCCACCTCGCCCGGCAACGAGCAGCGCGAGTACTGGGCCAGCTCCAGTGCCGACAAGCCGGGCAGCCGCAACTTCATGGGCCTCAAGGACCCGGCCATCGACAGCCTGGTGGAGAGCCTGATCAATGCCTCCTCGCGCCAGGACCTGATCGACCACACCCGCGCCCTGGACCGGGTACTGCTCTGGGGCCACTACGTAGTCCCCAACTGGCACATCAAGACCTGGCGCGTGGCGTACTGGAACCACATCGGCCACCCCGCCATCACGCCGCGCTACGACATCGGCGTGGAAACCTGGTGGAGCAAGCCCCAGGCCACGCCTGCGGTCACCACCACGCCTTCAGGGACGCCATAAGATGCTGGCCTACATCCTGCGCCGACTGCTGCTGATCATCCCCACGCTATTGGGGATCCTGATCATCAATTTCGCCATCATCCAGGCCGCACCCGGCGGGCCGGTGGAACAGATGATCGCCAAGCTCGAGGGATTCGACGGCGCTACCAACCGCATCGCCGGTGGCGGCGCCGAAGTGGCGGTCGCCGGTTCCAGTTACCGCGGTGCACAGGGCCTGGATCCGGCCCTGGTGCAGGAAATCGAGAAGATGTACGGCTTCGACAAGCCGGCCCCCGAACGCCTGTGGATCATGATCAAGAACTACGCGCGGCTGGACTTCGGCAGCAGCTTTTTCCGCGACGCCAAGGTCATCGATCTGATCGTGGAAAAGATGCCGGTGTCGATCTCGCTGGGCCTGTGGAGCACCTTGATCATGTACCTGGTGTCGATCCCCCTGGGCATCGCCAAGGCCACCCGCCACGGCAGCCATTTCGACGTCTGGACCAGCTCGGCGATCATCATCGGCTACGCCATTCCCGCGTTCCTGTTCGCCATCCTGTTGATCGTGGTGTTCGCCGGCGGCAGCTACCTGGACTGGTTCCCGCTGCGCGGCCTGACCTCCAACAATTTCGAGGAGCTGAGCTGGGGCGGCAAGGTACTCGATTACTTCTGGCACCTGGTGCTGCCGGTCAGCGCGCTGGTCATCGGCCACTTCGCCACCATGACGCTGCTGACCAAGAACAGCTTCCTCGACGAAATCGGCAAGCAATACGTGGTCACCGCCAAGGCCAAGGGCCTGAGCAATCATCGTGTGCTGTACGGCCATGTATTCCGCAACGCGATGTTGCTGGTGATCGCCGGCTTCCCCTCGGCCTTCATCGGGATCTTCTTCACCGGCTCCCTGCTGGTGGAGGTGATCTTCTCCCTCGACGGTCTGGGCCTGATGAGCTTCGAGGCGGCGATCAACCGCGACTACCCGGTGGTGTTCGGCACCCTGTTCATCTTTACCTTGTTGGGGCTGGTAGTGAAACTGATCGGCGACCTTACCTACACCCTGGTCGATCCACGCATCGACTTTGGCCACAGGGAGCACTGAGATGAACCTGTCTCCCCTCAACCGACGCCGCTTCGAGCGGTTCAAGGCGAACAAGCGTGGCTGGTGGTCGCTGTGGCTGTTCCTGGTGCTGTTCGGCCTGAGCCTGGGTGCCGAACTGATCGCCAACGACAAACCGCTCGCCGTGCGCTACGACGGCGAATGGTATTTCCCGGCCTTCAAGCGCTATCCGGAAACCACCTTCGGCGGCGAGTTTCCCCTGGAAGCCAACTACAAGAGCCCCTACATCCGTGAGCTACTGGCGGCCAAGCAGAGCTGGACGCTGTGGGCGCCGATTCCGTTCAGCTACCAGAGCATCAACTACGACCTCAGCGTACCGGCACCGGCGCCGCCGTCCGCGCAGAACTGGCTGGGCACCGACGACCAGGGCCGCGACGTGCTCGCGCGGGTGATCTACGGCTTCCGCATCTCGGTGTTGTTCGCCCTGACCCTGACCATCGCCAGCTCGGTCATCGGGGTGATCGCCGGGGCGTTGCAAGGCTTCTATGGCGGTTGGGTGGACCTGGCCGGCCAGCGTTTTCTGGAAATCTGGTCCGGCCTGCCGGTGCTGTACCTACTGATCATCCTGGCCAGCTTCGTGCAGCCCAATTTTTGGTGGCTGCTGGGCATCATGCTACTGTTTTCCTGGATGAGCCTGGTGGACGTGGTCCGCGCCGAGTTCCTGCGCGGCCGCAACCTGGAGTACGTGCGCGCCGCCCGCGCGCTGGGCATGCAGAACGGCGCCATCATGTTTCGCCATATCCTGCCCAACGCCATGGTTTCGACCATGACCTTCATGCCGTTCATCCTCACCGGCGCAATTGGCACCCTGACCGCGCTGGATTTTCTCGGCTTCGGCCTGCCTGCCGGCTCACCGTCGCTGGGCGAGCTGGTGGCCCAGGGCAAGTCCAACCTGCAAGCGCCCTGGCTGGGCATCAGCGCCTTCACCGTGCTGGCCCTGATGCTCAGCCTGCTGGTGTTCATCGGCGAATCCGCCCGTGACGCCTTCGACCCGAGGAAATGACATGCGCCAGGACAATCTGATCGAGGTCCGCGACCTGGCCGTCGAGTTCGTCGCCGGTGAGAGCCGCCAACGCGTGGTCGAGAACATCAGCTTCGATATCCGCCGGGGCGAAACCCTGGCGCTGGTGGGCGAAAGTGGCTCGGGCAAATCGGTGACGGCGCACTCCATCCTGCGCCTGCTGCCCTACCCGCTCGCCCAGCATCCCAGCGGCACCATTGCCTACAATGGTCGCGATCTGTTGACGCTGCCGGAAAAACAACTCAGGCAGATTCGCGGCAATCGCATCGCCATGATTTTCCAGGAGCCGATGAGCTCGCTCAACCCGCTGCACAACATCGGCAAGCAGATCGGCGAAGTGCTCGCTCTGCACAAAGGGCTGACCGGAGCAGCCGCCACCCAGCGCACTCTGCAGTTGCTGGAACTGGTCGGCATCGGCGAACCGCACAAACGGCTCAATGCATTGCCACACGAGCTGTCAGGCGGTCAGCGTCAACGCGTGATGATCGCCATGGCCCTGGCCAACGAACCTGAATTGCTGATCGCCGACGAGCCCACGACCGCGCTCGACGTGACGGTGCAGCTGAAGATCCTCGAATTGCTCAAGGAACTGCAGGCCCGACTGGGCATGGCCCTGCTGCTGATCAGCCACGACCTGAACCTGGTGAAGAGAATTGCACACCGGGTATGTGTCATGCAGCGCGGTCGCATCGTCGAACAGGCTAGCTGCGAAGAATTGTTTCGCGCACCACAGCATTCGTACACACAGGTGCTGCTGGGGGCCGAACCCAGCGGAGCGCCTGCGGCAACGCAGATCGGCGAGCCGATTCTGTCGATCGACGACCTGCGCGTCTGGTTTCCCATCAAAAAGGGGTTTCTGGGGCGCACCGTGGATCACGTCAAGGCCGTCGACGGCATCCAGTTCGAGCTGCCTCGTGGCCAGACCCTGGGCATCGTCGGCGAAAGTGGCTCGGGCAAGTCGACGCTAGGCCTGGCCATCATGCGCTTGATCGCCAGCCGTGGCTCGATCCGCTTTCAGGGTGAGGCCCTTGACGGCCTGCCCCAGCAGCAGGTGCGCCCGCTGCGCAAGCAGATGCAGGTGGTGTTCCAGGACCCCTTCGGCAGCCTCAGCCCGCGGATGAGCGTGAGCCAGATCGTTGGCGAAGGCCTGCGAATACACAAGATCGGCAACGAAGCCGAGCAGGAACAGGCTATCATTGCCGCGCTCGAAGAGGTTGGGCTGGACCCACAGACCCGGCATCGTTACCCTCACGAGTTCTCCGGCGGGCAGCGGCAACGTATCGCCATTGCCCGGGCCTTGGTTTTGAAGCCGGCGTTGATCCTGCTGGACGAGCCCACATCGGCGCTCGACCGCACCGTTCAACGCCAGGTAGTGGAGCTGTTGCGTTCACTGCAACTGAAATACAACCTGACCTATTTGTTTATCAGCCATGATCTGGCGGTAGTCAAAGCGCTGAGCCACCAGTTGATGGTGATCAGGCACGGTCAGGTCGTCGAACAAGGGGCGGCGCGGGAGATCTTTGCCGCGCCGCAGCACCCTTATACACAGCAGCTGTTGGAAGCAGCCTTTTTGGCCCCAACGGCTGTCGATTAACCTGAAGAGGAACAACACATGGGTTTTCTCGCCGGTAAGCGCGTCCTGATCGTCGGTGTCGCCAGCAAACTGTCCATCGCATCCGGCATCGCTGCCGCCATGCATCGCGAGGGTGCTGAACTTGCCTTCACCTACCAGAACGAAAAGCTCAAGGGCCGCGTCGAGGAATTCGCCGCCGGCTGGGGCTCCAGCGCCGATCTGTGCTTCCCCTGCGATGTGGCCAGCGATGCTGAAATCGCCTCGGTCTTCGAAGCCCTGAGCAAGAAGTGGGACGGCCTGGACGTCATCGTTCACTCCGTCGGCTTCGCCCCGGGCGACCAGCTCGATGGCGACTTCACCCAGGCCACCACCCGCGAAGGCTTCCGCATCGCTCACGACATCAGCGCCTACAGCTTCGTGGCCCTGGCCAAGGCCGGTCGCGACATGATGAAAGGCCGCAACGGCAGCCTGCTGACCCTGTCGTACCTGGGCGCCGAGCGCACCATGCCCAACTACAACGTCATGGGCATGGCCAAGGCTTCGCTGGAAGCCGGCGTGCGCTACCTGGCCGGCTCCCTGGGCCCGGAAGGCACTCGCGTCAACGCCGTATCGGCCGGCCCGATCCGCACCCTGGCAGCCTCGGGCATCAAGAACTTCCGCAAGATGCTGGCCGCCAACGAAGCGCAGACCCCGCTGCGTCGCAACGTCACCATCGACGAAGTCGGCAACGCCGGCGCGTTCCTGTGCTCCGACCTGGCGTCGGGCATCAGCGGCGAAATCATGTACGTGGACGGCGGCTTCAACACCACCGCCATGGGTGATATCGAAGAGTAAGCTGGCTTCAATCGGTTGAAGAAACGCCGCTGATTTCAGCGGCGTTTTTTTATCGCTCGGTTTATCGGTGGCGCAAGGAGTAGTGGTGACATGTGGGAGCGGGCTCTGCCCGCGAAGAGGCCCTTGAATCCACCAAAAAACAAAAGGCCGCATACGCGGCCTTTTGTTCAAACATCCATCACCTCAATACTTGGTGATGTCCGCCTTGGTTTCCAGCAGCTTGCGGTACGCCGCGAAATCCTGCTGACCCATGCGCGACGCCAGGAAGCGACGGTACTGGGTCTTCTCTTCATCGCTAGGCGCCGCAGCTTCGTTCACGCCGTCCAGGCGCAGAACCACGAAGCTACCGTCCTTCAGCGTCACGCTGCTGAACTCGGGCTTGTCCTTGGCTTGCGGCTTGGGCATACGGAACAGTGCCTGCAGCTCGGCCGGCTCGATGCCGTCCTGGCCGCGGCTGACCGCTTCCAGCACTTTCCAGGACTGACCTTCCTGACTGGCCGCCAGCGGCACCTTGCCGTCGCGCAGACCGGCCAGCAGCGCTTCGCCCTTGGCCTTCACCTGGGCTGCGGCGTGCTGCCTGGCCAGCTCGGCACGAATCGGTCCGGCCACGGCTTCCAGCGGCAGTTGCTCAGGCTTGCGATGCTCCTTCACGCGCACCACAACCATAGTTTCCGGGTCCAGCTCCAGCGCAGCGCTGTTGGAACCCTCCTCCAGCACTTCAGGGCTGAATGCGGCCTGCACCACGGCACGGCTGGCAGTCACGCCCTGGCTGCCGCCTTCCTTGCCGAACGGCTCGGACGTGTGGACCTTGAGGCCCAACTCCTGCGCAGGCTGCCCCAGGTCCGAGGCTTCGAACGCCGAGTCTTCCAGTTGCTTGGTGGCGGTCACGAAGCGCTGTTCAACTTCCTGAGTCTTCAGGTCGCTGGTCAGCTTGGCCTTGAGGCTGGCGAAGGTCGGTACG
Organism: Pseudomonas sp. RIT-PI-a; assembly: GCF_001187875.1. NCBI lineage: Bacteria > Pseudomonadati > Pseudomonadota > Gammaproteobacteria > Pseudomonadales > Pseudomonadaceae > Pseudomonas > Pseudomonas sp. RIT-PI-a. The sequence continues at coordinate 171,529 of NZ_LGIR01000003.1, forward strand.
TCCGGAGCCTGCACGTCTTCAAGCTTGATCAGGTGCCAGCCGAAATCGGTGCGCACCGGCGCCGAAACCTGGCCCTTGCTCAGGGCATTGAGCGCGGTTTCGAACGCCGGGTCGTACACGCCATTGCCGGCGAAACCGAGGTCACCGCCATTGCTGGCCGAGCCTGGATCCTGGGAGACTTCCTTGGCCAGCTTGGCAAAGTCCTCACCCTTCTCCAGACGTGCCTGCACTTCCTCGATCTTGGCCTTGGCCTGCGCGTCATCGAGCTTGTCATTGACCTCGATCAGAATGTGCGCGGCACGACGCTGCTCGGACAGGTTGGCGATCTCTTTCTGGTAGGCGTCCTGAAGATCCTCGTCCTTCACGGTGACCTGGTCGAAGAACGAAGACTTCTTCAGCTCGACGTAGTCGATGACCACCTGATCAGGGCTCATGAACTCCTTGGCGTGTTCGTCGTAATGCGCCTTGACCTCGTCGTCGGTGACCTTGGTCGCCGACGGGTCTGCCTTGAAGGTCAGCGAAGCGAAATCACGGGTCTGCTTCTCGAGGCGAGCGAACGCGGCAACCTGCTCGTCGGTCACGAAGCTGCTGCCCGCCAGGCCGGCACGCAGCTGGCCGATGAGCATCTCTTCGGAGAGCATCTGACGGAACTGCAGACGGCCGTAGCCCATCTGGCGAATGACCTGGTCGAAGCGTTCGGCGCTGAACTTGCCGTCGACCTGGAACTCAGGCGTCTGCAGCATGATCTGGTCGAGCGCACCTTCGGAGAAGGCGAACTTGGCGTCATGGGCACCTTGCAGCAGCAGCTTGCGATCGATCAGGCCCTTGAGGGCCGCTTCGCGCAGCATCTTGTCGTCGAGCAGGGCTGGATCGAAATCCTTGCCCAACTGTTGCATCAGTTGGCGACGTTGCATCTCGGTCGCCTGACTGAGTTCATTCAAGGTGATCTCGTCACCGTTGACCTTTGCAGCGTCCTGGCTATGGCTGGCGGCCTGGAAGATCGCGTCGAAACCGGTCAGCGCCATCAATACGATGATCAAACCGATGATGGTCTTGGCAATCCAGCCCTGGGAGTTATCCCTGATGTTCTGCAGCATGCATCCCCCGAAAACGGCCGTACAGATAGAGCGACCGCGGAGAGTAATAGGAATCCGGATAGAAGAAAGGCGCATCCGAGGATGCGCCTTCTCGTAACTCGCGGAGCTTGCTCAGCTCCACTCCTGTTGCCGGCATTGCCTGGCAGCAGGTAGCAAAGGCGTAGCCGAAGCTTAGTTGACAGCTTCTTTCAGGGCTTTACCGGCTTTGAAGCTGGGCTTCTTGGCAGCCGCGATTTCCAGGGCCTTGCCGGTTTGCGGGTTGCGACCGGTACGCGCTGGGCGATCAGTCACGGAGAACGTACCGAAACCTACCAACACAACCGAATCACCGGATTTCAGGGCACCCGTCACGGATTCGATCACGGCGTCCAGCGCCTTGCCAGCTGTAGCTTTGGAGATATCAGCAGATGCGGCGATTGCGTCAATCAGTTCCGACTTGTTCACTATAAGTCCCCTTATATCGATATTTTGAGTTGTTTCTAAGTATGTGGTGAAACGTGCGCCGGGTGGCTGTCGACACAGCAAGTGCCGCTTTATAACAAGGGCTCAAAAAAGCTGTCAAGAAAGCCACCCAGTCAAATCAAGGCTCAATGCGTGCTGATTCGTTCCTTGGAATCCGTATCGCGTTTCTCATCCTTGGCGACAATCTCGGGAGCCACATCGGGCAAGGGCTCCGGCGCGTATTGCAGCGCAATTTGCAGGACTTCGTCAATCCATTTAACAGGTTTAATCTGCAGATCCTGCTTGATATTGTCGGGAATTTCCTTGAGATCGCGCACGTTTTCTTCAGGGATGATTACCGTCTTGATTCCACCACGATGGGCCGCCAGCAACTTCTCCTTCAGCCCGCCGATGGCCAATACCTGGCCACGCAAGGTGATTTCGCCGGTCATGGCGACATCGGCGCGTACCGGAATCTGGGTCAGTGCCGAGACCAGTGCGGTGCACATGCCGACACCGGCGCTCGGGCCATCCTTGGGGGTCGCACCTTCGGGCATGTGGATGTGCGTGTCGTGCTTCTCGTGGAAGTCCGCGGCGATTCCCAGGCTCTTGGCACGGCTGCGCACCACCGTCTGCGCCGCGGTGATGGATTCGACCATCACGTCACCCAGCGAACCGGTCTTGATCAACTGGCCCTTGCCTGGGATGACCGCCGCTTCGATGGTCAGCAACTCGCCGCCCACCTGAGTCCACGCCAGGCCAGTGACCTGACCGACCTGATCCTGCTGCTCGGCCAGACCGTAGCGGAACTTGCGCACGCCCAGCAGGTGATCCAGCGAATCGGGCGTGACCTTGACCGTGAATTTCTTCAGGTGCGCATGCTCTTTCACCACCTTGCGGCAGATCTTGGCAATCTGACGTTCCAGCCCGCGCACGCCCGCCTCGCGAGTGTAGTAGCGGATGATGTCGCGAATCGCATCGACCTCGATCTCGACCTCGGACTTCTTCAGGCCGTTGGCTTCGATCTGCTTGGGCGACAGGTACTTGATCGCGATATTGATCTTCTCGTCTTCGGTGTAGCCCGGCAGACGGATGACTTCCATACGGTCAAGCAGCGCCGGCGGGATGTTCATCGAGTTCGAGGTGCACAGGAACATCACGTCGGAAAGATCGTAGTCGACTTCCAGGTAATGGTCGTTGAAGTTGTGGTTCTGCTCCGGATCCAGCACTTCCAGCAACGCCGAGGCCGGATCGCCGCGCATGTCGCTGCCCATCTTGTCGATCTCGTCGAGCAGGAACAGCGGGTTGCGAACGCCCACCTTGGTCATCTTCTGGATCAGGCGACCGGGCATCGAGCCGATGTAGGTGCGGCGGTGACCCCGAATCTCGGCCTCGTCACGCACGCCACCCAGGGCCATGCGCACGAACTTGCGGTTGGTGGCATGAGCGATGGATTCGGCCAGCGAAGTCTTGCCCACACCCGGCGGCCCTACCAGGCACAGCACCGGACCGCGGATCTTCTTCACCCGCTTCTGCACGGCGAGGTATTCAAGGATACGTTCCTTGACCTCTTCCAGACCGTAGTGGTCGGCATCGAGGATGCTTTCAGCGCGCGCCAGGTCCAGACGCACCTTACTCTGCGCCTGCCATGGCACCTGCACCAGCCAGTCGATGTAGGTGCGCACCACGGTCGCTTCCGCCGACATCGGCGACATCTGCTTGAGCTTGTTCAACTCAGCCGTGGCCTTGGCCAGGGCGTCCTTGGGCAGGCCCGCCGCATCGATGCGCTTTTTCAGCTCTTCGACTTCGTTGTGCCCTTCCTCACCGTCGCCCAGCTCTTTCTGAATGGCCTTCATCTGCTCGTTCAGATAGTACTCGCGCTGGCTGCGCTCCATCTGCTTCTTGACCCGTCCGCGAATGCGCTTCTCGACCTGCAGCAGGTCGATCTCGGCATCCAGCAGGGCCAGCACATGCTCGACACGCGCAGGCAGTTCGATGATTTCGAGTATTTCCTGCTTCTGTTCGATCTTCAGCGCCATGTGCGCGGCCATGGTGTCGACCAGGCGACCGGGCTCATCGATGCTGTTGAGCGAGGACAGTACTTCGGCCGGAACCTTCTTGCCCAGCTGCACGTACTGCTCGAACTGGCCCAGCAAGGTGCGCACGAACACTTCAGACTCGCGATCCGGAGCGTCGACCTCGTCGATCAACTGCACTTCGGCACGCACGTGGCCGTCGATCTCCAGGAACTGCTCGACACTGCCGCGCTGCTCGCCTTCGACCAGCACCTTGACAGTGCCATCGGGCAGCTTGAGCAACTGCAGGACGGTGGCGACAGTGCCGACACGGTACAAGGCGTCTTCACCTGGATCGTCATCGGCGGGATTCTTCTGCGCGAGCAAAAGGATCTGCTTTTCGCCCGACATCGCCGCCTCGAGGGCTTCGATGGACTTCTCACGACCCACAAACAGCGGGATAACCATGTGCGGATAGACGACGACATCGCGCAATGGCAGGAGAGGCAATTCGATGGTTGTCTTCATGATTTCGCCTCTACAGCGGCCCCGAAGGCCGTAAACAGATGGAATTGAACATGCCTTCAATGTGGGGGCTTGCCCGGCAAAAAACAAGTTCGCTGTCTGAAAAACGAAAAGGGCCCGTAGGCCCCTTCCTTGTTTCAGCTCAGATTTTCGATCAGGCGTCGGGTGCAGCCTTCGCCGGCGGCTCGCTGTTTTCGTAGATCAACAGCGGCTTGGACGTCCCTTCGATCACGCTTTCGTCGATGACCACTTTGCTGACATCCGTCTGCGAAGGAATCTCGTACATGGTGTCGAGCAGAATGCCTTCCAGGATCGAACGCAGGCCACGAGCACCGGTCTTGCGCTCGAGCGCGCGACGGGCAACCGATTTCAACGCGTCGGTACGGAACTCGAGATCCACACCTTCCATTTCGAACAGCTTGCCGTATTGCTTGGTCAGCGCGTTCTTGGGTTCGGTGAGAATCTGGATCAGTGCCGCTTCGTCCAGCTCATCCAGGGTGGCCAGCACCGGCAGACGACCGACGAACTCGGGAATCAAACCGAATTTGACCAGGTCATCGGGTTCGACTTCGCGCAGCGACTCGCCAACCTTCTTGCCTTCCTGCTTGCTGCGCACCTGGGCACTGAAACCGATACCGCCCTGGGTGGAGCGATTCTGGATGACCTTCTCCAGGCCGGAGAATGCGCCACCGCAGATGAACAGGATGTTGCGCGTGTCGACCTGCAGAAACTCCTGCTGAGGATGCTTGCGACCACCCTGAGGCGGTACCGAGGCAACCGTGCCCTCGATCAGCTTCAACAGCGCCTGCTGCACGCCTTCGCCCGAAACGTCACGGGTGATGGACGGGTTGTCCGACTTGCGCGAAATCTTGTCGATTTCGTCGATGTAGACGATGCCCATCTGGGCCTTCTCGACATCGTAGTCGCACTTCTGCAGCAGTTTCTGAATGATGTTCTCGACGTCCTCACCCACGTAACCGGCTTCGGTCAGGGTGGTGGCATCGGCGATGGTGAATGGAACGTTGAGCAGGCGAGCCAGGGTTTCGGCCAGCAGCGTCTTGCCCGAACCGGTCGGGCCGATCAGCAGGATATTGCTCTTGCCGAGCTCTACGTCGTCATTCTTCTTGTCACGCTGGTTCAGGCGCTTGTAGTGGTTGTACACCGCTACCGCGAGAACCTTCTTGGCGCGCTCCTGGCCAATCACATACTGATCCAGGATGCCGCTTATTTCTTTGGGCGAGGGCAATTTATGCGCGCTGCTCTCGGCCTGGGCTTCCTGCACCTCCTCGCGGATGATGTCGTTGCACAGGTCGACGCACTCGTCGCAGATAAAGACCGAGGGGCCGGCAATCAATTTGCGCACTTCATGCTGGCTTTTGCCACAGAAGGAGCAATAGAGCAGCTTGTTGCCGTTGTCCTCGCCGTTGCGGGTGTCAGTCATTCGATCGATCCAAATCCGATAGGCTTGCAACACAAGATGAAGGCTATTGCGGGCTTTTTCAAGCCCGGCAATGGTCGGGCATGCCAACCAGCCCTATTTTGAGCGGCTCATGTTAAGCGGGGCGACGGTCAATCACTTTGTCGATCAGGCCATAGGCTTGCGCAGCTTCGGCACTCATGAAGTTGTCGCGGTTGGTGTCGCGCTCGATTTCTTCCAGGGTGCGCCCGCTGTGCTTGGCCATCAGCGCGTTGAGACGCTCACGGATAAACAGGATTTCCTTGGCATGGATTTCGATGTCCGACGCCTGGCCCTGGAAGCCGCCCAGTGGCTGGTGAATCATCACGCGTGAGTTCGGCAGGCAGAAACGCTTGCCTTCGGCACCGGCGGTCAGCAGGAATGCGCCCATGCTGCAGGCTTGGCCAATGCAGGTAGTCGACACGTTCGGCTTGATGAACTGCATGGTGTCGTAGATCGACATGCCTGCAGTGACCGAACCGCCTGGGGAGTTGATGTAGAGATGGATGTCCTTGTCCGGGTTTTCCGCCTCAAGGAACAGCAGCTGCGCACAGATCAGGTTGGCCATGTAGTCCTCTACCGGGCCAACCAGAAAGATCACTCGCTCCTTTAGCAGGCGTGAGTAGATATCGTAGGCGCGTTCGCCACGAGCGGATTGCTCGACAACCATCGGGACCAGGCCGCCAGCGGCCTGGATATCAGAGTTCTGCTGAATATAGGAATTACGGAACATGCTCTGCAGTTACTCCCAAATAGTCATGTCTTGAAAACGCACAAGCCAGCGCGAGGCTGGCTTGTGGTTGAATTTCCAACGAGTTGGACAATCAGTCGGCTTGTGCTGCTTCCGCCGGTTTGACTGCTTCTTCGTAAGAGACCGCTTTATCGGTCACCTTAGCCTTCTGCAGAACAGTATCCACAACTTGTTCTTCCAGCACAACCGAACGGACTTCGTTCAGCTGCTCGTCATTTTTGTAGTACCACGATACAACTTGCTCGGGCTCCTGGTAGGCCGAGGCCATTTCCTGGATCAGCTCGCGCACGCGTGCTTCGTCAGGCTTGAGCTCGTTCTGCTTGACCACTTCGGCGACGATCAGGCCCAGCACGACGCGGCGCTTGGCTTGTTCGGTGAACAGCTCGGCCGGCAGTTGGTCGGGCTTGATGTTGCCACCGAACTGCTGCACGGCTTGAACGCGCAGACGGTCGACTTCGTTGTCCAGCAGCGCCTTGGGCACTTCGATCGGGTTGGTCGATACCAGACCGTCCATGACCTGATTCTTGATCTTGGCCTTGATGGCCTGACGCAGCTCGCGCTCCATGTTCTTGCGAACTTCGGCGCGGAAGCCGTCGAGACCGGTTTCCTTGATGCCGAACTGGCCGAAGAACTCTTCGTTCAGCTCAGGCAGCTTGGCTTCGGAAACGCTGTTGACGGTGACGGTGAACTCGGCAGCCTTGCCGGCCAGCTCGAGGTTCTGGTAGTCCTCGGGGAAGTTCAGGTTCAGCACCTTCTCTTCACCGGCCTTGGCGCCGACCAGACCGTCTTCGAAACCGGGAATCATGCGGCCCGAACCCAGTACCAGCTGGGTACCGCTGGCCGAACCACCGGAGAACGCCTCGCCTTCGATCTTGCCGACGAAGTCGATGTTCAGCTGGTCTTCGGTCTGGGCAGCGCGCTCGACCTGCTCGTAACGCACGTTCTGCTTGCGCAGCACTTCGAGCATGTTGTCCAGGTCGCTGTCGGCGACGTCGGCGCTCAGGCGCTCGACTTCGATGCTGTCGAACGCGCCGACTTCGAATTCGGGGAATACTTCGAAGGTAGCGATGTATTCCAGATCCTTGCCCTTCTCGAACACTTTAGGCTCGACGGCGGGTGCGCCGGCTGGGTTGAGCTTGTGCTCGACCACGGCTTCATAGAAGGAAGCCTGGATGACGTTGCCCAGAGCTTCCTGGCGCGCGTCAGCCTCGTAGCGCTGACGGATGACGCTCATAGGCACCTTGCCTGGACGGAAGCCCGGGATCTTGGCGTTACGGGCGGTCTGTTGCAGACGCTTGTTGACTTCGGCCTCGATGCGCTCGGCGGGAACACCGATGGTCATGCGGCGCTCGAGAGCGGAAGTGTTTTCAACAGAAACTTGCATGGATTTTCCTCGTTGCACAGACGTTAGCCGGCCATTTCCGACCCCAGATCAAGGGCAAGCATTCTAGTGGCTCGAACTCAAGAAGTCACCCTATGCACATGGATGCGCGGAAAGTCGCTGCAGAAACCGTCCAACGGCAGCAAAACAAGGCCTGTTCAGGGATGAAAAGTGATCTCTCGGACAACTTTTGCAAGACAATGATGGGCCCGCTGGTATTCTGTCAGCGGATAAAGTCATTACCTTGCACCTCTATGCGGAGAGCACGATCATTCTGTCGTTTCCGGTAACAATGCCCATCATCGCAGGACCTTCATGGCCATAAACCCCGTGCCGCCGGTTTCCCTCGCCAATTGCGAGGACGAGCCCATCCATCGGCCGGGCGCGATCCAGCCTCATGGCGCACTGATCGCGCTGGATGCCGAAGGTCGCGTATTGAGCCGCAGCGCCAACCTGATGGCGACCATCGGGCTGGATGTACTGCCGGGCAGCACGCCGGACGGCGAGTTGCTGGGCGGCGATGTCCTGGCGCTGATCGCCGAGGGGCTTGCCAGCAGCGATCACTGGGCCAACAGTGTCGAAAGCGTGCTGCTCGGCCGCCTGTTCGACGTGGTTGCCCATCGCCATCTGCAGATCCTTTATCTGGAGTTCGAGCCGCGCCGTACGGCCAGCGGCTCCTTCAGCCAGTTCGCCCTGTACGCGCAACGCATCATCAGCCAGATGCAGAACCGCCACGACATCGATGCCCTGCTGAGCCGCGTGACCCAGGAAATCCGCAACATGACGGGCTACGACCGGGTCATGGCCTATCGCTTTCGTCCCGACCTGTCCGGCGAGGTCATCGCCGAGGCCCATCGCGAAGACCTCGAAAGCTATCTGGGCCAGCGTTACCCGGCCTCGGACATCCCTGCCCAGGCTCGCCTGCTCTATATATTGAATCCGATTCGCCTGATCGCCGACGTGACCTATGCGCCAGCGCCACTGATCCCGTCACTGGATCCGCGAACCGGCCAGCCGTTCGACCTGAGCTTCAGCACCCTGCGCAGCGTTTCACCGATCCACTGCGAGTACCTCACCAACATGGGCGTGCGCGCCTCGATGAGCGTTTCCATCGTCGTGGGTGGCAAGCTGTGGGGGCTGTTCTCCTGCCACCACATGTCGCCCAAGACGATGGCTCACCCCTTGCGCATGTCGTTCCAGGTCATCTCGCAGGTCTGCAGCGCACTGGTCGAACGCCTGGAACACAACCTGGCCACACAGACCCTGAAGCAGGCAAGCGACCAGCAACAGAAACTCATGACCCTGGCCCGCGACTCCGAAGATCTGGTCAGCGCCCTGGCGGGTGATCCGGACAATATTGCCTCGCTGATTCCCTGCGATGGTGCTGCGGTGGTGATGTCGGGACGCACCCAAAGCATCGGCGGACATTTCGACGCCCTGTGCCGCCAGGTGCTCGAACACGTCGAACAGGACCCGAACCTCGAGGTGTTCCATACCGAGCATTGGCAAGGCTCGGCAAGCGAGCGCAACACCAGCGGCTACTGTGGCATTCTGGCGGTCCGCTTCCACCGACAGGAATCCGGCTGGGTCATGTGGCTGCGCAAGGAAGAAATCAACAACGTGCGCTGGGGCGGCAAGCCGGAGAAAATCATCAAGGTCGGGCCCTCGGGCGCCCGGCTGACACCCCGAGGCTCGTTCGAAGCCTGGGAAGAAGTGGTGCGCGGACGCTCGGCCAGCTGGGGGGATACCGACATCGCCATCGCCGAGAAGCTGCGGCGTGACCTGGTCGAGTTGTGCCTGAGCCGTGCCAGCGAGATCGATGGCATGCGCCAGCGCCTGATCGCGATGCTCGGTCACGACCTGCGCAACCCGCTTCAGTCCATTTCCATGGCCGCCGCCATGCTGTCTTCGAACGAGACGCGCGACACCGAACTGCGCAAGCACATCAGCCACTCCAGCGGTCGCATGGAACGGCTGATCAGCCAGATCCTGGAGATGAGTCGCCTGCAGTCGGGTCTTGGCATCATGGTCAATCGGGTCGACACCGATCTGTCGACACTGGTGGAAAGCATCGTCCACGAAACCGCCGTGGCTTTTCCCGGCCTGACCATAGAAGCCCGCATCGAGCCGGACGTACGCGCCATGGTCGATCCGGATCGCTACGCGCAGGTCATCACCAACCTGCTGGGCAATGCTCGCTACCACGGCACGCCCGACACCCCGGTACTGATCAGCTTGAGCACCGAACAGCAGAACACGCGATTGTCCGTGCTCAATCAGACCACTCCGGTGGCGCCCGAGCGATTGGCAACGCTGTTCCAGCCGTTCAAGCCGCACAGCGCCGAGAACCTGCGCAACAAGAATGGGCTGGGGATCGGCCTGTATATTTCCCAGGCAATCGCGGTAGCCCACAGCGGCAACCTGAGCGTCGAGCAGAACGGCAATGTCATCACGTTCAGCATGGTCCAACCGGTGGAGGCGTGAAGCCTTGAGCGGGTGAAGCGTTCGCCAAATCGCAGACACGAAAAAGCCGCCCTGAGGCGGCTTTCACGTTGAGCGGCAGGCCTGGGCCTTGCCATTCTGGTTGGTGCGGACGAAGAGACTCGAACTCTTACACCTTTCGGCGCTGGAACCTAAATCCAGTGTGTCTACCAATTCCACCACGTCCGCGTGTAGCTTTTAAAGCAAAGGCGCCGGATCGGTGAGAATCGGGCGCCTTTCGGAATATGGGGTGGACGATGGGGATCGAACCCACGACAACAGGAGTCACAATCCTGTGCTCTACCAACTGAGCTACGCCCACCATATTGCGTTTACTGCGTTACTTGTGCCAAAGCTGCCTAATGGCGCACCCGGCAGGACTCGAACCTGCGACCATCCGCTTAGAAGGCGGATGCTCTATCCAGCTGAGCTACGGGCGCTTTTGAGTCTGTAGTCCTTGCAGATTACAAATCCAGAGCTTCAGTCGGTGATGACAAACAAGCCTTGAAACCGCTTGCTTTGCCCTACCTTCTTCACCAGTGCTAGGCCCTGCCCGACAAGTGCGACGAATGTTATAGACGAGCCTTGGGGTCGTCAACTCTTTTTTCAAAAAAATTCATTTAATTAAAGGGCTTAGGAGGTTTCGCGAAGCAAGCGCCTTTGCCCTGGGCGTGCGACATGCGAGAATGCGCGCACATTTTCATTCCTTTTCGATGGTTAATCACGCGTCATGACTGCACAACTTATCGACGGCAAGGCGATCGCCGCCAACCTGCGCCAGCAGATCGCTCAACAGGTTGCCGAGCGTCGTCAGCAGGGCCTGCGCACGCCAGGGCTCGCGGTGATTCTGGTGGGCACCGACCCCGCTTCCCAGGTCTATGTATCGCACAAGCGCAAGGACTGCGAAGAAGTCGGATTCGTTTCCCGGGCCTTCGACCTGCCGAGCGCGACCTCCCAACTGGAGCTGGAGACGCTGATCGACACCCTCAATGCCGATACCGATATCGACGGCATCCTGTTGCAGTTGCCGCTGCCCGAGCACCTGGATGCCTCGCTGCTGCTCGAGCGCATCCGCCCGGACAAGGACGTCGATGGTTTCCATCCTTATAACGTCGGTCGCCTGGCCCAGCGCATTCCGTTGCTGCGCCCCTGCACCCCCAAAGGGATCATGGCGCTGCTGGAAAGCACCGGCCAGGATCTGTACGGGATGGACGCAGTGGTAGTAGGTGCTTCCAACATCGTCGGTCGGCCCATGGCCATGGAACTGTTGCTGGCAGGCTGCACCGTGACCGTGACGCACCGTTTCACCAAAGACCTGGCGGGCCATGTAGGCCGCGCCGACCTGGTGGTGGTCGCTGCCGGCAAGCCGGGGCTGGTGAAGGGCGAATGGATCAAGGAAGGCGCGATCGTGATCGACGTGGGCATCAACCGTCAGGCCGATGGCAAGCTGGTGGGCGATGTCGTGTATGAAACCGCTCTGCCCCGCGCCGGCTGGATCACGCCGGTGCCAGGCGGCGTAGGTCCGATGACCCGCGCCTGCCTGCTGGAAAATACCCTCTATGCAGCACAGGCCTTGCACAAGTGATGTGAGCCTTGTTCGCGGCCGATGACCGCTCCTACGGAATGAGTCGATTCCCCCGTAGGAGCGGTCCGTGGCCACGAAGCAGGCGACGCGGTGTGTCAGACAGGTCGCAGTGCAGCTTTCGCGGCCGATGACCGCTCCTACGGATGAATCGATGTCCCGTAGGAGCGGTCCGTGGCCGCGAAGCAGGCGCCACGGTTCATCAGACGCACCGCAGCGCTGCTATTTCCTTGCATCCTCCCACGACTTGACCAGTTCGGCGTAGCCCACGGTCTGGCCCTGGGGTTTTTCGTTGGCCAGTTTGGGCTTGGGCGCGCCGGGTTGGTCGAACCAGTACTGGGCGTCGCGCTCGGGGTTCATCTTCGGCCCACACACCGGCTGCACCTTGCTGCGTTCCAGGCGGGTCATGATCGCGTCCTGATCCTTGGCCAGGCCGTCGAGCGCCTGCTGCGGGGTCTTCTCGCCGCTGGCCGCCTCGGAAATGTGGCTCCACCACAGCTGCGCCAGACGTGGATAGTCAGGCACGTTGGTGCCGGTCGGGGTCCACTGTACGCGGGCCGGGCTGCGGTAGAACTCCACCAGACCACCCAGCTTCGGCGCCAGATCGGTCATGGCCTGGGAATTGATGTCCGATTCGCGAATCGGGGTCAGACCGACGATGGTCTTTTTCAACGACACCGTCTTCGACGTCACGAACTGCGCATACAGCCAGGCGGCCAGACGTTGCTTCTCGGGGGTGGACTTGAGGAAGGTCCAGGAACCGGTGTCCTGATAGCCCAGTTTCATCCCCTCCTCCCAGTACGGGCCCTTGGGCGATGGCGCCATGCGCCACTTGGGCGTGCCGTCGTCATTCATCACCGGCAAGCCAGGCTTGGTCATGTCGGCGGTGAACGCGGTGTACCAGAAGATCTGCTGGGCGATGTTGCCTTGGGCCGGTACCGGTCCGGATTCGGAGAAGGTCATGCCCTGGGCTTCAGGTGGTGCGTAGGCGCGCATCCAGTCGACGTACTTCTGGGTGGCATACACGGCGGCCGGGCCGTTGGTGTCGCCGCCACGGGTCACGCTGGAACCCACCGGATGGCAGTCCTCCACGCGAATGCCCCACTCGTCCACCGGCAAGCCGTTGGGCAGGCCCTTGTCGCCACCACCGGCCATGGAGAACCAGGCATCGGTGAAGCGCCAGCCCAGTGAAGGGTCTTTCTTGCCGTAGTCCATGTGCCCGTAGATGCGCTTGCCGTCGATTTCCTTGACGTCTTCGGAGAAGAACTTGGCGATGTCTTCATAGGCGGACCAGTTGACCGGAACCCCCAGCTCATAGCCGTAGATCTGTTTGAACTTGGCCTTCAACTCGGGCCGTTCGAACCAGTCGGCGCGGAACCAGTACAAGTTGGCGAATTGCTGGTCGGGCAGCTGATAGATCTTGCCGTCGGGTGCGGTGGTGAAGGAGATACCGATGAAGTCCTTCAAGTCCAGGGTCGGCGAGGTGGCTTTCTTGCCCTCGGGGCTGGCCATCATGTCGGTGATCGACTCGCTCTTGCCGTAGCGAAAGTGCGTACCGATCAAATCCGAATCGTTGACCCAGCCGTCGTAGATGTTCTTGTCCGACTGCATCTGGGTCTGCAGCTTCTCGACCACGTCGCCTTCCTGCAGCAGGTCGTGGGTAAGCTTGATCCCGGTGATCTCGCTGAACGCCTTGGCCAGGGTCTTGGCTTCGTATTCGTGGGTGGTCAGCGTTTCCGACACGACGTTGATGCTCATGCCGCGGAAAGGCTTGGCCGCCTCGATGAACCACTGCATCTCCGCCATCTGCTGCTCGGGCGTGAGGGTGGACGGCTTGAATTCGGCGCCGACCCATTTCTTCGCCGCGTCTTCGTAGGCATCCGCCCATGCTGCGGCGCTCAGGCCAGCGCACGCCAGTGCGGTTGCCAGGGCAATGCTATGTCGCAGTTTGTTGTTGTTCTTGTACATAGTGACCTCCTGTTTGAAATTTTCGCGCTGCGCAGACCCGCATGGCTCAGCCCCAACGCATCACCGCCAGCAACCACACCAGGGACAGCGTCGAGGCGACCCAGATGTTCCAGTCGGTCACGCCGATCACCAGCAGGTGCAGGTAGGCGCTTCCGAGAAGACCGATGAACAAGCGGTCGCCACGGGTGGTGGCGATCGGTAGAAATCCGCGCCGCTCGGTGCAGGGCACGCGCAGTTCGTAGAACGTCATGCCGGCGAGCAACAGCGCAATGGCGCCGAAGAACAGGGCAGTCGGTAGAGTCCAGGCCATCCACTCCATCACAGGCTCCTCATACGCGGCCCAGGGCGAAGCCCTTGGCCACATGGTTGCGAACGAACCAGATCACCAGCATGCCGGGCACGATGGTCAGCACACCGGCAGCAGCCAGCACGCCCCAGTCGATACCCGAGGCGGAAACCGTACGGGTCATCACCGCCGCGATCGGCTTGGCATCGACCGAGGTCAGGGTGCGCGCCAGCAGCAGCTCGACCCACGAGAACATGAAGCAGAAGAAGGCCGTCACGCCGATCCCCGAGCCGATCAGCGGCATGAAGATCTTCACGAAGAATTTCGGAAAGCTGTAGCCATCGATGTAGGCGGTTTCGTCGATTTCCTTGGGCACGCCGGACATGAAGCCTTCCAGGATCCATACCGCCAGCGGCACGTTGAACAGGCAGTGCGCCAGGGCCACGGCAATGTGGGTGTCGAACAGGCCGATGGAGGAATACAGCTGGAAGAACGGTAGCAGGAACACCGCCGGCGGGGCCATGCGGTTGGTCAGCAACCAGAAGAACAGGTGCTTGTCGCCCAGAAAGCGGTAGCGCGAGAAGGCATACGCGGCCGGCAGCGCAACGCTGAGCGAAATGAGCGTGTTGAGGCTCACGTAGTACAGCGAATTGATGTAGCCGGTGTACCAGCTCGGGTCGGTGAAGATCACCCGGTAGTTGGCCAGGGTGAACTCATGGGGAAACAGCGTCAGCCCGCCGAGGATTTCGCCGTTGCTCTTGAACGACATGTTCAGCAGCCAATAGATGGGCACCAGCAGGAACAGGATGTACAGCAGCAGGGGGATCAGTTTGCGCTTATTCATGTCCGCCTCAACCTTGCTTGTCGTTGTGGGTCATGGCCGTATAGAACAGCCAGGACACCAGCAGGATGATCAGGAAGTACACCAGCGAGAAGGCCGCGGCCGGGCCCAGGTCGAACTGCCCCACGGCCATCTGGGTCAGGGTCTGGCTGAGGAACGTGGTGGCGTTGCCCGGCCCGCCGCCGGTCAGCACGAAGGGTTCGGTGTAGATCATGAAGCTGTCCATGAAGCGCAGCATCACCGCGATCAACAGCACGCTTTTCATCTTCGGTAGCTGGATGTGACGGAATACCGCCCAGTTCGACGCACGGTCGATGCGCGCGGCCTGGTAGTACACGTCGGGAATGGCGCGCAGGCCCGAATAGCACAGCAGTGCCACCAGCGAGGTCCAGTGCCAGACGTCCATGATCAGCACCGTGACCCAGGCATCCAAGGTATTGGAGGCATAGTTGTAGCTGATCCCCATGGCATTGAGCGTGTAGCCCAGCAGACCGATGTCGGCGCGGCCGAAGATCTGCCAGATGGTGCCCACCACGTTCCACGGAATCAGCAGGGGGATGGCCATGACGATCAGGCACAGCGACGACCAGCGGCCCTTGGCCGGCATGGTCAGGGCGATGGCGATGCCCAAGGGTATTTCGATGAGCAGCACACAGGCCGAATAGATGAACTGGCGCAACAGCGAGTCGTGCAGGCGCGGGTCCTGCAGGACCTGGCGGTACCAGTCGGCGCCCACGAAATAGCGGCTGGATTGATCGAAGATGTCCTGCACCGAATAGTTGACCACGGTCATCATCGGGATCACCGCGCTGAAGGCCACCAGCAGGAACACCGGCAGCACCAGCCACCAGGCCTTGTTGTTCTGGACCTTGTTCATGGGTGCACCTCCAGCAAGCGATCATCGGCGTAGACCATCAGCCACTGCGCGGGGAAGCTGATGAACACGGTACCTTCCGGCACGGCGCGGTCCTCGGGCAGGCGCACCTTGAAGGTCTGCCCGCCGAGCGCCAGGGTCAGGATCTTGTAGGTGCCCAGGTCTTCCAGGTGCACCCGTTCGCCGTGCAGGGCGGCCTCGAAGCTCTCGTCCCAGACGCGGATGAACTCGGGGCGAATGCCGATCTGCAGGCGTTGCCAGCCGCCCTGGGCGATCCGCGCCTGCAAGGCTTCCGACAACGGCACGTGAATGCCGCCGAAGCCGACGCCGCCACGCTCGGGCAGCACGTCGACCAGGTTCATGCCGGGGCTGCCGATGAAGTAGCCGACGAAGGTGTGCGCCGGTCGTTCGAACAGCTCGCGCGGGGTGCCGAACTGGACGATCTGGCCACCGTACATCACGGCGATCTTGTCGGCGAAGGTGGAGGCCTCGAGCTGGTCGTGGGTGACGTAGACCATGGTGATGTTGAACTGCTCGTGGATCTGCTTGAGCTTGCGTCGCAGTTTCCACTTCAGATGCGGGTCGATGACCGTCAGCGGCTCGTCGAAGAGGATCGCCGAGACGTCATCGCGAACCAGGCCGCGACCCATCGACACCTTCTGTTTCTCGTCGGCGCTGAGGTTGCGCGCCTTGCGCTGCAGCAGCCGCTGCAAGTCCAGGACTTCGGCGACTTCCTGCACCCGGGCCTGCACCTGTTCGGGCGACTTGCCCTGGTTGCGCAGGGGAAAGGCCAGGTTGTCGAACACCGTCATGGTGTCGTAGACCACCGGGAACTGGAACACCTGGGCAATGTTGCGCTGCTCGGGCGGCAGGTCGTTGACCACCTTGCCGTCGAACAGCACCTGACCGTGGGACGGGCTGAGCAAACCGGAAATGATGTTGAGCAAGGTCGATTTGCCACAGCCGGACGGGCCGAGCAAGGCATAGGCGCCGCCCTGCTCCCAGATGTGATCCATCTCGCGGATCGCATAGTCTTCGGGCGCCGACGGGTGCGTGCTGTAGCTGTGCGCCAGGTGCTGCAAACGGATCTCGGCCATCAGGCAGCCCTCGCCACACGCAGGCCGGGGGCCTGGACCAATTGCCCACCGGGCTGGAACACGAACAGCTTGTGGGTCGGGATGTACACCGGTATCGCCGCGTCCACGGCGTAGTCGTGGACCCCCGGCAGGTGCAGCACCAGGGAGAAATACTCGTTGCGTACGTGCAGGAAGGTCTCCGAGCCGCTGATTTCCGCCAGCTCCACGGTCACCGCCAACTCCAGGTCATCGTCGTTGCTCGGCGTCAGGCCGATGTGGCTGGGTCGTACGCCGAAGCGGTAGTCGCCATCCGGAACAGCGGACAGATCAACGTTGCGAGCGAAGTGGACGAAGTTGGCGAAGCTGACTTCCTGGCCGCCGATGCGGCCATCGATCAGGTTGATCGGTGGCTCGGAGAACAGTTCGGCCGCCAGCACGCTGGCCGGCCGGTGATAGACCTCAGACGTCTTGCCGCTCTGGATCACCCGCCCTTCGTGGAGGATCGTGGTGGTGCCGCCCAATGCCAGGGCTTCGTTGGGTTCAGTGGTGGCATAGACGGCGATGGTATGGCGGGTCAGGAACAGTTCGCGCATTTCGAAGCGCAGTTCTTCGCGCAGCTTGTAATCGAGGTTGACCAGGGGTTCGTCGAACAGGATCAGCTCGGCATCCTTGACCAGCGCTCGGGCCATGGCCGTGCGCTGTTGCTGGCCACCGGACAGTTCCAGTGGATGGCGCTTGAGGAATGGCTCGATGCGCAACATGCGCGCGGTCTGCAGCACCCGCTC
This sequence comes from Pseudomonas sp. RIT-PI-a, assembly GCF_001187875.1. Lineage (NCBI taxonomy): Bacteria > Pseudomonadati > Pseudomonadota > Gammaproteobacteria > Pseudomonadales > Pseudomonadaceae > Pseudomonas > Pseudomonas sp. RIT-PI-a. The sequence goes on from NZ_LGIR01000003.1 coordinate 189,088, forward strand.
TTCGATCTGCTCGCGCGCCATGCCGGCCTGGCGCAGCGGTGAGGCAATGTTGTCGAAGACGGTCATGGTCGGGTAGTTGATGAACTGCTGGTAGACCATGGACACGTTGCGCTGGCGTACCGGCTTGCCGGTGACGTCCACACCGTTCATCAACACACGGCCCTGATCGGGTTTGTCGAGGCCGGCCATCAGCCGCATCAGGCTGGTCTTTCCGGACAGCGTGCGTCCCAGCAGGACATTGAACGAACCGGGTTCCAGTACCAGCGATGCGTTGTCGATGTACAACTGGTTTTCCACACGACGAGTGACCTGCTCGAGCACAAGGGACATGGCGGCGCCTTTTTTATTATTGGAAGCGGTTGCAGCTTTGCGTCGGTACGACTGCTGGCAAACCCAGAGCGATAACCGTGCCAATTGCCGTCTGCCATGCCGGCAGGCGCGAGCCAAACGGTTCGGGCGCAGGTGTGGGCCGGAGGTCAGGTTCGCCCCTGAACAAAAATGAACGCCTGGCGCATTGACAATGAACAACCGTGAACAACACTGCATGAACAAAAACAACAAGGCCGCGCGCCGGGATACCTGAATCATGTCCGTATCCAACCCAACCCTCGCCCACGATCAACTCATTCAACGCTCCTGGGCGCGCTGTCGCGAGGCGGGGCTGGAGCATCATCACGTGCCGCGGTTCGAGCCACTCGCGCGCGTTGCGCTGCAACAGATGCTCGACGGTCACCAGGCCTTGCTGCACACCACCCACCGCGAAGTGTTGCCCTATTACGAACACATCCTGGGCAACTCGCGTTGTCTGATCCGCCTGGCCGACCCGCAGGCCCGTCTGCTCAGGTCCTGGGGTGCGCAGCCCGGCGCGGGTGCCGGTCACCTGGGCCACGCACCCGGCGCTTGCTGGCTGGAAACGGCCGCCGGGACCAATCCGATCGGCACGGCGCTGGCCTGTCGCCAGGCCGTGCATGTCGAGCCGGACGAACACTTCCTGCTGGCCAACCGCCTGATGAACGGTTCGGCCTCACCGATCTTCGATGCCCGGCGGCAGCTGGTGGCGGTACTGGACGTCTCCAGTGACAGCCACCTGCCGCCTTCGCACACCCTGGGGCTGGTGAAGATGATGAGCCAGACGGTCGAGAACCGCCTGATCCTGGAGGCGTTCGCCGATCGGCATCACCAACTGATTTTCAACACTGGGGTGAACAACCTCGACAGCCAGTGGGCCGGGCTGCTGGTGTTCGACGACAGCGGTCGCGTGCTGGCCGCCAATCGTCGCGCCGACAGCCTGCTGGGTGCCGAGTTGCCTGGCCTGACCCTGCAACAGCTGTTCCGACTGACGCCCCAGGCTCTGCTCGACCATCCGCCGGAGCGCACCTTTGCCCTGCAGCCGCCAGGACGCAGCCGCCTGCAATGCCTGCTCAAGAAGCCCGCCCTGCGCCCTGCGCCGCCCGCCGCGCGACGTGGTTCCGACCCGCGCCTGGACAAGGCCTTGCAACAAGGGCTGCGCCTGCTGGAGAAGGATGTGCCCTTGCTGCTGCGCGGCGACACTGGCACCGGCAAGGAGGTGCTGGTCAAGGCCTTGCACCGGGCCAGCAGCCGCGCGTCGTGCCCACTGATTGCGGTCAATTGTGCGGCGATTCCCGCCGATCTGGTTGAGTCGGAGCTGTTCGGCTACGAACGTGGCGCCTTCACCGGCGCCAGCCACAAGGGCAGCCCCGGCCTGGTGCGCAAGGCCGACAAGGGCATCCTGTTCCTCGACGAGATCGGTGACATGCCGCTGCCCACCCAGGCGCGACTGTTGCGCGTGCTGCAGGAGCGCTGCATCCAGCCGCTGGGGGGCGGCGATCCGCTACCGGTCGATATCCGCCTGATTTCCGCGACCCATGAAGACCTGCGCCAACGGGTACAGGCCGGGTTATTCCGCGAGGATCTGTACTATCGCCTGGCGGGCATGACCTTGCACCTCCCGACCCTGAACGAACGCAGCGACAAGCGTGAACTGATCGAGCAGGTGTGGGAGACGCACCGCGAAGCACAGCAGACTGCCGGTTTCAGCGACGAGGTGTGGGCGGCCTTCATGGTCCATCCCTGGCCGGGCAACGTGCGCCAGCTGGCGGCGGTGGTCAAGGTGGCGCTGGTGCTGGCCGATCAGGACGTCATTGGCCTTGAGCATCTGCCTGAGGATTTCCTGCTCGAAGCCGGTCTGCAACCGCCGCATGCACCTGCCTCGCCACGGCCACTGCTGACCCTGGCCAAGGTCAGCGACCTGGGTGAGCTGCTGCAGGCCAGCGACGGCAACATCTCCCGGCTGGCCCGGCGCCTCGGTGTCAGCCGCAATACCTTGTACAAGCGCTTGCGCGCGCAGGGCCACGCGCTATGAGCTGTGGATTCAGCTCTTGCCGAAAGTCTGCGACGGTCGGCGCAGGGTCGGGTCGAAGGGGTTCAGGCGCGGGCCGATGGCGGCAGCCTCGCGCTTGAGCAGCTCGACCACCGTGGGCAGTCGGTCGGGGCCGAGCCGATCGCTGATGGTGGCGACGCTGAGGGCTGCGACCGCATGGCCGTCGCGGTCGAGTATCGGCACCGCCAGGCCCGCCATGCCGGGCAACACGCCGGTGTTGCGCGCGGCATAACCGAGCTGGCGCACGCTGGCGACCTCCGAACGCAGCAGCACTTCGTCGTACAGGTGCAGGTCCCTGAGCCGCGGCAGGTTGTAGTGGATCACGGTTTCGCGCTCATCCTCGGGCAGGAACGCGAGGATGGCCAGACTGCCCTGGCCTACCCCCAGTGCGACACGGCCACCGATGTCGCCGGTGAAGGTCCGAATCGGGTAAGGCCCTTCGCTGCGGTCCAGGCAGATCGCGTCGAAACCACTGCGCGCGAGCAGGAACAGCGAGTCACCCAAAGAGGCCGACAACCGCAGCAGGCTGGGCCGTGCCAGCTCGCGCAGGTTGCTGCCGTTGCCGGCGCGCGCGGCCAGGGCGAAGAATTCCAGGCTCAGCCGATAGCGCTTGCTGCGGGCATCCTGCTCGACCATGCCCTCCTCCACCAGCCCGCGCAACAGCCTATGAGTGGTGGGTTGTGACAGACCGATGCGCTCGGCGAGCTGAATCACCCGCTCACCCTCGGCTGGCGCAGCCGACAAGCCACGCAACACGGCGAACAGCCTGGACACACTGCCTACGCCTGGCTCAGCATTCCGTTCAGTGGAATCACTATCCATAACCTGCGTACCTGATTTCATTGAAAGGATTAATTCAAAAATACCTACCCGCTCAGTGAAATAAGCGCTTTCGCCATCCTAGCCTTCGTCCTACTCTTCGTCCACGGGGCGAGACCAACAATAGCCGGCAGCCGACTCAGATCGAGCGCCTCCCCACTGCAGGACCCCTTTCGCCTCTGCCCTCGATCAACGCACCGCACATGCGGCCGACAATGACAGGTAGAACGCAGCCATGGCCTTTCTCGAACTTCAAGCACTGTGCAAACGCTACGGATCCGTACAGGCCGTGGTGGCGACCGACCTGAGCGTCAGCCAGGGCGAATTCGTCTCGCTGCTCGGCCCTTCGGGCTGCGGCAAGACCACCACGCTGCAGATGATTGCCGGTTTCGTCGACGTGACCAGCGGCCGGATCGTGCTCGATGGCCGCGACATCACCCACGCCAAACCCAGCAGCCGCGGCCTGGGCGTGGTGTTCCAGAGCTACGCGCTGTTTCCGCACATGAGCGTGCGCGACAACGTCGCGTTCGGCCTGAAGATGCGCAAGGTGAGCAGCAGCGACATTCGCACCCGTGTCGACCAGGTGCTGGCGCTGGTGCGCCTGACCGCTCATGCCGAGCGCTACCCGCGGGAGCTTTCGGGAGGCCAGCGCCAGCGCGTGGCCCTGGCCCGTGCCCTGGTGATCCAGCCGCCAGTGCTGCTGCTCGACGAGCCGTTGTCCAACCTCGACGCGAGCCTGCGTGAGGAGATGCAATTCGAGATTCGCCGCATCCAGTGCGAAGTCGGCATCACCACCCTGATGGTGACCCATGACCAGGCCGAAGCCCTGTCCATCAGTGACCGGGTGGTGGTGATGCAAGCGGGCCAGGTCACCCAGATCGATGAACCCTACAAACTCTACGAGCACCCGCGCACGCCGTTCATCTCCGGCTTCGTTGGCAAGGCCAACCTGCTGCCCGGCGAATACGACGCGCTGGGCCAGCCACAGGCGCTGGCCCAAACCGGGGACGGCGAACTGATGTTGAGCCTGCGCCCGGAGAAGATCGACATCTGCACCGCCGGTGAAGGCCGTATTCAAGGACGCATCGTCACCCGCTACTTTCTGGGCAGCCAATGGTTGTACCGCCTGGACACTGCTCTGGGCGAGATAACCGTGGTGCGCCGCAACGATGGCAGCGCACCGCTGGCAACCGGCATCACTGTCGGCCTCGACTGGCCGCACGAACTGCTTCGCGTCCTGGATCACGAGGTCTGCGCATGAGCCGCGGATACCTGCTGTCGGCGCCGGCGCTGGCGCTGTTCGTCGCCCTGCTGATCGTGCCGCTGGGCCTGACGCTGGTGCTGTCGTTCAACCTGTTCGACTACGAGGTGGGGGTCAAGAGCGACAGCTATACGCTGGCCAACTACGCCAGCCTGCTCAGCGACAGCTACTTTTATGAAATCTTCTGGCGGACCTTCTGGATCAGTGCGCTGGTGACCTTGCTGTGCGTGGTGATCGGTGTACCGGAGGCTTACATTCTCAGCCGCATGGGTACCCCGTGGCGCTCGATCTTCCTGATCCTGATCCTCACGCCGCTGCTGATTTCAGTGGTGGTGCGCGCCTTCGGCTGGAGCCTGCTGCTGGGTGCCGACGGGCTGATCAACCAGGCCATCGCCGCGCTGGGCGGACGCCCGCTGAAAATGCTCTACACACCGTTCGCGGTGATTCTGGCACTGGTCCACGTCATGCTGCCCTTCATGATCATCCCGGTCTGGACCTCTCTGCAGAAGCTTGATCCGGCCGCCGAGCAGGCTGCGCAGTCGCTGGGTGCAAGCCAGGCGAAGGTGATGCGCAGTGTGGTGCTGCCGCAGATCATGCCCGGGGTGCTGTCGGGCACGCTGATCGTCTTCGGCCTGGCGGCCAGCTCGTTCGCCATCCCCGGCCTGCTGGGTGGTCGGCGCTTGAAGATGGTCGCCACGGTGGTCTACGACCAGTACCTCTCGGAACTCAACTGGCCCATGGGCGCGACCATTGCCGTGGCGCTGTTGCTGGCCAATCTGCTGATCATGCTGTCCTGGAACCGCCTGGTCGAAGGTCGCTACAAGAAAGCCCTGGGGGAATGATCGATGTCCAAGAACGGTCCGTTGGCCCTGTCGTTTCATGCCATGGTGGTGGTGTTCATGCTGGCTCCGCTGGTGGTGGTGTGCCTGGTGGCGTTCACCCCGGAGAACACCCTCACCCTGCCCACTTCCGGCTTTTCCCTGCGCTGGTTTCGCGCGGTGTTCGAGCGCGCCGACTTCATCGACGCCTTCTATAACAGCCTGATCCTGGCTGTGGTGGCCGCGACCCTGGCGACCTTGATCGCCGTACCGGCGGCGCTGGCGATCACCCGTTATCACTTTCCGGGACGCAACTTTCTCAATGCGCTGTTTCTGTCGCCGATCATCATTCCGCACCTGGTGCTGGGTGTGGCCATGCTGCGCCTGTTCGCGCTGATGGGCGTCAATGGCAGTTTCGTCTGGCTGATGCTGGCTCACGTGGTGGTGATCACACCCTATGTGCTGCGCCTGGTGATCGCCGCCGCCATCGGTATCGATCGCAGCGCCGAACAGGCGGCGGAGTCGCTGGGCGCAAGTCGGTTCACCCTGTTTCGCCAGATCACCTTGCCGATGATACTGCCGGGGGTCGCCGGAGGCTGGTTGCTGGCGTTCATCAACAGCTTCGACGAGGTGACTCTGTCGATCTTCGTCACCTCCCCCGCGACCCAGACCTTGCCGGTGCGCATGTACGTATACGCCACGGAATCCATCGACCCGATGATGGCAGCGGTGTCGGCGCTGGTGATCGCCCTGACCGCCGCGACCATGATTCTGCTTGATCGGGTGTATGGGCTGGACCGTGTACTGGTGGGGAAAAACTGATGGCTTTGTTCAAGCGTCTGACCGAACTCGATCGGCCTTCGGTGCCGTTCACCCTCGACGGACAGGCCGTGAGCGGCCTGGCGGGGGATACCCTGCTCACCGCCGTGCTGACCTGCGCGGACCATGTGCGTGGCAGCGACTTCAGTGCCCAGGCCCGTGCCGGCTTCTGCCTGATGGGCGCCTGCCAGGACTGCTGGGTACGGCTGGGTGACGGCCGCAGGGTGCGTGCCTGCGCCACGCCCCTGGAAGCGGGCATGCAGGTCGACCGCGACCTGGGGCGGCGCTCGTGAGCGCGGTGGTGGTCGTGGGCGCCGGACCGGCAGGCATTCGCGCGGCGCAGACCCTGGCCGCCCATGGCCTGCGGCTGTGCTTGGTAGACGAAGCGCTGCAGGGTGGCGGCCAGGTCTACCGGCGTGCGCCGGGTAATTTCCAGCGCTCGGCCAATCAACTTTATGGCTTCGAAGCGCGCAAGGCGGGGGCGGTGCATCAGGCGCTGGACGCGCTGAGCGCGCAGATCGACTACCGTCCCGACACGTTGGTGTGGAACGCCGAGGATGGCCACCTGCACACACTCAGCCAGCAGCGGGTCGGCACCGTCCAGTACGATCGCCTGTTGATTGCCACCGGCGCCACCGACCGCATCCTGCCAGTACCAGGCTGGACGTTGCCCGGCGTGTACAGCCTCGGCGCCGCGCAGATCGCGCTCAAGGCCCAGGGTTGCGCCATCGGCGAACGAGTGGTCTTCGCGGGCAGCGGGCCGTTGCTGTACCTGGTGGCCTATCAGTACGCGAAGGCCGGCGCCCGGGTGCTGGCCGTGCTGGACAGCTCGCCCTTCGGTGCCCAGGTCGCTGCCCTGCCCCGTCTGTTGCTTCAGCCTGCGACCCTGGCCAAGGGCCTGTACTACCGGGCCTGGCTGACTGCCCACGGGATCGCCGTACATCAGGGCGCGACCCTGGTCGAGGTCGTCGGCGAGCAAAAAGTCGAAGCTGTCACCTGGCAACGCGCTGGCAGCCAACACAGTCTGGCCTGCGATGGACTGGCCTTCGCCCATGCGTTGCGCAGCGAAACGCAACTGGCCGACCTGCTCGGCTGCCAGTTCGCTTGGAGCCCGCTCAATCGCGCCTGGTTGCCGAGCCGCGATCGAGCCGGGCGCAGCAGCGTGCCGAGCGTGTACCTGGCCGGCGACGGTGCCGGGATCATGGGCGCCGATGCGGCGGAAATGGCCGGCGAGCGCGCAGCATTGGCCCTGCTCGAAGACATGGGCATCACCATTGACAGCGAACGTGGCCCACAGCTCGAGCGACGGCTGGCGCGCATCCAGGGGTTTCGCGTCGGCCTGGAAGCCGCATTCCCGTTCCCCGAGCAGTGGGCCAGCCAGGCCCCCGACGACTTGATGCTGTGCCGATGCGAGGAAATCAGCGTCGGCGAAGTTCGCCAGGTGGTCGCTCAGGGCCACACCGATATCAACCGGGTCAAGGCCCATTGCCGGGTCGGCATGGGCCGGTGTCAGGGGCGTATGTGCGGCAGCGCAGCGGTGGAAATCATCGCCCAGGCGGCCGCGTGCTCACCGCAGCAAGTCGGTCGCCTTCGCGCCCAGGCGCCGATCAAACCCCTCCCCTTCGGTGTCGAGGTGCAGCCATGAGCCGCGTCGCTGAAATCGATGTGATCATCATCGGCGGCGGGATCGTCGGTGCTTCGGCGGCCCTGATGCTGGCTTTGCGCGGTCAGCGCGTGGTGCTGATGGAGCGTGATTTCTGTGGATCGCGCTCAAGTGGCGTGAACTACGGCGGCGTACGCCGTCAGGGCCGCTCGCTGGTGCAACTGCCCCTGTCCCAGCGTGCCCATGAACTGTGGAGCGACCTGCCCGGCTTGATCGGTATCGATGGCGAGTATGTCCGTTCGGGCCATCTGAAGCTGGCCCGCAGCGACACCGACATGGCCAAGCTGCATGCCTGGGCCGACGCTGCCGCCGATTTCGACCTAGGTGTTGAGTTGCTTGACCATGGTCAGTTGCGCCAGCGGTTTGCCTGGGTCGGCGACGTGGCGGTCGGCGCGTCGCTGTGCAGCGGTGATGGGCATGCCAACCCGCGTCTGGTGTCGCCGGCTTTCGCAGCCGCTGCCCGGCACGCCGGCGCGCGGATCGTGGAACAGGTCCAACCGCTGGCCTTCGACCATGACGGCCAGGTGTTCGTGGTGTCCTGCAGCAATGGCGAACGGCTGCGCGCGCCCTGGCTGCTCAACTGTGCCGGGGCCTGGGCCAATCACATTGCCGAGCAATTCGGCGAGCACGTACCCATGACCAGCGGGCACCCGGCCATGCTGGTGACCGAACCGCTGCCCGTGGTGATGGACGTCAGTACCGGTGTCGAGGGCGGCGGTATCTACGCTCGCCAGGTAGCGCGGGGTAACTGCGTGCTCGGCGGTGGGCAGGGTTTTGCGCTGGACCCGTTGCGGGCACGGCCCGGCCAGCTGGCGACCTTGGATATCCTACGCAACGCCGTCGAGTTGTATCCGTTCCTGCACGGTGCACAGGCAATCCGCACCTGGAGCGGGACCGAAGGTTATCTGCCCGATCGCGAGCCCGTGATCGGACACAGCCAGGTACAACCGGGCCTGATCCACGCCTTCGGCTTTGCCGGGGCCGGTTTCCAGATCGGCCCCGCCGTCGGTGAAGCCCTGTCGCAACTGGTCGTCGAAGGCCGCAGCCGGGCGCCGATCGACGCGTTTTCCATCCAACGCTTTTCTCCCCTTGAACTGCATAAAGGAAGGTCGCTTTCATGAAGCCAGTCAAACGTACGGTTCACGCACTCTCCCTCGCTGCCCTGCTGGCCGCCACCGGCGCTCAGGCCGGGCCCACGCTCTACCTGGGCATGAACGGCGGCACCATGGAACGCTTATACGCCGACAAGGTGCTGCCAGCGTTCGAGCAGGCCAACGATGTGAAGGTGGTCATCGTGCCGGGCACCTCTTCGGACATTCTCGCCAAGGTTCAGGCGAGCAAGGACAATCCGCAGATCCACGTGATGTTTCTCGATGACGGCATCATGTACCGCGCCATTTCCATGGGCCTGTGCGACACCTTGCAGGACAGCGATGGCCTGGCGGCGATACCGGCCAAGGCCCGGATCAAGGATCAAGCGGCCGCAGTCAGCCTGGGCGTGACCGGGCTGGCCTACAACACGCGCCTGTTCAAGAAGAATGGCTGGGCGGCGCCGACTTCTTGGATGGACATGGCCGACAGCCGCTTCAAGGACAAACTGGTGTTCCAGTCGCTGGCGTCATCGACCTTCGGGCTGCACGGCTTCCTGATGTTCAACCGGCTGCAGGGTGGCAGCGAAACCGACGTCGAGCCGGGGTTCAAGGCGTGGCCGAAGACGGTGGGCCCCAATGTGCTGGAGTACATCGCCAGCTCCGCGAAGATTTCCGAGATGGTCCAGACCGACGAAGCGGCGCTGTTCCCGCTGACGCCGACCCAGGTGACGGCCCTGAAGCTGCGCGGTGTTCCGGTCGAATACGCGCAACCCAAGGAAGGCGCGGTGGTGCTCAACGTGGCCGAGTGCGTGATTGCCAAGAACGATCAGCCCGAGCTTGCGCAGAAGCTGGCGGCCTATCTGCTGAGCCCCGAGGCGCAAGCACCGGCGCTGGAAGAAGGCGACCAGATACCGTCCAACCCCAACACACCGACCACCGAAAAGACCCGTGGCCAGGTACAGGCGATGGAGAAGTACCTGGAGACGGCAGTGGCCATCGACTGGGACCAGGTCAACCAGCTCCGCCCCGCCTGGAACGCCCGCTGGAGCCGCTCGATCGAGCGCTAGGTAGGTGGCCGACGTTGCGCGCTACCCGGTGACAGTGGTGCATTGATGGCTACCGTCGTGACACTCGTTCAAATTCCTGAAACAGGAAAGCCCCGCTGATACGGGGCTTTCTGCATTCAAAACTTCAACAGGATCGTCAAAGCTGCGCCTGTCGTAGCGCCAATGGCACCAATGAATCCTGCAAGGACCATCATGGGGTACAGCGTTCGCTCCCTCGCAAACTTTCCGGCTTCGGCGTTGAGCTTGGCGGTCTCGGCCATCAGCTTGCCAATATTGGCATGGATCTGCTCGAGTTCGACGGGTTCGAATTTGGGTGGGGTTTGCATGAAATATCCCTTTCGGGTCGAGGGTCTGGCAGATGCTCGACCCTCCGGTTACCTGTGGCACTAAGGCTGAATACAAAACAGCTGGCAAGCATTTGTTGGATCAATTACACCGTGCCGTCCAAGGTTCGTCAATCCGATTGATACACCTAGAATCAACTCTCTCAGGATCGCCGAAACAGGCAAAAAGACACTTCCCAATAGTGTCCAGGACTCACCGCTGTGGATCGTATCCAGCACATCCACTGACCGCAGATAGCGCTATGGCTCAGTGGCTGGCGACAGGCCAGCCGTGAACCTGGTCAGTCCGCCAACCGCCAGGTCGTGACACCTTTGCTGTCTTCAAGCACCACCCCCATGGCCGTCAACTCGTCGCGGATACGGTCCGATTCGGCCCAGTCCTTGTTGGCGCGGGCCGCCAGGCGTGCGGCGATGAGGGTGTCCACCTGGGCCGCATCGACGCGACCGGCAGCGCCGGCTTGCAGGAATTCGTCGGAGTCCAGCTGCAATACGCCGAGTAATCCACCCAATTCGCGCAGGCGGCCGGCCAAGCCCGCGGCAGCGTCGACGTCGGTGTCGCGCAACCGGTTGATCTCGCGGACCAGATCGAACAACACCGCACAGGCTTCCGGAGTACCGAAATCATCGTTCATGGCATTGGCAAAGCGTTCGACGAATGCCTCGCCACCCGCCGCCGCCACCTTGGGCAAGCCCTTGAGCGCATGGTAGAAACGCTCCAGCGCCCCCTTGGCTTCCTTGAGGCTGTCTTCGGAATAGTTGATCGAGCTGCGGTAGTGGCTCGAGACCAGCAGGTAGCGCACCACCTCGGGCTGATATTTCTCCAGCACGTCGCGGATGGTGAAGAAGTTGTTCAACGACTTGGACATCTTCTCGCCGTTGATCCGGATCATCCCGCAGTGCAGCCAGGCGTTGGCGTAAGGCTTGCCGGTGGCCGCCTCGCTCTGGGCGATCTCGTTCTCGTGGTGCGGGAATTCCAGATCGTTGCCACCGCCGTGGATGTCGAAGGTGTCGCCCAGGCAGCAGGTCGACATCACCGAGCACTCGATGTGCCAGCCCGGACGGCCTGGGCCCCACGGTGACTCCCAGCTTGGCTCGCCAGGCTTGACGCCCTTCCACAGGACGAAATCGAGCGGATCCTGCTTAGCCTCTTCCACCTCGATGCGCGCACCAATGCGCAGGTCTTCGATCTTCTTGCGCGACAGCTTGCCGTAGCCTTGGAACTTGCCGACCCGGTAGTACACGTCGCCGTTGCCCGGTGCGTAGGCGTAGCCCTTGTCGATCAAGGTCTGAATCATCGCCAGCATGCCCGGGATGTGGTCGGTGGCACGCGGCTCCTGATCCGGCTTGAGGATGTTCAGGCGCGCTTCGTCCTCGTGCATCGCATCGATCATGCGCGCGGTCAGGGCAGCGAAGCTTTCGCCGTTGTCCCGCGCACGGTTGATGATCTTGTCGTCGATGTCGGTGATGTTGCGTACGTAGGTCAGCTCATAGCCGCTGTAGCGCAGCCAGCGCGTGACCAGGTCGAAGGCGACCATGCTGCGGCCGTGGCCCAGATGGCAGTAGTCGTACACGGTCATGCCGCACACGTACATGCGCACCTTGTTGCCGTCCAGCGGCGTGAAAACCTCTTTGCTCTTGCTCAGCGTGTTGTAGATGTTCAGCACAACGATTCCTCAACTTGGCCTGGCGAGGCTCAGCCCCACGAGTCACGCAGGGTGACGGTACGGTTGAACACCGGACGACCGGGTTGCGTGTCGGCCAGGTCGGCGCAGAAATAACCTTCGCGTTCGAACTGGAAACGATCTTCCGGCGCGGCGTTGGCCAGCGACGGCTCGGCGCGACAGCCACGCAGCACCTGCAGGGAGTCGGGGTTGATGTTGTCGAGGAACGTGGCGCCGTCTTCGGCCTTCTCCGGGTTGGCCGAACGGAACAGGCGATCGTACAGGCGCACTTCGCACTCGACGCTGGCGGCGGCCGGCACCCAGTGGATCACGCCTTTGACCTTGCGCCCTTCCGGGTTCTTGCCCAGGGTGTCCGGGTCGTACGAGCAGCGCAGTTCGACGATGTTGCCGTCGGCGTCCTTGATCGCTTCGTCGGCACGGATCACGTAGCTGCCGCGCAGGCGCACTTCACCGTTGGGTTCCAGGCGCTTGTAGCCCTTGGGCGGCGCTTCCATGAAGTCGTCGCGATCGATGTACAGCTCGCGCTCGAAGGGCAAGGCGCGCACGCCCATGTCTTCCTTCGGATGGCGCGGCAGTTCGAGGTGCTCGACCTGGCCTTCCGGGTAGTTGGTGATCACCACCTTGAGCGGACGCAGCACGCACATGGCGCGCGGTGCCGTGCGGTCGAGGTCGTCACGGATGCTGAATTCGAGCATCGACATATCGACCACGCCGTCGGAACGGTTGGTGCCGATCATGTCGCAGAAGTTGCGGATCGACGCCGGGGTGTAGCCACGACGGCGGAAGCCGGAAAGCGTCGACATGCGCGGATCGTCCCAGCCGTGCACGTGCTGCTCGTCGACCAGTTGCTTGAGCTTGCGCTTGGAGGTGATGGTGTAGTTGAGGTTCAGGCGGCTGAACTCGTACTGGCGCGGGTGCGCCGGCACCGACAGGTGGTCCAGGAACCACTCGTACAGCGGCCGATGGCCTTCGAACTCCAAGGTGCAGATCGAGTGCGTGATGCCTTCGATGGCATCGGACTGACCGTGGGTGAAGTCGTAGTTGGGATAAATGCACCACGCATCGCCGGTCTGGTGGTGATGGGCGTGGCGGATGCGATAGAGGATCGGGTCGCGCAGGTTCATGTTCGGCGAGGCCATGTCGATCCGGGCGCGCAGCACCCGCTCGCCGTCCTTGAATTCGCCGGCCTTCATGCGTGCGAACAGGTCCAGGTTTTCCTCGACGCTGCGCTCGCGGAACGGGCTGTTGCGGCCCGGCTCGGTGAGGTTGCCGCGGTATTCACGGGCCTGCTCCGGGGTCAGATCGCAGACGTACGCATCGCCCTGCTTGATCAGCTCGACGGCCCAATCGTGCAACTGGTCGAAGTATTGCGACGCATAACGCTCTTCACCGGCCCACTCGAAGCCCAGCCACTTGATGTCGCGCTTGATGGCGTCGATGTATTCCTGATCTTCCTTGGCCGGGTTGGTGTCGTCGAAACGCAGGTTGCAGACACCGCCGAATTCCTGGGCCAGGCCGAAGTTGACGCAGATCGACTTGGCATGGCCGATGTGCAGATAGCCGTTGGGCTCGGGCGGGAAACGAGTGACGATCTGGCTGTGCTTGCCGGCGTCCAGGTCGGCCTGGATGATCGGGCGCAGGAAGTTGGTAGGCACGGCAGGGCCATTGCCTTTGGAGGTGGGAGCGTTGTCGGCGGTGGGCTTGCTCATTGGAATCCTTGAACGAACGATGCGGCGGCAGCCAGGGTAGGCCGACCAAATCAAAGCGCTTATCATAGCCGAAGCGGTCAACCGGCTGACAGGCCAGCCCCGACAAACTATCGGGTAAATCCTGCGGCATGGAAAAAAACAGCCTTTGAATGGCTATCGGCGCCTGTAAACTGGGCGCCGTCGTTACCGGATGCTCGACAGAGCATTCCCACAGAACATGCTTCATAGACAGAGAGAGCCCCATGTCCAACGTCAAACTGACCACCAACCACGGCGACATCGTGCTGCAACTGAACGCCGAGAAAGCCCCGCTGACCGTGGCCAACTTCATCGAGTACGTCAAAGCCGGTCACTACGAGAACACCGTGTTCCACCGCGTGATCGGTAACTTCATGATCCAGGGCGGCGGTTTCGAGCCAGGCATGAAAGAGAAGAAGGACAAGCGTCCGAGCATCCAGAACGAAGCCGACAACGGCCTGCCGAACAAGAAGTACTCGGTCGCCATGGCCCGCACCATGGAGCCGCATTCGGCGTCGGCGCAGTTCTTCATCAACGTGGGCGACAACAGCTTCCTCAACCACACCTCGAAAACCACCCAGGGCTGGGGCTACGCCGTGTTCGGTGAAGTGATCGAAGGCCAGGACGTGGTCGACAAGATCAAGGGTGTGTCCACCACCTCCAAGGCGGGTCACCAGGACGTGCCGGCCGAAGACGTGATCATCGAGAAAGCCGAGATCGTTGAGTGATACTGCTGATCTCCGATCTGCACCTGCAGGAAGAGCGCCCGGACATCACCCGGGCGTTTCTGGATTTCCTCGGCGGGCGCGCGCGCTCGGCCGAGGCGCTGTACATCCTGGGCGACTTCTTCGAAGCCTGGATCGGCGACGACGCCATGACCCCTTTTCAATCGTCCATCTGCGCATCGCTGCGAGCGCTCAGCGACGGTGGCACGAAGATATTCCTGATGCACGGCAACCGTGATTTCCTGATCGGTTCCACCTTCTGCAAAAAAGCCGGCTGCACCCTGCTGGCCGATCCGAGCGTGGTACGCCTCAATGGCGAACCGGTGCTGTTGATGCACGGCGACAGCCTGTGCACCCTCGACGAAGGCTACATGCGCCTGCGTCGCGTGCTGCGCAACCCGCTGACGCTGTTCGTCCTGCGGAACCTGCCGCTGAGCACCCGTCACAAGCTTGCCCGCAAGCTGCGCAGTGAAAGCCGGGCACAGACGCGAATGAAGGCCAGCGACATCGTCGATGTGACGCCTGAAGAGGTGCCACGGGTGATGCGCCAGCACGGCGTATCCACCCTGATTCATGGACACACCCACCGCCCGGCGGTGCACGCGGTGCAGATCGGTGATCTACCGGCGCGGCGTATCGTGCTGGGGGACTGGGATGCACAAGGCTGGGTGCTGCAGGTGGATGAGCACGGTTTCGACCTGGCGCCGTTCGATTTCACCGCGCAGCCTGCCTAACGCACCGCGCCGCCCTGTTCGCGGCCACTGGCCGCTCCTACAGATACCGCGCCACCTGCGGGAGGCCCGATCTCAATGTCCACCCCCGGCCGCAGGTCCCGCCTTGGCGGTGAACGGCGGCTTGGCCAGCCACACCAGCAGCACGAGCCCGGCGAAGATCCACCCCATCAGGGTGAAATAATCGACCGTGCTCAGCATGTAGGCCTGGCTGTTCACCATCTGCTCCATCCGTGCATACGCCTGGGGTGTACTGCCGCCCATCTGTTCCAGTGCATGGCGGGTAATCGGATCGTAGGTGCTGATGCTCTCGGTCAGGTAGGCATGGTGCTGATCGGCGCGGCGGATCCAGATCCAGGTCGTCAGCGAGGCGGCGAAGCTGCCGCCCAGGGTGCGCAGAAAGGTCGCCAGGCCCGACCCGTCGGCGATCTGCTGCGGTGGCAGGTCCGACAGCAGAATGCTCAAGGTGGGCATGAAGAACAGCGCCACCCCTGCCCCCATGAACATCTGCACCAGGGCCACGTGCTGGAAATCCACCTGGCTGTTGAACCCGGCGCGCATGAAGCAGCTGGTGCCGATGGCCACGAACGCCAGGCCCGCGAGCAGACGCAAGTCGAACTTGTGTGCGTACTTGCCCACGAAGGGCGACATCAACACCGGCAGGATGCCGATCGGTGCCACGGCCAGGCCCGCCCAGGTCGCGGTGTAGCCCATCTGGGTCTGCAGCCACTGGGGCAGGATCAGGTTGATGCCGAAGAATCCGGCGTAGCCGAACACCAGCACCAGCGTACCGATGCGAAAGTTGCGGAACGCGAACAGCCGCAGGTTCACCACCGGATGCTCGTCGGTCAGCTCCCAGATGACGAAGGCCGTCAGGGCCACCGCCGAGATGACCGAACCGATAACGATGAAACTGGACTCGAACCAGTCCAGGTCGTTGCCCTTGTCCAGCACCACCTGCAAGGCACCGACGCCGATGATCAAGGTGATCAGCCCGACGTAATCCATGGGCTGCCGGCTCAGGTGCACAGGCCGTTTGGCCATCTGCTGGCGCACCACCGCACAGGCGAACAGGCCGATGGGGATGTTGATGAAGAAGATCCACGGCCAGCTGTAACTGTCGGTGATCCAACCGCCCAGGATCGGCCCGGCGATCGGCGCCACCACCGTAACCATGGCCAGCAGCGCCAGCGCCATGCCGCGCTTGGCCGGCGGATACACGGCAATCAACAGGGTCTGTGTCATTGGATACAATGGCCCGGCGACCAGCCCCTGAACAACTCGAAAACCGACCAGCTCGGGCATCGAGGTGGAAATACCGCACAGGAACGAGGCCAGCACGAACAGCATCGTGGCCCACAGAAACAGCTTCACTTCGCCGAAGCGCCGGCTCAGCCAGCCGGTCAGCGGCAAGGCGATGGCGTTGCTCACCGCGAACGAGGTGATGACCCAGGTACCCTGCTCGGAACTGACGCCCAAATTGCCGGAAATGGTCGGCAGGGCGACGTTGGCAATGGTGGTGTCGAGCACCTGCATGAAGGTCGCCAGCGACAGGCCGATGGTGCAGAGCAACAGGCTTGGCGGCGTGAACGAGGCTTTGGAATCCATGATCCACCCTTTGCAATGCGAGACCGCGCCGACCCTTGACGGGCCGGCTCGGGTAGATCAGCGGGTGGCCGTGGTGCCGGACGCTGCGCTGTTGTCGTGGATCAACTGGGCGATCATGGCATCCGCTTCACCCAACTGCTTGTCGTAGACGTTGGTGGTGAAGGACGCCTGCTGCGGCGGTTGTTGCGCCAACACCGGCCCGCTCTGGTCGTGCAGGTCGACATCCACCACCGTCGACAGGCCGATGCGCAGCGGATGCTCGCTCAACTGTTGCGGATTGATGTGCACCCGCACCGGCACCCGCTGGACGATCTTGATCCAGTTGCCCGTGGCGTTCTGCGCCGGCAGCAAGGCGAAGGCACTGCCGGTGCCCGCACCGAGGCTGTCGATGGTGCCGCTGTACTTCACCTCGTCGCCATACAGATCGCTGGTGATGTCCACCGGCTGGCCGATGCGCATGTGGCGCAGCTGGGTTTCCTTGAAATTGGCGTCGATCCACAACTGGTTCAGCGGAATCACCGCCATGGTCGGCGTTCCCGGCTCGATACGCTGGCCCAGCTGCACGGTGCGCTTGGCCACATAACCGGTCACCGGGGCGATCAAGGTGGTACGAGCATGGGCCAGGTAGGCCTGACGCAACTGTGCAGCCGCCGCCCGCACGTCGGGGTGGTTGGACACCTGGGTGGCATCGACCAGCGCAGTCGAGGTCGCCAGTTGCTGTTGGGTATTGCTCAGGGCGCTCTGCGCCGAAATCAGATCGTCATGGGCGTGGGACAGTTCTTCCTGGGAGATCGCCCCGTCGGACGCCAGGTTCTTGCGTCGGCCATAGTTGTCCTGGGCGCGCTGCACTTCCGCCTTGCGCGCAGCCACCTGGGCCTTCATGCCGTCGACGTTGCTGTACAGGCCGCGCACCTGGCGTACAGCCTTGGCCAGATTGGCCTGGGCATTCTGCAGATCGATCTGCGAGTCGTTCGGGTCGAACTGCACCAGGGGCTGGCCTTCGTGGACGAGATCGCCATCGTCGGCACCGATGCTGATCACCGTGCCGGTGGTCAACGGCGTGATTTCCACCACGTTGCCGTTTACGTAGGCATCGTCGGTGCTCTCGTTCCAGCGCCCGTACAGGGTGTACCAGGCCCAGACGCCCAGACCGCCCAGCACCACCAGGGCCAGCAGGATGAACAACCAGAGTTTGCGCTTGCGTCGATTGGCCGGGGCCTTGTCGTCGGCCGCCGGCGCTGCGGGTGGTTGCTGGGAAGCATTGGAATCAGTGGCAGTGGCCATGGCAGTTCACCTGAAAGGGTTCGGTCGGTGTTGCATCGAGCAGATCGGTCGGGGCGCTGACGTCGGAGTATTCAGCCGGCGGCAGCACCCAGCGCCAGCAGCGGATCCCCGGAAGCTTGCAACAGCTTCTTGAGAATCCGTTCCAGCTCGACGATCTCTTCACGATCGAGCATGCCCACCAGCTCGTTCATGGCGTTGGCGCCAATGACCGGCAGGCGCGCTGCCAGCGCCTGGCCTTCATCGGTCAGCACCAGCTGCACCTGGCGTCGGTCGGCGGCGCTGCGCTGGCGCCGGATCAATTGCTTGTGTTCCAGCCGGTCGAGCATGCGCGTCATCGAACCGCTGTCCAGCGACAGGTAGCGCGACATCTCCGCCGGCGTGTCGATGCCGAAACGGGCGTTGATGATCAGCACCTTGAATTGCGCTGCGGTCACGCCGTAGGGCACCAGATGCGTGTCCAACAAACGATCCTTCAACGCTGATCCGCGGCCCAGCAGCAGGCCCAGGTTGCAGGTATGGAAGTTCTCGGGGGTGTAGTGATTCATGGGCCGGAAGCTGTCCACCTGTTAGCCGAATGCATGTCTGCGCGTGTGCATGGATACGATTTGTACATGATTCATACGTCGTCGAAACATAATGTTACTGCTTAGGCAGACAATGTCAAGGCAATGGTTAGCTTGCTAACATTAAGGTCGATCGGTCGCTTTGATGGGAAAAATTCACTCCATCCCGGTGCCCGCTGGCCAAAGCAGGCAACGCTTGGGGCATAATGCTGGCGGTTTCACCCGTAGTGGGGGTCTTCATCTACCTATATGGCCCTCGTTTTCGTCACCCCTCGCCCGCAGGGTTTTCAAGCACATGATCAAATCTCTTCGTCCACTATTGCTCGCCGGCCTGATGCTGCCCCTGGCCCTTCCCCTCTGCGCTGCCCCCTTGAACACCACACTGCCGCCCAAGGTTCAACAGGCCATCAAGGCCAGCAAGCTGCAGAATGACGCCCTGTCTCTGGTGATGCTGCCGCTCAACGGCCCCGGCAGCCCGACCGTGTTCAACGCCGACGTATCAGTGAACCCGGCCTCGACCATGAAACTGGTCACCACCTACGCGGCCCTCGAATTGCTGGGTCCGACCTATCAGTGGAAGACCGAATTCTTCACCGACGGCACCCTGAGCAACGGTGTGCTCAACGGCAACCTCTACCTCAAGGGTGGCGGCGATCCCAAGCTGAACATGGAAAAACTCTGGCTGCTCATGCGTGACCTGCGCGCCAACGGCGTGCGTCAGGTGACCGGCGACCTGGTGCTGGACCGCAGCCATTTCATCCAGCCGCAGTTGCCAGCCTTCAACGATGACGGTGGCGATGAAAACGCGCCGTTCCTGGTCCGCCCGGACTCCCTGCTGGTCAACCTCAAGGCCTTGCGCTTCGTCACCCGCAACGACACCGGCAAGGTGCTGGTGTCGGTCGAACCACCGATCGCCACCATTCGCATCGACAACCAGGTCAAAGCGCTGCCAGGAACCAAGTGCACGGGCGACGTGCGCTACAACCCGATCACCCAGGCCGACGGCATGACCGTCGTGGTCAGCGGCCAGTTGGCCGAAGGCTGCAGCTCGCAGACCTACCTGTCGCTGCTCGACCACCAGAGCTATGCCGCCGGCGCGGTCCGCGCGATCTGGAACGAACTGGGCGGTACCATCCAGGGCGGCGACCGTGTCGGCACCGTGCCCAAGACCGCGCGCGTGCTGGCGCGGGCCTTTTCGCCGGATCTGGTGGAAATCATTCGCGACATCAACAAGTACAGCAACAACACCATGGCCCAGCAGCTGTTCCTGAGCCTGGGCGAACGCTATCGCAACGAGGCCGACGGCGACGACGCCAAGGCCGCACAGCGCGTGATTCGTGGTTGGCTGGCGAAGAAAGGCATCACCGCGTCGCACCTGGTGATGGAGAACGGCTCGGGACTGTCCCGTGACGAGCGCGTCAGCGCGCGGGAGATGGCGACCTTGCTGCAGGCCGCCTGGAAAAGCCCTTACGCCGCCGAGTTCATGGCGTCGATGCCGATCGTGGGCATGGACGGCACCATGCGCAAACGCTTGAAGCGTACGGCGCTGCAAGGTGAAGGCCACATCAAGACCGGCACCCTGAACACCGTACGTGCCATCGCCGGCTACAGCCGCGACAGCAACGGCAACACCTGGGCGGTGGTCGCCATTCTCAACGATCCTCGCCCATGGGGCGCCTCATCGGTTCTGGATCAGGCGCTGCTGGACCTGTACTCGCAGCCAAAGGCCGTGTCTACCTCGCCCAACATCCAGTAATCATCCAATACGTGTGGGAGCGGGGGGGCGGCTGAGCCCGCTGCCCGCGAAGGCAGCGCCACATCTCCTCAGGGAGTCACCGCGCCTGGATCTTCCAGGCCCGGTGAATCTTGCCGTTGCGGGCAAAGTCCTGATCCACCGTCTGCGCCGTGATTTCCTCGACTGCATAGCGCTCCGCCAGATTCGCATCGAGCTGGAACTTGCGGAAGTTGTTGGAGAAATACACCACGCCCCCCGGTGCCAACCGAGCGACAGCCAGGTCCAGCAGCTCGACGTGGTCGCGCTGTACATCGAACACCCCTTCCATGCGCTTGGAGTTGGAGAAGGTCGGCGGGTCGATGAAGATCAGGTCGTACTCTTCCCGATTGGCCTGTAGCCAGGCCATCACGTCGCCCTGCTCCAGGCGGTTCTTGTCCGAGAAACCGTTCAGGGACAGATTGCGCCGCGCCCAATCCAGATAGGTCTTGGACAAGTCGACGCTGGTGGTGCTGCGCGCCCCGCCCTTGGCAGCGTGGACGCTGGCCGTGGCGGTGTAGCAGAACAGGTTGAGAAAGCGCTTGCCGGCCGCTTCTTTCTGAATGCGCAGACGCATCGGCCGGTGGTCGAGAAACAGACCGGTGTCCAGGTAGTCGGTCAGGTTGACCAGCAATTGCACACCCCCTTCCTGCACCTGGGTGAACTGGCCCTGGGCACTCTGACGCTCGTACTGGCGAGTCCCGCTCTGGCGCTCGCGACGCTTGATGATGACCCGACTCTTGTCGATGTTCAGTGCCTGTGGAATGGCCGCCAGGGCGTCGTACAGTCGCGCCGAGGCTTTCTCAGGGTCGATCGACTTGGGCGCGGCGTATTCCTGCACATGCACCCAGTCGTGGTACAGATCGATGGCCATGGCGTACTCGGGCATGTCCGCGTCATACACCCGATAGCAATCGATGCCCTCGCGTCGTGCCCATTTGCCCAAGGTCTTGAGGTTCTTCTGCAGGCGGTTGGCGAACATCTGCCCGCCTTCGCTCAGCCGCGCCTGTTCGACCACCGGCGCAGGCGCCGGTGCTGGCTTGACTGGGTTGCCGTTCTTGTTCACCCGTGCATACGGATCGGCCAGCGGTGGCGTGGTGTCCACCTGTTCGGCCTGCTCGCGCGCCGCCTGGCGCTGCTCGGGGGTGCGGCGCTCACCGGTGACGAACTGGTCGGGCGTTACCTTGATCAATAGCAGCTTGCAGGGCAAGGCGCCGTTCCAGAACGAATACTGCTTGTGGCTGCGGATACCCATGCGCTTGCCCAGGTCCGGCGCACCGGTGAACACCGCCGCTTCCCAGTTCAGGCAAGCCTGACGCAGGCGCTCGCCCAGGTTCTGATACAGGTACAGCAGACTGGCTTCGTCACCCAAGCGCTCGCCGTACGGCGGGTTGCAGATGACCAGGCCTTTCTGATTCTGATCCGGACGGGGCTCGAAGGTCGCCACCTCGCCCTGATAGACCTTGATCCAATCGCTGAGGCCAGCTCGCTCGACGTTGTTGCGCGCCGGCTGGATCAACCGCGGATCGGCTTCGTAGCCACGAATCCAGGCCGGGGTCTTGGCCAAGCCAGCCTCGGCGCGAGCCAGTGCCTCGTCGTGCAGCTTGCGCCACATGGCCGGGACATGGCCCAGCCAGGCGCTGAAACCCCAGCGGGTACGCTTGAGGTTGGGCGCGATGTCGGCAGCGATCATCGCCGCCTCCACCAGAAAGGTGCCTACACCACACATCGGGTCGGCCAGGGCGCCGCCTGCGGCAGCGATGCGTGGCCAGCCAGCGCGAATCAGAATGGCAGCGGCAAGGTTTTCCTTGAGTGGCGCGGCGCCCTGCTGCAGGCGATAGCCACGCTGGTGCAAGCTGTGCCCGGACAGGTCGAGCGAGAGAATGGCTTCACCGCGATCCAGGCGCAGGTGCACGCGCAGGTCCGGATTGAGCTTGTCGACGCTGGGACGCTCGCCGCTGGGCGTGCGCAGCTTGTCGACGATGGCATCCTTGACCTTCAGTGCACCGAAGTGAGTGTTGTCGATGCCCGAGCCATGCCCACTGAATTCCACGGCCAGGGTGCCATCGGGTAGCAGGTGGTCCTGCCACTCGACATCGAGCACGCCGTGATAGAGCTCTTCAGCGTCTTTCATGGCAAAGCGCTTGAGCACCAACAACACGCGGTTGCCCAGGCGCGACCACAGGCACAGCCGGTAGGCGGTTTCCATGTCGGCCATCCCGCGCACGGCGGAAGTGTGTTCGCGGGTTTCTTCCAGCCCCAAGGCGGTGGCCTCCTCGGCCAGCAAGCCTTCGAGACCCTTGGGGCACGTGAGAAACAGTTCAAAACGGTCCGACATGGTATTTCCTGGCCCTTGCGGGCATCGATGAGAGGGCAAGCGCATTGCCCTTTCGAGGTTCAACCAGGCGCTTTACGCAATAGAGCGCCCGAACGACACCACCATGGTGTCAGCCCACCTCACCTGTTGCCATGTTCGGCGCAAAGATGAGGCAGAACGTGATTCTGCTGAAAAAAGGGCCGCTCAGGCGACCCTTCGTCGATTTAATGCCACATCGAAATCGAGATGATTCGCAATGGCATAGTGATCTCAAACCACGCTGCAGGCCCTGCACACGACGGACTTGCAGACCTCGGGCGCCAGAAGCACCTACTTACTTATCGCCCATACCGCTAAATCGTTACGTGCTTATGACAAAACGATCATTCACATGACGCAGTTCAACGTTTAGAAATCACCTCAGGTCGTCGCTGCAATGGCGATGACATCACTGCTCGCCACGCCGGCAGCGAGCGCGATACCGGCAGACCATCTGCCTGGCCTCAGACGAGGCCGACGGGACATTACAGTCAATAGACAGAGGGCAACACCCTATGAGAAGACTTAAGCGTGATCCGTTGGAACGAGCATTTCTACGCGGATACCAGTATGGCATCCATGGCAAATCCCGCGAGCTTTGCCCTTTTACTCTACCGTCGGTACGCCAAGCCTGGATCAACGGCTGGCGCGAAGGACGCGGCGACAACTGGGACGGTATGACCGGCACTGCGGGAATCCATAGGCTCAACGAACTTCACGCCGTCGGCTGAAAACCTTTTTAACCCGTTCACCATGCACGCCCAACCAGGGCGGCGGGCTAGCGCCCAGGGGCCTCTTCACGGGGCCCCTTTCGCGCCTGGATTCAGCGAGTCGCCTGCAGCGCGGCAATGGCGTCCACTGACTCCCGGATCAATGCCGGCCCCTTGTAGATGAACCCCGAGTAGATCTGCACCAGGCTGGCACCGGCGGCGATCTTCTCAGCCGCATGCCCTCCTTCGGTAATACCGCCCGCCGCAATGATCGGCAACTTGCCACCCAGGGTCTGGGCCAGCACCTTGACGATGTGCGTGCTCTGTTCGCGCACCGGCGCCCCTGAAAGCCCCCCAGCTTCCTCCCCGTGCACGAGCCCCTCGACCCCTGCTCGGCCTAGCGTGGTGTTGGTGGCGATCACCGCATCCATCCCCGAATCGACCAGCGCCTGAGCCACCAGCGCGGTTTCTTCGTCACTCATGTCCGGGGCGATCTTGATCGCCAGGGGAACGTGACGACCGCTCTGGACAGTCAACACCACACGGCGTTCGGCCAGGGTATCTAGCAACTGCTTCAGCGAATCGCCGAACTGCAGGCTGCGCAGGCCGGCGGTATTGGGGGAGCTGATGTTGACCGTGATATAGCTGGCGTGATCGTAGACCTTGTTCAGGCAGATGAGGTAGTCATCGACCGCCTGCTCGACCGGCGTGGTCAGGTTCTTGCCGATGTTGATACCCAGCACGCCCCGATACTTGGCAGCTTTCACGCGCGCCACCAGATTGTCGACGCCCAGGTTGTTGAAGCCCATGCGATTGATGATCGCCGTGGCCTCCGGCAGACGAAACAGCCGGGGCTTGGGGTTGCCTGGCTGCGGACGCGGGGTCACCGTCCCGATTTCGACGGAACCGAAACCCAATTGAGCGAAACCGTCGATGGCCGCGCCGTTCTTGTCCAGCCCAGCCGCCAGCCCGACCGGGTTATCGAACTGCAGCCCCATGACCGTCACCGGCAGGCGTGCCGGCGGCTTGGTAAGCAGGCCGTTGAGGCCCAGGCGGCCACCAGCGCCGATCAGGTCCAGCGACAGGTCGTGGGAGGTTTCTGCGGACAGTTTGAATAACAGCTGGCGGGCCAGAGTGTACATAGGCGGGCTGAGCTCGGTAGAAGCGATAGAGGGCTGCGATTGTGCCAGATTCGGACCTGGTTAGGTATGCCGACGCCCCTGCCGGCCACCAAATCGCAGGCAAAGAAAAGCCCGGCCTAAGCCGGGCTCTTCGTTGAAGCGGTCGCTAATTACTTAGCTTGAGCTTCTACTTCAGCTTCTACGCGACGGTTTACAGCGCGGCCAGCGTCAGTGGCGTTGTCAGCCACTGGGCGGGTTTCGCCGTAGCCAACCGACTGAACGCGGTTGGATTCAACACCGTACTGACCGGTCAGCACTTGCTTGACAGCAGCGGCGCGACGCTCGGACAGCTTCTGGTTGTAAGCGTCAGGACCGACGGAGTCAGTGTGACCTTCAACAGTGGTGGTGGTCTGTGGGTACTGCTTCATGAAGTCAGCCAGGTTCTTGATGTCGCCGTAGCTGTTGGTCTTCACGACCGACTTGTCGAAGTCGAACTTGACGTCCAGCTCAACGCGAACGGTTTCGGCAACGGCTGGGCAGCCATCAGCGTCAACGGTAACGTTGGCAGGGGTGTCAGGGCACTTGTCGACGTTGTCGCAGACGCCGTCGTTGTCGGAGTCAGCGCAAACTTCAGCTACTGGAGCTGGAGCAGCGACTGGAGCAGGCTTGGAGCCGCCACCGAAATTCACACCAACGCCGACGGCAGGAGCCCACTCGGTGTCGCCTTTGTCGATGTTGTACAGAGCTTCAACACCGGCACGGGCGTAGAAGTTCTCGGTGAAGTAGTACTTGGCGCCGCCACCCAGCTTGGCGAGGGTGGAGTGGTCACGACCACCGCTGTCCTGGCCAATGCTCTGGTGTGCGAAACCAGCGGAGACGTACGGACGCAGACCGGCGCCTGGAGTACCGAAGTGGTAGAAAGCGTCCAGAGCGGCATCAGCGCCCTTGATGTTTTTGCCAGCATCGCTACGGATGTTGTGGACTTCGTCGTAGGACAGAGCCAGTTCAACGTCGTCGGTCAGGAAGTAGCCAATCGAGCCACCGAACAGGTTGCCGTCGTTCTTGTAGTCACGGGCGCTGTCAGTCATGTACTTCTTGGCGAAGCCTTCCACCTCGACTGCGCCTTGGCCTTGTGCCAATACGCCGAACGAAGTCACGGCAACAAGAGAACCAATGGCAAGGCCCAAGGTGTTTTTCAGTTTCATCCGTTAAATCCCCATCTGGTGATTGTTAAGCGCCCCTAATCCAGGGGCAGCTCGACGACAAGTCTAGCAGACCTTGCCGATACGTTAGAGACCTTTACGCCGAACTAAGTTTCGGACAGGTCTGCAAATTTATCGCGGAGCTTATCTAAAGCCCGCTTGTACCGCATTTTGGTGGCGCTCAAGCCCATGTGCATGATGTCGGCGATCTCCTGGAACTCCAGCTCCGCGACGAATCGCAGCACCAGAATCTCCCGATCGATCGGGTTCACGTACACCAGCCAACGGTCGAGACCACCGCGCTCCTCCGGCTTGGGCGCCTTCTCTTCGGATGCCTCCTCGAGCGGATCGAGACTCAGGGCATCCATCAAGCGGCGCTTTCGCCTTTCCTTTCTGTACTGCGTGATGCATTCGTTATAGGTGATGCTGTAAAGCCACGTCTTGAATTTCGACTTTCCCTCGAAATTCTTTAGCCCGTACAGCACCTTCAGCATCACTTCCTGACAGACATCGTCAGCGTCACGATCGTTCCCTAAATATCTTGCACAGACGTTGAAAAGGGTTCGCTGGTAGCGACGCATCAACTCTTCATACGCCCGTGTGATATGGAACAGCTCCTCGTGCGAACGCGCCACCAACTCCTCGTCAGAGAGCTCGCGGGGGTCGTAGCGCACGGGCAGCGTATGTACTTTATTCAAAACAGGTCGGCCCGAAGGTCAGGTCCCCGAAGGTCAGGTCAGTGTCCGCCACGGCATGATCGCTCAGCCTTTTTGCGGCGGCATACATTAGCAAAACGTTGACCTATCGGCTACTCACCCGCTGCTCCAGCAACTCGCGGTTGGACATCGAGACCAGTTCGCCGTCGTCGGTCAGGACCGTCGTCTTGACGGTGCCGATCGCCTCGATCTGCCCCTCGACCTCGCCAACCTGCACCTGCTGGCCTACCTGAAACATTTCCCGCACATAGATTCCGGCCAGTATCTGACTGGCAATTTCACGGCTGCCCAGCCCCATCGCCAGCGCTGCGGCCAGACCAACGGTAATCAACACGATGACGATCACATGGTTCAGCAGGTCGGTCTTGACCTCCAGCTGACTGATGGCCACCGAGATGCTGATGATGATCACCAGCCACTGAGCCACCCGACCCAGACCTGCAGCATAGTCGAGCCCGACCCCTTCGGCCGCGCCGCGCACCACGCCGTTGACCAGTTGCGCCAGCAGCACGCCTACCAGCAGCACCAGGGCGGCACCGAACACCTTGGGCAGGTACAGCGCCAGCATGTCCAACGTCGCCGACACACGCTGCAGCCCCAGCGACTCTGCGGCCGACACCAGGAAGATCAACAGCACGAACCAATAGACGATCTTGCCGATCAGGGTCGAGATCGGCACCTTGAGGCCGCCGCGGCCCAGCAACTTGGTCAGGCCCGTACCGGCCATCAGGCGGTCGAGGCCGAACTTGGCCAGCAGCTTGGACAACAAGGTATCGAGCAGCTTGGCCACCAGGAAGCCAAGGATCACCACGACCAACGCACCGAAGAGGTTGGGGATGAAGTTGGCGACCTTGGTCCACAAGGCGGTCATCGCCGCAAACAGGCTTTGGGTCCAGGGATCCAGTTCCATCGATCAATCAGCCTTATCCGCAGCAGCGGCGGAGTTTTTACGACGCGACACCGGCGCGATATTCGCCGAACCACTGTTCACCGCGATCATGAACGCCTGCCCCCAACGCCCCATGAGGCTGAAGAGGTCACCTGCGCCGACTTGCCGATTGGCAGTCTTGAGCACCCGCCCCAGCGCGGCGCGATCGTCGCGCCCCGGCGCTTGGGCGTTGAGCATGTCTCGCAGGGATTCTTCGAACGGATCAGGCATGCACACCTCGCGAATTTCATTCAAAGACGAGACCGTTGCACGGTGAGTCACAACGATCGTCCCGCGCAGAGGTTAAATTCTCGATCAGACCCAGCGCAAGCGGCGAAACAACAACCACTGCCCCAGCGCCACCACGATCATCAATCCGCAGGCCATGGTGAAGCCATAGGGGTTGTCCGAACCCGGTATTCCGCCGACGTTGATGCCCAGCAGACCGGTGAGAAAACTCATGGGCAGGAAGATCCCGGTGATCACCCCGAAGCGATACATGGTGCGATTCATCCGCTCGCTCTGGCGCCGGTCTTCGGCTTCGAGCACCAGCCCGACACGCTCGCGCGCCAGTTCGAGCTCTTCCAGGTAGCGGGTCAGGCTGTTGTTAAGCTCGTTCCAGTAATCGGCGTCATCGTCGACGAACCACGGCACCTTGTTGCGCGCCAGCTGGCCATAGATATCACGTTGCGGCGCCAGGAATCGCCGCAGTCCTGCGGCACGACGTCGCAGTTGCAGAATGCTGCCATGCTCGGGCGTGTACCGCTCGTCGGCATCGAGCTTGTCTTCTTCCAGATCGACGGTTTCGGAGAGGCCCTCGACCAATGCCTGGACCTTTTCGGTCAGGTGCTGGGCCAGGTAGAGAATCAGCTCGGACGCGGTCTTGGGACCCTTGCACGCTGCAAACTGCTCGAGCAGGTCGTCGGTTGCGCGGAGCGGTCGCAGGCGCAGGGAAATGATCCGCTGGGCCTGGGCGAAGATGCGCACCGAAACCATGTCTTCGGGTTCGGCACCGGGGTTGAGGTTGACCCCGCGCAGAAACAGCAGCAGTTCATCGTCGGGCAGCGGCACCAGGCGTGGACGGGTGTTCTCTTCGAGCAGCAGGTCGCAGGCGAATTCGCTCAGGCCGCTGCTGCGGCGCAGCCAGTTGCGGGTCTGGGGATGACTGCGATCCCAGTGCAGCCACAGGCTCTGATGAGGCTGCAGCTGCAATTCATCGATTTCGGTCCGGGCAATCGAGCGCGCGCCGCCTTTGCCGTCCAGCACCAGGGCATGCACCAGCCCCCACTGCGCGTTTTCTTCCTCGAACATCGTGTCCCCGTTACTGATGGAAAATTCTCATTCAGGCATGGTCAGTGCCTTCGGCGAGACGATGATGCCGTTGTTGTCGGCATACAGATAGTGGCCGGGAATGAAAGTTACGCCAGCGAAGCTGATCTTCACGTCGAGATCGCCCAGGCCGCGCTTGACGGTGGGCATCGGATGACTGGCCAGGGCCTGAACACCGACATCGGTTTGCGCCAGCATGTCGACGTCGCGCACGCACCCGTAGATGACCAGACCTTCCCAGCCGTTCTCGGCAGCTTTCTGCGCAAGCATGTCGCCCAGCAACGCCTTGCGCAGCGAGCCACCGCCGTCGACCACCAGCACCTTGCCGGTGCCATCCAGCGCGACCTGCTCGCGCACCCGCGAGTTGTCCTCGAAGGTCTTGATGGTGACGATCTGGCCGCCGAAGGAGTCGCGGCCGCCGAAATTGCTGAACATCGGTTCGAGCACTTCGACGTCGGGGTAGGCGTCGCACAGGTCGGGGGTCAGATAGTGCATGGCGTTGCTCCTGGGGCGAGTGGCGGCTGCAAGAGCCGGAAAGCTGCGCCGGACGCGGCGCGGCCATCACAGCCTAGACCATGCTCAGGTCGCCGCCAACGGTGTCGCACCTGGCAGCAATGGCCGGTAGGGGTCGCTCAGCCAGGTACCGACCAGCGGCCAGACCTCGGCCTGGGCCTGAGGACTGACCAGCATGCGTACGTGATCGAAATCATCGCCGAAGCCCTCGCCGCGACCCAGGTTGACGAACTGATTGTGGCTGCCCGCGAACTGCTCGAAGAGGTCCCGACAGGCCCAGCTTGGGTCCTGCAGGTCGCCTGCGGCGGACACCGCCAGGATCGGCAGCTTCACCTCGTGCAACCCTTCCCACCAGTCACGCTGGCTGTCGCCGAAACGGCCGAACAGGCCTTTCCAGCGCAGCCATTCCAGGCCGACGCCCACGGGCTCGTCTTCCGGACCGCGCTTGAGCCGGGCGCCGGAAATGTGCGGATAACGCTTGAGCAACAAGCGACCGGCCCAGTTCAGGGGTGGAATCCGCAGAGGCCAGTGGCGACGACTGACCTGCGCGCCGAACAGCGCTGCGGAGGCGGCCAGATCGCCTTGCAGATAGCCGCCTCCCAGGGCCGCTGCCAAGGTGATGCCGCCGAGCGAATGCCCCACCCAGTGGGGCGTCTGGGCGCTGACCTCGGCGACGAACGCACCGATCACCGGCAGATCGTACCGGGCATAGTCGGCCACGGTGTTGCTGGCGTAGTGCTGATTGCGCGGCGACAGACCGTGCCCACGCATTTCGGCGATCCACACATCGAAGCCACGACGCGCCAGCCAGGGCCCCAGGCCGATGCCCTTGGGCGAGTACCAGAAGCGCCGGTTGGAAAAGCTGCCATGCAGGAGGATCACCGGCACTCCGCGGGCGCCGGGCTGATCGGCCAGGCCCAGGCGCGTCAACGCCAGCTCGACGCTGGGATCGGGGCTGTTGGCGGCCTTGATGCGGTAGATGTCTTCGCTGAGGTCGCCGCGACGCTCGGCACTGAGCAGCGCGACGGGAAAGAGGGTACTGCTGCTTTGCATAGGGCACTTGCATCTGAATGAATGAAACCGTAGCAGCGGCGCACGCCGCGTAGCTTTTTGATTTGCCTTTGAAAAGCAAGATCACAAGCTAAGCGGCTTGCGCCGCTGCTACAGGGGACCGGGTGTGTGGGAGGACACACCGGTCTGGGTGTTGCGGTGCTTAGGCGACGCCTTCCTTTTCAGCCAGGAAGAACCAGGTTTCCAGGACCGAGTCCGGGTTCAGCGAAACGCTTTCGATGCCCTGCTCCATCAGCCACCTGGCCAGGTCGGGGTGATCGGATGGCCCCTGGCCGCAGATGCCGATGTACTTGCCGGCCTTGTTGCACGCCTGGATGGCGTTGGCCAGAAGCTTCTTGACTGCCGGGTTACGCTCGTCGAACAGGTGGGCGATGATCCCCGAGTCGCGGTCCAGGCCCAGGGTCAGCTGGGTCAGGTCGTTGGAGCCGATCGAGAAGCCGTCGAAGAACTCGAGAAATTCGTCGGCCAGGATCGCATTGGACGGCAGCTCGCACATCATGATGATGCGCAGGCCGTTGTCGCCACGGGCCAAGCCGTTCTCGGCGAGCAGGTCGATCACCTGCGACGCTTCGCCCAGCGTGCGCACGAACGGCACCATGATCTCGACGTTGGTCAGGCCCATTTCGTTGCGCACCCGCTTCATTGCCCGGCATTCGAGCTCGAAGCAGTCGCGGAACGACTCACTGATGTAGCGCGACGCCCCGCGGAAGCCCAGCATCGGGTTTTCTTCTTCGGGTTCGTAGAGCTTGCCGCCGATGAGGTTGGCGTATTCGTTGGACTTGAAGTCGGACAGCCGGACGATGACCTTTTTCGGCCAGAACGCCGCTGCCAGGGTGCTGATGCCCTCGACCAGCTTGTCGACGTAGAAATTCACCGGGTCGCTGTAGCCGGCCACGCGCTTGTCGACGCTGTCCTTGATTTCCGGGGTCAGTGTGTCGTAGTTCAGCAGCGCCTTGGGGTGCACACCGATCATGCGGTTGATGATGAACTCCAGGCGCGCCAGGCCGACACCGGCATTGGGCAGCTGGGCGAAATCGAAGGCGCGATCCGGGTTGCCGACGTTCATCATGATCTTGAACGGCAACTCGGGCATGGCATCGACCGAGTTCTGCTTGATGTCGAAGCCCAGCTCGCCCTCGAAGATGTAACCCGTGTCGCCTTCGGCACAGGAAACCGTCACGCCCTGGCCGTCCTTGAGCAACTGGGTGGCATTGCCGCAGCCCACCACGGCGGGAATGCCCAGTTCACGGGCGATGATCGCCGCGTGGCAGGTGCGGCCGCCGCGGTTGGTGACGATGGCGCTCGCGCGCTTCATCACCGGTTCCCAGTCCGGGTCGGTCATGTCAGAAACCAGCACGTCGCCGGCCTGGACCTTGTCCATCTCGGAGACGTCGTGAATGATGCGCACCTTGCCGGCGCCGATGCGCTGGCCGATGGCCCGGCCTTCGACCAGCACGGTGCCCTTTTCCTTGAGCAGGTAACGTTCCATGACATTGGCGCTGGAGCGGCTCTTGACCGTTTCGGGGCGCGCCTGAACGATGTACAGCTGACCGTCGTCACCGTCCTGGGCCCACTCGATGTCCATCGGGCGGCCGTAGTGCTTCTCGATGATCATCGCCTGCTTGGCCAGCTCGCTGACCTGCGCATCGGTCAGGCAGAAGCGCGCGCGTTCGGCCTTGTCGACGTCCACTACCTTGACCGATCGACCGGCGCGGGCTTCGTCGCCGTAGACCATCTTGATCGCCTTGCTGCCCAGGTTGCGCCGCAGGATGGCCGGGCGACCGGCTTCCAGGGTGTTCTTGTGCACATAGAATTCGTCGGGGTTGACCGCGCCCTGCACCACGGTTTCACCCAGGCCGTAGGCGCCGGTGATGAACACCACGTCGCGAAAGCCGGACTCGGTGTCCAAGGTGAACATCACCCCCGCAGTACCGGTTTCCGAACGGACCATGCGCTGCACACCGGCCGACAGGGCGACCAGCTTGTGGTCGAAGCCCTGGTGCACGCGGTAGGCAATGGCACGATCGTTGAACAGCGAGGCAAAGACTTCCTTGGCCGCACGGATGACGTTGTCGACGCCGCGGATGTTGAGGAAGGTTTCCTGCTGGCCGGCAAAGGAAGCATCGGGCAGGTCTTCGGCGGTGGCCGAGGAGCGCACGGCCACGGCGATGTCCGGATTGCCCTTGGAAAGTTCGGCGAAGGCGATGCGGATCTCTTCGTTGAGGCGCTCGGGAAATTCGGCTTCCATGACCCACTGGCGAATCTGCGCACCGGTACGCGCCAGGGCATTGACGTCGTCCACGTCCAGCGCATCGAGGGCGGCGTGGATCTGTTCGTTCAGGCCGCTGAGCTCGAGGAAGTCGCGATAGGCCTGGGCAGTGGTGGCAAAGCCGCCGGGGACCGACACGCCGGCACCGGCCAGGTTGCTGATCATCTCGCCCAGGGACGCGTTCTTGCCCCCCACGTGTTCCACATCATTATTACCAAGCTTATCGAGGGAAACTACGTACTCTACCAAGGTGATCTCTCCACTGACTGGGTTGGAAAAGCTCGGGTGCCCGGCGCGAATGAACGCACACGGGGGCTGTGGCCGCAGCCCTGGAAATGAACGAGAATGCCTGGCAATGCTGGCCATCAATCGGGCCTATCATATCCAAGAATCGTCAGTTGCTTAAGGGCCGGGGCGCACAATGAAACGATCTGCATTCTTCATCTCCGACGGTACCGGCATTACCGCCGAAACGCTCGGGCAAAGTCTACTGGCGCAGTTCGAAAACATTACCTTCAGCAAGTTCACGCGGCCCTATATCGACAGCGTGGACAAGGCTCGAGCCATGGTACAGCAAATCAATAACTGCGCTGACAAGGACGGCGTACGGCCAATCATCTTCGACACCATCGTCAATCAGGACATCCGCGAGATCCTGGCGACCTCCAACGGTTTCATGATCGATATCTTCTCGACCTTCCTGGCGCCGCTGGAAATGGAGCTCAGCGCCCATTCCTCGTATTCGGTCGGCAAGTCTCACTCCATCGCCCACAACGCCAACTACATGGAGCGCATCGAGGCGGTCAACTTCGCCCTGGACAACGACGACGGTGCCAGGACCCACTACTACGACAAGGCCGACCTGATCCTGGTAGGCGTTTCGCGCTGTGGCAAAACCCCGACCTGCCTGTACATGGCCATGCAGTTCGGCATCCGCGCCGCCAACTACCCGTTGACCGAGGACGACATGGAACGCCTGCAACTGCCGCCCGCGCTCAAGGCTCACCAGCACAAGCTGTTCGGCCTGACCATCGACCCCGACCGGTTGACCGCGATCCGTCACGAGCGCAAGCCGAACAGTCGCTACGCCAGCTTCGCCCAGTGCGAATTCGAGGTGCGTGAAGTGGAAGGCCTGTTCCGCCGGGAGAACATTCCCAACATCAATTCCACGCATTTCTCGGTGGAGGAAATCTCCGCGAAGATCCTCGTCGAAAAAGGCGTCGAACGGCGCTTTAAGTAGCTATCGCCAGGCGCACCGGGCAGGCGCTCGGCGAACTTTCGGATCGATCCAGACTCCAAGGCCTCGCCTGGCGGTGCCTGCGCTGGCGGCACGAAAGCACCGTGCTAGAATGCAGCGCTCCCTTCCTGTTGCCCGCGGAACGTTTTCGCGGTGTCCGATTCGGTATTCATAATTTCAATTCATGACTCTCAAGCCCCTCTCCCGCCTGCTCAGCCTCCTCTTCATTCCAGGCCTGAGCCTGGCCGCCGAAAAGACCACCTACGGCTTGAACGAATACGCACAACTGACCGACATCGACCTGCGGGTCGCGGCCAAGCTCGACACCGGCGCGCTGACCGCCTCGCTCAGCGCCCGTGACATCAAGCGCTTCAAGCGCAACGGGCAATCCTGGGTGCGTTTCTATCTGGCCATCGACAACGCCCATTCCCACCCCATCGAACGGCCGCTGGTGCGCATGAGCTCCATCAAGCGCCGTGCCGATGACTGCGAATGCAGCGCCCAGGAACGCAAGACTCACACCCAGCGACCGGTGATCGAACTCGACGTGTGCATGGGCCACACCCAGCGACGCATCGAGGTCAACCTGACCGACCGCACCGCATTCGACTACCCGCTGCTGATCGGCTCCGATGCGCTGACCCGCTTCGATGCGCTGGTCGACCCCAGCCGCAAACACGCTGCCGGCAAACCCGCCTGCGCCACTGTCGCCAAAATCGCAGAGTAATTTCAATGCGCGCGCTAACCCTGCACCTGAAGATCCTGATCACCGCGTTGGTGGCTCTGGGCATCGCCATCACGGCCTATCAGATTCTGGTCCTCGGCATTCCGGTGACCGAAGACGAAACCGACGACCTGTGGAACATCGATGCCAAGGTCGAGTTCGTCGCCAGCGCCAAGGACCCGGTGAAGGTGCAGATGTTCGTGCCGCCACTGAGCCGGGACTACGTGAGCCTCAACGAGAGCTTCATCTCCAACAACTACGGGGTCAGCGTCAATCGCCTGGACGGCAACCGCAAGGTGACCTGGTCGGCCCGCCGCGCCTCGGGCAACCAGACACTGTATTACCGCCTGGTGCTGACCAAGCGCTATAGCGGTGAAAAGCCCAAGGTCAAGGGGCCCATCTTCCGCGACAGCCTGGCCGTGGAAGGCCCGGAGAAGATCGCCGCCGAGGCACTGCTGGCACCCATCCGCCAGCATTCGGCGGACGTCGAAACCTTCGTCGGCGAAACCATCAAGCGAGTCAACAACCTGGCCGACGACAACGTCAAGCTGCTGCTGGCCGGTGACACCTCGACCCTGCACAAGGCGCGGATCGTCGACCTGCTGCTGTCCATCGCCCACGTGCCGATGGAGAAGGTCCACACCGTGCGCCTGCTGGCCGATCAGGCGCAGACGCCGGAACTGTGGCTGCGCAGCTTCAACGGCAGCGACTGGCTGTACTTCAACCCTGATACCGGCGAACAGGGCCTGCCCGAGGATCGCCTGCTGTGGTGGACTGGAGACGAGAACCTGGTCAGCGTGGAGGGCGGACGCAAGGCGACCGTGACCTTCACCATGAACAACAGCGAGATGAACGCCATTCGCCTGGCCAAGCTGACCGACGAAAACACCGACGCCGACTTTCTCGAATACAGCCTCTACGGCCTGCCGCTGCAGACCCAGCAGACCTTCATGATCATGGTGATGATCCCGATCGGCGTGCTGGTCATCCTGATCCTGCGCAACCTGATCGGCATCCAGACCCTGGGCACCTTCACCCCGGTGCTGATCGCCCTGGCGTTCCGCGAAACCCAGCTGGGCTTCGGCATCATCCTGTTCACCGTGATCACCGCCCTGGGGCTGTCGCTGCGCTCGTACCTGGAACACCTGAAGTTGCAGATGCTGCCCAGGCTATCCGTGGTGCTCACCTTCGTCGTGGTGCTGATTGCCGCCATCAGCCTGTTCAGCCACAAGTTGGGTCTGGAACGCGGGCTGTCGGTGGCGCTGTTCCCGATGGTGATCCTGACCATGACCATCGAGCGCCTGTCGATCACCTGGGAAGAACGCGGCAGCGGGCACGCCCTGAAAGTTGCAGTGGGCACGCTGTTCGCCGCGTCCCTGGCGCACATCTTGATGAGCGTTCCGGAACTGGTGTACTTCGTGTTCACCTTCCCGGCGATCCTGTTGATTCTGGTCGGTTTCATGCTCGCCATGGGCCGCTACCGGGGTTACCGCCTGACCGAACTGGTCCGTTTCAAGGCATTCCTCAAGCAGGCCGATTCCTGATGTTCGGTTTGTGGAAGACCTGGAAGGCGCTGGAGGCCCGCGGCATCATGGGCATCAACCGGCGCAACGCCGACTATGTGCTCAAGTACAACCGGCGCAGCCTCTACCCCATCGTCGATGACAAGATCATCACCAAGGAGCGCGCCATCGCCGCAGGCATTCACGTGCCTGAGATGTTCGGGGTCATTTCCACGGAAAAACAGATCGACCGTCTGGACGAGATCATCGGTGGGCGTAGTGACTTCGTGGTCAAGCCCGCCCAAGGGGCCGGCGGTGACGGCATCCTGGTGGTCGCCGACCGCTTCGAGGAGCGCTTTCGCACCGTGTCGGGCAAGATCATCAGCCGCGCCGACATCGAGCACCAGATCTCCAGCATTCTTACCGGCCTGTATTCACTGGGCGGGCACCGCGATCGCGCGCTGATCGAATACCGGGTGATTCCCGACCAGATCTTCAAGAGCATCAGCTACGAAGGCGTGCCGGACATCCGCATCATCGTGCTCATGGGCTACCCGGTCATGGCCATGCTGCGCCTGCCGACCCGGCAATCGGGCGGCAAGGCCAACCTGCACCAGGGTGCCATTGGCGTGGGCGTCGATCTGGCCACCGGGGTGACCCTGCGCGGTACCTGGCTCAACAACATCATCAGCAAGCACCCCGACACCACCAACGCGGTGGACGGTGTGCAACTGCCCAACTGGGACGGTTTCATGCGTCTGGCGGCGGGCTGCTACGAGCTCTGCGGACTGGGCTACATTGGCGTCGACATGGTCCTGGACCAGGAAAAAGGCCCGCTGATCCTGGAGCTCAACGCCCGCCCCGGGCTGAACATCCAGATCGCCAACGATTGCGGCCTGACCCTGCGCACCCAGGCCGTGGAAAAACACCTGGAAGAACTGGCCGCCGAAGGCCTCGTGGAAACCGTGGAAGAACGCACGCGGTTCGTCCAGGCGCTGTTCGGCCACGTGCCTGCCGTGACGAGCTGAGACCGGACGCCACACCGCCCGCACACGAGCGGCCGGGTGCATTACAATCCCAGCCCCGTCACTGGCCACCGATCTATCATGCCGACCTGCTTGCTCCACGCCCTGCCCTACCTGGCCGATCCGGCGCCCTATTTCGCCGTGGTCCGCCACGCCCCCGGCGCGGTACTGCTCGACAGTGCGCAGCCGATTGCCCAACGCGGCCGCTTCGACCTGATCAGCGCCTGGCCCCTGCAGACGCTCAGCGTTCAAGCCGATGAATCCGGCCAGCAGTATCTGCACCGTGCGCGCCGGGCATTGGCCGGATTGGGTCAGGCGCAATTGCCCGATGGCTGCGAACTACCGTTCGCCGGCGGCCTGATCGGCTACCTGAGCTACGATTTCGGCCGCCGGCTGGAGAACCTGCCAGACCCCAACCACGACGATCTCGACCTGCCGCATGCCAGCCTCGGCCTGTATGGCTGGGCCCTGATCAGCGACCATCAACGGCAGACCAGCCACCTGATGTTCCATCCCGCGCTGCAGGCCTGCGAACGGCAACGCCTGATCGACCTGTTCGGCCAACCGGCCCGAGACCAGGCGCAGCCCTTCAGCCTGCAGTCGCCGATGACGCCGGATCAGACCCCGGAGCAGTATCGACGGGCATTCGAGACGCTGCAGGCCTACATCCAGGCGGGCGATTGCTATCAGGTCAACCTTACCCAGCGCTTTCGTGCGGCCTGCGCCGGGGATCCCTGGACCGCCTATCAGGCAGTACGCGCCGCCTGCTCCACGCCGTTTTCCGGCTATCTGCAACTGAGCACCGGCGCGGCTCTGTTGAGCTTCTCCCCGGAGCGCTTCATCAAGGTCACGGCCGACCAGGTGGAAACCCGGCCGATCAAGGGCACCCGCCCGCGCAGCCTCGACCCTGAAGAGGATGCACGCCATGGCCGCGAACTGCTGGCCAGTGCCAAGGACCGCTCGGAAAACCTGATGATCGTCGACCTGCTGCGCAACGACCTGGGCCGCACCTGCCGGATCGGCTCGGTACGGGTGCCGCAGCTGTTCGCCCTGGAAAGCTACCCGAACGTGCATCATCTGGTCAGCGCCGTCACCGGTGAGCTGGCAGCGGACAAGGACTGCCTGGACCTGATCGCAGGCAGCTTTCCCGGTGGTTCGATCACCGGCGCACCGAAGATACGCGCCATGCAGATCATCGACGAAGTGGAACCGACCCAGCGTGCGATCTACTGCGGCTCGTTGCTGTACCTGGATGTGCGCGGCGAAATGGACAGCTCGATCACTATCCGTACGCTGCTGATCAAGGACGAACAGGTGTGCTGCTGGGGCGGCGGCGCGATCGTGGCCGACTCCCAGTGGCAAGCCGAATACGAAGAATCGATCTTCAAGGTCAAGGTCTTGCTGGACACCCTGGCCGGGCTCTGATCCCGGCCATGCCGCTGGGTGTTTTTTGTTACCATGGCGCCATATAGAGCGCCCAGCGCCACTTTGACCAGGAAGCCGCCTGATGAGCCAGCCCTTCGATGTCGCCGAAATGGCAACGACCTACGCCAACAAGTCCCCCCAGGACATTCTCAAGCTTGCCTTCGCCCACTTCGGCGACGACCTCTGGATTTCCTTCAGCGGCGCCGAAGACGTGGTGCTGGTGGACATGGCCTGGAAACTGAACAAGAACGTCAAGGTGTTCAGTCTGGACACCGGTCGCCTGCATCCGGAAACCTACCGGTTCATCGAACAGGTGCGCGAGCACTACAAGATCACCATCGAACTGGTCTCACCGGACAATGCGTTGCTGGACCCTTTCGTCAAGGAAAAGGGTCTGTTCAGCTTCTATCGCGACGGCCACGGCGAGTGCTGCGGCATTCGCAAGATCGAGCCGTTGCGGCGCAAGCTCTCGACCGTCAGCGCCTGGGCCACCGGCCAGCGGCGCGACCAGAGTCCCGGCACACGTAGCCAGGTTGCGGCAGTTGAAGTGGACGGCGCGTTCTCGACGCCCGAGCGCACGCTGTACAAGTTCAACCCCCTGGCGCAGATGAGCAGTGAAGAAGTGTGGGGTTACATCCGCATGCTTGAACTGCCCTACAACAGCCTGCACGAGCGTGGCTTCATCAGCATTGGCTGCGAGCCGTGCACGCGGCCGGTCCTGCCCAACCAGCACGAGCGCGAAGGGCGCTGGTGGTGGGAAGAAGCCACGCAGAAGGAATGTGGGCTGCACGCAGGGAATCTGATCAGCAAGGCCTGAACCTCACAGGTACGGGCCTGTCAGGTGCAGGCCCGCAGCGTGATCAATGCTCGGGCAGCTCGACGCCTTCGAACAGGGCTTCGAGCTCCTGCTTGTTGTGGCACTGGATGGCCTTGGCCATGACCTCGCGGGTGAGGTGCGGCGCGAATTTCTCGATGAAGTCGCACATGAAGCCGCGCAGGAAGGTGCCACGGCGGAAGCCGATACGGGTCACGCTGGATTCGAACAGGTGGTCGGCGTCGAGCACTACCAAGTCATTGTCGAGTTTGGGATCGACGGCCATCTTGGCCACGATGCCCACGCCCAGCCCCAGACGCACGTAGGTTTTGATCACGTCGGCATCGGCCGCGGTGAACACCACTTTCGGCGCCAGGCCGCGGCGCGAGAACGCTTCGTCCAGCTTGGAACGGCCGGTGAAACCGAACACGTAGGTGACGATCGGGTATTCGGCGAGCGCTTCCAGGGTCAGTTTCGGCACCTTGGTCAGGGGATGCCCCTGGGGCACCGCGATGCAGCGGTTCCAGCGGTAGCACGGCATCATGATCAGGTCACCGAACGAATCCAGGCCTTCGGTGGCGATGGCGAAGTCGACGGTGCCGTCGGCAGCCATTTCGGCGATCTGCATCGGTGAGCCCTGGTGCATGTGCAAGGCAACGTCCGGGTACTGCTTGATGAAGCTGCTGATCACCGTTGGCAGGGCATAGCGCGCCTGGGTGTGGGTGGTGGCGATGGACAGCGTGCCCTTCTTCTCGTTGGAGAATTCCTGGGCGATCTGCTTGATGCTTTC
This sequence comes from Pseudomonas sp. RIT-PI-a, assembly GCF_001187875.1. Taxonomy (NCBI): domain Bacteria; kingdom Pseudomonadati; phylum Pseudomonadota; class Gammaproteobacteria; order Pseudomonadales; family Pseudomonadaceae; genus Pseudomonas; species Pseudomonas sp. RIT-PI-a. The sequence continues at coordinate 229,194 of NZ_LGIR01000003.1, forward strand.
CACCTTGCGCAGGATTTCACCGGCGGTGGTGATGATGCGCTCACCTGCCGGCGTGACGCGGGTCAAATGCTTGCCGCTGCGTGCGAAGACTTCAACACCCAGTTCGTCTTCCAGCAGGCGGATCTGCTTGCTGATACCTGGCTGCGAGGTATACAGGCTTTGCGCCGTGGCGGAGACGTTGAGGTCGTGGTGCGCTACCTCCCAGATGTAGCGCAGTTGTTGAAGCTTCATATGAATCCCTCACACAGGAAAACCGCCAGTCGTCGGCGAAGGGTTATAACTATATTAAAGGTCCAGGCAATAAATCTAGAACTTTTTATTAAATTTGTAAGAAAAATAACCAGCTTGCCGCCTAGCTCTTGAGGCGGCTGCGTTGCTCTGTGAGGGGTACCAGATAGACCGGCGCCGGGGACAGCTGCAACACGCGGGTAGCCGTGCGGCCCAGCGAAACATCGACGGTAGCCACCTGACTGTGGCTGCCGAGCACCAGCAGGTCCACTTTCAGGCGCTGGGCCTGATCGAGAATGACCTCGGCCGGATCACCCTGAAGCACCCGCACGGCACGGATCAGGGCAAGGTCTGGCTCGTCGTCGCCCAGGTCACTGCGCAGGCTTTGCAGAACCTTCGTTTCAATCCCCGCCATCACGGCGCTCAAGCCGTGGTTGTGCAGGCGATCCAGGGTGGACTCGTCCAGATAGCTCTGCAGCACCGATTCGGCGATCAGGCCCATGGGCTCGACGGCATGGATGACATACAGCTGCGCATTGAAGCTGCGCGCCAGGGCGACGGCGTGCTGCATGACGAATGGGGCGTACACCCCCAGGTCAGTGGCGTACAGCATGGAGCGGATCATGCGACCTCCGAAGTGGCCAAGGCGACAGGGCACACTTGAGCGTAGCAGCGCCGTTCGCAGTGCACCGGTCGTCGGCAGAGCGATGGCACAAATCCGTTGTCTGCATGCGCTCTAACGCGCTAAGGTTCGACTCCCCCGCTGCTCATAATCATGCTGTGCCTCGCCGTGCGGGGTTCGCTGGCGGCCGGCACCCGTGACCTGACGAGTAACACGATGGCTGACCTACCGATCGACGACCTTAACGTCGCCTCCAATGAAACCCTTATCACGCCTGCCCAGCTGAAGCGGGAAATTCCGCTCAGCGCCGCTGCGCACAAGACCGTCGCCGCCGGCCGTGAAGTGGTGCGCGATATCCTCGATGGGCGCGATCATCGCCTGTTCGTGGTCATCGGCCCCTGCTCGATCCACGACATCGATGCGGCGCACGAGTATGCCCGGCGCCTGAAGGCGTTGGCCGCCGAAGTCTCGGACACCCTGTACCTGGTGATGCGCGTCTACTTTGAAAAGCCGCGCACCACGGTCGGCTGGAAAGGCCTGATCAACGATCCGTACCTGGATGACTCGTTCAAGATCCAGGATGGCCTGCACATCGGTCGGCAATTGCTGCTGGACCTGGCCGAGATGGGCCTGCCTACCGCCACCGAAGCCCTTGACCCGATCTCGCCGCAGTACCTGCAGGACCTGATCAGCTGGTCGGCCATCGGCGCGCGCACCACCGAATCCCAGACCCACCGCGAAATGGCTTCGGGCCTGTCTTCGGCCGTGGGCTTCAAGAACGGTACCGATGGTGGCCTGACCGTGGCCATCAACGCCCTGCAGTCGGTGTCCAACCCTCACCGCTTCCTGGGGATCAACCAGGAAGGTGGCGTCTCCATCGTCACCACCAAGGGCAACGCCTACGGCCACGTGGTTCTGCGCGGTGGCAATGGCAAGCCCAACTACGATTCGGTCAGCGTGGCGGTGTGCGAGCAAGCGCTGGAGAAGGCCGGCATCAAGGCCAACATCATGGTCGACTGCAGCCATGCCAACTCCAACAAGGACCCGGCGCTGCAACCTCTGGTGATGGAGAACGTGGCCAACCAGATTCTGGAAGGCAACCAGTCGATCATCGGCCTGATGGTGGAAAGCCATTTGAATTGGGGGAGCCAGTCGATACCCAAGGACCTGGGCGACCTGCAATACGGGGTGTCGGTCACCGACGCGTGCATCGACTGGGCCAGTACCGAAAAGACGCTGCGCAGCATGCACGCCAAACTCAAGGATGTATTGCCAAAGCGTACCCGCTGACCGCCAGTACCGGGTCAGTCGAGCCTTCGCTGCCCCGGTACCCGGGGCACAGCGTTACAGCTTTGCCGCACGACGCTGATGACGCTCCATGTAGCGTTCGACATACGAGCAGGACGGAATCACCGTATAGCCATGGCTTTCGGCGTAGTCCAGGGCCTGCTCGGTCAACGCTGCAGCGATACCGCGCCCGCGCAGAGCGTTGGGGACAAAGGTGCGGTAGATGTCCAGGGTCTGTTTGCCCAGGTCCATGTACGTCAGGTACGCACGGTGGCCGTCGATGTTGGTTTCGAACTGGTGACCGGCCTGATCGTGGTGGATGGATAGCGCCTCGCTCATGGCAGTTCCTCGCGGGTCTTGGATTTTGATCTCTACCTTACCGCTCTTTGTACGACTTAGAAACAGTTGTGCCGACTTGTGCTGTTTTTGTCATCAAGGCCAGGCGAAGCCTGCGCGTTCGACGTGATAAATATCGTCGTTCGGCTTACGTTTGGCTTAGTTGTCCCGCGTCGTGCTAAATCAAAGGCCGCTTTCTAAGCCATCTCGATTGACCCGCATAAGCGGACATGTAAATCCCGCCTTAGTTCATGTCTGCGACAACTAAACCGCGCACTTGCGATAACCCTCGACCCTCGCGCAACCAGCGCTAGACCGTGCCTTGCGGGTTACGTTCCGCCACCCTGGGCACGTATGGATTTTTTTTCATCTCTTGCGTTGCGTCCGTTTACTTACTACAAGTAATGAGTACTATGTACGGCGGCCAGTTTCTCATTCATGAGAAATGGCTACTTAAAAGAATGTCCTTCGAAGGGGAACACAATGAACAACGCTCTGAAATTCTCTGCACTGGCCCTGGCCGCCGTTCTGGCTACCGGTTGCAGCAGCGCATCCAAAGAAACCGAAGCTCGTCTGACCGCTACCGAAGACGCCGCTGCACGTTCGCAAGCCCGTGCCGACGAAGCCTACCGCAAGGCTGACGAAGCACTGACCGCTGCTCAGAAAGCTCAGCAGACTGCCGACGAAGCCAACGAGCGCGCCCTGCGCATGCTCGACAAGGCCAGCCGCAAGTAACAGCTTTTCGAGGCTGTAAAAAAACCGACCCATTGGGTCGGTTTTTTTATGCCTGATGAAGACCGGGTTATGGCGCCGGCGCCGTGTCGGGTGCGCTGCTGATCATCGGCGCGCCGGAAACGGCGATCTCGACCGGCAGGCCGTCTTCGGCAGCGACCACATCGCGGACCACGTCCCAGTTCATCTTGATGTCCGGTGCGAAGTCCCTGCGGTTGAGCAAGGCGTTGATCACGGCGGTGTGCCTGTCCAGGGCCACCGGGTCACCCTTGTCGGTCAATTGCGCGTGGGCCTCGAGGTACACCTTGCCACCGCTCATGCCAAACTTGTAGGACTCGTTCATGATGCGCACGCTGGTGCCCACCGGCACCATGCTCGCCAACTCCAGCACGTTGTCGTTGTACATGCGGAAACAGCCATGGCTGGTGCGCATGCCGATGCCGAACTGTTTGTTCGAGCCGTGAATCAGGTAGCCCGGCAGGCCGAGGGTGAACTTGAACGGCCCCAACGGATTGTCCGGACCGGCCGGGACGACGTTGGGCAACGGGTCGCCATCCGCAGCGTGCTCGGCCTTGATCGAGGCCGGCGGCGTCCAGGTCGGATTTGCGGTCTTGGCGATGACCTTGGTCTGCGCGATGGGCGACCCCCACCCTTCCCGGCCTATCCCCAGTGGATAGGTACGCACGACATTCTCGCCCTTGGGGTAATAGTAGAGGCGATATTCGGCCAGGTTGATGACGATGCCTTCGCGCGGGCCGGGGGGCAGAATGAAGCGGGTAGGCAGGACGATCTGCGTGCCGGCACCCGGCAGCCAGGGATCGACACCGGGGTTGGCCGCAACCATTTCCAGGTAGCCAAGGTCGTTGGCGGTCGCAATATCGGCGAAGGTGTCTTCGTACTTGGCGGTGATGGTCTGCACCTGGCCAATGATGTCTTCACCCGGAGGCGGCAACGGGAATTCCAGCGCCATCACCGGCGCCGCAGCGAACGCGGCGGCCAGCGACAGGCAGCGAGTGAAGACGGAAAGGCTCGGCGGCATCCAGGAAATCCTTGATCGAACTGAACGGGACAATGCCGCGATTGTACGCGCAGTTGCCGGGCGCGTGTAGCCGAAGACCCTCGGCGCGCCGATCAGGGGATCGACTGCAACTCGGGCCATACCGGCCGCGTGCCTTTGCGCTGGGCGAACAGAATGGCCCGGCACAGTTTGCACAGGCGCTGATCGCGGAAAATCTGCTTATGCACCTCCAGCCAGCGCGGCTGGGCCGGCAGCAAGGTGCCGCACAGGGTGCGGTCCACCGAACCACCGAGCTCAAGCTGGCGCGCCACCAGATGCACCCGGCTTTCCTGGCAGGCGAACAGGTCCAGCTGATCGTCGGGTTCGATCAGTTGGTAGGCAAACAGGGACCAGGCGGGACGCGGCATCGGGGGCTCCAAACAGGGGGCGCCACATTAGCCGAAAGCCAGCATCCAGAAAAGCGTCAAAGCAACGGTTTGAGCGTCGGCCAGACGTTTTCCAGCAGTTTGCCCTGGGCACCGGCGGTGGGATGGACGCCGTCGGCCTGCATCAACGTCGGAACGCCGCCCACCCCTTCGAGCAGGAACGGCACCAAGGCCACTTTTTTCTCGTCCGCGAGTGTTTGATAGACCTGGGCGAACGCCTTGGTGTAGCGCGCGCCGTAGTTGGGCGGCAATTGCATGCCCAACAGCAGCACCTGGGCACCGGCCTTGCGAGAGAGATCGATCATCGATGCAAGATTCTGTTGCAATTGCGCGACAGGCATTCCGCGCAGGCCATCGTTGCCGCCCAACTCCAGCAGAACCAGGTCCGGCTTGTGCGCTGCAAGCTGCGCGGGCAGCCGCGCCAAGCCATTGGCCGAGGTATCGCCGGTGATCGAGGCATTGACGACTTTGTCGTCGAAACCCTGCTGCGCCAGGCGTTTTTCGAGCAGTGCTACCCAGCCGGCGCGGGTATCCAGGCCGAAAGCAGCGCTGATACTATCGCCAACGATCAGGACGGTACCTGCCACTGCACTCTGGGCGGCCAACATCAGGCCCAGGCCAGCACTCATCAACCACATTCGCATCGGGACTCTCCATGGGCGCAAGCATTCTTACAGCGCGGAACCTTAGCAAAGTGGTCACCAGCGCGGAAGGTGAACTGACCATACTGCACGAACTCTCCCTGCAATTGGCGAAAGGCGACAGCCTGGCGATCGTCGGTGCCTCGGGTTCGGGCAAGTCCACCCTGCTTGGCCTGCTGGCTGGCCTCGACCTGCCCAGTGCGGGCAGCGTGACCCTGGCTGGCCAGGACCTCGGCACCCTCGACGAGGACCAGCGGGCTCGGGTGCGCGCCGAACACGTGGGGTTCGTGTTTCAGTCGTTCCAACTGCTGGACAGCCTCAATGCGTTGGAAAACGTGATGCTGCCGCTGGAGCTCGACGGCCGCAAGGATGCCCGGGAGCATGCGCGCAACCTCCTCGAACGGGTTGGCCTGGGCCAACGCCTGACACACTCGCCGCGCCAGCTCTCGGGCGGCGAACAACAGCGCGTGGCCATCGCCCGCGCCTTCGCTGCCGAACCCGACGTGCTGTTCGCCGACGAACCCACCGGCAACCTCGACAGCCATACCGGCGAGCGCATCAGTGACCTGCTGTTCGAACTGAACAAGGAGCGCGGCACGACCCTGGTGCTGGTAACCCACGACGAGCGCCTGGCGCATCGCTGCCAGCGTTTGATCCGCCTTGATGCCGGGCGCCTCGTCGCGCCTCTGGAGCCCTGATGGTCGGCTTGCCGATGTTCCGCCTGGTGGCCCTGGCCGCCCGGCAGTTGTTGCGTGACGCCCGCTCCGGCGAGCTGCGCGTACTGTTCTTTGCCCTGCTGGTGGCGGTCGCTGCCAGCACTGCGATCGGCTATTTCGGGGCGCGCCTCAATGGCGCGATGCAACTGCGCGCGACCGAGTTCCTTGGCGCCGACCTTATCCTGCAAGGCAGCAGCCCGGCCCGCCAGGAACAGATCGATGCCGGCACCCAGGCGGGGCTCGAGCATGCGCGCGTGGTCGAGTTCGCCAGCGTGATCGCCGCCGACAACGGCATCCAGCTGTCCAGCGTGAAGGCGGTCGATGAGGCGTACCCGTTGCGTGGCGAGCTCAAGAGCGCCGCGCAGCCCTATGGAGAGGAAACAGCCGGCGCAGGCCCGGCGCCCGGTGAGGCCTGGGCGGAGTCACGCTTGCTGGCAGCGCTGAACCTCAAGGTTGGCGACACCCTGGATGTGGGCAGCAAGACCCTGCGCCTGGCACGCGTGCTGACCTATGAGCCGGACCGAGCCGGCAACTTCTACAGCCTGACGCCACGGGTGATGATCAACCTGCAGGACCTGGCCGCCACCAACGTGGTGCAGCCAGGCAGCCGAGTGACCTACCGCGAGCTCTGGCGTGGCACGCCCGAGCAACTGACCAGCTATCAGCAGCGACTGGAGTCGGCGCTCGAGCCCAACCAGCGGCTGCGTGATTCCAAGGACAGCAACCAGCAGATCGGCGGCGCGCTGGGCAAGGCCGAACGCTATCTGAACATGGCCAGCCTGGTGGCGGTACTGCTGGCGGGCGTGGCGGGGGCCATGTCGGCCAGCCGCTTCGCCGCGCGACGTTTCGATGCCAGTGCCCTGCTGCGCTGCCTGGGCCTGTCACGCCGCGAAGTGATGCTGATGTTCTGCGTGCAACTGGCCCTGCTCGGTGTGCTGGCGTGCCTGAGCGGTGCGCTGATCGGCTGGTTGGCGCAACTGGTGCTGTTCCAGATGCTCCATGGCTTGTTGCCTGCCGTGGTTCCGGCCGGGGGCGTATTGCCCGCGCTGGCCGGCATCGGTACCGGGCTGGTCGCCTTGGCCGGGTTCGCCCTGCCACCGCTGGCAGCACTGGGCGCGGTACCGCCGCTGCGTGTGCTGCGGCGCGACCTGCTGCCGGTGCCGACCAGCACCTGGCTGGTGTACGGCACTGCGCTGCTGGCGCTGGGCCTGATCATGTGGCGGTTGAGCCTGGACCTGGTCCTGACCTTCGCCCTGCTCGCCGGTGGCCTGCTGGCCGCGCTGATCCTGGGCGGCCTGTTGCTGCTGGGCCTGAAAAGCCTGCGCCGGCTGCTGGCCCGTTCCACCCTGCCTTGGCGTCTGGGGCTTGGGCAACTGCTTCGGCATCCGCTGGCTGCGGCTGGCCAGGCCCTGGCCTTCGGCCTGATTCTGCTGGCCATGACGCTGATCGCGCTGCTGCGTGGCGAGTTGCTGGACAACTGGCAGAACCAGTTGCCCAAGGATGCGCCGAACTATTTCGCCCTGAACATCCTGCCGGACGAGCGCGATGCCTTCGCCCGTCACCTGCAGGACGCCGGCGCCCGTGCGGCGCCCCTGTACCCGGTGATGCCGGGACGTCTGGTGGATATCAACGATGCGCCGGTGCAGGAACTGGTCGAGAAGGATTCCCGCGGTGAACGCGCGGTGCAACGGGACTTGAGCCTGACCTGGGCCGAACATCTGCCCAACGGCAATCGGATCACCGCCGGGCAGTGGTGGAGCGCTGCGCAGAACCAGGACCTGCCCGGCGTGTCCGTCGAGGAAGGCGTTGCGCAAAGCCTCAAGCTCAAACTGGGCGACCGCTTGACGTTCAACATTGGCGGCTCCAATCGCGACGCTGTGGTCACCAGCCTGCGCACCGTGGACTGGAACAACTTCCAGCCCAACTTCTTCATGATCTTCCAGCCCGGCACCTTCGATGACCTGCCGACCACCTACCTGACCAGCTTCTACATCGCTCCTGGGCATGATTCACAGGTGGTCGAGCTGTCTCGCGCCTTCCCTGCGGCGACCATCCTGGGGGTCGAGGCACTGCTGGAACAGCTGCGCAGCATCCTGGCTCAGGTCACCCTGGCGGTGGAGTACGTGCTGCTGTTCGTGCTTGCCGCGGGCATGGCCGTGTTGTTCTCCGGGTTGCAGGCGACGCTGGACGAGCGCATTCGGCAAGGCGCACTGCTGCGGGCGCTGGGTGCCGAGCGGCGCTTGCTGGTCAAGGCACGGCGCATCGAGTTCGGTCTGCTGGGTGCCGCCAGCGGTGTGCTGGCGGCGTTGGGCAGCGAACTGATCAGCTTTGTGCTGTATCGCTATGCCTTCGACCTGGCCTGGACCCCGCACCCATGGTTGCTTTGCTTGCCGCTGATCGGTGCACTGCTGGTCGGTGGGGCCGGCGTCTTCGGCACCCGTCGAGCCCTCAATGCAAGCCCGCTGCAGGTGCTCAGAGAAGGCTGACGCGCTACCCGCCGATCAGCGAAGGGTGATCAGCCCCTGCCGGGCGATGCGCACGGCATGGGCAATCACCTCATGGGCATCCTGCGCCGACGGCGCCTGGATCACGGCCAGTTCGAAGCTGTTGTCGGGCAAACCTTTCAAAGCGCTGTGCTGGTCGATGAAGCGGGCCACGAAAGCGCCGGGCTTGCCACGACGGCGAGGCCAGCCATCGAGGCTGCGCAGCAGGTTGGGTTGGTGCTGGCCCACCAGCAGGATGCGCGGGTTGCGCAGGGAAGGACTCGCCGGGATCGGCGCCAGACAAACGATGGGACGGGGACAGTTCATGATGGTGTTCTCAGCCTCGACCGCTTCATGTGGGAGAGCTGGACAGCGGTGGGAGGCATCACCGAACCAGCGCTTTAGCGGTATTTCGAAGGCTCGCAAGAACCTCCAGGCGCCCCGCAAGTAGCTGTCTAAATCGGCGCATGAGGGGTAATCGTAGTGAACGCGCCGGGCGCGTGTCAACAACCCCGCTCCAGGTTTCTCGGGCTTGCAGCCCCTGCACTCGCCAAGATTGGCGGACGTTGCGCGAGGCCTTTCCTACCGCTAGCAGGAGACAGCGGCTGGTAGGCAATACGGTCCAGGTACTGAAACAGATCTCGTGGCTACAAGCGCAGCCTTTTTGCATGTTAGCCTCAGCGCTCGAACAACCGAGCAGTGCTTGTCCAAGATGCACAGGCTGATGCGCAGTGCTGCAGAGGTAAATCACCCGACCACACCTGGAGCCAGTATTGCCCACTAATATCATTACCCGCGCCGGGCACACTGCGTTGAAGACGGAACTGGATCATCTTTGGCATACCTATCGCCCTGAAATCACCCAAAAGGTCGCCTGGGCAGCGTCTCTTGGTGATCGAAGCGAGAATGCCGACTATCAGTACAACAAGAAGCTGCTCCGGGAGATCGACCGCCGAATCAGATACCTTCGCAAGCGGCTGGAAGATGTGCGGGTCGTGGACTACGCACCTGAACAGGAAGGCAAGGTATTCTTCGGCGCATGGGTGGAGATCGACAACGACAATGGCGAAAGCAAGCGATTCAGAATCGTCGGCTACGATGAAATCTACGGACGAAATGACTACATTTCCATCGACTCTCCCATGGCTCGCGCCCTTCTCAAAAAAGAAGAAGGTGATGAGGTCGTGGTGCAGACTCCGACAGGCGAAGCTATATGGTTTGTCGCGCGTATATCATACGACGATCAAGCCTCTGCCGAACTTTAGGCGCCTATGCCAATGCTTGCTCCGTGTCCTGTGAGAGCGTTCTGAATGGTCGCGCCGGGTGTAGAGAAGCGTAGGGTGTTTGCATTGCAGTGCAGATATCCACTGACCAGGACGGGCAGGAGGAGAAGCAGACCTATCAGCCACGGGCCACGATTTTCCTGGCTCTCTTGCTGGCCTCGATGAAACACTCATTCATCAGAAATTCCTGCGAGTCGATCGACATGCCGCCACGATTGCTGACGCGCAATGTCCGAAGCTCACGCAGCGAATCCAAGATTTCTTTCTCTCGTTTACTGATTTTGAAAAGCAACCCGAGCATGAACGCTCTCCTGTTTCTTGGCGGATCTGTACAGTGATGCGGTATGTGTAGTCGACAATCTTGATTATCCAGCCAAAGATTCAACGCGCCGACGCCAGCTTGCGCGCGCCTGGCTCCAGCGAATCGCGTTCGCGGGCGAACGCCAGGTAGTACTTGTTCACGCTGTTGACGTAGCTCACCGGGGCCATGCCCATCTGTTCCATGGCGATGCGCTCGGTCTGGAAGAACCATTGGTCGGGGTTGAGGCCACGGCGGCGGGCTTCCTTGCGCATGGCTTGCACCCGTTCAGGGCCCATGTTGTAGGCGGCCAGGGTGAAGGCCATGCGTTCACGCTCGTTGAGCTTGTTGCTGGAGAAGAATTTGCGGCGGATCATCGCCAGGTACTTGGCCCCGGCCTGGACGTTGTTGTCGACGTCCTGGATGTTGCCCACGCCTACCCGCCGAGCTGCCGAGGGGGTGATCTGCAGCAGGCCGGTGGCGCCGCCGCCCCCACGCGCCGCCGGGTCGAGCTTGGACTCCTTGAAGGCCAGCGCGGCAAGGTTGAGCCAGTCCATGTGTTGCTCGCGGGCGTGGCGCTGGAGGACCGGACGCAGGTTTTCCAGCCGCTGGCGATCACTGCGGGCCAGTGGGTAGTGAACCTTGTACAGGCCACGGTAAACCTTGACGAACGCGGCGTCCTGGTCGTTCGGCGCCTTATAGGACGCCAGGAAGCGATCGACGCTGGCGCCGAGCTGCGGTGCGTCGCGGCGCACGTACCAGCTCACCGAGCCGGGCGCGCTGAGGACCACGCGGCGGTCCACCCGCAGCCGTGGCATGACTTTGGCCCAGCGCTCGGCGATGGGCAATTCGACCACGGTCAGCGGGTAGATCCCGGCCTGGACCATCTCCAGCACGTCTTCCACGGCCAGGCTGGGGTCGACCCATTCGATGTCGATGGGCGCCAGTTTGCGCAGGGCCAGCTTCTGATTCAGGCGTTCGATGGCGGCGCCCGCAGCGCTGCCATTGGGCAAGGCGAGGGTTTTGCCCGCCAGTTGCTCGACCCGCACCGGGCGCCGCCCGCCTTTGCCGCTGACCAGCACGAATGGCACGTTGGCGATCACGGCATCGCTGGCCGCAACCTTGCTGGCGGGATGCAACTCCATCAGTTCACCCGGCGCGACCAGATCGCCTTCGCCGCGCTGCAGGGCGCCGAGCAGTTGCTCCTTGGCACGCGGAATGATCTTGAGTTGCAACGCCTGACCTTTGCCGGCGTGAGCGTTGAGGAAGTTCTGGAAGGCCTGCAGGCGATGGTATTCGACGCCGATGGCCTGGCCGCGGACCTGGCCGGAGCTGTTGCGGCTCTGATTGACCAGCACGCGCAACACGCGGCTCGACTGAATCTGGGCCAAGTCGCGGACCTTGGCCGGGTGTGCCGCCAACGGGGGACCTGCCGGACGAGCGGCGGCTGCCGAGGGCAGTCCGAGGACCAGACACAGCATGACAATCAGTGATCTTGCGCCCATGGTTCCCCGGCAAATGTCTCGAGCAGCCCTCAAAGACCGCCATAACCTTTTGAAGTTCTTGGTTTTCTTGCCGATCACCAAGCTCTGGTATGCTTTTCGCCTCCTGCTTTGAGGTAGCACCATGCAACTCATCGATATTGGCGTCAACCTTACCCATGAGAGCTTCGCGCAAAAGCACGAGGCCATTCTGCAGAGGGCCTACGCCGCTGGCGTCTGTCAGTTGGTGCTCACCGGCACCAGTGTCGAGGGCAGCGAACAGGCCTTGCAGCTGTGTCAGCAGTGGGACGAAGCCGGTGAGCGCTTGTTCGCCACCGCCGGCATCCACCCGCACAGCGCCAGCGAGTGGAACAGCGACAGTGCCACGCGTTTGCGTGATCTGCTGAGCCAGCCACAAGTCAAGGCAGTGGGCGAATGCGGTCTGGATTTCAACCGCGACTTCTCGCCGCGACCACAGCAGGAGAAAGTGTTGCAGGAGCACCTGGCGCTGGCTGTCGAGCTGCAGCTGCCGGTGTTTCTCCACGAACGCGATGCGCCTCAGCGCCTGCTGGACATCCTCAAGGACTACCGCGACCACTTGCCGGCAGCCGTGGTGCACTGCTTCACCGGCGAGCGCAAGGCTCTGTTCGGTTACCTGGACCTGGACCTGCACATCGGTATCACCGGCTGGATCTGCGATGAGCGTCGCGGCACTCACCTGCACCCGCTGGTGGGCAGCATTCCCGCCTCGCGGCTGATGCTGGAGAGTGACGCGCCCTATCTTTTGCCGCGCACCTTGCGGCCCAAGCCCAAGAGCGGCCGCAACGAACCGGCCTTTCTCACCGAAGTGCTGCGCGAGGTGGCCCAGCATCGGGGTGAAAGCCTGGCCGATCTGGCGTGGAGTACGACCGCTTGCGCACGGACATTTTTTGGGTTGCCTGAGATCGGCACGGGCGCACCCGCTCTCTATGACGCTGATAGCAAAGCTTGATTCGCGGCCGATGCGAGCGGTGACTATTATCGTTCTCAACCGATCCGGATCTGGATCTGGCTTGAACAATCGGCGGTTGGCTGGACTCTACAGCTCATGCCACCCGCCTTGCCGAACCCAGGTCCTGTTGCACCATGCCTATGGAGCATTGAGCCATGAACGATATGAACGCCCTGAACATCGTCAACGACCCGAACAACGGCATCCGCGTCTCGCGAGCCATCGCCCTGCCGTTGCTGGCCCTGTCTGCCCTGATGCTGGTCGATGCGGCTGCCTGCTCCAGCATCGCCGAAGCTGCCATCGGCGTGATCGGCCTGGTTGCCGCCTTCGCGCTGGGTCGCCCGCAGCATGCGCTCAGCCAAACACCGTCACCGTCTGCCGGCTGATCGCCAGCAGCTCGCCTTGCGGGTTCCACATGGCTGCGGACGTGTGGCCATAGCCGTCCCGGGCATGTTCGATCACAGCCTGGTAGCGGCACCAGTCCAGGCTTCCCATGGCGGGCATGGGCTGGATGAATTCGATAGTCCAGGTCAGGCTGCTGCCAGGCGCTGGTTTGCTCAGATAAGGCAGCAGTGCGGGTGGCCAGGCGTCTCCCAGCACCAGCAGCAGTGCTTCGGTGATGGGCTCGTCGACTTCGTGTTCGCGTAGCTGCATCCACCCACCGATCCCGGCGACCGGTGTATTGCTGAACGGCAGCGCACCGATGCCCCATCGCATGTCCAAGTGTCGAATGTACTCCGGGGTAACGCCCGGCAGGTACGGCAGCGGCGTCGATTCGGCCAAGGGTTTCATGGGCGCCACCGGCATTGCGCTGATGTCGATTGCCGATTGCCGCGCCAGGCCGAAACTGGCCTGGACCACGGTCATGGTGCGACCGTGCTGAACTGCACGGGCCAGCACCGAGGTCACGGCACTGCCCTCGCGCAGTATTTCCACCTGCAGATCGATGGGCACGTCCAATTCGGCGGGGCCCACGAACGTGATCGCCATCGAGCGGACCGGGCGGTCGGGAACGTGCGCCGCCATCGCCTCGTGCAGCAAAGCGGCCATGAGCCCGCCGTAACAGGCGCGGCCCTGGCTCCATTCGCGGGGTACGGTGACACTGTGGGGTGGACGTCGTGCGCTTGCTAGCAGGTCGCGAAGGTTCATGGGCCGGCCTTGAGGGTGAGGGTCGATGGGCTAGATGGTAGCCAGCTCGGCGCCCGACCGCAGGTTTCATATCGGCCAATTTACAGTTCGCTCAGCTTTCGTGGCGATACGCCGCTAGCGGGGCCCTGGGCCAGGCGCGGTCGCCAGTTGTCGGCGCAAGGTCGCCAACGCAGCGCGCAATTGCTCGCGGGAAACCGGTCGACCGGCGTAGCGCTGGGCCATGAAGGCGTAGGCGAAGGCCAGGATGGCTTCGCTCTGTTTGGGCAGACGAGCCGCTGCGCGCTCGGCGAATGCCATGGCCCCTTCACCGGTATGCCGCACGAGGCCGCGCCGACGCAACAGACGCTCGAAGGCGACGAACTCCTTGAGCTGGGGATCGGTCCGACGCTGCCACGGTTTGAGCAGCCAGACACTGGCCAGCACCATGAACAACAACCCGCCGACCGGCAGCGCCCAGCGCTGCAGGCCCTGGAACCAGCGCGCGAGAAATTCGATCTGGCGCTCGCCCTGATACTCCAACACCCAGCGCTGCCAGCCGTAGTTGAGATTGTCCCACTGCAGGCGCAGGTCGTTGAGCCACGTCAGATGCGGGTAGCGCAAGGGCGAGAACGGTGAGCCGGCGAGGAATTCTTCATCCGCCGAGAGCGCCTGCTGCAAGCCCTGCTCAACCCGCGCGGGTGCCACTGCGGCAGTGGGATCGGCCCGTTGCCAGCCGATGCCTGACTGCCAGTACTCGACCCAGGCATGGGCTTCGAATTGACGCACGGTCAGGTAGTTGCCTGCCGGGTTGACCTCGCCGCCCTGATAGCCGGCCACCACGCGCGCGGGCACGCCGGCCACGCGCAGCGCGTAGACCATGGCGCCGGCGTAGTGCGCGCAGAAGCCCCGGCGGCTGTCGAAGAGGAATTCGTCGATGCTGTCGCGGCCCAGCACCGGTGGGTTGAGCGTGTAGTGGAAGGGCAGCTCGCGAAACTGTCTGAGCATTTCGTTGACCAGTGCCGGTGCCGTGCTGAAACGGGCGTGCAGGTCTTGCGCCCACTGGCGCGTGCGCGGGTCGCCCTGCGCCGGCAATTGCAGCGCCGTGCGCAATGCGAGTGGTGCCAGCTGGGGCTCGCGGATCACCTGCGGCCAGGAGGTGACCGCGTACATCAACGGCTGGTCGACCGGGCGACGACGCTGCAGGCGTCCGTCGCTGAGCTGGCGCACGCCGGGCAAGGCGGTGCGCGCGACGTCCAGGGCGAACAGCCAGGGCTTGCCGCTGGGCTGCTGGATGACCTGATAGGTGAGCGAAGGTCCGGTCGGTTGCCACTGCGCTGCCAGTTGGGTCTGGATCCAGGGCGACTGGCTCCAGGTACGGCCGTCGTACACATCCAGGCTCAGCGCGCGCCAGTAGAGGTCGCGCTTGGGCGGTATGGCGCCCTCGAAGCTGGCACGAAAAGCCACCTCTCCGGATTGGCTGAGGCTGGCCACGTCGGCCGGGCTCATGCTTTCCGACAAACCGGTCACACCCTGCCCCGGCGCGGGCAGCGGCAGCGACCAGAGCGGTTCCAGGCGCGGAAAGAACACGAACAGCAGCAGCATCAGTGGCAACGCCTGCAACATCAAGCTAGCGGCCAGTTTCAGCGTGGCCATCGGGCGTGCAATGAGTGAGGTCTGCTGCAATCCGATCAAGGCGGCGAGTAGAGCCAGCAGTGGCAGAACGCTGTACAGCGCCCAGCCCAGGCTGGCATCGAACAGGTAGGCCACCGCCAGGCAGAACAGGCCGAGAAAGATCACCACGCGGGCATCACGGGCGGTTTGCATCTCCAGAAGCTTGAGCAGGAATGCGGCCACCAGCAGCGCGGCGGTGGCCTCCAGGCCCACCCAGGTGCCGCTGGACAAATACACCCCGGCGGCCACCGCAAGCATCAGCGCTACCTTGATCAGCCGTCCCGGATAGCGCGCACGCATGCGAAACACCTGCACGCGCCACAGCGTGCAGCCCAACCACAACCCCAGCAGCCACAACGGCACGTGCCACCACAGCGGCACCAGTACCAGCGACTGCGCCAGGAGCAGCCAGGTCAGGCTGACGCGCGGAATCGCGGCGGGCGTGCTCATGGCTGTTCTCCGAAAAGTGCCAAGGCACGCAGACAGGCTTCGCGGTGTGCGTCGCCGCTGTCGGTGTCCAGCCGATTGCCGGGCAACTGCAGGGCGAAAGGCCGCTGCTCGCGGGACAGGGCCAATACCCAATAGCACAGGCGCGAGAGGCGCTGTTCGACATCGCCGCCAAGCGCGACGAAGTCCAGGCACAGTTCCTGGCCGCGCAGGTCGGCGAAGTCTTTGACCAGCAGCCCTTCGCCGCGTGAATAGGCCTTCCAATGCATGCGCCGCCAGGAATCGCCCGGCTGGTATTGCTTGAGGCCCTGAAAATCGTCCACGCCTTGGCCGTGCAGGCGTTGCGCCTGGTCTTCGATATCCGCCGACTCGCTGTGCAAGGTCGGCACTTCGCCCTGCAACGGTTGCGGATAGACCAGCACTCGCTGGCCCAGGTCGACCCAGGTCCAGGCAGTGAGCACGCCGAGGGGAAAGCTGGTCTCCACGCGCATGCGCGGTGCTGGAAGCCAGCCGCGGCGCTCGGTCGGCAAGCTCAGTTCCAGCGCCTGCACGTGATCGGGGGCGACATCGCTGCGTTGCAGTTGCTGCGCGTTCCAACCCACACCGATGGCCTGGTGCTCCTTGCCGCCGCTTTCCAGACGCAGGCCGAAGCGCGCCTGCTCGCCGACGAACACAGAGCTGGCGCCGTTGCCGCTGACCAGCAGGCCGCTGAGATTGCGGTAGGTGTGCAGGATGGCGACGACGAACACAGAGCCCAGCAGGAATACCAAGGCATAGGCCAGGCTGTTCTGGTAGTTGATGGCGGCGAGGAAGATCAACAGCAGCACGACGATGAAACCGGTACCGCTGCGGCTGGGGACGATGAAGATTCTGCGCTGGTCCAGCTCGATGCGCGGCGCTGCCGGCAAGCGGCGCGCCTGCCAGCGCCGCCAGCGCTCGCCGAGCAGCCGCCTCACAGCGCGGGCACCTCCCGCAGCAGCCACTGCACCAGCGCGCCGCCGCCCTGACCGGTGGGGTCGGCTCGTTCGCGCAGGCGGTGGCTGACGACTGAGGGCAGTACCGCTTGCACGTCTTCGGGAATCACGTAGTCGCGATCGAGCAGCAAGGCCCACGCCTTGGCAGCGGCAAGCAGCGCCAGGCTACCACGTGGCGACAATCCATAGGCGAACTGCGGCTGGGTGCGGGTGGCTTCCACCAGGCGCAGTACGTAGTCCACCAACGCGTCGCTGGCCCGCACTGCACGGGCCTGGGCTTGCAATGCGGACAGCTGCGCATGGTCGAGTACGGCGCTCATGCGCGGCAGCAGATCGCGCCGCGACTCGCCCATCAGCAAGGCCTTTTCGGCGGCTTTGGCCGGGTAGCCGAGCGACAGGCGCATGAGAAAACGGTCCAGTTGCGACTCGGGCAGCGCGAAGGTGCCGCCTTGGGTGGTGGGGTTCTGCGTGGCGATCACGAAAAACGGCTGGGGCAATGGACGGGTGGCGCCCTCGATGGTGACCTGGCCCTCCTCCATGGCTTCGAGCAGCGCACTCTGGCTCTTGGGCGTGGCACGGTTGATTTCGTCCGCCAGCACCAGTTCGGCGAAGATCGGTCCGGGGTGGAAGACGAAACGACCGCTGTCCTTGTCGAACACCGACGTGCCGAGGATATCGCTGGGCAGCAGGTCGGAGGTGAACTGGATACGTTGGAAACTCAGGCCCAGCACCTTGGCCAGGGTATGACTCAGGGTGGTCTTGCCCATGCCGGGCAGATCCTCGATGAGCAGGTGGCCATCGGCGATCAGGCAGGTCAACGCCAGGCGAACCTGGGTTTCCTTGCCCAGCAGGACTTCATTGACGGCTTGCAGGCATTCATCCAATCGGCTGCGCATGGCAGACACTCCTTGTCGATACTACGTCTGCTGGCCCGCTGTCAGGCGCGCCTGGGCGACCGAAATACTTCAGCGTCCCGCACGCGACTCGCGGATGTAGAACCGCGCTTTTTCGGCCTTGTTGGTGCACCCCTCGAAGGCTTCGAACTGCTGCTGGGTCTTGGCCCCGGTGAGCAGCGACAGCGCCTTGGAATAGCTTACGGTACCGGCCAGGCCTTCGGCCTTGGCCAGGTCAAGCTCGTGCCAGGCACCATCGAGCTGCGTGGCGCAGCTGTCGCGGTAGGCGGTCTTGCCGGCACAACCGCTCAAGGCCAGTGCCACCAGCGGCACACAGATCCAGGCTTTCATCGATGACACCTCGGGAAAAACGTCAGGGTAATGCTGGGTCAGACGATGTGCCATCTAAAAAGTGCCGTTGTGTGGAAGCGGGTTCCTGTGGGAGCGGGTTCTACCCGCGAAGGCGTCGGCACTGACACCGCTGGATTCGAATGTAAATCCGGGATTGGTGGTGTGGGGGCTGGCGTCTTCGCGGGTAGAACCCGCTCCCACAGGGATAGCTTCCACAGGAGATAGCTTCCACAGGGGATAGGTGTGGGCTGGGGGCGGCGCGTCAGTCGGGGCTTGCGAGGCGGTAGCCGACGCCGGGTTCGGTGATGAGGAAGCGTGGGGCGGCGGGGTCGTCGCCGAGTTTGTGGCGCAGGTGGCCGACGACGATGCGCAGGTAGTGACTGTCGTCGAGGTGGGTCGGGCCCCAGATGTCCTTGAGCAATTGCTGCTGGGTGATGACTCGCCCCGGATAGCGCGCCAGCTGTGCAAGCACGGCGTACTCCTTGCGGGTCAGGGCCACCTCGACGCCATCGAGGGTGACCCGGCGCGATGCCAGGTCGACCTGCAGCGGACCCAGTTGCAACGCCGCTTCGTGGACCGGGCTACCGCTGGCCTGGCGCAACAGCGCACGCACTCTGGCGAGGAACTCCTGGATGCCGAACGGCTTGGTCACATAGTCGTTGGCGCCGTTGTCCAGGGCCTGGACCTTCTGCGCCTCGCTGGCGCGCACCGAGAGCACCAGCACCGGTACCGTGCTCCACTGGCGCAACTGCTCCAGCACCTGCTGGCCGTCCATGTCCGGCAGGCCGAGGTCCAGCACGATCAGGTCCGGACGCAGCAGAGCGGCCTGGCTCAGGCCCTCGGCGCCGGTGCCCGCTTCTATCACCTTGTAGCCTTGGGAGACCAAGCTGATGCGCAGGAATTTGCGGATCTGCGGTTCGTCGTCGATGACCAGCAAGGTGCTGGCCAGAGGAGGATGGGTAAGGCTCATGCTCAGGTATCCGGATCGGCGCCCGGTTGAGCGCGCAGCGGCAAGCATAAGACGATGCAGGTGCCATGGCCATCGATGCCGCTGCCGACTTCGACGCGACCGCCATGGGCGCCGACCATACCCTGGCAGATCGCCAGGCCCAACCCCGTGCCCTGCCCGCCTCGATCACCGCGCGCGGCGGTGTAGAACATGTCGAAAATCTTCGCCCGCTCGGCTTCGGGAATACCGGGGCCTTCGTCGCTGACCGCAAGCAGCAGGCTCTCATCGCGCACACGAGCCGACACTTGCAAGCGACCGCCCACGGGCGAGAACCGCGCGGCATTTTCCAGCACGTTGACCAGGGCCTGTTCGATCAGCGCCGCATGCACGTATAGCAAGGGCAGTTGCGCAGGTACCTGCACCTGGACCTGCAACGGTGCCAGCGGCGCGCGCAATCGACTCACAGCGCTGGCTACGATATCCCCGGCAGCCACCCAGTCCCGCGCCAGCTTGAGGGCGCCGTGGCCCAGGCGTGTCATGTCGAGCAGGTTCTGGATGTAACGGTCCAGGCGCTCGGCTTCGTCACGGGTCACTTCGAGCAAGGCCTGGCGATCGTCCGGCGCCAGGGCCGTGCCCAGTGCCAGCAGGCTGTCGATGCTGCCACGCATGGCGGTCAGCGGCGTGCGCAGGTCATGGGACACCGA
Organism: Pseudomonas sp. RIT-PI-a; assembly: GCF_001187875.1. Classification (NCBI taxonomy): domain Bacteria; kingdom Pseudomonadati; phylum Pseudomonadota; class Gammaproteobacteria; order Pseudomonadales; family Pseudomonadaceae; genus Pseudomonas; species Pseudomonas sp. RIT-PI-a. Next base: position 248,852 of record NZ_LGIR01000003.1, read on the forward strand.
GGCCAGCAAGGCACTGCGCAACTGTTCGGTTTCACCGTGCAGGCGCGCCGCTTCCAGGTCATGGGCCAGGTCAGCGCGGGCCAGGGCCTGCGCCACCGGCTGCACCAGCGCGCCGAGCAGGCGTCGGCCGGGGTCGTCGAGCCGACCGGCCTGCTGTTCGGCCACCGCGAGCAGCGCCAGCACCTGGCCCTCCCACGTCACCGGCAACCACCACCAACGCCCCGCCGGCAATGTGGTGGTGCCCAGCCCGGCCGGTTGCGCGTGGTGGCCGGCCCACTGCGCGGCTGCCAGCTCGGTGGTCGAGAACGACACCGCCGCGCCCTGGGCCACCTTCCAGCCCTGCTCGCTGCGCTCGAGCAGACAGATGTCCAGCCCCGGCCAACCCTGCAAGTGCTGCGCGGCTGCACTGAACACCGCCTGGCGGTCGGTCGCCGCAGCCAGCAGTCGGGACAGCTCCAGCAGTTGCGCGGTGTGCGCCTGGGTTTCGCGCAAGGCGCTGAGCTGCTGGCGTTGGCGCGCGGCCAGGTTGCCCGTGAGCGCTGCCATCAGCAGGAAGAACAGCAGGGTCAATACATCTTCCTGACGCTGGATGCTCAGGGAGAAATTGGGTGGAATGAACAGAAAGTCGTACGCCAGGAACGACAGCGCGGCGCAACTGAGCGCCGGCCCCGGGCTGCTGCGGACCGCCACCAGCAGCACGGCGGCGAGGAACACCAGGGAGATATTGGGCAGGTCCAGCACCTGCGCCACGGCCCAGGCCAGCCCGCTGGCCAAAAGCGTTGCCAGTATCGCCAGGGCATACTCGCGCCAACGTCCGACGGGCCGTGTGCGCGGCGTTGGCGGTGACGGCACCTGAGCCCGCGCCAGCACGTTGATTTCCAGACCGCTGCGGTGGCGCAGCAAGCGCTCGGCCAGGCCCGCACCGAAGCGGCGACGGCGCGACTGGCCGACCAGTACCAGATTGGCGCGACGGTCGGCGGCGTGTTGCAGCAAGGTCCTGGCCACTTCCGCATCGCGCAGCTCCACCACCTCGCCGCCCAGCCGTTCGGCCATCTGCTGGGCCAGTTTCAGGCGCTGACGCCCTGTTTCATCGAGCAGCGAGCCGTCATCGACATGGACCACGGACCAGGGCAGATGACGACGGCGGGCGACGCGGCTGGCGTGGCGCACGAGGCGCTCGGCCTGCTCATCGGCGGCGATGCCTACCAGCAGTCGTCCGCGCACGCTGGGCGCCTGCTGGCCGAGGCTGCGGTAGCCTTCGTGCAGATCGTCGTCGACCTGAGCGGCGGCCGTCTGCATGGCCAGTTCGCGCAGGGCGCTGAGGTTGGTCTGGGTAAAGAAGGCGTCGATGGCGGCCCGCGCCTGCTCCGGCACGTACACCTTGCCCTCGCGCAGGCGTTCGAGCAGCTCGCGCGGCGGCAGGTCGATCAGCAGCAGATCGTCGGCCTCCTGCACCACCCAATCGGGCAGGGTTTCGCGCACCTGCACGCCAGTGATCGTCTGGATCTGATCGTTCAGGCTTTCCAGGTGTTGGACGTTGACCGTGGTGTACACATCGATGCCGGCGGCGAGCAGTTCCTGCACGTCCTGCCAACGCTTGGCGTGCCGGCTGCCAGGTGCATTGCTGTGCGCCAGCTCGTCGACCAGCACCAGGGCCGGGCGGGCAGCGAGCACGGCATCCAGGTCCATTTCCTCGAGGGTCACGTCGCGGTATTCGCAGCGCCGCAACGCCTGCTGGGGCAGACCGGCCAGCAGCGCTTCGGTTTCCGCGCGGCCGTGGGTCTGCACCACGGCAGCCAGCACCTCGATACCCTGACGCTGGCGAGCGTGGGCGGCCTGGAGCATGGCGTAGGTCTTGCCGACACCGGGCGCGGCGCCGAGAAACACTTTTAAGCGACCACCCCCGCTGCGGGGCAAGGCGGCCAACAGGGCATCGGCGCGGCCGGAATCACTCATGGTCTGGGCTCATGGCATCGCCTCGTGGTCATCGGGACTGTGACGTTAGCCGATCCAGCGCCTGGTTCAAAGCCAGCACGTTGACCACCTCCGGGCCGATGGCGGGCGATCGGGTCTGCGCTTGTACCAGCGCGCGCAGAGTCGACTCGGGCAGGCCGCGTTCGCGCGCCACCCGGGGGACCTGATAGCTCACCGCTGCCGGTGGCAGATCAGGGTCCAGGCCACTGGCCGAGGTGGTCAACAGCGCCAGCGGAACCGGACCTTGCTGCGCATCGAACTGTTCATCGGCCTGCGCCAGCACGCGAGTGCCCAACGCAGGATTGCTCGGCGCCAGGTTGCTCGCACCACTGGCCAGGGTCGCGTAGTCGGCTGCCGAAGGCCGTGAATGAAACCAGCGCTCATCGGTGAAGGCCTGGGCGAGCAAGGCGGAACCGCGTACCTGGCCCTGCGCGTCGCGCACCAGGCTGCCGTTGGCCTGGGCGGAAAAGGCCCACTGGCCTACCGCCCACACCAGCAGCGGATAGGCACCGCCGGTGAGCAAGGTCATCAACAGAATCAGGCTCAAGGCCGGACGCAACAAACTGTTCATCATTCAAGCTCCAGGGTCAGACCAGGTGCAAAGCGGTGAGGACAATATCGATGGCCTTGATGCCGATGAAGGGCACCACCAAGCCACCCAGGCCGTAGATCAGGACGTTGCGCCGCAGCAGTTGCGCGGCGCTGTCGGCCTGCACCCGCACGCCGCGCAGGGCCAGGGGGATCAACACGATGATGATCAGGGCGTTGAAGACGATGGCCGAGAGGATCGCGCTCTGCGGGCTGGCCAGGTTCATCACGTTGAGCACGCCCAGGGACGGATACACCGCAGCGAACAGCGCCGGCAGGATGGCGAAATACTTGGCCACGTCGTTGGCGATGGAGAACGTGGTCAAGGCGCCGCGGGTGACCAGCAGTTCCTTGCCGATGCGCACGATGTCGAGCAGTTTGGTCGGATCGCTGTCCAGGTCGACCATGTTGGCTGCCTCGCGCGCGGCCTGGGTGCCATCGTTCATCGCCACGCCGACGTCGGCCTGGGCCAGCGCCGGGGCATCGTTGGCGCCGTCGCCGCACATGGCCACCAGGCGGCCGTCGGCCTGTTCCTGGCGTATGCGCGCCAGCTTCTTCTGCGGCGTGGCTTCGGCCAGCACATCGTCGACACCGGCTTCGGCGGCGATGGCGGCAGCCGTCAGTGGGTTGTCGCCGGTCACCATCACGGTGCGGATGCCCAGCTTGCGCAGTTGCTCGAAGCGCTCGCGAATGCCGGGTTTGACGACGTCTTTGAGATGGATAACACCCAGCAACTGCCGGTCGCGACATACCAGCAACGGTGTGCCGCCACTTTGCGCGATGCGCTCGATGTGTTCGGCCAGCGCAGGCGCAAGCTGCGCCCTGGACTGGCCGATGAACGCCAGCAGCGAGTCCACCGCGCCCTTGCGGTAGCTCTGCTGGTCGAGGTCGACGCCCGACAGCCGTGTCTGGGCGCTGAACGGCACCGATTGCCAACGCTCGGCGGCCGGCTCGTCGATGCTGAACAGTGGCCGGATGAACTCGACCACCGAGCGCCCTTCCGCCGTTTCATCGCCCAGCGAGGCCAGCAGCGTACCCTCGGCCATCTGTGCGTCGCTGACGCCAGGGGCGGCATGCAAGGCGCTGCAGCGGCGGTTGCCGAAGGTGATGGTGCCGGTCTTGTCAAGCAGCAACACATGGACGTCGCCGGCCGCTTCCACGGCGCGGCCGGACTTGGCCACGACGTTGAGCCGCACCAGGCGGTCCATTCCGGCGATACCAATGGCCGACAGCAGGCCGGCGATGGTGGTCGGGATCAGGGTCACCAGCAATGCCAGGAGAAACACCAACGGCAGGCTGTGCCCGGAGAAGCGAGCAAACGGCTGCAGGGTGACTACCACCAGCAGGAAGACCATGGTCAGGCCGATCAGTAGGATGTCCAGGGCCACTTCGTTGGGCGTCTTCTGCCGCTTCGCGCCTTCCACCAGGGCGATCATGCGGTCCAGGGTCGACTCGCCGGGGTCGGTGCTGATCTCGATCAGCAGCCAGTCCGACACCACCAGGGTATTGCCGGTGACGGCCGAGCGGTCGCCACCCGATTCACGGATCACCGGCGCCGACTCACCGGTGATGGCGGCCTCGTTGACGGCGGCGATGCCCTCGCGCACCTCGCCGTCACCGGGAATCATCTGCCCGGCTTCGACGCGAACCACATCGCCCTTGCGCAAGGCGGTGGCGGCAACCGTCTCGAAGCTGCCGTCGGCACGTTGCCGGCGAGCCTGCAGGCCCTGGCTGCCGGCCTTGAGGCTGTCGGCGCGGGCACGGCCACGGCCTTCGGCCAGTGCTTCGGCGAAATTGGCGAACAGCAAGGTGAACCACAGCCACACGGCAATCTGCACGGCAACCGAGGCCGACACTGCCGGATCGGGCAGCAGGCACAGGCCGGTGGTCAGTACGGCGCACAATTCCACCACCAGCAGCACGGGGCTGCGCAGCAGTCGCCGGGGGTCGAGCTTGACGAACGCCTGCAGCAGCGCGGGTCGCCACAAGGCACTCAAGGTGGCCCCGGCGGGCGGTTGTGGTTGCGTGGCAGCGGCAACGGTCGATCGGTTCATGGTCCAGGCCTCAGAAATGCAGGTTCAAGTGCTCGGCGATCGGCCCCAGGGCCAGCACCGGCAGGAAAGTCAGGCCACCCACGATCAGCAGGGTCACGGTCAGCAGGGTGATGAACAGCAGGCCGTGGGTGGCGAAGCTGTCGGCGCTCGGCGCGCTGGCGTTTTTGCTGGCCAGGGCTCCGGCCAGGGCCAGCACCGGCAGGATGTAGCCGAAGCGGCCAAGCAACATGCCCAAAGCCAGCATGAGGTTGTGAAAGGCCGTGTTGGCGGACAGGCCGGCGAAGGCCGAACCGTTGTTGGCGCTGGCCGAGGTGTAGGCATACAACAGCTGAGTGAAGCCATGGGGGCCGGGGTTGCTCACCGCTGCGGCCGGCCCCGGCAGGCTCACGGCGATGGCGCTGAGCACCAGCACGCCCACGGGCATGACCAGCAGGCTCGCCACCAACCAGCGCACCTCGCGCGCCTGGAGTTTCTTGCCCAGGTACTCCGGGGTTCGACCGATCATCAAGCCGGCCAGGAACACCGTCAGAAGCACGTTGAGGAGCATGCCGTAGAGACCGGCGCCGACACCGCCGAAGATCACTTCGCCGAGCATCATGTTGACCAGCGCAACCATCCCGGAGAGCGGATTGAGGCTGTCGTGCATGGCATTGACCGAGCCATTGGAGGCGGCCGTGGTGGTCACCGACCAGAGCACGCTGGCGGTGGTGCCGAAGCGGCTTTCCTTGCCTTCCAGCGGCGCGGTCTGCTCGACCATGGCACTGGCCAGCATCGGATTGGGTTGCTGCTCGGCGTACAGCGACAGCCCCAGGCCCAGCAACAGCAAGGTCAACATGCAGGCCAGGATCGCCCGGCTCTGGCGCAGGTCTTTCACGTAATGGCCAAAGGTGAAGACCAGGGCGACCGGGATGGTCAGGATCGCGACCAGTTCGAACAGGTTGCTCCAGGCCGTGGGATTCTCGAACGGATGGGCCGAGTTGACGCCGAAGAACCCGCCGCCATTGGTGCCCAGCTGTTTGATGGCGATCTGGCTGGCCGCCGGGCCGAGGGGGATGGTCTGTGGGTTGCCCTGCAAAGTCAGCGCGTCCACATAGGGCGCGAACGTCTGCGGCACACCCTGCCAGACAAGGAAAACAGCGAGCAGCAAGGCCAGCGGCAGCAGCCCATAAAGGGTGGCACGGGTCACATCGACCCAGAAGTTGCCCAGGGTACTGGCCGAACGGCGACTGATGCCACGGCACAGCGCCACCAGCACCGCCAACCCGGTGGCAGCACTGAGAAAGTTCTGCACGCCCAGGCCAGCCATCTGGCTCAGGTAGCTGAGCGAAGTTTCGCCGCTGTACGCCTGCCAGTTGGTGTTAGCCATGAAGCTGACGGCGGTGTTGAACGCCAGGGTCCATTCCTGGCCCGGCAGGTGCTGGGGATTGAGCGGCAGATATCCCTGCAGCATGAGCATGGCGAACAGCAGGCCGAATCCGACCAGGTTGAAAACCAGCAGCGCCAAGGCATATTGCTGCCAGCTCTGCTGCTGTTGCGCATCGATACCGCAAACGCGGTAGCACAGCTTCTCCACCGGTTGCAGCGGTACGCTGAGCCAGGTGCGCTGGCCTTCCATGACCTTGTAGTAGAAACGTCCGAGCCAGGGCGCCGGCAGCAGGATCAAGGCGAGAAAGGCCGCTATCAGGGCGAAATCGTGACTGTTCATCAATGACTAGCCTCCACTGGCGCGCAAGAGGGCAACGAGCAGGTACACGAACAAACCGATGGCCAGCAGCAGGAACAGGCCGTCCAGAACAGACATGGGAATATCTCCAGGCGCGGCGGCTGCCGCTTGCCGACATTCTCCGAGGCCAGGGTGTAAAGGCGCGAGATCGATACCTGGGCCTGGCCGTAAAGAAAGCGTAAAAATCGGTTCGTCACATCCCGCCACGAGCGGACGCATGGGAAGCGCGGGACCGAACGGCTATCATGGCGGCCTTCCCTGCCCCCTGGAGCCTTCATGCGCCTGTTCCACACCTCCGACTGGCACCTCGGCCAAAGCCTGCACGGTCAGGAGCGCGACTTCGAACACGCAAGCTTCCTGCGCTGGCTGCTGCGTCAGCTCGCCCAGCGCCAGCCCGACGTGCTGCTGGTGGCGGGCGACATCTTCGACACGGTCAATCCGCCCGTGCGGGCGCAGGAGCGGCTGTACAACTTCATCGTCAGCGCCCACGAGCAACAACCGCAGCTGACCATCGTGATGATCGCCGGCAACCACGATTCCGGTTCGCGCATCGAATTGCCCGGACCGTTGATGCGCCGCCTGCGCACCCATGCGCTGGGCCGGGTGATGTGGCTCGAAGACGGCCGCCTCGACAGCGAGCGGCTGTTGCTGCCGCTGCCCGATGCCCATGGCCAGGTGCAGGCCTGGTGCCTGGCCCTGCCCTTCCTGCGCCCCGCCGAGGTGACCGGCGCAACCCTGGGCGAGGATTACCTGCAAGGCATCGCCCGGGTGCACGAGATGCTGATCGCCGCTGCCAATGCCCGACGCTCGCCGGGGCAGGCACTGATCGCCATCAGCCACGCGCACATGGCGGGCGGTTCGGTGTCGATGGAGTCCGAGCGCAGCCTGGTGATCGGCAGCGCCGAAGCCCTGCCGGCCAGCCTGTTCGACGCCAGCATCAGCTACGTTGCGCTGGGCCATCTGCACAAGCCGCAGAAGGTCAACGGCGAATCACGCATTCGCTACAGCGGCTCGCCCATACCGCTGTCGTTTTCCGAGATCGAGTACCCGCACCAGATCCTCGAGATCGAGTGCGCCGGCGAGCAGCTGGTGAGCGTGGAACCGATCCTGATCCCGCGCGCGGTCGACCTGCTGCGCATCGGCCCGGCGCCGTTGCCGCAGGTCCGCGAACAGTTGCAGCAACTACCGGACGTGGACCTGTTGGCCGATGTGCTGGGCTACCCCTGGCTGGAAGTGCGGGTGGTACTCGACGAGCCGCAACCGGACCTGCGCCAGCACATCGAAACCGCGCTGCAAGGCAAGGCCGTGCGTCTGGTGCGGATCGCTGCCGAGTACGCCGGGCGGGTCAACGCCGACAACGAGGATGTCGGCGCCCTGATCGAGCTGGACCAGCTCAGCCCCCACGAACTGTTCAGCCGCGCCTGGCTGGACAGCTATGGCAGCGAGGTGGACGAACAGACCCTGGACGACTTCGCGCAGTTGTTGCAGGAAGTGCAGTTGGAGGGCGAAACCCCATGAAGATTCTGGCCATCCGCCTCAAGACCCCCCCCTCGCGGGCAGGCCCGTTCGAACTGGACTCCCCCGCCGAACCGCTGGCCACCGCCGGTCTGTTCGCCATCACCGGCCCCACAGGCGCGGGCAAGAGCACCCTGCTCGACGCCCTGTGCCTGGCGCTGTTCGGCGCCGTACCGCGCCTGGGCAATGCGTCGCAGAGTGCCAAGGTGCCCGACGCCGACGGTGAAATCGGCAGCTACGACCCGCGCACCCTGTTGCGTCGGGGTACCGGGGCGGGCTATGCGGAAGTGGACTTCCTCGGCGTCGACGGTCGTCGCTATCGCGCGCGCTGGGAAGCCAACCGGGCACGGGACAAACCGGCGGGCAAGTTGCAGAACAGCCGGCAGTCGCTGCGCGATCTGGACAATGACCAACTGCTCGCCAGCCAGAAAGGTGAATACAAGCAGCTGCTGGAAGCCCGCCTGGGGCTGAACTTCGAGCAGTTCACCCGTGCGGTGATGCTGGCGCAGAGCGAATTCAGTGCCTTTCTCAAAGCCGACGACAACGAACGCAGCGAACTGCTGGAAAAGCTCACCGACACCGCGCTCTATACGCGCCTGGGCAAACGCGCCTTCGAAAAGAGCCGCGACGCCCGCGAGCAGCTCAAGCACTGGCAGGACCAGGCCACCGGTATCGCGCCACTGGCCGCCGAAGCGCGCGAAGCGCTGGATCTGGAGTTTCACACCGCCAGCGAGCAACTGCGGCAGCACCAGGCGCACCTCAAACAGGTGGAACAGCAACAACAGTGGCACCGCGAAGACCGGCGCCTGAGCGACGACTGCCAGGCAGCACGGCAGCAGGTGCAAGACGCATCCCAGGCATGGGAAGCAGGCGCCGAGCAGCGTTTGCAATTGCACATGCTCGAACAACTGGCACCGCAACGCTACCTGTTCAGCCGCGAGCAGGAAGTGCGCACCCAGCTCCAGCCCCTGGCCGAACGTATCGAGCTGTCGCGTTCGCGGCAGCAACGGCAGGCAGTGCAACAGCAGCAACTGGACGAGCAACGCGAGCAGGCCGGGCGCACGCTGCAACAGGCGTTGGCGCAACAGGCCCAAGCGCAGCCCCGGTTGCAGCAGGCCTTCGACGAACAGTCGAACCGGAGCCGATTGCAGGCCGAGCTCGAACCCCTGAGTCCGGCGCTGGCCGATTCCGAGCGGCAGCTTGCGTCCGGGGCGCAGGCGTTGCTGGGCATGGAGCAGCAACAGGCCGACAGTGGCGAACGCCTGCAGCAGGTCGCCGACGCGCTCGAACGCAGCGCCGAGCTGGCGCCGCTGGCCGCCACCTGGAGCGCCTACCTACCGCGCCTGCAGCAAGTGGTGACGCTGAGCAGTCGCCTGCGCCAGGGCCAGATCGAACTGCCAGAGTTGCAGACGCAGGCACAGGCCACAAAGACGAGCCTGGAAGTGCATCAAAGCGACCTTGCCCGCGTCTTTCAGCATGCCCCATGCAGTGCCGAGGAACTGCCCGAGCGCTTGCAGCAACTGACCCAGCGCCTGCAACAGCAACGCCTGGCACTGCGTGACGTACAGGAACTGGAACGGCTGTGGCAGCGGCGCAACGCCGTTCAGGAACGTCTCGAACAAGGACGCCAGCAGCAGGCCACCTTACTGGCCCGGCGCGAGCAATTGACCGCCCAGGGGCTGGAGGTCCGCGCGGCCCACGAACAGGCCGAGCAAGCCTTGAAGGTGACCCTGCAACTGCTCGAACGCCAGCGCCTGGCGCGCAGCGAAAGCGTCGAACAGTTGCGCGAACGCTTGCAGCCCGAGCAGCCCTGTCCGGTCTGTGGCAGTGTCGAGCACCCCTATCATGCTCCGGAGGCGCTGTTGCAGGCGCTGTCGGCGCACGATGACGACGAAGAACAACGCGCCCGCGCTGCGTTGAAGCCATTGTCCGAACGCCTGGTCGAGCTGCGTACCGAAGTCGGCGCGCTGATCGAGCAGCACAAACAGCTCAAGGCGCAGGAGCAACAATGGCTCGACCAGCCAGGTGACGCCGAGCTGGCCCGGCATCCGCTCTACCCTGCCCTGAGCGACGCCGAGCAGCCGGCGGACTGGCTGCGCGACACCCTGGCCAACCACACGCGTCTGATCGACGAGGATGAACGTCAGCAGAACAGCCTGCTGGCCTTGCAACAGCAGGCGACCGCCCTGCAGCGCGCCGTGGCGCAGGCCAGGGAAGCCAGCCAGCAGGCGCAGCAGACACTGCAGGCGCATCAGTCCCACCTGGACGCCGACCAGCAGCGGCTCGACGACGAGTTACAGGCGCTGGCCAGTCAGTTGCCCGCCGCTCGCCTGCAGGCCCTGCGCGAACACCCGGCGCAGACATTCATGGCCTTGGAGCAGAACATCGCCGAGCGCCTGGCCCAGATCGAGCAGCGCGATGAAGAACAGTCGGAATTCGACGCCCGTGCGCGACGCATCGAACAGGCCCGCAGCGAGCATGCGCGGCAGCAGACCGACTGCGAGCAGCAACGCCAGCGGGTCGAGGCGCTGTCCATGCAACTGCAGACCTGCGAGGCACGGCTACGCGAATTGCTGGGCGAGCATGCCCAGGCGACCGCCTGGCAGACGGCCTTGCACGATCAGGTCGAGACGGCGCGCGAGCAGGAACGGCAGGTCGACCGACAGCAACAGGATCTCCGAACCCAGACAGTGCAGACCGCCAGCGCCCTGGAGGCCGACACTGCGCAGCAGGCCCAATTGCAGCAAACCCTGGCTGACGTGCAGCAGACCCTGCACGCCTGGCGCGAGCAGCGTCCGCAACTGGACGACGACGGGTTGCAGGCACTGCTCGCCATCGATGAACCCCAAGTCGATGAGCTGCGCAGCCGCCTGCAGGCCACGGAAAAAACCCTGGAACAGGCGCGCATCCGCTTGCACGAACGCGAGCAGCGCCAGCAGGCTCATCGGGCACAGGTCGACGCGATCGCCAGTGCCGAGGCGCTGGACGCACAGCACGCGGCCCTGCTGATGGACGTCGAACGGCAGGAGCAGCAATGCGCCGAGCTACGCGCCCAGCAAGCCGAAGACCAGCGTCGGCACAGCGCCAACCAGGCCCTGCAGGCGCAGATTGCCGAGGCCGATGCGCACTACCAGCGTTGGGCGCGCCTGGCAGCACTGATCGGTTCGGCCGAAGGCGATCGCTTCCGCAAGATCGCCCAGGCCTACAACCTCGACCTGCTGGTGCATCACGCCAACGTGCAACTGCGTCAGCTGGTACGCCGCTACCGCCTCAAGCGCGGCGGCAGCATGCTCGGGCTGTTGGTGCTGGACACCGAAATGGGCGACGAACTGCGCTCGGTGCATTCGTTGTCCGGCGGGGAAACCTTTCTGGTGTCGCTGGCACTGGCCCTGGGGCTGGCGTCGATGGCGTCGAGCACGCTGCGCATCGAGTCGCTGTTCGTCGACGAAGGCTTCGGCAGCCTCGATCCCGAATCGCTGCAACTGGCGATGGATGCGCTCGATGGCCTGCAGGCGCAGGGACGCAAGGTGGCGGTGATTTCCCACGTGCAGGAGATGCACGAACGCATCCCGGTGCAGATTCAGGTGCGGCGTTTGGGCAATGGGCTGAGCAGCGTCGAGGTCAGCGGCTAGCGCCCTGACCCGGACAACGCGGCGTGCCTGGCACGCCGGGTTGCCTGGAGCGGGTTACTGAGTCAGGAATTTCAGGTCCGACGGCGCGTCCTGCTTGAAGCTCTGTACCGTCTCACCCAGCATCCCGGTGCTGGCGTCGCGCTTGAGCACGGTGATCTGGTTGCTCTTCTGGTTGGCGATCAACAGGAAGTGACCGGTGGGGTCGAGGGCGAATTCGCGTGGGTGATCGCCGTCCACATGCCGACGCTGGATCTCCTTGAGATGGCCAGTGCCAGGGTCGACGCTGAACACCAGCATCTGGTTGGCCGTGCCACGGTTGCTCACGTAGAGGAAGCGACCATCGGCAGACAGGTGCAAGGCGCCGCTGGCGCTTTCCTTGCCGACGGTGCCCAGTTCGAGCAGCTGCTGGCGTACCAGGTTGCCATCTTTGACGTCGAACATGGCCAATTGACCGCTCATTTCCAATGTCAGGTAGGCGTGCTTGCCATCACGACTGAACAGCAGGTGACGCGGACCACTGCCGTCCGGCAGTTGCACCGAGGCCGGTTGAGCGGGCACCAGTGGACGCTCGGCGGACTTGGGCTCATAGCGATACACGTAGACCCGGTCAGCGCCCAGGTCGCTGGCATAGACATAACGCCCCGAAGGCGGCAACGACACCACCGAGTGCACGTGGGGCCCGGCCTGGCGCTCGGGGTTGACCTGGCTGGCCACGTGCTTGAGCTCCTGCACGACGTTACTGAGGGTGCCGTCTTCGGCCACATCCAGCACGCTCAGGCTGCCGCCCGGATTGGCACTGACGGCATAGTTGGCCACGAACAGGTGGCGCCCGTCCTGGCTCAGGCTGGAATGGGTCGGCTCGTCGCCGCTGGTGGCCACCTGATTGACCTGACGGATATCGTGGGTCTTGCCGTCCACGGTGAAGCTGGTGACCTTGCCAATTACGTCTTTCTGGCCGGGGCCGTTTTCATTGACCACGAACAGGCGGCGCTGGTCCTGGGACAAGGTCAGCCAGGACGGGTTGGAACTCTTGACCGTCTGCCGAGGCTGGGCCTCGATCTGGCCGGTAGTGCTGTCGAAGGCGTAGCGGTAGATGCCTTCGCTGGAACCCTGGGTGTAGGTGCCCACCAGCAGGTCATATTTTTCGGCTGCAGCGGCGTGCAGGGATGTCAGGGCCAAGCCGTTGACAAGCATGGATAGCAAAACTCGCTTCATGAAGGTTTCTCCGAAGCCTCTTGTGTGTGGCCGATCTTGCATGGCGCTGAATGTTGTTGCGGCAGCAGGAGCGAACGTGGATCGGACTTTACAGACCACCGTGTTCACGCCTGGGTTTCATCGTCTTCGTCGCGGGCCGAAAAGGCACTGAGGCAAGTCAAGGTGTGGGGCGTGCCGTCGCGAGTGATAACGAAGCTGTCGGGCTCGGCACCTGGCTGAGCCGCTTGCTGCTCAGCCAGGGTAAACGCCCAACGCTTGAGCTCGCGGCCGTCCATGCATTCGATGTGCAGCGTCTGCTCTTCGTCGAAGGAGAAGTCGAAGGCATGCAGCGTGTCGATCAGCAGCATATCGCAGGTTTCTAGCGCGGTGGGCAGGGTCATGGTCGGACCTCCTGGGTAAAGTCGGACCATGATACCTGCGATGCATCCTTCTGGCCTGCTGTCGCGCTCCTACAGGACGCCCACGGTGCCTGGAGCGAACGCTTGCTCTGCCTGGCCAACGCTGTTCACCAACGGTGCGCCGAACTCCGGCAGGCTGATTTCGAAGCGATCACCCACCTGGGTGGCGAGGCCATCGGCGAACGACAGCGTGGCCGTGCCGAAGAAGTGAATATGCACGTCGCCGGGATTGAGGAACTGCGCGTACTTGAAATGGTGGTACTCGAGGTTGTCGAAGCTGTGGCACATGTTCGCTTCGCCACTGAGAAATTCCTTTTCCCAGATCACCTCGCCAGCCCGCCGGATACGGCTGGTGCCGGACAGGTGCTCGGGCAGCTCGCCCACGCGCAGCTCCGGACCATAGCTGCAACTGCGCAACTTGGAATGGGCCAGGTAGAGGTAGTTCTTGCGTTCCATCACATGGTCGGAGAATTCGTTGCCCAGGGCGAATCCCAAGCGATACGGGCGGCGGTCCGGGCCGATCACGTACAGCCCACCCAGCTCGGGCTCTTCGCCGGCGTCTTCGGCGAAGGGCGGAACGGGGAACGCCTGGCCGGGCCGCACGACGATGCTGCCGTCGCCCTTGTAGAACCACTCCGGCTGCACCCCGGGCTGGCCCGCGGCAGGCTTGCCGCCCTCCACACCCCACTGGAATATCTTCATGCTGTCGGTGACTGCCGTGTCGGCGCTGTGCTGGTGCATCTTGTCGCGGGTGGCGGCACTGCCCAAGTGGGTCAGGCCGGTGCCGGTCACCAGCATGTGCGCCGGATCGGGGTGATCCAGCGGCGGCAGAATGCGCCCCTGTTCGAGCAACTGCGGGTAGTCGTGCTGCTCCCCCAGACCGCAGCCATCCACCGCCTGGGCCAGGCCATGACCTGCGGCGATGGCGGCCAAAGCCAGTTCACGGACGCTGTTCGCGCCGCGCACTTCGTGGACCCGATCGCCGTCGACCAGACCGACCCGACGTTGACCGTTGTTCAATTCAAATTGCACCAGATGCATGACGAGCTTCCTTTTGCTGGGTTCAGGAACGGGCGCTGGCGGCGAACGTATCGGCCGGCAGCACGTGACGGCGCTCCAGCAGCTGGTAGACCACTGCGGTCAGCACCAGCCCGAACACCATCACGCCGCTGAGAAAATACAGGCCGCTGGCCAGGTTACCGGTGTACTCCTTGAGCGCGCCGATCACGAACGGCCCGATGTAGCCGCCCAGGTTGCCCACCGAGTTGATCAGGGCAATGCCGGCCGCCGCACTGGCCCCGGCGAAGAAGCGGCCCGGCAGGGTCCAGAACACCGCCGTGCAGGAGAACAGGCTGAACGCCACCAGGCACAGAGCCGCCAGCTGCGCCGCCGGCAGGCTCAGCCAGGCGCTGAGGAACAGACCGATTGCGCCCAGCACGTACAGCACCGCCAGGTGGCCGTAGCGGTCGTTGAGACGATCCGAGCTGCGCGGGATGAGCAACAGCCCGATGATGCCGAATACATACGGCACCGAAGACACGAATCCGGTGGTCAGGTCGCTGCCGCCGAATTGCTTGATCAAGGTCGGCAACCACAGGCCCAGGCCGTAGATGCTCAAGGTCACCGGGAGGTAGAACAACGCCAGCAGCAGCACGCGAAAATCCTTGAGCGCATGCAGCGGGTTGCCGTGGCGGGTCTGGCCATAGGCTTGCAGGTCGTTCTGCAGTTCAGTGGCCAGCCAGTCTTTCTCAGCCTGGTTCATCCATTTGACCTGCTGCGGGCCATCGGGCAGCCAGCGCAGCACCGGCCAGGTCAGCAGGATGGCCGGCGTGCCGATGACGATGAACAACCACTGCCAGCCGTGCAGGCCGAGCACGCCGTCCATGCCCAGCAGAGCGCCGGACACAGGCCCGGTGATCATCATGGCGATGGGTTGGGACAGAATGAACAGACCCAGGATCTTGCCGCGGTGACGGACCGGGAACCACTGCGTGATGTAGTACAGCACGCCGGGAAAGAAGCCGGCTTCGGCCGCCCCCAGCAGGAAGCGCATGACATAGAAGCTGTGCGGACCTTGCACAAACGCCATGCCGATGGTGATGGCGCCCCAGGTGATCATGATGCGGGCGAACCAGCGACGGGCGCCGAAGCGTTCGAGCATCAGGTTGCTGGGGATTTCCAGCAGAAAGTAGCCAATGAAGAACAGCCCTGCACCCAAGCCGTAGGCGGCGTCGCCGATGCCCACGTCCGCACCCATGTGCAGCTTGGCGAAGCCCACTGCGGAGCGATCCACGTAGGCGATCAGGTACAGCAGAATCAGGAACGGGATCAATTTGAAGGTGATGCGGCGTATAAGCCCGAGTTCCTGGCTCATGGGATCGATCTCCACTTTCTTGTTTTTATGCTTGTTTTGGGTGGGAAGGCCACAGCGCCCCGTCGCCCTTTTCGGGGGGCCTGAAACGACGCTCAACCTTCACTGAAATCGACTTTATAGTATTACTATTTGCTTCACAAGCTCTTCCAATCGACGATCCAATGGCCTATTTTGAGGGCATACACAAAAACAAGTCTTACAATAAGAGAGCCCTCATGCCTGACAACAAACCCACCCTGCGCTCGGCCCAATGGTTCGGTACGGCTGACAAGAACGGCTTCATGTACCGCAGCTGGATGAAGAACCAGGGCATCGCCGATCACCAGTTCAACGGCAAGCCGATCATCGGCATCTGCAACACCTGGTCCGAGCTGACGCCGTGCAACGCCCACTTCCGCACCATCGCCGAACACGTCAAACGCGGCGTGATCGAGGCCGGTGGCTTCCCTGTGGAATTTCCGGTGTTCTCCAATGGCGAGTCCAACCTGCGCCCCACGGCGATGCTCACCCGCAACCTGGCCAGCATGGATGTGGAGGAAGCGATCCGCGGCAACCCGATCGACGGGGTGGTGCTGCTCACCGGCTGCGACAAGACCACCCCTGCCCTGCTGATGGGCGCGGCCAGTTGCGACGTGCCGGCCATCGTCGTGACCGGCGGGCCGATGCTCAACGGCAAGCACAAGGGCAAGGACATCGGCGCCGGCACCATCGTCTGGCAGATGCATGAGTCGTACAAAGCCGGCCAGATCAGCCTCGACGAGTTTCTCTCGGCCGAGGCCGGCATGTCGCGTTCGGCCGGTACCTGCAACACCATGGGCACCGCCTCGACCATGGCCTGCATGGCCGAAGCGCTGGGCACTTCGCTGCCGCACAACGCCGCCATTCCGGCAGTGGACTCGCGTCGCTATGTGCTCGCGCACATGTCGGGCATGCGTGCGGTGCAGATGGTTCGTGAAGACCTGCGCCTGTCGAAGATCCTTACCAAGGAGGCGTTCGAAAACGCCATTCGGGTCAACGCGGCCATCGGCGGCTCGACCAATGCGGTGATCCACCTCAAGGCCATCGCCGGCCGGATCGGCGTGGACCTGGAGCTGGACGACTGGACGCGCATCGGCCGCGCCACCCCCACCCTGGTCGACTTGCAGCCGTCGGGGCGCTTCCTGATGGAGGAGTTCTATTATTCCGGTGGTCTCCCGGCCGTCCTGCGCCGCCTGGGGGAAAACAATCTGATCCCCAACCCGGATGCCTTGACCGTCAACGGTCAGACGTTGTGGCAGAACGTGCAGAACTCGCCGATCTATGGCGAGGACGAGGTGATCCGCGCCATCGACAACCCCTTGGTGGCCGACGGTGGCATCTGCGTGTTGCGCGGTAACCTGGCGCCGCTGGGCGCGGTGCTCAAGCCCTCGGCCGCCACTCCTGCGCTGATGACCCATCGCGGTCGCGCGGTGGTGTTCGAGGACTTCGACATGTACAAGGCGCGCATCAACGATCCAGACCTGGACGTGGACGCCAGCTCCATCCTGGTCATGAAGAACTGTGGGCCCAAGGGTTATCCGGGCATGGCCGAGGTCGGCAACATGGGCCTGCCGGCCAAGCTGCTGGCACAAGGAGTCACCGACATGGTGCGCATTTCCGATGCGCGCATGAGCGGTACCGCCTACGGCACGGTAGTCCTGCACGTGGCGCCGGAAGCAGCCGCCGGCGGGCCGTTGGCAGTGGTCCGCGAAGGCGATTACATCGAGCTCGATTGCGCCAGCGGGCGCTTGCACCTGGACATCCCCGACAGCGAACTGCAGGCCCGCCTGGCTGACTGGCAGGCACCGGCGCAATCGTTGCTGGTGGGCGGCTACCGGCAGTTGTACATCGACCATGTAATGCAGGCCGACCAGGGTTGCGATTTCGATTTTCTGGTCGGGTGCAGGGGGTCCGAGGTGCCGCGGCATTCGCATTGATCACCCCGCGCCGCGACGCCAGCCTGTAGGAGCGGTCAGTGGCCGCGAAAAAAGCGCTACGGTGTATCAGGATATACCGTGGCGTTTTTTTTCGCGGCCGATGACCGCTCCTACGAAATGGGCGGTGACTGGGCATAAAAAAACCCGACTCAAGGTCGGGTTTTTACATCGCTATCAAGCAGGCATGAAGCTTACTTGGCGCGACCTTTGTACGAACCGCCTTCACGGGTGTCGATCTCGATCATGTCGCCGATCTCGATGAAGTCCGCAACGCTCAGCTCGGTACCGTTCTTCAGTTTGGCAGGCTTCATGACCTTGCCCGACGTGTCGCCGCGAGCGGAACCTTCGGTGTAGTCGACCTGACGCACGATGGTGGTCGGCAGCTCTACGCTGACCAGACGCTCTTCGAAGAACACGGCTTCGCAGACGTCGGTCATGCCTTCTTCCACGAATGGCAGAACGGCTTCGATGTCTTCGGCGTTCAGTTCATACATGGTGTAGTCGGTGGTATCCATGAACGTGTAGCTGTCACCGCTGATGAACGACAGGGTCGCTTCCTTGCGGTCCAGGATCACGTCGTCCAGCTTGTCGTCGGCACTGTAGACGGTTTCGGTCTTGTAGCCGGTCAGCAGGTTCTTCAGCTTGGTCTTCATGATCGCGCTGTTACGGCCCGACTTGGTGAATTCAGCTTTCTGAACCAGCCAAGGGTCGTTGTCGATACGGATCACGGTACCGGGTTTCAGTTCTTTACCAGTTTTCATTACGAATATCCGAATTTGGATGGTGATTTACAAAAATCTAGGCCGCGTATCATAGCCAATTTCGGTAAAACTGCACCAGCGCCGTCGCAAGATCAGCTTGTGCGGCCTGTAGCGCGCACCATTGACGCGCGTGCGCGACCAGTTCCGGCCAGTGTTCGAGGGCCTCGCGCCACGCCGGGCCGATGTCGGCGCCCTCCACGCTCTGGTTCCAGGCCCGCCACAGTCCGCGCAGCGCCGCATAGGCCGCGGGCGACAGGCCTTCGCCGTAGCGATCGAGGAACGCTTCGAGCTTTTCCCAGTGGGCGTATTCTTCCTGCACATAAATGTGCCAGACCATCGGCGCGGCGGCCCACTGGGCGCGAACGAAGGAATCTTCGCCGCGCACGGCATTGAAATCGCAGCACCACAGCAGCCGGTCATATTCGCTCTGGCGGACGAACGGCAGCACCTGGACCTTCAGGCTGCCTCGTTGCACCTGGCTGCCGACCTCCAGGGAAGCGTCGCCCAGCCATTGCCGTACATCGGCCAGCACCCGTCCTTCGGGGACCAGCAGATGGTTGCTGCGCGTATCGTCAGCCAGCGCGTCCAGCCACGAGGCCAGGCCGCTGTGCTCGTAGGCGAACAGGGAGAGCACGCGCGCTCCCTGTTCGGGCTCAATCCCCAGTTCTGCGAGAAACGCCTGACGTGCCGCAGGATCGGCCTGGAAAGCCTCGCGCTGCTCGATCAGCCCGGCTTCGCGCAGCAGGCCACCGGTCCCCGTGGTGAAGCCGGGGAAGAAGAAGTACTTGCGCAGTCCGCCCGGCTGCGGCGACGGCAGGCCGTGGCAGCCATCGACCCAGGTTTCGGCGCTCAGGTAATCGAGGTTCAACCACAACGGTTTCGGGCTGCGGGCCGCCATCGCGTCGACGTATTCGGGCGGCAGCTTGCAGGCGAAGGCCCCCACCACTACGTCGGCGACCTCGGTCGCTTGCCATTCGCCGCTCCAATGCCGGACTTCGACGCCGTCGTGCCACTGCTGCGCCTGCTCGGCGTTCGCCGCGGGCCACAGGCGGGCGAACGGCACCAGGTCGTCGACCCACAGACGAACCTGCATGCCGTGCTCGACCTGCAGCTGCCGGGCCAGGCGCCAGGTGATACCAATGTCGCCGTAGTTGTCCACGACCGTACAGAAAATGTCCCAGGTGGCCTTCATGGCTGACTCCAACGCAAACGGTTACACAAAGCGCGCTATTGTCCGCATAAACACCGGCGCACAGAAGCATTAAAGGCGGTTCGTGCGACAATCGTCCGCTCGCCCCAATCATCAGTCTGCCCGTGAACAAGCCTGCCCTGCTGCAATCGATCATCGAACGCCTGACCCTGGACCTGGACGTGGCCCAGCGGGCTGCCCAGACGGCCTATGAAACCGCCACCCACGAAGAGAACGTGGCCGAGAACAAATACGACACGCTGGGGCTGGAAGCGTCCTACCTGGCCACCGGACAGGCGCGGCGAATGGAGGAGATTCGCCAGGGGCTGGCGAAGTTTCGTGCGTTGCAGTTGCGTGATTTTCGGGCGGGAATCGAGCTGGGCGCCCTGGTAGCGCTGGAATCGGCAACGGGTGCGCGCCAGTGGTTTTTCCTGGGGCCGGATGCGGCGGGGTTGAAGCTTGAGTTCGAAGGGTGCCCGGTCATGGTCATCACCCCACGCTCGCCGCTGGGGCAAAGCCTGTTGGGCAAAGAGGTGGACGATGAGGTCAGCATGGGCGGCAACGTTCAGGTCATCACCGAGGTGATTTGACGCCCGGAGCAAGTAGACACACCGCGTGAGACATTGACGCTGCAATCCCCTGTAGCAGCGGTGCAAGCCGCGTCCGGCCTCGACGCGGATTGTCTGATACACCGCATGCGCCGCCGACGCGGCTCGCGCCGCTGCTACAGGGATTGTGCATACCGCGTCTGTGTGCAACGCGGTTTGCGTGGTTTACCGCGTGCACCGCCGACGCGGCTTGCGCCGCTGCTACAGGGGTGTGGCAGCGGCGGTGAGGGTTACTTCTTGTCGGGCAGGGCGTAGGCGATCACGTAGTCGCCGCGGTCTGGCGACTGGCGCGCGCCGCCGGCGGTGATGACCACGTACTGCTTGCCGGTCTTGGGCGAGACGAAGGTCATCGGGCCGCCCTGGCTGCCAACCGGCAGACGGGCTTTCCAGGCCTCTTCACCGGTGGCCGAGTTGAACGCCCGCAGGTAGTAGTCCTGAGTACCGGCAATGAACACAAGGCCACCCTGGGTCGACAGCGTGCCACCCAGCGTCGGCATGCCGATCGGCAGCGGCAGGTGCATCTTCACACCCATTGGGCCGGTGTCTTCCACCGTCCCGACCGGTACTTGCCACGCGACTTTCTGAGTCTTCATGTCGATCGCGGTCAAGGTGCCGAATGGCGGCGCCTGGCACGGGATGCCGGCGATGGACAGGAAGCGGTTCTTGTTCACGGCATACGGCGTGCCCTTGAGCGGCACCGCACCCATGCCGGTGTTCAGCGCTTCGCCACCCGAAGAAGCCTTGGCATCCTTCTGCTGCGGCACCATCTGCACCCACAGGCCCAGACGCATGTCGTTGACGAAGATGAAGCCATGCACCGGGTCGGTCGACAAGCTGCCCCAGTTCATACCACCCAGGGAGCCCGGGAAGCTGAGCGACACATCGGTGCCCGGCGCGGTGTACAGGCCTTCATAACGCATTTTCTTGAACGAGATGCGGCACAGCATCTGGTCGAACGGCGTGGCACCCCACATGTCCGATTCGCTCAGGTGTTGCGCGCCGATCTGCGGCATGCCCACCGACAGCGGCTGGGTCTTGGCATAGGGTTCGCCAGGAATGTCCGAGCCCTTGACCGGAATGTCCTGCACAGCGGTCAGCGGTTGACCCGTGGCGCGGTCCAGCACATAGATCTGCCCTGCCTTGGTGCCGATCACCACTGCCGGCACGCTGCTGCCGTCAGGCTTGGGGAAGTCCATCAAGGTGGGCTGCATCGGCAGGTCGAAGTCCCACAGATCGTTGTGCACGGTCTGATAGACCCACTTTTCCTCACCCGTGGTCGCATTCAGCGCCAGAATCGAAGCACCGTAACGATGGTTCAGCGCAGTACGTTCAACACCGTAGATGTCGGTGGACGAGCTGCCCATGGGTAGGAACACGGTGTTCATCTTCGGATCGTACGACATCGGCGCCCAGCTGTTGGGCGTGCTGCGTACATAGGTGTTGTCGCCGGTCGGCGCCTGCTTGTCCTCAGGGTTGCCCGGATCGAAGGCCCAGCGCATCTCGCCGGTGATCACGTCGAAACCACGGATCACGCCACCGGGCATGTCGGTTTGCACGTTGTCGGCGACACGGCCGCCGACCACCACGGTAGTGCCCGCCATCAACGGCGCGGACGACAACTGATAGTAGGAATCGGGAACCTTGCCCAGACCGGCTTTCAGGTCCACCTGGCCATTGTTGCCGAAGCCCTGGCAGAACTCGCCGGTGTCGGCGTCCACGGCAATCAGGCGGGCATCGATGGTGTTGGTCAGCAGGCGACGCTGGCAGTTGGCGCCGGGTGCGACCGACACCGCCTTGACTGGCGTGTTGCCTTCACTGGACTCAACCACCGGGCTGCTGGCATCGAAATACGCCAGGCCACGGCAACGTTGCCAGACCGCAGCCTGGGCATTGATCTCGTTCTTCCACAGCTCTTTGCCGGTGTCGGCATTCAGGGCGATGATGTTGTTGTGCGGGGTGCACACGAACACCTTGTCACCCACCTGCAACGGTGTGGCCTGATCTTCGGCGCCGTTGCCGTTGCTGATGGCGACGTCACCGGTGTGGTAGGTCCAGGCCGGTACCAGGCTGGCGACGTTGTCGCGGTTGATCTGGTCCAGGGCCGCGAAGCGATTGCCGCCTTCGTCGTTGCCGTAATGGGCCCAGTCTTTCTGCGCATTGGCCGGGTTGACCTGGGTCAGGCCGGGGCCTTCACCAGTCGGCGCGACCGAAGGGTGTGGCACGAACATGCCGGCGCCGCCAGCAACCACCGCCACCGCCAGCACGGCGCCGAGCACATAGCCAGCGCGGCCGCCGCTGAGGCCATTGGCCCGACGCAAGGTCGGATAGGCCAACGCCACCACCAGGCTCAGCACCGCCGGAGCGAACAGACGGGAGATTTGCGGCCAGAAGTTCAGACCGGCGTCGACCAGGGCCCAGATCACCGACAGCACCATGACCGCGGCGAACAGCCAGGCGCCCAGCAGGCGCGACTTGAACAGGGCGATGGCGGCGACGGTCATGCCCAGACCGGCCAGCAGGAAGTACCAGCTCCCCCCCAGCGCGGCGAGGTAGCCACCGCCAGCAAGATAGAGCAGTCCGAATACGAGTACGCCCAAGGCAGCGACCCAGATGGGCCAACGGCGCACCGCTGGCGAAGGTTGAGGCTTAGTCATGTTGCATGTTCCTGTTGACGCATGAACGTTTCTGGAAGGTCGAACACAGTGTAGGCAAGCCTGTACGACACGCTTGTCATGACACGATGGGTGACGTGGTTCCACGACCTGCACGGCCTCCCGTCAAAGCTCCCGCAAGGGAAACGGGTGCCGCCACAGCATTAACTAATTAGTTAGTTACGCAACGATATCAAAAAAATCCTGCAGCTGCGACAAATCGCCATAGCGCAGCGCGGTGAAACACTGTTGCACGGGCGGTAATACTGACCAGGTTCTGTCGAGACTGCAGGTAGGCTCAGGCCACGTTCTTGAAGAAAACATGACCACCCAGCACCACGGTGCGGGTAGCGTCCTTTGTCCAGGCTGGCGGTGGGGAGAGGTGCGTGGCGTGGTAATGGGTGGCGCCGCCGGTGGGGTCTGCCACCTGGCCGGCCATCACCTGTTCGGCCACTGCCAAGGCTTGCGCCAACTGCGCCGAAGGAATGGGACGAGCGCCGCTGACATAGGGGTAATTGGGATCGCGAAGGTTCCAGCAGCTGAACTGCCAGGGCTTGCGACACACGCCGATGTAGCCCTCGCCCCACCATGACCGTGGCTGGGCGTCCTGCACGCGGTTGCGGATGACCCAGGCCACCGCGATTTGTCCGCGGATGCCTTCGCCACGGGCTTCACCCCATAACGTTCGCGCAACGACATCGTGTACCTGTTGAATGTGTGTCATGGTGATCTCTGCTGATGAACGGTCGGGCGAGGCCAGATTGCTGAGCTGCGCAGGGGTTTGCCAGTCGGCAACGATTCCCCACCGGCAGCGGCGTGGCGGTAGTTTCCCGATCCGAATAAAGCAGCCCAAGGCTTGAGACTTGGCGGTATTGGCTCTACAAATGACAGACCCAGCCTTCGCCGCACACTCACCCGCCCCTCGATCGCCCATGCCACCTCGGAGGCCCGTTACCGATGCACGCACCTGACGACGACCTGGACATCGGAACCCGCACTTCCGATTGGGGATTGAGCCGTCTGCATGCCGCGACTTCGGTCAGGTGGGTGGCCAAGCTATTGGCCTGGGTGGCGCTGCTCACCGGTGCCGCAGCGCTGTGCGAATACGGGCTGGGTCGCCCCCTGCTCGATCACTTGGCGCCAGCCCTCACGGGGATGTCGCCACTGACGGCCATGGCCCTTGCCGCGCTGGCGCTTTCCTGCCTGCTGGGACGGCGTGCGCGCCCCAGTTGGCTGCTCGCCGGAGTCGCCGCGTGCATCGCTTTCGCCTTGCTGGGCGCGCACTTGCTCATTGGTCATGACGTTTTCAGCGGTCCGGTGAACGCGTGGTTGTTTGCGCCTTCGCCGTTCGTCCACGGCAGCGTTTCCCCGGCCACGGCGAGCTGCCTGGCCCTGCTGAGCGTGGCGCGCATGGCGCAACTCGCCGGTCGACACAAGGTCTGCGATGTCCTCGCCCTGCTCGCCTTCGCCGTGGCCGGCATCGGCCTGCTGGGTTATGCCTACGGCGTGAAGGACCTGTACTCGGTGCTGCTGTTCAACGCCATGGCGGTCCACACCGCCCTGGCGCTGGTGTGCCTGGCGGTATCGATGATGCTGTTTCAGGCCGACCAGGGCTGGTTGAACGTGGTGACGCTGAGCAATCGCGCCGGCGCCGCGACCCGCCGACAGTTGCTGCTGACCGCCATCCTGCCAGTCATCGGCTGGCTGCTGCTGTCGGCCGTCAACGCCCGTGCCATCGGCGCGCCTGCCGCACTGGCCCTGGTAGTGGCAACGGTGTTCATGCCGCTGGTGATTCTGATCATCAAGGATGGCCGGGTAACCGCTCGACTGGACCTTCAACGGCACAAGCAGCGGCGACTGGAGACCACCATCAGGCAGCGTCTGGAGCTGGAACTGGACGAGAAGCGGGCGGAGCTGGAACAGGAATCGGCGCAACGCATCGTCGCCGAACAGGCAATGAACCGCGCCCAGCGCCTGGACGCAGTGGGCCAATTGACGGGCGGCATCGCTCACGATTTCAACAACCTGCTGATGGGCATTTCAGGCAACCTCGAACTGCTCCATCGTCACCTCGTAAGCGATCCCAAGGCGCTGAAGTATGTGACCAGGGCCACCCTGTCCACCGAGAAGGGCATTCGCCTGACCGGGCAATTGCTGGCCTTCTCACGCACGCAACGCCTGAACGTATCGGCGGTCAATCTCCCCGATAGCGTCAACGCTGCCCTCGAACTGGGGGGGAACGCACTGGGCCCTGACATCAACATCGACATGCAGACGCCGAACCGTCATCTGTTCGTCAGCACCGACCCATTGCAACTGGAGATGGCCATCCTCAACCTGGCGCTGAACGCCCGAGATGCCATGCCCGATGGCGGCTGGTTCACCGTCAAGTGCTCGCCCACCGAGCCGTCGAGCACGCCGCCCACGGTATCGATTCACGTCAGCGACAGCGGCACGGGCATGTCGCCCGAGGTACTGGCGAAGGCCTGTGAGCCCTTTTTCACCACCAAGGAATCAGGCCGCGGCACCGGCCTGGGTCTGGCCCAGGTCTATGGCCTGTGCCGTCAATGCGGCGGGGATCTGAGGATCACCAGTGAGTTGGGCCAGGGCTCGACCTTCGAGCTCGTGCTGCCTGCGGCCGAGCGGCCGCAGGTGCCCTCGCGTGGCGTGGTGCAGCCCATGACCACCGCGCCGGCGATACCCTTCGCCCGGCCGGTGCTGGTCGTCGACGATGATGATGCGGTACGCACGGTGCTGGTCGATGACCTGCGCGCCCGCGGCTACCAAGTGATCGACGTCGACCGCGGCAGCAAGGCATTGGCGCTGCTGGGCAACACCCGCTTCGCGGTGGCCGTCATCGATTTTCTGATGCCGGAGATGAACGGCGCCGAGCTGGCGCGCAAGGCTCGCCAATTCGTTCCGCAGTTACCGATCATTTTCATCAGCGGCTACGCCGATACCCTCGCGCTCGACGCCATCGCTGGTGCCGTGGTGCTGCGCAAACCGTTCGAACTTGCCGAGCTGGATCGATTGGTCAGGGAATTGGCCGACATAACTCAGCCAGTCACCTGATTTTGCTAGGTGCAGCCGCGCATCGACACGTCAAGTGGACGGGTTCTGCACGAACGTCGAATGCTCATTTTCAAAAAAATCGGAACCTTCGGCACAACCGGGCGCCCTAATCACAGCGTACGTACCATGCATACGCCATGGCTGCCTCTTGGGTCTGAGCCAGACCGTCCATCACGGAGATTTTGAAATGACCGACGCTCATAAAGAAACGATCAAGGTACTCAACGACCTCATCGAGACATCGAAAGATGGTGAGGCTGGTTTCAAGGATCTCGCCGAGAACACCAAAAACGCCGAACTCAAAGGCGTCTTCACTACCGCTGCTGCCGACACCGCTTCCGGCGCTTCCGAGCTGCAAGCCTACGTCCGTCAACTGGGTGGCGAAGCTGAAACCACCACCAGCGTCGCTGGCGATCTGCACCGTCGTTGGGTCGACCTGAAGTCGGCCATCACCGGTAAAGACGATGTTGCCCTGCTCAACGAAGCCGAGCGTGGCGAAGACGTTGCCAAGAAGAGCTACACCAAGGCACTGGAAAACAAGGATGTGACCCCTGAGGCACACGCTTTGATCCAGAAGCAATTCGAAGGCGTGATGCGCAACCATGACAAGATCAAGGCCCTGCGTGACGCAGCTCGCGCTCAGAAATGAGTGAAGGGCTTGGGCGGCTGCCGAGGCCGCCCGAGCCGTGCTTTTCCCGCCACGTCCCCCGCCTCGACAACACCCCTGCCCTCGCGCGACTTACTCAACGTATCACGTAGCCTGCAACCGGGGCTGGTACCTTGACGTCACCCTGAAAGCGCCGCCATTCCTTCTCGATTTCCTTGTAACCCATGAACACGCTCACACGCTTGGCATCGGCCAGGTCGCTGTTGGCCAGGTTTTGGGTGTAGTGCGTGGGCACGAACGCCACTGTCATACCGACCACGGAGCCGTCTTTGCCATACACCGGCCCGCCGGACATGCCTACGGCGCTGGGGCCATCGTGGATGGAATAGAGCACGCCATCGTTGAGGTTCTGGAGCAGCAGCTTGCCTTCCTTCACCTCACCACTGCCTTTGACGGGCATCAGCAAAGGGCTGAAACCCACAGCGGTGACGCTTTCGCCAACTGTTGCCTGACGCCAGTGCGGCGCCGAGGTGGCCTTGCGCTTGATGAACACCACGTCGCCGCGACCGCGGTACGCGACATCACTCAGATAAGGCGTGTGCTTGGCAGAAACGGCGTAGTCCTCGTTCCATTGCACGGCCGAGGCTTGATACAGAAGAGGGGCGGGAAGACTGGAGGTGACCATGAAAGCGTCTTTGTAGGCAGCATCGCTTACAAAGGGAGTCGGGATGCCATTACAGCCGGAAAGGAGCAGACCGAGCGTCAGGCAGATAGATCGATTCATTGTGTTCCAATGTAGCAATCCCATTTCTGGGATTATAAAAGCAACCTTGCTTGCGTGGTTCTCACCCCTCTGGATGAGAATAGGTTCGCTTGCGCGAGTGTTTGTAAAGACCCTGGATGCCAACGCAGGCCTGTAGCGCTACGTGGAAATCCAGGCCGCCATTGTTCCCTGGCGATCCTGTCGGATCGTGACTGACAGCATGATCGGGTGTCGGTCGGCATGATCGTGAAGCTCAAGAGCTGCACGGGGCATGTCGAACCAACCAAGGCCATAACGCCCTGGATAAAAGGACGCAATAACCGATGATGACATTGTGCCATCACTTGTTGCGAGCAAGCAACTCCGATGATGGCTTTTGGCCCTCATGTGTTCGCTTGTAATGGGGGTATCGGTCGAGTTGTCAGAGACTTTAATATCACAGTGACACTACTGTGACGTGGTTCCGCTTTGCGCGCCAAACGATCCCCCAGGGACCGTTCACAACGCCCAGAGCGGCCCATTGGCAAACCTGGATTCGATCCACGCCTTGAACGCCAGAACGGTGGCCGCCGGGAATTTCGAGGACGGCCGTATCAGGTAGACTCCGCCCACTGAATCCAGTCGCCAGTCAGGCAGTACCTGAACCAGTTCGCCCGACGCCAACTGACGGCTCATCAGCCACTCACCGGCGCCGAGAATGCCCACGCCCGCCAATGCGGCGCTGAGCAGGGTTTCGCTGTCGTTGGAGGTCAGGGTGCCCTGGGTCGTCACGCTCTCCTGCCGCTGTGCATGGTGCAGCCGCCACTCGGGAAACGACGCCAGCCCACTGAAGCGCAGGCAGTTGTGCCGGACGAGGTCGCTGGGGCTGAGCGGCATGCCGAACCGTTCGATGTAGGCGGGAGCCGCGCAGAGTATGCGGCGATGGTCGCAGAGCTTGTTGGCGATCAGCCGGCTGTCGTCCAGCTCGCCGATGCGCAGGGCTAAGTCATAGCCCTGCTCAATGATGTCGACGACGTGTTCGCTGTAGTCGGCAATGATCGAAACACCAGGGTGCGCGCTTAGAAATTCGGGCAACAACGGCGCCACCCATAGGCGCCCCATGGCGGCCGGCAGCGCCAGGCGCAGGACGCCGCGCACCTGCGTGACGCCCGAGGTGGCCTGCTGCTCGGCTTCGGCGATCTGGGACAGCGCCGAGCGCAGGCGCTGTTCCAGCTTCGCGCCGACGTCGGTGATGCGCACCTGGCGGGTCGAGCGCTCCATGAGTCGCACGCCCAGCCGCTTTTCCATGGCGGCCAGGCGTTTGGAAATCACCGTGGGATGACGCTGCAGCAAGCGACCAGCGGCGACGAACGAGCCCTGGCTGGCGACGGCCAGGAAGGCGGCGATCTCGTCGCTGTGCTGACTGTCCAGCAGGTCCGGGGTCATGGCGTCAGAACGATCGCCCCGCCCGACTGCCCCGACTCGAGTGCCTCATGGGCACGCGCTGCTTCGGCCAGCGGATAGGTCTTCCAGATCCGCGGCGTGATGATCCCCGCCTCGACCGCTGCCAGCACGTCGGCGGCGCGCTCCTGATACTCGGCGGCGGAGGCCGTATGAGCCACGATCGACGGCCGGGTCAGGAACAGCGAGCCCTTGCCATTGAGGGTGGACAGCTCGACCGCCGCCGGAGCGCCCGAGGACGCCCCGAACGACACCATCAGGCCCCGCGGTCGCAGGCTGTCCAGGGACGCCTCGAAGGAGATCCGTCCGATCGGGTCGTAGACCACGTCCACCTTGCGCCCCTGGGTCAGCTTCGCCACATCCGCAGCCAGCGTGGTCGCGTCGAACACCAGCACCTCGTCGCAGCCCACGGCCTTGGCCCGCTCGATACTTTCGGGCTTGGACACCACACCGATGACGTACGCGCCCAGGTGCTTGGCCCACTGGCCCATGATCTGCCCCAGGCCACCGGCGACGCCGTACAGCAGCATCGTCGTTCCGGCGCCCACAGGGTAGGTGGATTTGAGCAGGTATTGCGCGGTGATGCCCTTGAACAGCGCCGCCGCCGCCTGCTCGAAGCTGACGCCAGCGGGCAGCTTCACCAGACGTTCCGCAGGATAGAGCCGCTGCGCCGCATAGCCGCCCAGCGGGCCTGTGGCATACGCCACGCGGTCGCCCGGCTGCACGTTGGTGACCCCAGCCCCCACCGACACCACGGTGCCGGCACCTTCCAGGCCGAGGCCGGACGGCAGCGGCACCTTGACCGCACCGTTGCGCTGGGTGACGTCGAGATAATTCACGCCAATGGCCGCCTGCTGCAGCCACACCTGCCCCTCCCCCGGCGCCTGCTCGGCCACAGTGTCCTCCCACAGCACGGAAGGATCGCCCGGTTGATTGAAACGAATCACTGCGGCCATGTCGTTCTCCAGTCGGTCAGTAGTGCGAGTGAGTATGGAAACTCGCTCGGGGTTCTACAAGACGGTGGATTTGCAGTATATACCTGCATGGGGTGCAGCAATCTTCAGCGGATAAACGGCTCAGTCGCCGCCACCATCGAGCTGCCAGACCTGAGGCCCGACAAAAAAGGCGCGTGCATTGTCCTCGAGGGATTCCAGGTGGTAGCCACCCTCCTGAACGATCACGCACGGCAGACCGAGGCTGCGCACCCGCTCGCCCAATCGAGCGAAGCCTGCGGTGGTCACTGCCACCTTGCTTTGCGGATCCAGTTCATAGATGTCGAAGCCCAACGACAGCACCAGCACGTCGGCACCAAACCTGGTCACCGCGTCGAGTGCCTGCTCCAGCTTGTCCATGAACACCGACTCGGTCGAGCCATGGGGCATTGGCAGATTCAAGTTGAATCCCTCGCCCGGCCCGGCGCCGCGCTCATCGTCGAAACCCGCAACACCTGGGTAGAAGTTGGTCGGGTCGCCATGGATCGATACGTAGAGCACGTCATCGCGCTCGTAGAAGATTTCCTGAATGCCCTGCCCATGATGCATGTCACTGTCCAACACGGCGACCTTGGCATAACGGGCAAGCAGCGCCTGGGCTGCCACGGCGGCGCTGTTCACGTAGCAGAAGCCACCGGCGGCCTCGGCCCGCGCATGGTGCCCAGGTGGGCGGCACAGCGCATAGGCGGCGGGTTCTCCGTCGAGTACGGCCTGAGCAGCAGCCACGGCACACTGCGCTGACCAGTAGGCTGCGCGCCAGGTATTCTCGCCAACCGGGCAACTGCCATCAGCTAGATAGCGCCCCGCTTGCGCGAGAATGCCGCGCAGGGCATTGGGCTCGCGAACGAAGATGTTCGACATGACTTCATCGCCCCAGTCCTCAGGCACCTCTTTCCAACGCTGGTGTGCCTCCTGCAGGAATGCCAGGTACGCGGAACTGTGCACGGCCAGCAAAGGTTGCAGACCGAAATCGCTAGGCTGCTCGATGGCAAAGCCCAGCGACTCGGCGGCCTTCACCAGGTTCAAGGCACGCTCGGGGATTTCCTGCGGCGTGCGCATCTGACCTCGGGAGTAATAGCTGCGCGGGTGATGAAGCAGTTGTTCTGGGTGAAAGAAACTGCGCATGACGGGTTCTCCGAAAAAGTGATGGGCTCAGCGCGGTTGCGTGACACCGGCCATTTCAAGGTCGTGAGCGGCGGCGTGACGGCGCGCCAGCGCCAGGACGCATACCAGCGAGGTGCCTGCGATCAAGGTGTAGAACGCTGCCATCGGCCACCACTGACCGGCATAGGTATGAGCCAGCCAGGTACCGATCAAGGGAGTAAGGCCGCCCGCAACCGCGCCGCACACTTGATAGGCCAGGGAAATAGCGGTGTAGCGCACGCGGGTGGCGAACATGCCGCTGACGAAACCGGCAATCACGGCGTAGAACGACGCCATGCAGATCACCGCCAGGGCAATCCCCAGGATGATCTTGCCGGGCTCGCCACTGCTCACCAATACGAACATCGGGTACGGCGAGGCCATCGCCAGGGTCGCCACCAGCGCCAGAAACCGTGTGGCACCGATTTTTTCGGCGATCCACGCCGCCGCGGGCTGAATACAGAATTGGATGACCGAAACCACGAACAGGCACTCCAGAATGAGCGAACGCGGCAAGCTCAATTGCTGGGTTGTGTAGGCGATCATGAAGGTGTTGGTGAAGTACACCCCGGCAATGCCCAAGGTGTTGGCGCCGATGCACAACAACAGCGGTCGCCATGCTGTTTTCAAGACCTCCACCACCGGTGCCTGCTCGGTGTGGCCTGGTACACTGCGAGCGTGTTCGGCTTTGGCCTTGTCGTCGAGAAACTCGGGCGACTCGTTGACGCCCAGACGAATCATCAAGCCTACGATCAACAGCAGTGAACTGGCCAGGAACGGCAGCCGCCACCCCCAGCTCATCAGGTCGGCTTCGGGTAGCCGGGTCACCGCGCTGAATGCCAGCAATGACAGGATCAGGCCCGCCGGGCTGCCCAACTGGGCGAACGAGGCAAAGAAATTCCGTCGCCCCTTGGGAGCGTGCTCGCCGGCCATCAGCACTGCTCCGCCCCACTCGCCGCCCACGGCGATACCCTGGACGATCCGCAGCAGGATCAACAGTACCGGCGCCGCAACGCCGATCTGTGCGTAGGTCGGTAGCAGGCCGATGCAGACGGTGACCACGCCCATCATCAACAGGGTAATGACCAGCGACTTCTTGCGCCCGATCCGGTCACCGACATGGCCGAAGATGATGCCCCCCAGCGGTCGCGCAAAGAAGCCCACCGCAAAGGTCCCGAAGGCCGCCATGGTGCTGAACAGGGCATCCGTGGAAGGAAAGAACAACTGGCCGAACACAAGCGCGGCGGCCGTGGCGTAGATGTAAAAGTCGTACCACTCGATCATGGTGCCGATGAACGCAGCGGCGGCGGCCCGTTTTGGCTGCGCTTGAGCAGGACGGTTCATGGAATTGAGACTCCCGTAGAGGTTGTTGTTTTGGCAGGAGATAAACGAGGTCGCTGCGCTCTGACGGCGCTTGCTGGAAATGATTTTTCGGCGCAGGGCTATGATTAGTCAATGTTCTATTTATTATGCATATTATAAATCCGAGTGATAATTGGACGAACGATGGAAGAAGGTCGCCGCGAACTCCCCCTGCTCAACGATCGTCTGGACTGGAACCTGCTGCGTACCTTCAGGGTGATCGGCCAGGAGCTGAGTATCAGCCGCGCTGCCGCACGCCTGCACTTGACTCAACCGGCGGTCAGCCAGGCATTGAAGCGCCTCGAAGAGCAGTTGGGCTATCAGCTCATCGCTCGCCGGGGACCGCGCTTTGACCTGACCGAAGCCGGGCACAAGATCTTCGCCACCGCCGGCGAGATGTATGGCCAGGTTTCGCAGATGAGTCAGACCCTGGAGCAGCCGGGTGATGATGTAGTGGGCAAGGTGCGGATACTGATGGTCAGCCGCATCGTCAACACCCGCTTCGACCAGTACCTGGCCACGTTCCACCGTCGGCATCCCAGGGTCGATTTCGAGATCGACGTGATGCGCAGTTCCGACATCGTCAGCGCGCTGTTGGAAAAGACCGCCAGCTTGGGTGTCAGTCTCAACCGCCGAGTGCAGCCACGGCTCGAACAACGCCTTTTTCAGCGTCAGCGCTACATGTTCTATTGCGGCCAACACCACCCGTTGTACGGCCAGGCCGGGCTGACGCTGGAGCAGTTGCAGGCGGAGAACTTCGTCAGTTTCACCAGTGACCAGATTGGCGGCATGCTCTCGCCACTGACGATCTTCCGCGACCAACAGGGGTTCAGCGGCAGAATCGTCGCCTCATCGCCCAGCCTCGAAGAAATTCGTCGTCTGGTCATCGCCGGCATGGGCTTGGGTTGCCTGCCCGAGCATGTGGTGGCCGAGGATGTCGGCAATGGCCTGCTGTGGCAACTGCCGCCCTATGAAGGCGTCGCCGATGTCGATATCCACCTGCTGTGGAACCGCGACCAGCGCAGGACACGGGCGGAAACGGTGTTCACCGATGGCCTGGTGCGCTGCATGGCCGAGCTGGCCTGATCCTCAGGCCGAGTCCACCTGCAAGCCTTCGATCGCCTGCTCGAAGGCTTGCAGGAATACGGTTTCGGCGCGACTCATGCGCTGGTCGCGGTTCCACATCAGGAACACGTCGACATCGACCACGCCTTCGGCGGGCGGCAGCCGCCAGATCAATCCGTTGTGCAGGTCGATGTCCACCAGATGTTCGGGCAGGCAGCCCACGCCGTAGCCGGCGATGATCAGCCGGCGGATCTCCTCGAAGCTGGAGGACGAGGCGACGATCTTGCCGGTAAACCCCTGCTGGTCGCGGAACATGGTCAGCGGCGAGAGATTGCCGCCCACCTGATCGCTGGTGAAACTGACGAAATTCTCGCTCTGCAGCGCTTCGAGGGGCAGCTTGCGCTGACCGAACAGGCGATGGCGCTTGCCGCAGAAAAACGCATAGCGCTGGCGCAGCAGTCGTCGACGCTCCAGCTTGGCTTGCGGAAACCGGCACAAGCCCAACCCCACGGTGGCCGTGCGCTGGCTCAGCGCGCTCTGAATGTCGGAACTGCCCATCACTTCGACCTCCAGTTCCACTCTGGGATGGTCACGATGGAACTGCACCAGAAAATCATCGTACAACGCCGACTGCACCTTGCTGATGGTCAGAATACGGACCTTGCCGACCACATCGTCCTCGGGGCTCTTGAGCGTCGCTGACAAGCGCGCAACGTTGCCGTAGATCTCCTCGGCGATCCGCAGCACTTCTTCGCCGGCCGGTGACAGATCGAAGCGTGGCCCACGCCGCAGGATCAATGGACACTCCAGCTGTTCTTCCAGGCGTTTGAGCGACTGGCTCACCGCAGATTGGGTGAGGAACAACCGGGCGGCCGCGCGGCTGATGCTTTTTTCCTGGCCGATGACCAGAAACGCTCGCAGCAGATTCCAGTCGAGCCGATCGCTCAGCAAACGCCGGTTGTGCCAGTGCTTGGGAGTGGCTTCGGGGTCGAGATCGCTCATCGCTCACCATCAGTAACCTGGCTAATAATCAGATTAAGTATTAGCAAATTGATTAAACATTCAGGTTAAGGGATAAAACCAGCCAGCGCCACAATCCGGGACCTGACAAGGAACTCACATGCAAAAGCTCGACGACATCGACCCTGTAGAGTGGCAGGCACGTTGCGAATTGGCGGCCCTGTATAGACTGGTCGCGCACTTCCGCATGACTGACCTGATCGATACCCACATCACCCTGCGCATCCCAGGTCCGGAGCATCACTTTCTGATCAACCGCTACGGTGTGATCTTCGAACACATGAAAGCCAGTGATCTGGTGCGTATCGATCAACACGGCACTGTCATCAACGCGGATCCGTCGATCAGCCGGGTCAACGCGGCCGGCTTCGTGATCCACTCGGCCATCCACATGGCCCGTCCCGATCTGAACTGTGTGATCCACACCCATACCGCCGCTGGCATGGCCGTTGCCGCGCAGGAGCATGGGCTGTTGCCGATCAGCCAGCACGCGCTGCGCTACTACGGCAACCTGGCCTATCACACCTACGAAGGCATCGCGCTGTCACTGACCGAACGTGAACGTCTGGTGGCAGACCTGGGCCCGCACAAGGCGATGATCCTGCGCAATCACGGTCTGCTGGCCGCCGGCATCAGCGTTGGCCACGCATTCCAGGAGATCCACTTTCTGGAACGCGCCTGCCAGGCGCAGATTCAAGCCCTCTCCGGTAACACCAAGCTGGTGTATCCCAGCGAAGAGGTATGCCGGCTCACAGCCGCACAGTTCGCTCGCGACGAAGCCGACGAGATTACCCACCTCGGCTGGCTGGCGGCCCTGACCCTGATCGAAGACCAGCGCGAGGTCTACTGCTCATGACCACTGTCGTGCTGCTGAGCAAGGACCCCGGCTTGCTGGTGCAGTTGCAGCAGGCGTTTGCCGAGCACGCGCCCGAGTTGCGGACGGTGCTTGCCGATGATCCTGCCGCAGAGCAGGCGATCGTCGCCGCTTGCTGGTACCCACCGGCCGGCAGTCTGGGGCGCTTGCCCGACTTGCGCCTGGTGCATTCGGTGGCCGCCGGTGTCGATCACCTACGCACCGACCCCAGCGCTGCGGACCTGCCAGTGTGCCGAGTCGTCGACCCCGACCATCGCCGTGGCATGATCGAGTACGTGCGCTGGACAGTGCTGCACTATCACCGCGACTTCGATCGGGCCATCCACCAGCAAAGGCAAGGTCAGTGGCTCCGTCACCCTCAACGCACGGCTGGGCAGTTCAAGGTCGGCGTCATGGGTCTGGGCTCACTGGGCGCTGCGATTGCCGCAGACCTGGCCGGCGCAGGCTATGCCGTGCGTGGCTGGGCACGCAGTGAACGGCAGTTGGCCGGAATCGCCTGTCATCACGGACCCGAGCAGTTCGACGACTTTCTTCAAGGCCTGGATCTGCTGGTCAATCTGCTGCCGTTGACCGATGCCACCCACGGCATTCTCGATCGGGACACTTTCGCGCGCCTGGCGCGCGGCGCTGCAGTGGTCAACGGCGGACGCGGCCAGCACCTGGTGATCGACGATCTGCAAACAGCGCTGGCCACCGGTCAACTGCGCGGGGCGGTGTTGGATGTGTTCGAGCAAGAACCATTGCCCAGCGATCATTCCCTGTGGCAGATGCCTGGGGTGGTGGTCACGCCGCACATGGCATCGGCCGCCTCCCATCCCTGCATCGTGCGTCAGGTCGCCGAAAACACCCGCCGGCTGCTCGCCGGTGAAGTCCTGAACCATCGGGTCGACCCATCGCTGGGCTACTGAGCACCTACCTGGTGTGACCCACCTGTTGAAACCGGTCTGTAGAAACCGGCCCGGATGAACAGAGCCAAAAGAGAGATTCCATGAACGTATTGAAATGCAACGGCGAACGGCTATGGCAGAGCCTGATGGACATGGCCAAGGTAGGCGCCACGGACAAGGGCGGCAACTGTCGGCTGGCCCTGTCGGAGGAAGACCGGGCGGGCCGCGAGTTGTTCATCGGCTGGTGCCGCGAAGCCGGCATGAGCATCACTTTCGATGCCATCGGCAACCTGTTCGCCCGGCTTCCCGGTCTGAATGACCCGCTACCGCCGGTCGTCATGGGCAGTCATCTCGACACTCAGCCCAAGGGTGGGCGGTTCGACGGTATCTATGGTGTGCTCTGTGGCCTGGAAGTAGTGCGCAGCCTTGCCGATGCGGGGGTACGCAACAAGCGCCCGATCGAGATCGCCGTATGGACCAACGAAGAAGGCGCACGCTTCACGCCCGCCATGTTCGGCTCTGCCGTGTTCACCGGCAGCCTGGCGCTGGACGCCGCGCTGAACGCCTGCGACAGCGAGGGTGTCAGCGTGCGCCAAGCACTTGAGAGCATCGGTCATGGCGGCGATGCGCCGTTCCAGCGCCCTTTCGATGCCTACTTCGAAGCTCATATCGAGCAAGGCCCGATTCTGGAAGACAACGGGCTGCCGGTCGGCGTGGTCACAGGCGGGCAAGCCATCTGCTGGCTCGATGTGCAGGTGCAGGGCCAGAGTGCCCATGCCGGCACGACACCCATGGCATTGCGCAAGGACGCCTTGTTCGGTGTTGCCGAAATGGCCGGGCAACTCGAAGCGCTGGTTGCGCACTTCAATCCGCAGGGCTTGGTGACAATCGGCCAAGTGAACATCGCCAAGTCATCGCGCAACACGATCGCGGGCAGCGTGACGTTCACCGTCGATCTGCGCCATCACCAGGATGAGCAGATTAACCTCATGGAACGGCAGGTCCACGAACGTTTCCAGCAGGTCGCCGATACGCGCGGCCTGGCGCTGAGCATCGAGCGCCACTGGCTCAGCCCCGCTACCCCTTTCGACGGCGACTGTGTCGAGGCCGTGCGGCGTGCGGTGCATGCGCTGGACTACCCCCATCAGGACATCGTCAGCGGCGCAGGCCACGACGCCATCCTGCTCGCGCGACATTGCCCCACCACCATGGTGTTCATTCCCTGCATGGGCGGGCTGAGCCACAACGAAGCCGAAGCCATAGACCCGCAGGATGCGCGCAAGGGCTGCGATGTGCTGCTCAATGCCGTGACCGAACGTACACAACGCTGAGAACACTGCAGGTGCCGCCTCGATGGCGGCCCTGCGACGAGAGTCCGTCGAGCCTCCGTTTCTATAACAAGTTTCACCCATAAAGCGCCCGGACGCGGGCGCCGCATCACTCGCTATCTGCCGCCCTAAACACATTCCGTTGTGCAACGGCTCATTTTGGAGACAGGCATGAACAGTTCTGCGTGCGCACCCGACTACCTGGCTACACCGCAAGCCCCGGTCAGCATGAGAAAGGTCGCTGTTGCCAGCGTCATCGGCACCACCGTCGAATGGTACGACCTATTCGTCTTCGCGACCGCATCGGCGCTGGTGTTCAACAAGATCTTCTTTCCCGCGTTCGACGCGCTGGTCGGCACATTGCTGGCCTTCGGCACCTTTGCCTCGGCATACGGCGCACGTATCGTCGGGGCAGCGCTGTTCGGCCATTTCGGCGACCGACTGGGGCGTAAATCGATGCTGCTGATCTCGCTGCTGGTCATGGGCGCTGCGACCTTCGCCATCGGTCTGCTGCCCGATTACGCCACCATCGGCATATGGGCGCCAATACTGTTGTTGACGTTGCGCATCATCCAAGGCCTGGCGCTGGGCGGCGAATGGGGCGGTGCGGTGTTGATGGCGGTTGAGCATGCCCCGGCGCATCAACGCGGCCTGTACGGTTCGTGGGTCCAGATCGGTGTACCGGCCGGCACCATGATCGCCAACCTGGCATTTCTGGCGATCGCCAGTTCACTGTCTACCGAAGACCTGCTGGCCTGGGGCTGGCGGATTCCCTTCCTGGGCAGTGTGCTGCTGATCGCCGTGGGCCTGTACATCCGACTGAACATCACCGAAACGCCTGCCTTCAACCAGGCCAAGGAGCGCGACCAAGAGGTCAAGGTGCCGCTGGCGGAAATCTGCCGCAAGTACTGGAAACAGGTGCTGCTGGGCGGTATCGCCACGATGTCCACCGGTTCGTCGTTCAACATCATCGTCGCGTTCGGCCTCACCTACGGCACCCAGACCCTGGGCTTCACCCGACCTGTGATGCTCAGCGTGGTACTGGCCTCCTGCGCCCTGTGCATCTTCCTGCTGCCGGCTTTCGGCGCGCTGTCCGACCGCTGGGGTCGCAAACCGGTGATCATCGGCGGCATCGTTGCCGAAGCCTTGGTGGCATTCCCGATGTTCTGGTTGATGGACACGCGCGAGCTGCCGCTGGTGTTTCTCGGCTACATGCTGCTGATGACGGCGTTCGCCGCCAACTATGGCCCCATCGCCACGTTCCTG
This sequence comes from Pseudomonas sp. RIT-PI-a, assembly GCF_001187875.1. Lineage (NCBI taxonomy): Bacteria > Pseudomonadati > Pseudomonadota > Gammaproteobacteria > Pseudomonadales > Pseudomonadaceae > Pseudomonas > Pseudomonas sp. RIT-PI-a. The sequence continues at coordinate 287,308 of NZ_LGIR01000003.1, forward strand.
GCCGAACTGTTCGGCACCAAGGTGCGTTATTCCGGGCTGTCGGTGGCCTACATGCTGTCTGGCCTGCTGGGCAGTGCGGCAACGCCCATGGTCACTACGGCGCTGCTGAACTGGACCGGCAAGGGCTCGTCGGTGGCCTGGTACCTGATCGGGTCCGCGTTGCTGTCGCTGATCGCCTTGTTGCTGTTGACCGAAACCTTCAAACGCGACCTGACCACCGCAGGGCCCAAGTCCAACTAAGCCAATGTCTGGCCCCGTGCAGGTGGCCAGGCAATTCTTTTCCAACCCGTGCTCAACGAGGTATGACATGAAGCGCATAACTGCCGCCCCAGGCACGATCGGTCCGGTCGGCCCGTACTCGCAAGCGGTGATCAGCGGCAACCTGGTGTTCACCGCCGGGCAGATTCCCGCTCGTGACGATTTCGATTCACAACCTGCCGACTTCGAGGATCAGGTTCGCCAGACCTTGCGCAACCTCGAAGCGATATTGATCGCCGCAGGTTCGGACTTCGAACATGTAGTCAAGGTGAACGGGTACTTGACCGATCCGGCGCAGCTGGAACCCTTCAACCGTGTCTACACCCAGGTGCTGGGCCATGCGCCACCAGCGCGGACCACCGTGTGCGTGTCGCTGTGGGGCGTGGCGCTGGAAATCGACTGCGTCGCCGAACTGATCGACAAAGAGGCAACGGCATGAGTGATGAACAGCAACTCGAAGCAAAACTGCAGCAGGTGAGCTTTGCGACCTTGGGGCATTTTCTCGAAGAAGGCTTTGTCAGCTACGCCATCGCCTCGCAGCTGAGCGGCGTCAAAGTGATCGGCCGAGCACGCACCCTCAAGGTCGCGAACGCCGATGCCCTGGCAGTGAATCAGGCCCTGGTCGACCTGCGACCCGGTGAGGTACTGATCATCGATATGCAAGGCGACCACCACCACGCCTGCGTCGGCAGTGTCACCTGCTGCGCCGCCATGGCAAAAGGTGCTCGGGGTCTCATCGTCGACGGCGTGGTCACCGATATCAATGAGCTGCGCACCGCCGGCCTGCCTGTCTTCGCCCGCGGTACCAGCCTCTTGACCACCAAGTTGCGAAGCGATCCCACCAGTGCGCAGAACGTGACCGTGCAGTGTGGAGGCGTCAGCGTCAGCCCAGGCGACTGGGTACTGGGGGATGACAATGGCCTGCTGATCACCACTGCTTCGGCATTGACGGCGGTCATCGACATTGCTATGGCCAGCGATGCTGCGGAACCTGCCCTTTTGCAGCGTCTGAAGAGCGGTGAGCCTGTCGAGAACGTATTGCGCTTGAGCTGATCGGCCCAACACATTCGTGTTACTTGGGTAGGCTGCCCTGCACGTTTTGAGTGCAGGGTTCCCAACTGAGTGCACGGCTGGTTATTGTACTTGCCGCTTGCCAGAGTAAATTTCAAGTCTGAACAATGGTTTACCTGCAATGGCCTGATACTTGCTCTGCATATCGGGTCACTCCCCACGTGACACCAGTTTCCCCCAGCGCCCCCGCGCCCTGGGTGGCCCGGCCCCAACGATGCGGCTGCGGTTCACAAGCGAAACGCTCGACACCCCGTTCAGCCGACAGCGTCGTCGGTCACGTGAAATCAGGCCCCACCTTCCCTCGCCTGCATTTCATCCAGCCCCACTCCTCCCCTTTTCCGTTTGCACGGCGGCCCGTTCGGCTGTCCGCGATCGGGCAGGCGATGGCATGACGGGGCTGGTTTCAGGAGCACTGAGCATGGCTATCAATCGTCGTACCTTCCTGCGTTCGTCCGCCATTTCCGCTGCCGCATTGTCGGCGTTGAGCTTCAAGAGCCTGTCGGCCTTCGCCGCCGACGACGCGATCAAGATCGCCTCGCTGTACGACAGCTCGGGCGGCCTGGACATCTATGGCAAGCCGATCGTGGATGCACTGACGTTCGCCACCGAAGAGCTGAACGCCCAGGGCGGCCTGCTCGGCCGGCCGCTGAGCCTGATCAAGTACGACACCCAGTCCAACATGCAGCTGTACGCCCAGTACGCCCAGCAGGCGGCGCTCAAGGATCGGGTGGCGGTGGTGCATGCGGGCATCACCTCCGCCTCCCGTGAAGTGGTGCGTCCGGTGCTGGACCGCTACAAGACGCTGTACTTCTACGACAACCAGTACGAAGGCGGCGTGTGCGATCGCAACTTCTTCGGCACCGGCGTGACCCCAGGCCAGACCGTGGAGAAGCTGGTGTCCCACGTGACCCAGAAGTGGGGCAAGAAGGTCTACATCGTCGCGGCGGACTACAACTACGGGCAGATCGTCACCGCCTGGGTGAAGAAGTACGTCGAACAGGCTGGTGGGTCGAGCGTGGGGATCGAGTTCTTCCCGCTAGACGTGACCAACTTCGGCGCCACCATCTCGAAGATTCAGGAAGCCAAGCCGGACTTCGTCTGGTCGGCTCTGGTCGGCGGCGCTCACATGTCCTTCTACCGCCAGTGGAAGGCTGCCGGCATGACCGGCAAGCTGCCGATCGCTTCGACCACCTTTGCCGGGGGCAACGAGCACATCGTGCTCTCGCCCGAAGAGTGCAACGGCATCCTGATCTGCCAGAACTACGTGCAGGAACTGCAGACCCCGCTCAACACCGCGTTCGTCGAACGCTTCCACTCCCGCTTCGGCGCCGACTATCCGTACATCACCGAACTGGCGATGGGCGCCTATCAGGGCATGATGCTGTGGGCCGAGGGCGTTCGCCAGGCCGGTTCGATCGAGCGCATGGCGGTCATCGAAGCGCTGGAGAAAGGCATCAGCCTGGACCTGCCCAGCGGCAAGGTCAGCATCGACCCGGCCACCCACCATTGCATTCTGGATGTGCACATCGCCGAGGTGCGCGATCGTCGCCTGGAGGTGGTGCAAAGCTTCGCCCAGCAGGCCCCTTCGGACACCGCCGCGGTCTGCGATCTGGTCAAGAACCCGCGCGATGCCAAGCAATACAGCATCGCGCTGTAAGGAGACGGACATGGATTGGGCCGCGATTTTTTCCCTGCAGATCGTCGGCGCCATCGCCACGCTGGTGCTGCTCAGCATCGGTCTGGCGGTGGTGTTCGGCATGATGAAGATCATCAACCTGGCGCATGGAGAGTTCATGATGCTCGGCGGTTACGTCGCCGTCCTGGCAACCCACCACCTGCATGTGCCGATCTGGATCTCGATCCTGGTGCTGGCGCCGCTGACGGTGGGCCTGTTCGGCATGCTGGTCGAACGCTTGCTGATACGCCACCTGTACGGCCGCATGATCGACACCATGCTGGCCACCTGGGGCTTGAGCCTGGCGTTGACCGGCACGGCGACCATGCTGTTCGGCAACACCACCGTGGGCATCAGCTCACCGTTGCCGGGCATCACCCTGGGTGCCTATCAAACCAGTGGCTACGGGCTGTTCGTCATCGCCGTGGCCGTGGCGGTGTTGCTGGGGATGTGGGCGCTGCTGCGCTTCACCCAGTTCGGCCTGTGCGCCCGGGCGACCATGCAGAACGCCAAGATGGCCGCCGCCCTGGGCGCCAACCCCGGACGCATCTACAGCCTCACCTTCGGCTTAGGCGCGGCCTTGGCCGGGCTCGGCGGCGCGGTCCTCGCACCGCTCACCGGGGTGATCCCGACGCTGGGCGCCAGCTACATAGCCAAGGCCTTCATCACCGTGATCGGCGGCGGCAGCGCCGTCATCACCGGCACGCTGAGTGCGGCCGGTGCGTTCGGCGTCATCAACCAGGTGGTGACCTTCTTCAGCACCCCGGTGTTCGGTGAGGTGGCCCTGTTGCTGGCCGCCATCGTGTTGATCCGCGTGTTGCCTCAGGGCATCACCGGTCGGTTCTTTCGGAGGGCGTTCTGATGCCTGTCGCATTTCGTGATCTGCTGCCGGTGCTCGGCTGCGCACTGGCCGCCGTGCTGGTCGGCGTTCTGCCGTATTGGCTGGACCTGTTCACCCTGCTCTCGCTGACCATCTACCTGGTCATGGCCCTGCTGGCGCTGAGTCTGGCGTTCATCTGGGGTTTCGGTGGCATCCTGTGTTTCGGGCAGGCCGCGTTCTTCGGCCTGGGGGCCTATGCCTATGCGGTCGGTGTGCTGAACATCGGCGACAGCACCTGGCCGGTATTGCTGGCCATTGCCGTGCCCGCCCTGTTCGCTGCGGCCATGGGCTACTTCATGTTCTACGGTGGCATCAGCGATGTGTACCTGGGCGTGATCACCCTGGCGGTGACGCTGATTCTGTTCAACGTGATGAACTCCACCTCGGGCAGCGAATACCACATCGGCAGTGCGCTGCTCGGCGGTTTCAACGGCATTCCGGCGATCCCGACGCTCAACGTGCCGTTCGATCCCGAGCGTGTACTGGAGCCCGAAACCTTGTTTCAGGTGATCGGCGGCGCCTTGATCCTCTGCTACCTGGGCCTGCGCGGACTGCTCGCCAGTCGCTTCGGCAAGGTGGTAGTGGCCATCCGTGAAAACGAGCAGCGCGCCGGTTTGCTCGGCTATGACACGCGCCTGCACAAGCTGATCGTCTTCAGCCTGGGCGGCGGCATCGCTGGCCTGGCCGGGTGCCTGTACGCCAACTGGGGCGCGTTCGTCAGCCCGGGTGTGTTTGGCCTGGCGCAGTCGGCGCAGATCATCATCTGGGTCATCGTCGGCGGTCGCGGTACCTTGTTCGGGCCGATCCTGGCCTGCATCGGCCTGCAGGCGCTGATGGCGCGCCTGGGAGAACAGCAGACGGTGGACAGCGGCCTGGTATTGGGTGCGATTCTGCTGACCTTCGTCATGCTGCTGCCGCGTGGCTTGCTGCCCAGCCTTGGCACGTTGGCCGGGCGCGTGTTCAAGCGTCGTCCCGCTTCCACCAGCGCCGTGCCACAGGAGGGCGCCGTATGAGCGTGCTTCTGCAAACCCAAGGTCTGGGCGTCAGTTTCGGCGGCGTGCACGCCGTAAAAGCGGTGGATTTCACCCTGCACCGCGGTGAACTTCGCTGCCTCATCGGTCCCAACGGTGCCGGTAAAAGTACGTTCTTCAAACTGCTCAGCGGGCAGCTGAAGCCGACCCACGGCAGCTGCCACTTTCAGGCCGAGCTCATCAGCGGCCTACCGCCGCACCGTATCGCGCGCCTGGGCATCGGCATCAAGACGCAGACACCCAGTGTGTTCGACGGCCTCGATGTACTGGAAAACCTGCGCCTGGCCGCCAGTCGCAACCAGAGCGCCGCGCAGGCCCGGCAAACCGCCGAGCAGACGCTGCAACGCATCGACCTGAGCGAACACCGCCACCGTCTGGTGGGCGACTTGGCCCACGGTCAACGGCAATGGGTCGAGCTGGGCATGATCCTCGCCTCGAAGCCGACCCTGGTGCTGCTGGACGAGCCCGCTGCCGGCATGACCTATCAGGAAGTGCGCAAGACCGCCGCCCTGATCAAGGAGATCAACGCGCACAGCACGGTGGTGGTGGTCGAGCACGACATGGAGTTCATCCGCCTCATCGCCGGCACGGTCACCGTGTTCAACCAGGGCGCGGTGCTGGCCCAGGGCAGCTTTGCCGAGGTGACTCAGAATCCGTTGGTGCGCGAAGCCTATCTGGGCAAACAGGAGATCAAACATGCTTGAAGTCAATGGATTGTGTTCCGGCTACGGGCGCGTGCCGGTGCTGCGCGACATCGCTCTGCGCGGCGCCACCGACAGCTGCATCGGCGTGCTCGGCCGTAACGGCATGGGCAAGACCACCCTGCTACGCGCGCTTATCGGCGAGCTGCCGGCGCTGTCGGGCAGCGTGCAGTTCGCAGGCCAGGACCTGAGCCGCGCTGACGCCAGCCAGCGGGCACGGGCCGGCATCGGCTACGTGCCCCAGGGCCGGCAGATTTTCCCGTTCCTGACCGTCGGCGAAAACCTGCGCATGGGCTGCGTGAAGCACTTCGCCGACGCCCCGGCCACCATCGAGCGGATCCTGGCGTATTTTCCACGTCTGCAACGGCTGCTCGACCAACCCGGTGGCGCCTTGTCGGGCGGCGAACAGCAACTGCTGGCCCTGGCGCGCTGCCTGTGCGGCAACCCGAAGCTGATCCTGCTCGACGAACCCACCGAAGGCATCCAGCCCTCCATCTGCGACGAGATCATCGAAACCCTGCAACGCCTGCGTCGCGAACAAGGCCTGGGCATCATTCTGGTGGAACAGGACATCGACTTCCTGACGGCGCTGGCCGATCGCATCCTGATCATCGAGAACGGCCAACTGGTCGATGAAGTCGACCCCGCCAGCACCACCGCCGAAGCGCTTGCCGAGCGCTTCATGGGCTTTCATTCCTGAGGATTCATCGTCATGTCCATTCAACGTCCCACCCAGGCTGAGCTTGCCGAAACCGGCCGCCAGCTGGGTCTGCACCTGCAAGCACCGTTACTCGAGCAATACGCCGACATCCTCGAAGCCGTCTGGCAGGACTATGACCGCCTCGACCAGTTGCAGCCTGCCAGCGTCCCGCAACGCTACCCCAGAAGCGCCGGGCACCTGCCGACGCCTGCGCAGAATCCCTACAACGCCTGGTACGTGCGCACCGATCTGCATGGGGCGGCGGGCGGCAAGCTGAGCGGCAAGCGCGTCGCCCTCAAGGACAACATCTGCCTGGCCGGGGTACCCATGATGAATGGCGCCTCGACCCTGCAAGGGTACGTGCCGGACGTCGACGCCACCGTGGCCACACGTGTGCTCGACGCTGGCGGCAGCATTCTGGGCAAGGCCCACTGCGAGTTTTTCTGCGTGTCGGGCAGCAGTCATACCAACGCCACTGGCGCGGTGCACAATCCGCGCAATCCGGGTCACTCGACCGGAGGATCGTCTTCGGGCTGCGCCGCGCTGATCGTCGCGGGCGAAGTGGACCTCGGCATCGGCACCGATCAAGGCGGTTCGGTGCGCATTCCGGCGGCCTATTCCGGCATCTACGGGATGAAGCCGACCCACGGGCTGGTGCCCTACACCGGCATCATGCCCATCGAAATGACCCTGGACCACGCCGGCGTGATGAGCGCTACGGTGGCCGACAATGCCCTGCTGCTCGAAGTGCTCGCCGGTGCCGACGGCCTGGATCCGCGCCAGGATCGGCAGATGCCAGTGCAGGCCTACACCCAGGCGCTCGGCGCGGGTGTTTCGGGGCTGCGCATCGGAGTGGTCCGCGAGGGCTTCGGCCACGCCAATTCCGAAGCCGATGTCGACGCTGCAGTGCGCCGTGCCGCCGGTCTGTTCGCCGAATGGGGCGCGCAGGTGGAAGAGGTTTCCATCCCCCTGCACGCGCTGGGTCATGCCATCTGGACGCCAATTGCCGTGGAAGGCACCACGCAGCTGATGCGCGGCTACAATTACGGCTCCAACTGGAAAGGCTTGTACGTGGAGAGCCTGATGCGCGCGCAACAAGACTGGCAGCAGCAGGCCGACGCGTTCCCCCATGACCTGAAGACCTGCCTGCTGGCAGGCCACTATGCCCACCAGCGATTCGGTGGCCTGTACTACGCCCGGGCACAGAACGCCGCGCGCCAGCTGCGCGCCGCCTACGACGAGCAGTTCGCCCGCTACGACCTGCTGCTCATGCCGACCGTGCCACTCAAGGCGCCGAAACTGCCGGCCGCCGATGTCACGCCCGCGACCTGGGTCACCCGCGCCCTGGAAATGAATGCCAATACCGCCCCGTTCGATGTCACCGGCCACCCGGCCATGTCCATCCCCTGCGGGCTGGCGGCAGGGTTGCCCGTGGGCCTGATGCTCATCGCCCGTGATTACCATGAGGCGACTCTCTACCAGGCCGCGCATCACTTCGAACAGCACATCGACTGGGAAAGCCTGAGCTCATGAACGGCGACGATTACAAGGTAGGCCTGCTGTTCTCCCGCGCCAGCCTTACGGCGGCGTCGGAAACCGCACAGGCCAACGCCACCCACCTGGCCATCGCCGAGGTCAACGACAGCGGCGGGATCAACGGCCGCCGCGTGACGGCCATCGACGGCGACCCCGGCGCCGATCCGAACGATTACCGCGACAGCGCGCTGCACCTGTGCGACCACCATCAGGTGCAGGTGCTGTTCGGCACGCACATGTCGAGCACGCGCAAGGTCGTGCTGCCGGTGGTCGAAAGCCGTCGGCGCTTGCTGTTCTATCCAACGCTGTACGAAGGTTTCGAATACTCGCCGTACTGCTTCTACACCGGCTCGGCCCCCAACCAGAACTCGCTGCAACTGGCCCGCTACGTCCTGCAGACCTATGGCGGGCGCGTGCTATTCGTGGGCGGTTCGTATGTCTACCCCTACGAATCGAACCGCATCATGCGTGAGCTGTTCGAGCAGGCGGGCGGCGAGATCGTCGACGAGATCTACCTGCCGTTCCACGCCACCGCAGAGGACTTCGAGCGGGTCATGCAAAGGGTGCGCGAGACCGCACCCGACGCCATCTATTCGACCATCGTCGGCAGCGACATTCCCTCGCTGCACCGGGCCTACCACCAGGCGGGTTTCGATCCTGCACGCATGCCCATCGTCAGCCTGGCCACCAACGAGGTCGACGTGCAGGCCATGACCGACGAAGAAGCCGAAGGCCACATTTCGGCCGCACCTTGGTTCTCGACGTTGCAGACGCCCGCCAGCCAGGCGTTCGTCAGCCACTATCGCGCGCGCTTCGGCGACGGGGCCGCCATCACTGCCGGCGCCGAGGCCGCCTATTTTCAGGTGCACCTGTTCGCCCAGGCCGCGCGCCGCGCCGCCGACGATTCGGTGCAGGCCCTGCGCGAAGCCCTGGCCGGCGCTCGCTTCGATGCGCCTCAGGGCACGGTGCAGATCGACCCGCAGACCCAGCACACCTGGCTATGGCCCCGCATTGCCCGGCTCGACGACCGACGCCAGTTCCAACTGGTGCTGGAAAGCGCCGAAGCGGTGCCGCCAAGCCCCTACATGGTCGACTACCAGATGGACGCACAGCCATGAACTGCCGGAGGCCGAGATGACCAGCGCGCCGTCCCTGCTGCGCGAACTCAAGGGCCTGCGCGTGCTGGTGATTCACCCCCAGGACGGTGAGGCCCGCATCGTCCTCGACCAGTTGCAGCGCATCGGCTGCATCGTCGAACAGCGCTGGCCGGTGCCCACGACCTTACCCGAAGCGGTCGACGTGGTGTTGCTGGCCGTGGAACTCAGCCAGCGCAGCAACACGCAGATACTGGTGGAAAGCCTGAGCGAACAGGCGCCGCCGATCATCGCCGTGGTCGGCTACGAGAACCCGTCGATGCTGCAACTGGTGCTGGAAACGCAACCGGCGGCGGTCATCGAACGGCCCTTGCGGCCGTTCGGTCTGTTGACCCAGTTGCTGATGGCGCGCGCCGCCTGGCGGGCGCGCATCGACATGCTCGCCGAGCTGCGCAAGCTGCAAAGCCGGCAGCCGGCGGTGTCGAAGATCTCCATGGCCAAGGCGCTGTTGATGGCCCGCCATCGAATCGGCGAAAACGATGCCCACCGGCGCCTGCAACGCGAAGCCATGACGCGCCGGACCAGCATGGAAGCCATCGCCCGGCAGATCATCGATGCCGATCCACCGGCCGAACCCGAACAACCGCCGCCCCGGCCTGGTGCGGAAAACAGCTCCCCCCCATGACAAGAATACGAGGTTAACCCCATGCAAGGATTCACCTTCAGCAGCACTGCCCACCTCATCTGCGCCACCGGCAGCGCCGCCGGCCTGGCCGAACAATGCGCCAGCCGCGGCGCCCGGCGTGTATTGCTGGTCACCGACGCCGGGATCCTCAAGCATGGCCTGCTCGACAGCGTGCTGCCGGGCTTCGCCAGCGCCGGTATCGAATACGCGGTGTACAGCGATGTGCTCGCCGACCCGGCGGAAGCGTTGGTGCTGGCCGCCACCGAGCAGGCACGGCGCATGAACGCCGACCTGATCGTCGGCTTCGGCGGCGGCAGCTCCATGGACACCGCCAAGCTGGTCGCCTACCTGGCGCACCCCGCACAGCGACAGGGCCTGAGCGACATCTACGGCGTGAACCAGGCCACCGGCCCGCGCCTGCCGTTGATTCAGGTGCCCACTACTGCAGGCACCGGATCGGAAGTCACGCCCATCTCCATCGTCACCACCGCCACCGGCAAATCCGGCGTGGTGGCGAACCAGCTGTTGCCGGACCTGGCGATTCTCGACGCCCAACTGACCATCGGTCTGCCCGGCCCGGTGACGGCGGCCACCGGCATCGACGCCATGGTGCATGCCATCGAGGCCTACACCAGCAAACACCGCAAGAATCCCCTCTCCGACCTGCTGGCACGTGAAGCCTTGCGCCTGTTGGCGGCCAACCTCGAACGCGCCGTCAACACGCCGCACGACCTGGAAGCCCGCCAGGCCATGTTGCTGGGCGCCTGCCTGGCTGGGCAGGCGTTTGCCAACGCGCCGGTCGCCGCCGTGCACGCACTGGCCTACCCGCTGGGCGTCAGCTTCCACCTGCCCCACGGCCTGTCCAATGCATTGGTCCTGCAGCAAGTGCTGCGTTTCAACCTCTCCGCTGCCCAGAACCTGTACGCCGAACTTGCCCCCGTGCTGCTGGGCGAACGCCTGCGATCGGGCGATGCGGCCCAGCAATTCATCGACGAATTGCTCAGGCTGCATCAAGCCACCGGCCTGCCGCTGCGCCTCAGCGAAGCCGGCGTGACCCGCGAAAGCCTGCCGGAACTGGCCCGCAGCGCGATGCTGCAGCAACGGCTGCTGGTCAACAATCCGCGCGAGGTCAGCGAAGCCGATGCGCTGGCGATCTATACCGCCGCGTTCTAAATCCTCGGCAAACAGCGCGCCGTGGCAGGGCGCGCTGTCCATCGCATCAAATACATCGATGTTAACTATCGTTAAACAACGCTTCACATTCCCCTTGCCAGACGCTTAGATGCGCGACTTATAGACATAGTCCCGCTCTGGAGCTTCACGTGTACGCCCGCCCCGATTTGAAATACCCGCTCCTGTTCGCCCTGGCCAAATGTTCGGTTGCCGTTTTGTGTTTTGCCATGGTGTGGCTGGACATTGCCGTGTTTCATACAGAAATTCTGGAAATATCGTTCACCGAGATCACCCAGGAACTGATGCTCGCGCTGTGCGCCCTGCTCTTTTGGACCGCCCCGGGAACCGGCCGCAAAGGCGGCTTCGAATTTCTCGCTGCGGGCTTCTTCGCCTGCCTGCTGACCCGCGAGCTGGACGGCTTGTTCGACCCCATCAGCCACAGCGCCTGGCTGTGGCCTTTTCTGGCCATCGCTGCGGTGGCCATCGGTAACGCGATAAGCGCCAAGCACAGACAGCAAACTGTCCAGGCGTTGGGCGCGTTCATACGTACCCCGACGTTCGCCGCGTTGGCGACGGGCTTCGCGGTACTGATCTTTTCCAGGATCTTCGGCATGGGCTCGTTCTGGCATCAGGTCATGGGCGACAGCTACCAGCGCCTGGCCAAAACCACCGCCGAGGAAGGCGTGGAACTGCTCGCCTATGGCATCTGGCTCTGCGCCAGCTTCGAGTACTGGGTCAAATGCCGGCTTGCTGAAAGCTGGAGTCCTCAAACCGCAACCTCTTGATGTGGAGCCCGCCGATGACCATTCCATCGCCCGTACTGTTCGTTTCCCATGGCTCTCCCATGTTCGCGGTCCAACCTGGCCCTGCAGGCAAGCACCTGGCCGAGTTGGGGCGTGAGCTGACACGGTCTCAGGCCATCGTCATCGTGTCCCCGCACTGGATGACCCGTGGCGAGATCGGCGTGACCGCAAGCGCAGCTCCCGCCACTATTCATGACTTCGGCGGCTTCCCCGACGCGCTGTACAAGATTCAATACCCGGCGTCCGGCGCACCGGCCCTGGCAGCGCAGATCGTCGACATGCTCAAGACCGCCGGCTGGAGCGCCCGCCTGGATGCCGATCGGGGTCTGGACCATGGCGCCTGGGTACCCCTGCTCTACCTGGCGCCAGCCGCGGACATCCCGGTGATCCAGGTTTCCATGCCGGCGTCGCTCGACACCCGCGAGGCGTGGAAGCTGGGCCAGGCGCTCAAACCATTGCGCGACATGAACGTGATGATCGTGGCCTCGGGCAGCCTGACGCACAACCTCTACGAGTTCCGCGGCGCCACGCCCCACGGCGCTCAATACGTCAAGGATTTCGCCGCCTGGACGGCCAAGACCCTGGCCTCGGGCAATCTGGAGTCGCTGCTGGACTACCGGCAATACGCACCTTCGGCCGAGCGTGCACACCCCACGGATGAGCACTTCCTGCCCCTGTTCATCGCCGTCGGCGCGGCGGGTGAACAGTATGAAACGCGGGTGATCGAAGGTGGCGTGGAGTATGGGGTGTTGGCGATGGACAGTTATTTGTTTACGTAGGGAGGCGAGCACCAGATGCACGCGCGACCAACAGAGTGACCAACACTACTGAAATGGACGTCTTTGTTACCACTCCTCAGGGCGCTCTGCATGCTGGTGCAAAATTCGATACACCAGAATGACATTGCCTTTCAGGGTGTAGATCGCACGGTAGGGATACCTCGCGAAGATCAGCTCCCTGCAATCGGGAATGCCCGATGCCTTGCCCAGTTGGGGAAACGCCTCCAACTGGCTCAGGCTATCCAACATCTGAAAAATGGTTTCTTCTGCTTTTTCGGGTCCTCTGAGCGCTTCGTGGTGCTCATAAATCCCGTCAAGATCACTTGCCGCCTTGCTGGTTAATGCGACTTTCGGCACGCGCCACCCACTTAGCCTTCACGGCATCCAAATCGACCAAGTTGCCTGCCTCTGCATCAGCAATGCCTTCTGCTACCGCACGAAAATGCCACGACTCGGATTCCACATAGCGGGCCAAAGCACGTTTCAAATGGTATTGGCGATCTCTATCAGTGGCTTCGGCGAGCTGATCGAGCTGATCGATCAGCTCTGCTTCCACACGGAAAGAAAGAACGGGCGAACCCATGGCAGTACTCCTGACATAACTGTTTACGCTGTATACATCTGCGCATAGCGTAAACACTACCCTCGCTCCCCTTGTTAAGCAACCCTCCGGGTCTGAGCAGAAGACCGGTCGCACCTGCAAAAGGCCAAGTGGCTGTGAGTGTGTACTGGTGAATTCAACATTGTCTGTACAGTATCGCTGGCCGGGTCGTGAGGTACTTTCACTTCTACAACATTCCAGAGACCATACGGACATGCTCATCGACCTGCTGCCTGCCTTCGCCCTCTTCGCTCTGGTGTCCTCCATCACCCCCGGCCCGAACAACACCATGCTGCTGGCCTCGGGGGTGAATTTCGGTTTCCTGCGCACCATTCCCCACGCCCTGGGCATCAGCCTGGGGTTCATGCTGCTGGTGCTGGCGGTCGGGCTTGGCCTGGGTGAGATCTGCACCGCCGTGCCTTGGACCTATACTGCCCTGCGCTGGATAGGCGCGGCCTACCTGCTTTACCTGGCATGGTGCATCGCCACCTCAGGCAGCGTGAGCGAAGCAGGAGGCCAGGACAGCACGCCCATGACGTTCCTCGGCGCCGCCGCCTTCCAATGGGTCAATCCCAAGGCCTGGGTAATGGCGGTCGGCGCCATCACTACCTATGTGCCGGCGCAGGGCTACGTCTACAACGTGATGGTTATCGCTGCGGTGTTCGCACTGGTCAACCTGCCCAGCGTGTGCGTCTGGGCCGGCTTCGGCAGCGTCTTGCGCAACGTGCTGCGAGTACCGCGCTGGTTGCGACTGTTCAACTGGAGCATGGCGGCGTTGCTGGTGCTGTCGTTGTATCCGCTGCTGCAAAGCCCGGCGCCGGTGTGAGATGCATATTCGACTGACTGAAACAGCGGATTGGATGCTGTTGAAACACACACGGCTTGCGGCCCTTTTGGACACGCCGACGGCGTTCGGCGTGAGCTATCAGACTGCGGCTCAGTACACTGACGAGCAATGGAAAGAGCGAGCGTCGTCCGCTGGAACAGCATTTTGGCTGGCGTTCGACAAGGACCGACCGATTGGGATGGTGGGTGCAGCCGTTGGTGGTGAAGGTCGACATCAGCGTTGTGCGTTTGGTAAGGCGCTGGTTGCATGGGCGCCTTTGGTCAGCGATGTACAAGAGTGATGTCGAATAACGTATCCCCACTATTGGATCACTCGGACTAATTGAGGCCTTCGAAGGTTTCTTATTCGAACGAGCCCAGATCGGGATTAAAGAGTGTTTATGATATACATGCTTTTACAAAACCGTCGATTTGACTTAATAGATCAACTTACTGCAATCATCTTTACTTGAAAAAGCGATGCGGTAGCGCTTCCCTAAGACAGATAAGCCTACCGGTGATTTACAAAGTCAACCATCGTTCAAAAACCTCATACGACCGGTAAATTAATTGACTACCACAGCAGACTTGATTAATCAAATTGAGCACTCCAATAACTATAGGCTGAAGGCTGAAGGCTGAAGGCTGAAGGCTGAATATCTAACCGGATAAATTTACAATTAGCGGAGAAATCGGAGCCGACTCCTATAAAACTTGAATCTACGCCCGATTTCCTCACACGCCTACCCAGACAACACTATTGAGCGAATAGCTATCGTCTAGAACCAAAAAAAGCTTCACCTGCTTCCTTCGAGAATGCTTCTAGTGCAGCTGAATTATCATCTACCCAGACATCACACACAAACGAAAAAACCCTATTAAAGTCCATCCCTAAAACTCCTCCTACCAGATGAAAGTAATCATGGAAATCTGATCCGGCTGCGGTAGCTTTCGCTTGGACAACTAAAGTTTCAGGCCTCATTAGAAGTCGAGAGATTTCCAAGGAGGATTTACGCTTAAAATAAATCATCATCAACTCATCTGGAGGCTTATCGCCGGGCAAGAAAAGATGCTTACCTCCTTTAGGTACGGGAATTTTTTTTGTTCGACAATCACCATCGTACACCCCTGCAAACAACCATCCTTTTTGAGCCGGGGCCAAGCGCTTGATATCTGTCGTTACCTCACTTTCCGATCCGGAATTGTGATAATAGAAATTACCTACAGAAAACTCTTTACTTTTGTTAAATAAAGACTTAACAAATATAATTCCACATACATCTTCCAAAAATAGCATGCCGAGCTTGGGTACCACCAAGCCTAAATTTTCTATATGCGAGACATCTCCGTTAGAGACTGGATAGATAGATACCCCGTTTTCTGAACGTAGCAGGAGATGCATTGCTGTCGAAGGCATGCGACTTAGAATGTGTTCTGAATGAGTTGAAAGAACCAAGCTAAACCCCTGAGTGGCACACGTCATTGCTATCAAGTTAGCTAGGCGTGTCTGGCTAGCAGGCGGCAAAAAACTTTCTGGTTCTTCCACCAATAGAATCTTATGCCCGTCAACACGTTCCATATAGCTCACGAGCCACCAAAAATAAAACAGTGAAAGCTCTCCCATCCCCATTGAAGAGCTCTCATATTTGATATCACCCAACTGCACACTAAAATAAGGAAAAGCAGGATAATGATCAAACTCCCCTTCAATAGTAGTAAATACTATGTTTGAGTACTCATTTCCTGTCAAATAATTTATGAGCTTGAGCTCTTCGTCATTTGCAGTACTCTGTCCATGCTGCTCTATTAGCTCGAAGAAATTTGACTGCTCTGACAGCATTTGCTGAAATAGCGGAATCAAAGTGCACGGGTCGAACATGAAGGATGTTATTCCAACATCCATCGTTTCATCGGGAACAACGTGTAGCTTTCTCGTGGCTGTGTGCGCCTCTACTTGAAAGTCCAGTTCAATCTTTGCTTTACTGATTAATGGCGTCGAAAAAGCTATACGATTGCTTTCCTCTGCAATTAAACAATTATAAAGCAATCGCATCAGATTACTTTTGCCAACTCCATTTCTACCGACGAATATATTAACCCCCCCTAAAAGATCAAAATTTCTTTTCTCGAAGACCTCATGATCCAAAATCCGAAGCTGATTTAATTTAACGGTGTAGTTTCGCCGGGCGAAGTTTTTCCAATGGTCATCTATTTTAGCCTCCTTTAATACAATCACAATTCATCCCCCCAGCGCAGATCGCGGGCTACTTTACTCAAAGACCCCTCACTAATGCCTTGATCATGCTTTGAGTTAAGATAGTAAAAATTTTTATGAAGCTCCAATAGTGACTTATCTTGCCAGATTTCCTCCGGATAAAAAGACACATACATACCCCAAAGAATCATATCTCGAAATATCACAGAACTCGTATCAGCGACTCGAGAACTAGCTCGATCTTGATAAATCTGCATAACCTTCAACAAAAATGCATGAGTCATGCCAGTGGGAATTGAATCCTTCTGAATAACATATTCATGATTTTCACGCAGGTATTCAAACTGAGAAAAAAACTCTACGACTGTATATGGCTTTAAGCCTATTCGGATTGCGCGATATATGAATATCAACCAAGACGATATCGTCGCCTTATTCAACTTACTAGGATACTCTCTACTTGCCAAGCAATCACCTAGATTCTGTAAGCACTTCATTGAAGCTTGAATCATATCATTGGAGAAACCTGTTGACTCTCTGTATCGACTTGTAACAGTGTTCGCCGTAATTTTTTTCGTCAAAGCCCCACTTTCTAAGGTGAGCAAAAACTTCGCTAGGATATCGTCATACGCCATTCGCGAGTTTGAAAAACCCATAAGCTCTCGACTAAAACCGCTCTCCTCCATAAATTCAGTGAGATTTTTAACTTGCTGGCGGGCCTCGCCGAAATAGGCATTTCTTTGTTCTGCGGATGTGAGATTTGTAGGCTGATTTAGACGATAAAAAAGTTCACCTGGCTCTCGGGGCTTGTAGTCAGATATGGTCAGAACCCTTATTGTAAAATCTTCAAACTTCCCCCGTATTTCTTCACTGAGATCTTCCCAAAACAATCCATCCAGCTCAAGTATAGATCTCTCTATAGGTTCCTGCTCACCATTTATCGGAAATGAATTTTGCATAAAGTCTCTAATCGCAGCTAATCGCTGCTGTCCGTCCAGAACCTCTTGACGCTCACTGTTTGGAACTTGTATCACATGAATCGGCGGAATATGCCAACCCCTGAGAACGCTATCCACTAGTCTTTGTTTTTTTCCTTTGCCCCAGACTTCACCTCTTTGGAAATTTGGCTGGAGATCAAGCCGTTCAGCTCGTATCTTTCGATAAAGCGTTGCAATATCTGGATCAGAAGGAGTTAAGTGCATAATTACAAACCTTTATTGGATTTCGACAAGACTAGCAAATTTTTTGAAAAAAGCAAAAGTTTATCACATTGACTTTTAGAGCACCGGCTTTATGGACGCATTTCAACTGGCCTATATGAGATGATTTCCAAGACCTAGATATCCGCATAGAACCCCATAAACTTCAGCCCTAAACGGCAATATCAACTAAGAGCCAGCAATATAGCAAAAGCAAAAGCAAAAGCAAAAGCAAAAGCAAAATGCGACTGTTTGCTCATCATAGGCGGTTCATGCATCCATTTGCTACCTGACGAGTGTCATGGGGCGAACAACTAGGCTCATGACTGTCGTCTATCACCCTTCCAAGGGTGGAAGACGGCAGAAATGGGTCGCTTTCCGCCCTTGGCTACAAGCACCAATCGGCCAAAAGCCGTCCCGTACCGCTCAAATTCGACCTGGACTGGCAATCAAAACTCAAACCTGTGTCTCCCGGTTAGTTCGCTTCGAATCTGCCAATGCATACGTACACTCGATCACATTTACCCAAGCGAAGCGATACGTCGCTGCCTCAAACGCTCAACCAGTCTAATTAGATACCCATCAGGATCTTCCACGATGAACTCTCGCTGCCCAACCTCGCCGTCGTCCACCCGATACCAAGTGTCCGCACATTCGCGGTAAAGCGCGTATCCGGCTTGGCGAAGTTTGTGAATGATCGGCGCGACGGCGACGACATCGATCTGCAGATTGATCCCCCTTCCAAAAGGCTTGCTCAACGGCGCAGTGAGCCATTGGCCGGCGTCCGGATCTGTCTGCTCGAGCATCACTTGAGCGCCGTTCAGATCGAGGTAGGCAAAGCCATCCTCTGGACGTTGATAAGCCACTTCGAAACCCAGGCAAAACACCCAGAACGCCAAGCTGGTATTCAGGTCAGTGACCATCAATTCAGGGACCAGCTTGTTACGTTCTAGCATGATGAATTCCTTTTCAGCGGGGCTTGAGCTTGGGTAGCTCATCAGGGTATCAGGCCTAGTGCCTGTGCCGCGAAGGTGAACTGCCGACAGCGCTGGCCCTCCCTCGGGAACCGGTCGATGTACCTTGCGGCCTAACCCTACCGACACCCACCGGCCCACACTGGATACACTCATGAAATACAGCATCCTGGCTTCGCTACTGGTTTTGAGCCTGAACGCCTCGGCCGCTCAACAGAGTCTTGACCTGCCCAGCTGCAACATCAAAGCCCAACGCGAACTGGTGGGCGAAACAGGCGGAAAGATCACCGACCCCCGACAAGCCCACATCTCGGTTCGAGCCAACATTCTGAGTGCGGACATCGGAACCACGCGAAAAGCCCGCAAGATTACCCAAGCTGAAGCCGACCATATGATCGAGCGCGTTGAGACCATCCGTCGTCAAACCGACCAATTCGTACAACAGCAAGGCTTTCTGAGCGCTGCAGAAAACGCCAGTTTCGACAGAGAGTTCGACAGCATCGCCCTAAAGCTTTGCAAATCGGAAAATCCGATCAAATGAAGTGGGTCTCCCTTTCAGGATGAGATACGTCCAATTCACAACCCAGCAAATCAACCGTTCACACCCCACCCCCCAAGGGCGATTTCCTTCAATACGGGCCCAGCAATGATCTTTACCGTCAGTGCTCCGTTACCCGTATTGAAGGTGCCTGATGAGTATCGTCGTTTCCATGGCCGTTTTTGCGCTGGCCTCCTCCATAAGCCCCGGCCCGGTCAACCTTGTCTCCCTGAGCTGTGGCGCACGCCACGGAGTGCGGGCCGCCCTGCCCCATGTCACGGGAGCGACCCTGGGGTTCATTCTGCTGCTGTTGCTCATCGGCCTGGGACTGCACGAAGTGCTGAACCGCTGGCCATGGCTGACCCAGGTCATTCGCATCGCTGGCGTGATCTTTCTGCTGTACCTGGCCTACAGGCTGGCAACCAGTGATGGTCGAGTGGACTCCGTGCAGGCGCAAGCGCGCCCCTCTGCCTTCACGGGCGCGCTGATGCAATGGCTCAATCCGAAGGCCTGGCTAGCGTGCCTTGCGGGCATGGGCGCGTTTGTCGCCGATGGCGATGTGCGGATGGTGTGGGTCTTCGCGCTGGTCTATCTGGTGGTCTGCTGGCTATCCCTGGCCAGCTGGGCCTGGGCCGGTGCTTCGTTGCGGGAGTATTTGAACAGCCGCACCAGAATGCGCGGCTTCAATCGGGTCATGGCCGCGCTGCTCGGGGGTTGCGCCGTGTATCTGCTGCTTGAGTAGGCACGCCGCGATATTGCCCGGGCGTGGTCGCCAGGGCGCGCTTGAACAAGCGCTGCAAGTGCGCCTGATCCGCGAAGCCCACGCGCGCGGCGACCTGGGCAATGCCCTCCCCCTGGCGCAAATGGTCGCGGGCAAGTTGGAGGCGACAGTCGATCAGGTAACCATGAGGCGTGAGCCCATGGCACGCCTTGAAGGCACGGATCAGGTAAGAAGGCGACAGCTGTACGGCTGACGCGATGTCCTCCAGACGCAACTCACTGGCGCAATGTTCGCGGATGAATGCCGCTGCCTGGGCCATTTTTTGCGGCTCACACCGGGCGTCATTACTAACAGGTTGCAGCCTTGCTATCAGTCGCTGGAAAAACCTCAGCGCCGCACCCTGCATGATGTTCGGCGTGCAGTCGTCGGCGGTGAGCGTGTGGTACAGATCGTCCAAATCGTCGAACAGGCTGACGTCGGCGCTATAGGTTTGCGCAAAAGGCACGAAGCCTTTTTGTGTACCAGAACGTTGTTGCTGTTGCAGCGCCGCAAGCCACTGGGCATCCACGTAGAACATGCGGTATGCCCAGGGCTGTTCATGGACGGGGTTGCAGGCATGCACTGCACCGGGGTTCATGAGTACTACACTTCCGGCGCCGATCAAACGACTACTGTCGCCATTGAGGTAAGTACTTTGCCCCTGCGTAATCGCGCCAATCGAGAACGTCGAATGTGAATGGCGCGCGTGGCTGAAACGGCGACCGTCTTCGACGTTGCGGATTTCCAGATGCGGAACCGCGGGATGCCGCCAGTAGTGGGACATAGGTCCTCCAGTCACGCGACGTGAATGTATCCGATTGCTCTGGGCGGACCATCGACGAGCCGGCCGTTCTGGAACTCGGACAAGGCATGAGCATCGAACTCTGTGTTTACGCAGATAACTTCGCACATCCAGAACAAGGTCGACTTCATGAAACTGAAAACTTTTTACTATGGCGCTGCGTTTCTGTGCGCCGCCACGTTGGCCGGTTGCTCCACCAACACCGTCGTCACGTTGCAGGATGGCACACAGTACATCACCAAGGATGTACCTGACACCAAAACGAAAGATGGCTTCTATGAGTTCGAAGATGTTTCGGGCAAGCAGGTAAGAATCAAGGCGGATGAAGTCGCTACCGTGAAGGAAGAGGATTGATCCGGCCATAACGCCTGGCGCCGGCGACACACAGGATCACCGCAACGGTGACGCCGAACATGCCGAGGCTGACCTGTTCGTGCAGGAGTGCGGCGGCCAGCGCCAGGCCAAAGAACGGTTGCAGCAACTGAAGCTGCCCGACCGCTGCGATGCCGCCCTGCACTAGGCCGCGATACCAGAACACGAAGCCGATCAGCATGCTGAACAGCGACACGTAAGCCAGGCTCAGCCAGGCCGGGGTGCTGATGCGTGAAAACGACACGGGCGCTAACCATGCCGTCAAAGGCATCACGACCGGCAGCGACAACACCAGCGCCCAGCAGATCACCTGCCAACCACCCAATGCTTTGGAAATTTTTGCCCCTTCGGCATAGCCGAGGCCGCAGGCAAGAATGGCCAAAAGCATGAGAATGTCGCCGGTCGGCGAGGCGGTCAGTCCCTGGCTGACGGCCAACCCGACGACCAGCAGACTGCCCAGCACCGAGAAAAACCAGAACGCCGGCCGAGGACGTTCGCCACCGCGCAGGACACCGAACGCGGCAGTGGCCAGCGGCAGCAGGCCGACGAACACGATGGAATGGGCCGACGTTACGTATTGCAACGCCAAGGCCGTCAGCAGCGGGAAACCGATCACCACGCCCATCGCCACGATGATCAACGACGGTATCTGCCGACGAGCCGGTCGCCTTTGCTTGAACAGCAAGAGCAGGCACAGCGCGAACACGCCGGCGATGGCTGCCCGCGCCACGGTCAGAAAGACCGGGTCGAATTCCAGCACCGCGATACGCGTAGCAGGCAGCGAACCGCTGAAGATCAATACACCGATGAGGCCATTGATCACACCGCTCGCGGGTTTCTCTGTTGCCATATTCTGGTTAGAGGTGCGTTCCATTATGTATCCACTCCGCGCCGAGTTGCGTGCAGCGCATCCTATGACCGACTATCACGACAATCAAAAAATTGTCATGGATACATTTCGAGATGGCTGGCTCCCGGTACAAGTCGTTGGTGGACACCTTTGCAGCCGATATCCGCGCCGGGCGTTTGCCGCCGGGTACGCGTTTGCCGACACACCGCCAACTTGCGGCCACCCATGGCTTGGCCCTGGTCACTGCCAGCCGGGTCTACGCGGAATTGGAAGTCATGGGACTGGTCAGCGGGGAAACCGGGCGCGGGACGTTCGTGCGCGAAACGTCGTTGCCGCCCGGACAAGGCATCGATCAGCCGGACGTTGCTGCGGGCGTGATCGACCTCAACTTCAACTATCCAGCCATGCCAGGGCAGGCCGACCTGTTACGCGGCGCCCTGCGCCAACTGGCGCTGTCCGGCGACCTGGAAGCTCATTTGCGCTATCAGCCACATGCGGGGCGCTTGCACGAACGGGCTTCCATCGCTCGTCATCTGCTCCAACGTGGCGTCAAGGTCGATGCCGAGCAGATTCTGATTGTCAGTGGCGCCCAACACGGTCTGGCGGTGAGCCTGATGGCGTTGCTGCAACCGGGGGACGTGATTGCGGCCGATGCACTGACCTATCCGGGGTTCAAGCTGCTGGCCAAAACATTGCACCTTGAAGTGGTGCCCATTCCTGTCACGGCCAAAGGACCGGATCTGGATGCCCTTGCCTCGCTCTGCCGCCGTCGTCCGGTGCGCGCCGTGTACACCATGCCCACATTGCATAACCCATTGGGCTGGGTGCTGCCTGCCGATCAGCGCGAGCGCCTGGTGGCGACCGCCCGTGCGCATGATCTGATAGTCATCGAAGATGCGGCCTATGCGTTTCTGGCGCAGGATCCGCCGCCGCCGATCATCGAGTTGGCGCCTGAAAGAACCCTTTATGTGTCGGGGTTTTCCAAGAACATCGCCACTGGATTGCGCGTCGGCTACGTCGCAGCGCCGATGGACCGATTGGACGCCTTGAAGCGCACGGTCAAGGCCACGACCTGGAACACACCCGGCGTCATGACGGCCATCACCTGCGCCTGGCTCGACGATGGCACGGTCGCCGCACTGGAAACGCAAAAACGCGCAGATGCCCGAGCCCGGCAGGCGTTGGCCGACTCGCTGCTGTCAGGGTTGCCCGTGATACGTCATCCCGCTTCGTACTTTCTGTGGCTGCCGCTGGCGGAGGACGCAAGAGCGGACCAAGTCACCCTGGAGTTGATGCGCGAACACGTGTCGGTTTCGACGGCCGAGCCGTTCTGCACCTCGGCTCATGTCCCTCATGCCATACGGCTGGCGCTCGGTTCGGTGAGCATGGAGACCCTGCGTGAAGCGCTGACCACCGTAAAGCGGGTGGTCGGAGCATACATCTGATCTCGGTTCACTCAGGTACGAAAACGAGACACGAGGTCGTTCAACTCGACCGCCAGACGCGACAGCTCGTGGCTCGCCGCATTGGTCTGCAGGGCGCCGGCCGCAGACTGCGCGGACAGGTCACGAATGGCGACCAGGTTGCTGTCCACTTCACGGGCGACCTGAGCCTGCTCTTCAGCGGCACTGGCGATGACCAGATTGCGTTCATTGATCTGGCCGATGGCAGCAAAGATGTCTTCCAGTACCGCGCCGGAGGCTTGAGTGATTTCCAGAGTCCCTTGCGCGCGCAGGGTGCTATCGCGCATCGAGTCGACAGCTTGCTCGGCGGTGGTCTGCACGCTGCCGATCATCTGCTCGATCTCGCGGGTGGACTCCTGAGTGCGATAGGCGAGCGTGCGCACTTCATCGGCGACCACGGCAAAGCCGCGCCCCGCCTCACCGGCACGGGCGGCCTCGATGGCGGCATTGAGGGCCAGCAGGTTGGTCTGCTCCGACACCGCACGGATAACGTCCAGTACCTTGCCGATGTTGCGCACTTCGCCGGCCAGGTGCTGGATACGCTCTGCGCTGCCTTGGATTTCAGTTGTCATCAACTGAGTACCGGCGATGTTTTCGCGAACCTGTTGACGGCTTTTCTCCGACAGCGTGTTTGACGCTGTCGCCGCTTGCGAAGTGGACACGGCATTGCGCGCGACTTCTTCGACGGCGCTGGTCATCTGGTTGACTGCAGTGGCGGCTTGTTCAAGTTGCATGTCCTGTTGCTGCAGGCCACGGTTGCTTTCTTCGGTCACCGCGTTGAGCTCTTCGGCCGCCGAGGCCAGTTGGGTCGCGGAACCGGAAATCAGGATCAAGGTGTTGCGCTGGCTGGCTTGCATGCGCTGAAGCTCGACGAACAAGTCACCGATCTCGTTGCGGCCCGGGGCCACGACCTCCTGGGTCAGGTCGCCGTTGGCGATGCGTTTGAAATGCTCACCGGCTTCACGAAGCGGGCGCAGTACACGGCCGGAGATGAACATCCAGCAAATCACCGCGAGCGCCAGCGTGATACAGGCCAGTGCCACGGATAGCCGCTTGGCGGTTGCCAGGCGGTCACTGGCGTCCTGGTTGATCTCAGCGGCACGGGCATCCAGGGCACCGACCAGATTCACCCGGATTTCCTGAAGCTTGGTCATACCCTTGCCAGCGCTGATGTTGACCACAAAATACTGGTCCGCCGAGCGTGCGCGGGTGGCGGCGCGCTGGCCGACGATGGCGGTGCCGTACTCGGCGAACGCGGCCTTCAAGTCGTCGGCGAGCGCTTGAAGTTTCGGGTCGCGAATATCGGCCGTCGAGGTATTGAGTTTGGCAATGGCATCGTTCCAGATGCCTTCACTGCGCACCAGCCGGGCTTCCGCATCCTCGAATCGACCGCCCACGGTTTCGATGAAGGCCGATGACACATTGGCACTGGTACGGATGGCCAACAGCAGCGAATTGTTGATACCGTCAATCTGTTGTGAAGTATGTCTGAGCTCGTCGACCTGGTCGTAGCTGCGCACCGCCGATGACCAACTGTTGACGATCGAGAACATCAGCGCGATGACGAATAACACCAACACGCCGATCATGCCTGTGCGGACTTTCAAGTGGGCGAACATGGAGAAGCTCCGGACTGCGAATAGATTGTTGTAATACGCTATCCACGCCAGGCGTTGAAACTTGAGCGGCTTGCAGAGAAGCTGGGCGATCAGCGCACAGTTTGGTGCAAGCTAGCCCTGTATTTTTTGAGTTCGCTCTTGGCACAGGTTCATTCGCCTCAGTGCCGTCACTACATTTTGAAGAGAAAGAGCAAATGAAGCTGATCGCCGCGCAAATTCGCCCCGTACCGGGCGACTGTGAAGCAAACATCGCCAAACATATGGCTGCCATCCGGCAGGCCGCAAATCTGGGCGCAAATCTCGTGCTCTTTCCCGAGCTTTCGCTCACTGGTTACGAGCCAAGGCTGGCTGATGCCTTGGCGATAGATGCGAGCGACAGCCGTCTTGATGAGTTCCAGCAACTGAGCGATCGATATGGGATGCTCATCGCCGTGGGTGCGCCCACCCAGGGACGTGAGGGTATCGAAATCAGCATGATCAGTTTCCAGCCTGGACAGCCGCGTACCTGCTACTCAAAACAGATTCTGCATGCCGACGAATTACCGTTCTTCACCCCAGGTAGCCGAAAGCATGTGCTGAACCACGCAGGCGTTGTCCTGGCCCCTGCCATTTGCTACGAATCACTGCAACCAAGCCACGCCGAAGAAGCTGCACAGTCGGGTGCTCAGGTGTATCTGGCAAGCGTGGCGAAGTCTGAGCGCGGTACGACCTTGGCGAAAGCTCATTATCCGATGATCGCTGAAAAGCATTCCATGACCGTGGTGATGGCGAACTGCGTAGGGGCCGCCGACGACTATGTTGCGGCAGGTTGCTCGTCCATTTGGAACAATCAGGGTCAAATCCTGTGCAGTGCAGATGCCGTTCAAGAAGCATTGGTCGCTTATGACACGCAGACTGGGGAGACAGGAGTTTTCAACTTGCTGTGAAACCGGTCCGTACGCGTTGCGACCTGAGAATCACTGACTGTTTTTCCTGAGTGCCGTACTCACGCGTAGATAGCAAGACGGCTCACCATCTAAGGATGTTTCCAGCAGGCGCCTCCCGACGAAGATCTACCCTGACCAACTCGTCATTGATGAATAGCATGTACTGGTAGGCACCACCGTTCGGGCCGTAGACAACCACATTGGTTTTCTGCGAGCCCTTGCGTGGCACACCGTTGTTGCGTATCACCGGACCGTCGCTGGCTAGGACAACGGGACTGCCACATGACTGTAAAACGTCGGCAAGCTTGTCTCCGGGATTGACCAGCTTTGTTCCGCAACGGCTGGCTGCGTTTGCATCGGTAATGAGCGCGATTTCGAGAATCGCGCCAATCTGTGGCGCAATCTGTGGCGCGATTCCGTGAATCGCGCCAATGAAGAACGCTCCAATGGGAAGCCCTACAGGCAGACGTCCGCGATGAGCTCCGGCTGTGATAGCTGCTCTCAGCGAATCAGCACAGAGCCATGGACCGCTGCGCACAGGAATGTTACGATATAACATCTATAAACGAAGTGAGATCCCGACCATGAAACCTGGCATTCACCCGGACTATCGGACAGTCCTGTTCCACGACACAGCCGCCGACGTTTATTTCCTGATCGGCTCGACCGTGGAAACGACTCGAACCGAGACGCATACGGATGGCAAAGCGTACCCGTATGTCGCCCTTGACGTTTCGAGCGCTTCACATCCCGTCTACACCGGGCAAGTCCGAAAAACACAGGCAGAAGGACGGATTGCCGGCTTCAACAAGCGCTTCGCCGGTTTCACTTCCACCAAGTAAACCCAAGCGATGGCGTGGTGAAGTCAGTGCGTGCTACTGACTTCACGCTTGGCAACGTAATCGCGGTCGCAACAACCCGCGCCGGTCCTGCGCTTGGAACCTATTGCCGGTCGGCTTTGCGTTCTGAAATCGAGCATATTGCTGTGCTGCGCGTTGCAGTGGAGCGCGACATGTTTGCAATGCGATCCTCTGGCGGAGCGCCTCACCGTTGGTGATCAGTATCGTTCCAGATCAGGTATCGCACGCGGCAGTCAAATGCGCTTGATCGCATACAAAAACGCAAAAACGGCCAGAATTTTGAAGGTCGCCAAAAGCGCTTTGAAAGCCAAAGAATACCACTCTGTTCCTTCAATGCAGTCCATGCACTGCAGCGACGCAGGAGAACTCCCGACTTGGTGAACTCCAGTTCGCGGCAATAGCCGTAAAACATGAATGACCAAAGCAGCATGACCTCGCCCAATGCCTTGACCTTGTCCCTGGAGGAGTAGTTGACTTCCGGCTCAAGAAAGTAAACCACACCAGCCAAGACAAAAATGAACATGCCGACATAAGCCATTTTTTTCCGGCACCTTGGCGACGCCCGAAAATTGTTGAACACATCGAAGGGATGAAATGTATGGTCCCTCTGTAATCTGTCCTCGACGGAAACCAGATACCCCGAGCAAAAAGCCAACATCCCGATAATAAGAACAAGGATCATATGAAGCCCCGCGTTAGCAAAACTGAGCAGAGCGCCGAGTTACCATTTCCGGATCAGGCTGTAGCTCTCACGAACTAAATACTAACATCGGCATCCACCATTGGGATACGATGCGGTAGAGTTTTTCATCCAAGCTCTCATCAGTAGCTGCATATCTGACAAACAACATCAGTGGGTACATGTATTTCGAAATAAGCCTTGCAAGGCCATCAAGGATATGACGGCCATCCGCTTTGGTTTAGGATCGAAAAATCATTAGCCAACTGAAGTATGCATACATTGATAGCCTTCCATCCGAAACCACTGATCCAGAACTTTTTAATCATCACTCATTAATTGATTCAGACGATGCAATTTCACTTACGCCTCCTATTAACCTCAATAACGCCCTTCCTAACCTCATAACTACTGACTATTTTCTCACGCTGAAGACGCTCCAAGAGCTCGCGATCGGCAAGCGTATCTGGCACTCTTAACTTACAATGACCAACGCAGGTTAGTTCAGGATAACCACCGTCAAGTGTTCGCAGGATAGCGAAGAGCTGATCACGCCCGATCAAATATAGGTGCGGCTTTAGTATCAGTAAAATCTGCTGAGCCGACACATTTTGTTGCGCCATTTTTTGTACAACAGTGAGAGGCAGTTCACTTCCGCTCTGGCTAGCGAATAGTGCCAAGCCATTTAGCCCTGCGAAGTCCGCCATTTGCGCATACTGAGTAGCTTGGCCAATAATAATATTTTTGATCGACGAGTCGATTTCACCGCTTTCTAAAAGCTCAGCCAGATCCAGCCTCACCAAAGCCGGGGTCATGAAGCTCGAAAAATTTTGCGACTCTCGGATAAACGCTTTGCGCGTAGACCAGTCAGTGGCTGCCAAATGCTCATAGGATGCTATGTCATCCGCGATGATGTCACGTTTGAGTAACTGAGCGAAAAGGTCGCCAGCTTCCGGGGGAATTTCGTCCACCTCAAGGTGGTATTGCATGTTCAAGCTCTCGACCAGCTTTGTACGAAGCACAGAGGATGGCAGATGATCCTTCGCTGCCAGGATTGCTGCTGCCAAAGCCACCTTAGACTCCTCGTCAGCAGTATTTGCGCCAGTGATCTTAGGAGAGGCTGTTAGGATTTTCGCCACATGCGCATCAACCCCTCCAGAAGACGAAACGTAGCGGCTTATGTTACTAAAAGTTGGTGGAACGCGCCTATGTTCGACCAGCGCCGGCCACGCTCCCTCGGACACCTGTGCAATATCTACAATTTCACAATGTAAAGTGGCATTCTTAATCACCTCACTAAGACTGGAACCTTTTCGCGAAAGCACATCTTCAATCACTGCGGGAAAGCATTCGTTGGAATCTACAGTCTTGGACATACCGTCGATAGCCTTCAAGTATTTATCCAGGTGCCTGAGTACATACCCATACACTATTTTGCTCCGATTGCGGATGACATCAAGCGCCAAGGTTGATGTGTTGTCAATGGCAAGCGCAAGGTTCTGGTACGTGATCTCATATAAATCGCGAAATACGAACCACGTACGTGCTTCTTGGCCCAACAGCTCTAAGCGAGGCACAGCAATACCCGCCTCTTTAAAGAGTACGCTAATGTGTTCGGCTTGCGCCGAAATGGTAGTATCGGAAGTGAGAGCGAGGAATTCCGCATACTGGGCCAACAGGTACGACGATACTCCAGAATCTACCCGCTGCTTAGAAGAGGTCAGGGTTGCCAGTGCTACATTCACAAGCGCTAGTCGGGCTGAATCGTCCAGCTCCGCTTGATTCACGAGATAAGTGAGCACCTGCGTAGACACGACCGTTAAGCGTTCGATAAGCAGTAGGCGCTCATTGCCGGTGGTAAGGTACGACTGGAGAAATTCAGCCTGACTGCTCCCAAGGCTGACTAGGGAGCGGACCATAATATCAGCCGAGTCGAGATCGTTAATCAAAAGATGATCCAAGATAGCGATATTGTAGAGCGCAGGTTCCTTTAGTGTACTCTTGCCTCGCTCGCGGACGACAGCGTCCACGTCCTCAGGAGTAAGCTCGAAATGCTGATCCATCACGTCTTGCTCGACGTGATGGATAATGAAGTTTGTGGCAGCGGCACCCACACGATCTCCGTGGAAGGTTGACGTGTAGAGCGTGAAATTACGATTAATGTACCCGGCGCGAACGATGTTGTATGCCAACCCCGGCGTTAGTATGGTCTTTGCGATTATCTCGAAGGACTGCTCGCTCTCATTATGCTTAACAAGAAAGTGCGGTCTCTCGATCAGGTCACGAAAACTGGCACTTCGAAGAAATCTGATGCTTTCCATCTTCTCATCAATCTGCTCAGTAAGCGCTTTATGATCCGCTTCATTCCAGCTATCGGCGTCTAGCGGATCACCGAGCGCTGCTGCAAGACTGTCACGAGTGAACGATAGCGTGTTACGGTAGTATGAGGCGTTATATTCGAGTACCGAGTCTTCGTCTGAGGAGACGAAGTCTGACCAGAACTGCGCTCCCTTGAGGTCTTCCACAGACTTTAGAACGCCTTCGAACGAGTACGTTGGATCCTGAATGCTGAATGCGGCCGCTTCAGCGGTCCGCTGTACATGCGCAATCAGGCGCTCGCCCAATTGCGTACTGCGCTTCGAAGCGCCGTTGATCCGCGTTAGCTGCCGGCGAAGCACGCGCAGCTCTCCCTCAATTCGCTTGATATTCTGGGTCACCAATTCACGACTCAGTCTGTAGAGTAAGTCCAGCTTGCTGTGGCCGAGCCGAATAGTTTCGAAATCGGCTAGATGTGTGCTTTTGTAGAGCATCATCGCAAACAGATCCGTCTCATTCAGCTTGAGCTGTTTGCCATCACCGGAGAAAATTCGATCACGGAACACGACGAATTCGTTTCGAACGTTTTTGAGTAACCGCATATCTGGTACGTACTGCGTGGCTAAGTCGAGTAGCTCCGGGGCAACCCGATGATCGACTTGACCAAGCAACTGTAGAGCCAAATTTCGAGCACTACGGTGAGTGATAAAGGGAACGACGGGTATGACCAGATCGAAAAATTTCGTGCGATTGGCGCGTATGGCCTCGACTTGCGCCGGATCATCCGTCGGGAACGCCTCTATATTTTGCCTACGACCTTCTATCTCGACGCCGACGCGATCGAAAATACTATCTTTGATAGCATAGATAAACCGGATTGGCTTCTTGATTTGAGGTGAGGCATTCAAAAGAGTATTCAGCGCACGGAGCGTCTCGAAGATATGAGTATCATCGAATCGGTCGATATCCTCAAAAAGAACAATATCGCGATCTGAGACTTCAAAGAAGTAAACGATCTCGTCGAGATACTGGTCAAAGTACGAAACAGCGCTTTCGCTTAGCGTGACAGTAGCAGACCCTGCCGAGAACTGCTGAATATGCAGTTTCCCGTAGAACAACCAGTTCACCATCAGGATGATCAGCGCCGAAACGCTCCAAATAACAGGATGCACCCACACACCTATATCTACATGAAGCGTAAATACAGAGGCAATCTCTAAAGTCCACCCTGTCAGCAGGAATATTACAGAAACGATAAAACCTACCAGTATCGACGTTCCAACCGCCTTCCACCATCGGAAACGCTCAATACGCCGAAAGCGTGAACCGGGAGTTCTGCTCGGGTATTCTCGATAGAGCAGTTGCTTGACGATCTCCTGCTGGATACGATTCGTAGGAGTGGTAGCTTGTATAGGAATCGAATTATCAAGCTTAGACGCTTCGATAGGTGCAAGCGTCGACAGCGAGAGCTCTACGATACGTTTATCCTGTCGACGTGCAACTTCCCGCATAATACTACTTTTGCCGACCCCGTAATTACCAGAAAGGGCTATGTTGCGGATTTGATGCTCCGCAAGGGCGACTTCGATAGCGTCGACATAGCCGCCATGCTCTTCTTCCATGTATTGAGGGGTAAGCGGGACCAGTTCCCATGATTCTTTGACAGGTCTTTGTTCATAACAGTTGACGCCCCGAAGACGATCACTGAGACCGCGCAAGAAATGAAAGACCACAGACCCCCCACTAAGCATTTTAAACTGCAGTTTCACCGGACATCACATCGAACGCCTGCAAAATTCCTTGGGATGAATATTTACATACTGACGCTCGCCCTCTCCTGGATACAGAAACATGTTTTAGGTGATGACGAAAGTTTCCTTCTCACCCTACACGCAAAGCATTTTCAACCGATCTGCATGCTCCTGTAACTTTCGAGCAAGTTCTACAACACTCAGCTCTCTATGAAGCATAACCTTGCGACAGGAATCCCCTTGTCGCTTCCCAAAGCGGTTATCAAATAATTTAAGCTGCTCACGCAATCGCTCCCCGTCCGCCTCCGACTTGGCATACCCTATATCGAGAATCAGTGCTACATCGTATTTGGATTTTGTGCTGTCCGAATAACTTACATGGAGGTACACCGGCCACCAATCGTTCCCTTCGAACTGTTCCCACCCTAGCGGACACAGATCCAGCCAAGCACGTGCGTGCTGAATATGATCGCGAGTGAGACCAGGGATCTTGTTCACCAAGGTCTCTTTTATAGACGCCATACCTTGAGTTTCACGAAGCAACGAAAAGGCGGCTTTGTTCTGAAGCATGAAGATCATGTGATTGGAACTGCCGTCGTGCAGCCAGTACCTTTCCAGCCGCCCAAGCGTGGTTTCAAGCATATGCCGTACGGCAACACTGTGAACTTGGTGCAATTCTGCAGCTAACGTAACAGCTCGCTGGTTTGAAGGGCTTTCCCAATCGGTCTGTCGGTTACAGTAACTCACTACCAGCTTAGCTGCCGCATTGCCACGTTCAACGTGCAACAATGCACGGTCGGCGGATGCTTTTAGCCAGTCATATCCAAGGTGCAGCCAATAGCCGTTGGAGGGACGTTCCGACCAGTCACCACCTACGAAATCTCGATCCAGCGCTATATAGACACTATTGTAATCCTTCAGATGGGAATTGTTCGCCACCGCCTCTTGCCAACTTGCCCTGTAGCCATCTAACTGACCCTGACTGTGGGCGGTACCGGCTTTGTTCTCGATCAACAATACGAACTCGTTATCTGGGTCGATGACGAACAAATCGACTCGCTCGGTCGCCTTCAACCCTAGTTCGCGAGCAGTAAATACCGTACCAAAACTAGCGGTTCGAATTCGAGAAGGTGGCCATTCGGCGAAAAAGCGGGATGTGGTGCTTCTTCCATCCAAACCGCATTCAGCGACGGCCTGTGTTGCACTCAAGAGAAGATCTCGCACGATTTGATCACCTTGGCCATGACCTTCACGGGGGTCGAACAGCCAGGCAAGAAAATCTGAGTGCTGATTTTCACTCAAATTAATGACGTCGAAGATATCATCACTGATTTTTAGAATTTCACAGAGCTCAGAAAGCTTTTGATCTGCTAGAAACGCTTCCACAGCTTCGATTGTTGCTTCCAGGCGGTAATGCTCGCTACATAGAGGGATCAAAAAAAGGGACTGAGGACCCGCCGAAGGAGCCGATCCACGGGCATTTAGTCGCTAGGCAAACGGAACAGCTATAATACGACATGCCTACCAGCTTGGTGGAGTCATGGCAAAATAATGCCAATTCTTGCAGCCCATGGCAATGTACCAATGAAAGCGAGAAGCCTATCTATCTCGATGCTAGGAACATTTTTTCAATTGCGGGACTCTGGAGTTCCCTACCCAATGCAACCCCCCTGCCCATGCAGCTAATAACCGCCCCCTCCAACCTTGGAC
>NZ_LGIR01000014.1:0-247642 GCF_001187875.1 Pseudomonas sp. RIT-PI-a
CCCCACCCGAGGCGGCGGCCCCTGTGCCCGCTCGGCTCCCCCGCCGGCGGCCCTGCCCGCGCCCGCGCCGCTGTTCCAGGAACACCACGCCCCTCTGTAGCAGCGGCGCAAGCCGCGTCGGCGGGCAAGGTGATCTGTCTGATAACCCCGCGGTGAAGCCTGACGCGGCTCGCGCCGCCGCTACAGAGAACCGCCACCCCCGTAGCCGCGGCGCAAGCCGCGTCGGCGGCTAAGGTGATCTGTCTGATACCCCGCGGTGAAGCCTGACGCGGCTCGCGCCCCCGCTACAGAAGAAACGCCCCCCCGTAGCAGCGGCGCAAGCCTCGTCTGCGTAACATGCAGGGCCCAAGGCACATCGCGACAAACCAAAATACTTCTTTCCTCCTATTGAGGAACACAGAAAGTAGTTGTACGATGACGTACGACATCAGCCAGCCATGGCTGCTTGGTTGTTCAATTTTCCATGCGACCCAGGGTGTTCAAACAATGAATCCACAAGAACTAAAGTCCATCCTCAATCACGGCTTGCTGTCTTTCCCGGTAACCGACTTCACTGCCCAAGGCGACTTCCACCGCGAGGGCTATATCAAGCGTCTGGAATGGCTTGCCCCTTATGGCGCCAGCGCGCTGTTCGCTGCCGGCGGTACCGGTGAGTTCTTCTCCCTCGCTGCCAGCGAATACTCGCAAGTGATCAAGACTGCGGTCGACACCTGCGCCACCAGCGTGCCTATCCTCGCTGGAGTTGGCGGTTCCACTCGCCAGGCCATCGAATACGCACAGGAAGCCGAGCGCCTGGGTGCCAAGGGTCTGTTGCTGCTGCCGCACTACCTGACCGAAGCCAGCCAGGACGGCGTTGCCGCCCACGTCGAAGCCGTGTGCAAATCGGTCAACATCGGCGTCATCGTCTACAACCGCAACGTCTGCCGTCTGAACGCACCGCTGCTCGAGCGTCTGGCCGAGACCTGCCCGAACCTGATCGGCTACAAGGACGGCCTGGGTGATATCGAGCTGATGGTGTCGATCCGTCGCCGTCTGGGTGACCGTTTCAGCTACCTGGGTGGCCTGCCGACCGCCGAAGTCTATGCTGCTGCCTACAAGGCGCTGGGCGTACCGGTCTATTCGTCCGCCGTGTTCAACTTCATTCCGAAGACCGCGATGGACTTCTACCACGCGATCGCCGCTGACGATCACGCCACCGTGGGCAAGTTGATCGACGACTTCTTCCTGCCTTACCTGGACATCCGCAACCGCAAGTCGGGCTATGCCGTCAGTATCGTCAAGGCTGGCGCCAAGATCGCAGGCTACGACGCAGGGCCGGTGCGCACCCCGCTGACCGACCTGACCGGTGAAGAGTATGAAATGCTCGCTGCGCTGATGGACAAGATGGGTCCGCAGTAAGCTTCGGAACCGCGGTGCGGCTTTCGCGGCCGCTGACCGCTCCTACGGGGATCTTGCAGGTGCTGGGGATCTCTGTGGGAGCGGGGCGGGCCTGCCAAGGGGCTGCTGCAAACACACGCTTCACCAGAATTTCCCCGCCTCATTCCCCTATCCTCGCTATCATTGTCGTCTGACTCCAGGCAACAGGTTCCCCCGGCATGCTGGCCCTATTTCTGCAGACCCTGAACGTGACCGCTCCGGTGTTCGCCATGCTGTTTTTGGGCTATGGGCTGAAGCGGATCGAGTGGATCAACGATAACTTCATCAAGACCGCCTCGGCCTTGGTGTTCAACGTCTGCATGCCGTCCTTGCTGTTCCTGGGCATCTACCATGCCGACCTGCGCTCGGCGCTCAAGCCCGGCTTGCTGGTGTATTTCGTGGTGGCCACGGTGGGCAGCTTCGCCATCGCCTGGTGGATCGCCACCAAGCGTTGTCCGGAGGTTGATCGCGGCGTCTTCACCCAAGGCGCGTTTCGCGGCAACAACGGCGTCATTGGCCTGGCCCTGGCCGGCAGCATGTATGGTGACTACGGCATCTCTCTGGGCTCGATCCTCGCGGGCCTGGTGATCGTGCTCTACAACTCCTTGTCCGTCGTGGTGCTGGCGATCTACAGCCCCAACATCAAGTCCGACCCCTTGAGCATCTGCAAGAGCATCCTGGTCAACCCGCTGATCATCAGCGTGGTCACGGCCGTGCCCTTCGCCTGGCTGCAGGTGCCCATCCCCAACTGGATCCTGACCTCTGCCGATTACGTCGCGCAGATGAGCCTGCC
Source organism: Pseudomonas sp. RIT-PI-a (assembly GCF_001187875.1). Lineage (NCBI taxonomy): Bacteria > Pseudomonadati > Pseudomonadota > Gammaproteobacteria > Pseudomonadales > Pseudomonadaceae > Pseudomonas > Pseudomonas sp. RIT-PI-a. The sequence goes on from NZ_LGIR01000014.1 coordinate 2,210, forward strand.
GCTGGCACTGATCTGCATTGGCGGCACCCTGTCACTGGCCGCCTTGCGCAGCAGTGGTTCGGTGGCCTTGAGCGCCAGCGCGGTGAAAATGATCCTGCTGCCGATCGTCGGTACATTCGGTGCCTGGCTGTTGGGCTTTCGCGGGGCGGAACTGGGCATTCTGTTCCTGTATATTGGCGCTCCTTCGGCCTCGGTCGGTTATGTCATGGTGCGGGCCAGCGGCGGCAACTATTCGCTCGCCGCCGCCATCATCGTGATCACCACCCTGGCGGCAGCCATCACCACCAATATCGGAATTTTCCTGTTGCAGTGGGGCGGCTGGATCTAGACGCTGCTTGCCCACCGGCAAGCATTTACCCGCTAAGGAACCGCAATGGATGATCAATCCACCCCCGAAGGTCTGCATCGGGGTCTGAAAAACAGGCATATCCAGCTCATTGCCCTGGGCGGCGCCATCGGCACCGGCCTGTTTCTGGGCATTGCCCAGACCATCGGCATGGCCGGCCCTTCGGTCATCCTGGGCTACGCCATCGGCGGCCTGATCGCCTTCTTCATCATGCGTCAACTCGGCGAGATGGTCGTCGAGGAACCGGTTACCGGGACCTTCAGCCATTTCGCCAACCGCTACTGGAGTGGCCTGGCCGGGTTCATGTCCGGCTGGAACTACTGGGTGCTATACGTGCTGGTGGGCATGGCCGAGCTGACCGCCGTGGGCATCTACATCAAGTACTGGTGGCCGGACGTGCCCACCTGGGCCTCGGCCGCGGTGTTCTTCGTGCTGATCAACGCGATCAACATGTTCCAGGTGAAGATCTATGGAGAGATGGAGTTCTGGTTCTCGTTGATCAAGGTGGCGGCCATCGTCAGCATGATCGGCTTCGGCGCCTGGATGCTGGCCACCGGCAATGGCGGGCCCGATGCCAGCGTCGCCAACCTCTGGCAATACGGCGGCTTCTTCCCCAACGGCATCGGGGGCCTGACCTTGGCCATGGCCGTGATCATGTTCTCCTTCGGCGGCTTGGAACTGGTCGGCATCACCGCCGCCGAAGCCGATGATCCCAAGCGCAGCATACCCAAGGCCACCAACCAGGTGATCTACCGCATCCTGCTGTTCTACGTGGGCGCCTTGACCATCCTGCTGTCGCTGTACCCGTGGCAAAAAGTAGTCGAGGGCGGCAGTCCGTTCGTGATGATCTTCCACGCGCTGGACAGCAACGTGGTGGCCACCGTACTCAATGTGGTGGTGCTGACCGCAGCGCTGTCGGTCTACAACAGCTGCGTCTACTGCAACAGCCGCATGTTGTTCGGCCTGGCGGTGCAGGGTGACGCACCCAAGACCTTGCTCAAGGTCAACCGCCGCGGCGTGCCCATGAAAGCACTGGGGATTTCTGCGCTGGCAACCGGCTTGAGCGTGCTCATCAACTACCTGATGCCGGGCGAGGCGTTTGGCTTGCTGATGGCGCTGGCCGTGTCTGCGCTGGTCATCAACTGGGGCATCATCAGTATCACGCACTTGAAGTTCCGCAAGGCCATGCGCGCCAACGGTCATGCAACGTTCTTTCCGAGCTGGGGTTACCCGATCACCAACTGGGTATGCCTGGCGTTCCTGGCAGCGATTCTGGTGATCATGTACATGACCCCAGGCATCCGCATTTCGGTGCTGTTGATTCCCGTATGGCTCGGGGTGCTGGCCGTGGCCTGGATGTTCAAGAAGCGCCAGGGGTAGGTCGCGTCGTTCAGTGCTGTCGACGCCAGGCGCGCAGGGTGCCCCAGAGCACCACTGCCGCCAGCACCGGCAGTACATAGAACAGCATCAGCTCTTCCAGTCTCGCCGCCAGTGGCATGCCCGTGGTGAAGGTCACCACATGCAGGCCATAGGCTGCGTACAGCCCGAGTAGCACCAGCCCCTCGACCCGCGTGACGCGGTACCCGGAGTAGAACAGAGGCAGGCACAGCAGTGTGACGCCAAGCATGACCGGCAGGTCGAAATCCAGCGCATTGGGCGAAACGCTCAAGGGCGCTGGCGCCAGCACGGCGGTCAGGCCAAGCACGCCGAGCAGGTTGACCAGGTTGCTGCCGATCACGTTACCCACCGCAATCTCACGGTGACCGCGCAACGCGGCCACGAGCGAGGTGGCCAATTCCGGAAGAGAGGTGCCGACGGCCACGATGGTCAATCCGATCACCCGATCCGACAGGCCGAAATCGGTGGCCAGTTCCAGCGCCGCTTCCAGCAACCAGTGGCTTCCGGCAACCAGCAGCAGCAAACCGCCGAGCATCATGCCCAGGCACTTGAGCCAGGGGGCGGTGCCCTGTGGCGTCGCCACCCGGCCCGGATGCCGCGACTGGCGCCATAGCACGCCCAGGTAGCCGACCAGGCCCAGAAGCAGGATGCCACCTTCCAGGCGCCCGAGTTGTTCGTTCCAGGCCAGTCCGAACACCAGCGCGCTGGCACCGATCAGCAACGGGATATCGAGCCGCAGCAGTTGCCGGGACACCCGCAACGGAATGATCAGCGCGGACAACCCCAGGGTCACCAGCAAGCTGAAGATGTTGCTGCCCACCAGGCTGCCCACGGCGATGTCGGGCGTACCAACGAACGTCGCCTGCAGGCTGACCGCCAGCTGCGGCACACTGCTGCCCAGGGCCACGACGCCCAGGCCCACCACCAGCGGCCTGACCTTCAGCGCAGCCGCCAGGCGCACGGCGCCGCGCACCAGCCATTCGGCCCCGGCAATCAGCAGCAACAGCCCTGCGAACAATTGCAGCAAGGTGGGTCCAGGCAAGGTGGCGAGATTGAAAATGACGGCGGCTCCGAGTCAGTCTTGCAGGGTTTGCACGCGCACGCGAGCGGTGCCGCTGCGCAGCATGCCCAGTTTTTCTGCCGCGCCCTTGGACACATCGATCAAGCGCCCGCGTGATTGAGGACCACGGTCGTTGATCCGCACGATGACGTTGCGCTGGTTGGCCAGATTGGTCACCACCACCCGGGTACCGAATGGTAGCTGGCGGTGGGCCGCGGTCAGGCCGTGCTGATCGAAGCGTTCGCCACTGGCCGTGCGAGCGCCATGATGGCGCGCGCCGTAATAGGAGGCGACCCCGTCACGGTCGTAACCACGAGGGTCGATGATGCCGTTCTGGCTGGCGCAACCGGCCAACAACGCAATCGCGCCGGCACAAACGGCATGACGCCCAAATGAACAAACCCCCCGTAGCAGCGGCGCTAGCCGCGTCGGCGGTATCCACGGTCCACAGGATTCACTGCTTCGGGGCCGGACGCGGCTTGCGCCGCGGCTACAGGGGGTGCGCTGTTGCATCAGCCGGCCAGCTTGCTCTTGAGCAGCTCGTTGACCTGCTGCGGGTTGGCCTTGCCCTTGGACGCTTTCATGGCCTGACCGACGAAGAAGCCGAACATCTTGCCGCGTTTGGCCTCGTCTGCCGCACGGTACTGTTCGACCTGCTCGGCGTTGGCGGCCAACACTTCGTCCAGCACCTTCTCGATGGCACCGCTGTCGGTGACCTGTTTCAAGCCGCGCGCCTCGATGATCTGGTCGGCATCGCCTTCACCATTGGCCATGGCTTCGAAGACCATCTTGGCGATCTTGCCGGAGATGGTGTTGTCCTTGATGCGCTGCAGCATGCCACCCAGTTGCGCGGCGCTGACCGGCGATTCCTCGATTTCCACGCCCTGCTTGTTCAGCAGGCTGCCCAGCTCGACCATGACCCAGTTGGCGGCCAGCTTGGCATCGCCGCAGATGCCCACGACCTGCTCGAAGAAGTCAGCCTGCTCGCGGCTCGAAGCCAATACGCTGGCATCGTACGCGGACAAACCAAATTCGTTCTGGAAGCGCTCACGCTTGGCCGGCGGCAGCTCCGGCAGGGTCGCCCGGGTGGTTTCCAGGAACGAATCCTCGATCACCACCGGCAGCAGGTCCGGATCGGGGAAGTAACGGTAGTCGTTGGCTTCCTCCTTGCTGCGCATGGCCCGTGTCTCGTCCTTGTTCGGATCGTACAGGCGGGTTTGCTGAACGACCTTGCCACCGTCCTCGATCAGCTCGATCTGGCGCGCGATCTCGCTGTTGATGGCGCGTTCGATGAAGCGGAACGAGTTGACGTTCTTGATCTCGCAGCGTGTGCCGAACTCGACCTGGCCCTTGGGCCGGATCGAGACGTTGCAGTCGCAGCGCAGCGAGCCTTCGGCCATGTTGCCGTCACAGATGCCCAGGTAGCGGACCAGCGCATGGATCGCCTTGACGTAGGCCACGGCTTCCTTGGCGCTGCGCATGTCGGGCTCGGACACGATTTCCAGCAGCGGTGTGCCAGCTCGGTTGAGGTCGATACCCGTGCTGCCGCTGAAGTCCTCGTGCAGGCTCTTGCCGGCGTCTTCTTCCAGGTGCGCGCGGGTCACGCCGATGCGCTTGACCGTGCCGTCTTCCAAGGTGATGTCCAGGTGGCCCTTGCCGACGATCGGCAGCTCCATCTGGCTGATCTGGTAGCCCTTGGGCAGGTCGGGGTAGAAGTAGTTCTTGCGCGCGAACACGTTGTGCTGGCCGATCTCGGCATCGATGGCCAGACCGAACATCACGGCCATGCGCACGGCTTCCTGGTTGAGCACCGGCAGCACGCCGGGCATGCCCAGGTCGACCAGGCTGGCCTGGGTGTTCGGCTCGGAGCCGAAGGTGGTGGAACTGCCGGAGAAAATCTTCGACTGGGTGGCGAGCTGGGTATGAATCTCCAGCCCGATCACGACTTCCCATTGCATGATGTTTCTCCTTAGAAGCCTTCAGGCGCGCGAGTGTGCCAGTCGGTGACTTGCTGGTACTGGTGCGCCACGTTGAGCAGGCGGCCTTCCTGGAAGTAAGGGGCCAGCAGTTGCACGCCGACCGGCAGACCATCGACGAAACCGGCCGGCATCGACAGGCCGGGCAGGCCGGCCAGGTTGGCGGTGATCGTGTAGATGTCTTCCAGGTAGGCGGCCACCGGATCGGCGTTCTTGGCCCCCAGTTTCCAGGCCGGGTTCGGCGTGGTCGGGCTGAGGATCATGTCGACGTCTTCGAAGGCGGCCATGAAATCGTTCTTGATCAGACGGCGAATCTTCTGCGCCTGCAGGTAATAGGCATCGTAGTAGCCGGCCGACAGGGCATAGGCACCGACCATGATGCGACGCTGCACTTCCGCGCCGAAGCCTTCGGCGCGCGAGCGCTTGTACAGATCGGTCAGATCCTTGGGGTTCTCGCAGCGGTAGCCGAAGCGCACGCCATCGAAGCGCGACAGGTTCGAGGACGCTTCGGCCGGCGCGATCACGTAGTAGGCGGCGATCGCCTGCTGCATGTTCGGCAGGCTGATGTGCTTGATCACCGCGCCGAGTTTTTCCAGCGCCTGGATGCTGGCCTGTACCCGTTCGGCGATGCGCGGGTCGAGGCCGGCACCGAAGTATTCCTTCGGCACGCCGATGCGCAGACCCTGCAGGGAGTCGCCCAAGGTGGCGCTGTAGTCCGGAACCGGCTCATCGATACTGGTGGAGTCCTGCGGATCGAAGCCCGCTATGCCTTGCAGGAGCAGGGCGCAGTCTTCGGCGTTGCGCGCCAGCACGCCGGCCTGATCGAGGCTGGAGGCGTAGGCGATCATGCCCCAGCGCGACACCCGGCCGTAGGTCGGTTTGATGCCGGTGAGATTGGTGAAGGCGGCGGGTTGGCGAATCGAGCCGCCGGTGTCGGTACCTGTGGCCACTGGCAGCAGACGCGCGGCCACGGCCGCAGCCGAACCGCCCGACGAGCCGCCGGGCACATGCGCCAGGTTCCAGGGGTTCTTCACAGCGCCGTAGTGGCTGTTCTCGTTGGCGGAGCCCATGGCGAATTCGTCCATGTTCAGCTTGCCCAGTGTGACCGCGCCGGCCGCATTGAGCTTGGCCACCACGGTGGCGTCGTAGGGCGCCTCGAAGTTGTCCAGCATCCTGGACCCGCAGCTGGTGCGGATGCCTTGGGTGCAGAACAGATCCTTGTGGGCCAGCGGCACGCCCAGCAGGGCACCGCTTTCACCGTTGGCGCGGCGCACATCGGCGGCCTGTGCCTGGGCAATGGCGTGCTCGGGGGTGACGGTGATGAAGCTGTTGAGCTGCGGGTCCAGCTGGGCGATGCGCGCCAGCAGGGTGCGGGTCAACTCTTCGGCGGAAAATTTCTTGTCGGCGAGTCCGCGGGCGATCTCGGCCAGTGTCAGTTGATGCATGGCAGGCTCTTTTCCCTTTACTCGATGACTTTCGGAACCAGGTACAGGCCGTTCTCGACCGCCGGCGCAATGGCCTGGTAGGCGTCGCGCTGGTTGCGTTCGGTCACCTGGTCGGCGCGCAGCCGCTGGCTGGCTTCCAGTGGGTGGGCCAGGGGTTCGATGCCGCGGGTGTCGACCGCTTGCATCTGGTCGACCAGGCCCAGAATGCTGTTCAGTGCTTCGATGGTGCGTGGCAGATCGGCGTCATTCAGGCCCAGACGGGCCAGGTGAGCGATCTTTTCCACGTCGCAGCGTTCAAGCGCCATGGGGGTCTCCGGTGGAAAATGAAATACGGCAGGGCCGTGGTTTTGGGGAACACAATCGCACTTTTGCGGTCATATGGCCGCGATCGAGTGCAGGCGTGCCCGGAAAAACAGCCAATTTAACATATTGGCGCCTTGCCCAAAATCCCCGCCGTTGTTAGAGTTTGCCGCACTTTTTTACCCACGCGTTGCCTAGGGTCCTTTTCCCATGTTCAAGAAACTGCGTGGCATGTTTTCCAGCGATCTTTCCATCGACCTGGGCACTGCCAACACCCTTATTTACGTGCGTGAGCGCGGTATCGTTCTGAATGAGCCATCGGTTGTGGCCATTCGGACCCACGGTAATCAGAAAAGTGTCGTTGCGGTCGGTACCGAAGCCAAGCGCATGCTCGGTCGTACACCCGGCAACATCGCCGCCATTCGCCCCATGAAGGACGGCGTCATCGCCGACTTCAGTGTCTGCGAGAAGATGCTGCAATATTTCATCAACAAGGTGCACGAAAACAGCTTCCTGCAGCCCAGCCCGCGCGTGCTGATCTGTGTGCCTTGCAAGTCCACCCAGGTGGAGCGTCGTGCCATCCGTGAATCGGCGCTCGGCGCCGGTGCCCGCGAAGTGTTCCTGATCGAAGAGCCCATGGCAGCCGCCATCGGTGCCGGTTTGCCGGTCGAGGAAGCACGCGGTTCGATGGTCGTCGACATCGGCGGTGGTACCACCGAAATCGCCCTGATCTCGCTCAATGGCGTGGTCTACGCCGAGTCCGTCCGCGTGGGCGGCGACCGCTTCGACGAAGCCATCGTCACCTACGTGCGTCGCAACTACGGCAGCCTGATCGGCGAATCCACCGCCGAGCGCATCAAGCAGGAAATCGGCACCGCCTACCCGGGCGGCGAAGTGCGTGAAGTCGACGTGCGCGGCCGCAACCTGGCCGAGGGCGTGCCACGCGCCTTCACCCTGAACTCCAACGAAGTGCTGGAGGCTCTGCAGGAGTCCCTGGCCACGATCGTGCAGGCGGTCAAGAGCGCGCTGGAGCAGTCGCCTCCGGAGTTGGCCTCGGACATCGCCGAGCGCGGCCTGGTGCTGACCGGTGGTGGCGCGCTGCTGCGCGACCTCGACAAGCTGCTGGCCCAGGAAACCGGCCTGCCGGTGATCGTCGCCGAAGACCCGCTCACGTGCGTGGCTCGTGGTGGCGGTCGTGCCCTGGAAATGATGGACAAGCACACCATGGATCTGCTCTCCAGCGAGTAACTTCGCGGGAAAGATTCCTGGGGTCGTTTACAGGTAGCGTCTTCGATGCTACCTGTATGCGTCCTGTACTTTCGATCCGGGCCGGTTTGCCGTCACATGAATGACCACATGAACATTTGCCTGGGAGGAGCGGCTTATTAAACCGCTTTTCACCAAGGGCCCCTCACTGGGCGTGCGCCTTTTGGTGCTGGTCGTGCTGTCGGTCGCGCTGATGGTGGTCGACGCGCGCTTCACCGTGCTCAAGCCCGTGCGCAGCGAAATGTCGCTGGTGCTGATGCGTGCCTATTGGGTCACCGATCTGCCCCAGCGGCTCTATGAAGGCGTTGCCAGCCAGTTTGGCAGCCGCACCGAGTTGCTGGCCGAAAACGAGAAACTCAAGACCGAAGCCCTGTTGTTGCAGGGTCGCCTGCAAAAGCTGGCGGCGCTGACCGAACAGAACGTGCGCCTGCGCGAGTTGCTCAACTCCTCGGCGCTGGTGAACGAAAAGGTCGAGGTCGCCGAACTGATCGGCATGGACCCGAACCCGTTCACCCATCGCATCCTGATCAACAAGGGCGAACGCGACGGCGTGGTGCTCGGCCAGCCGGTGCTCGACGCACGCGGCCTGATGGGGCAGGTGGTCGAACTGATGCCCTACACCTCGCGCGTGCTGCTGCTCACCGACACCACCCACAGCATCCCGGTGCAGGTCAACCGCAACGGCCTACGCGCCATCGCCAGCGGCACGGGGAATCCCGAACGCCTGGAACTGCGCCATGTGGCCGATACCGCCGACATCAAGGAAGGCGACCTGCTGGTCAGCTCGGGCCTGGGGCAGCGTTTCCCGGCCGGGTATCCGGTGGCCACGGTCAAGGAAGTTATCCACGATTCCGGCCAGCCGTTCGCCATCGTTCGCGCCGTGCCGACCGCCGCCCTGAACCGCAGCCGCTATCTGTTGCTGGTGTTCAGCGACAGCCGGTCACCGGAGCAGCGCGCCACCGAGGCCGCGCAGGCTCAGGAAGCCGCCGATCGCCAAGGCGCGGCACCCGAAGCCAGCACTCCGACGACGCCAACCACGGCGCCGGCTGCCGCTGCACCCGCATCTGCCACACCCGCGCACAGCACAGCACCGGCCGCCACCCCCGCGCACACGACCCCGGCGACGCCTTCGCGGTCCGTGCCGGCTACAACACGGGAGAGGCAATAATGGTAGGTACTCGCTCGCGCAATGGCTGGGTCATCTGGGTGACCTTCGTTGTCGGCCTGTTGCTCTGCGTGTCGCCGATGCCGCAGTTCATGGAAGTATTGCGGCCGCTGTGGCTGGCCCTGCTGCTGGCCTACTGGACGCTCTCGGTACCGCACAAGGTGGGCATGACCACCGCCTGGGTCCTGGGGCTGGCGCAGGACGTGCTGTTCGGCACGCTGCTTGGGCAGAATGCGCTCATCCTCAGCCTCATCACCTTTCTCATCCTGTCCCTGGCCCAGCGCATGCGCATCTTCCCGATGTGGCAGCAGAGCTTGGTCATCCTCGTGGTCTTCGGCCTGGCGCAGTTGGTCCAGCTGTGGCTGAGCGCCTTGACCGGCAACCGTCAACCTACCTTGGCCCTGCTGCTGCCTGCGCTGATGAGCGCTTTGCTCTGGCCGTGGGTCAGCTATCTGCTGCGCGGCTTGCGCAAGCGCCTGGGCATCAACTGACGGGCCCGTGCGCGGCCCGACGCGGAGACGCCTCGCATGTCTACCCTGTACCTGGCTTCCAGCTCGCCGCGACGGCGTGAACTGCTGACACAGATCGGCGTCCCGTTCACCGTGGTCAAGGCACCCATCGACGAAACCCCGCAGGCCGGTGAAGGCAGCTTTGCCTACGTACAACGCATGGCCGAAGAAAAGGCTCGCGCCGGCTGGGAGTCGCTGCCGCAGCCAGGCAGCGGTCATGTGCTGGGCGCAGATACGGCGGTCATCGCTCAAGGCCGCATTCTCGGCAAGCCGCGTGACGAGGCCGATGCCTTGGCGATACTGGCGTTGTTGTCCGGCAGCACTCACGAGGTGATCACCACTGTGGCGCTGTTCGACGGTGCGCGCATGGACACCTGCACCGCGTCGGCGCGGGTCACCTTCCGCCCTATTGACGAGGCAGAGGCCCGTGCCTATTGGGCCAGCGGCGAGCCAGCGGACAAGGCGGGCGGTTATGGCATTCAGGGTCTGGGTGCAATATTCGTAGAAAAGCTCGAAGGCAGTTATTCTGCCGTCGTCGGTCTGGGTTTGTTCGAAACCGCGGCGCTGCTGCAACGCAACGGCATCGCCTGCTGGCAAGCGTCCTGAGAAGGGCCTTGCGGGCGCGTCATCGCCACTACAATAAAGACACCAGGAACGAGACCCAGCCATGAGCGAAGAAATTCTGATCAACATCACGCCGATGGAATCGCGCGTGGCCGTGGTGGAAAACGGTGTCCTGCAAGAGGTGCATGTCGAGCGCACCCAGCGTCGCGGCATCGTCGGCAATATCTACAAGGGCAAGGTCGTGCGCGTGCTGCCCGGCATGCAGGCCGCCTTCATCGACATCGGCCTGGACCGCGCCGCGTTCATCCATGCCTCGGAAATCTCCCTGCGCGAAGGCTCGAGCCTGGAAACCATCAGCGCCTTGGTCCATGAAGGACAAAGCCTGGTGGTGCAGGTCACCAAGGACCCGATCGGTTCCAAGGGCGCACGCCTGACCACCCAGCTGTCGATCCCTTCGCGCTACCTGGTGTACATGCCGCGCACCCGGCACGTCGGTATTTCCCTGAAGATCGAAGACGAGAGCGAGCGCGAACGCCTGAAGAAGGTGGTGGCCGACTGCGTCGAGAAAGAAGGTATTCAGGAAGTCGGCGGGTTCATCCTGCGCACCGCTGCCGACGGCGCCGGTGCCGAGGAAATCCTCATGGACATCCGCTATCTGCGCCGTCTGTGGGACCAGATCAATGCGCAGATCCAGACCGTCGGCGCCCCGACTGAAATCTACGAAGACCTGGGCCTGGCACTGCGCACCCTGCGCGACCTGGTCAACCCGAAGATCGAGAAGATCCGCATCGACTCCCGGGAAACCTTCCAGAAGACCACCCAGTTCGTTGCCGAGCTGATGCCCGAAATCGCCGACCGCCTGGAGCATTACCCCGGCGAGCGCCCGATCTTCGATCTGTACGGTGTGGAAGACGAGATCCAGCGTGCCCTGGACCGCAAGGTGCCGCTCAAGTCCGGCGGCTATCTGGTGGTGGACCCGGCCGAGGCGATGACCACCATCGACGTCAACACCGGCGCTTTCGTCGGTCACCGCAACCTCGAAGAAACCATCTTCAAGACCAATCTGGAAGCGGCCACCGCCATTGCCCGGCAACTGCGCCTGCGCAACATCGGCGGGATCATCATCATCGACTTCATCGACATGGAAGATGAGGAGCATCAGCGTCAGGTTCTGCGTACCCTCGAGAAGCAGCTGGAGCGCGATCACGCCAAGACCAACATCATTGGCATCACCGAACTGGGTCTGGTGCAGATGACCCGCAAGCGCACCCGGGAAAGCCTCGAGCAGGTGCTGTGCGAGCCCTGCATTTGCTGCCAGGGCCGCGGCAAGCTGAAAACCCCCGAGACAGTGTGTTACGAGATTTTTCGCGAGATCCTGCGTGAGGCCCGTGCCTATCAGGCCGAAGGCTATCGTGTGCTGGCCAATCAGAAAGTGGTCGACCGTCTGCTCGACGAAGAATCCGGCAATGTGGCCGAACTGGAAGCGTTCATCGGACGAACCATTCGCTTCCAGGTCGAGTCCATGTATTCCCAGGAACAATATGATGTGGTGCTGCTCTGAAACGGCCAGTGGAACGATTCTCGACCTGTAGGGCTGACGCGGTACATTGCCGGAGCGTGCCTGCATGGTCCGTGTGAGTGCTGCGCTCGGGGGCTTGATCCGTTGGGCCCTGGCACTGTGCGCCGTGCTGCTGGTGTTGCTGGCGCTCTATGTCAGCCTGGGTCGGCAGTTGATTCCGTTGGTGGCCGAGTACGATGCTCAGATCGAGGCGCGTGCCAGCGAGGCGCTGGGCATGCCGGTGCGCATCGGCAGCCTGGAAGGCCGTTGGAACCGTCTGGCGCCAGTGCTGCTGATTCATGATGTGCAGGTGGGCGAGGGCAGCAACGCGCTGCGCCTGGATCAGGTCAAGGTGGTGCCTGACTTGTGGGGCAGCCTGTTGGCGCGTGCGGTGCGCATTGCCCATCTCGAGCTGGGCGGCGTGCAGCTCAGCGCCGTCGAGGACGCCACGGGCAAGTGGTCGGTCAAGGGCGTGCCCCAGCAACCGGATCAGGCCTTCGACGTGCAGCGCACGTTGCAGCAGATGCAACAGGTCGAGCAGTTGTCGGTGCTCGACAGCCAACTGACCCTGCAACCCTTCGAGCATGATCCACTGACCCTCACCTATGTCGGCCTGAGTCTGCGCACCGCTGACGAGCGCCAGCGTCTGGACCTGCGCCTGCACCTGCCCGACGGTCAGCCGCTGGCGCTGAACGTCGAGGCTCAGGTGCGCGCCGAACACTGGCGCGACGGCCGCGCCCAGGCCTACGCGAATCTGCCGCAGAGCGACTGGGCAAAGTGGCTGCCACGCCGCTATACCCAGGGTTGGCAGCTTGACCAGTTCAAGGCGGGGGGCGAGGTTTGGGTGGACTGGGCAGACGCCAATGTCCAGCGAGCCGTGGTTCAACTCGATGCGCCGGCGTTCAAGGGCGCTTATGGCGACCACAAGCCGTATACCATCGCCGATCTCACGCTGAAGGCGTGGATGCAGCGCAACACCGACGGTTTCGACGTGAACCTGGGAACCCTCGCCATGACGCTGGACGGCAAGCCATGGCAAAGCCATCTGGCGCTGCAGCAGCGCGCGGCAACGCCGTCGAGTCAGGAGCAGTGGCGTGTGCAGGCCGATCGCCTCGACCTGACCCCGATCACGCCACTGCTCGACGCGCTGGCACCCCTGCCCAAACAGGTGGCGGCCATCGTCAACGGCCTGAACTTCACCGGCGTGGTGCGCAACCTTTCCCTCGACGTTCGTCCCAAGGCCACGGGTGCCGAGCGCCTGAGCTACGCCGCCAATCTGGAGAATGTCGGCTTCGATGCCTACTACGGTGCTCCAGCAGCAGACAATGTCAGTGGCAGTTTGATTGGCGACATCGGCCAAGGCGAACTGCGCCTGGACAGCGACAAGTTCATGCTGCACCTGAGTCCCATCTTCGAAAAACCTTGGCATTACCTCAAGGCTAACGCCCGGCTGAACTTCAAGCTCGACGATCACGCTTTCACCTTGATCGCGCCGGCTATTCGTGTGCTGGGCGAGGAGGGCAAGATCGCGGCCGATTTCCTCATTCGCCTGCCGTTGCATCACGAGGCCGAGCCCTACATGGACCTGCGGGTTGGCCTGGTCGACGGCGATGGCGCCTACACCAGCAAATACCTGCCCAAGGTGCTCAGCCCGTCGGTCGACCAGTGGCTGCGCACGGCGATCAAACGCGGCGCGGTCGACCAGGGTTACTTCCAGTACCAAGGCTCGCTGGCCAGTGCAGCCGAGGCCCATTCGCGCAGCATCACCCTGTTTTTCAAGGTCCATGACGTGACCCTGGCCTTCCAGCCCGGCTGGCCGGAGGCGCGCAAGGTCGCAGGCAATGTCTACATCCAGGACGGCGACGTGCGCATCCTGGCTGACCGTGGGCAGATTCTCGACACCAAGGTCAGCGACGTGGCGGTCAGCGTGCCCCACGTGCCGGTCGGTCAGGACAGCCACTTGTTCGTGAACGGCAACTTCGATGGCGGTCTGGCCGACGGGTTGAAGATCCTGCAGACCGCCCCGATCGGTACCGCCGACATCTTCGCTGGCTGGCAAGGCGAGGGCCCGCTCAAGGGCAAGCTGGAACTCGACATTCCGCTGGTCAAGGGGCACGAGCCCAAGGTGATGGTCGACTTCAGCACCCGTGCGGCGCGCCTGAAGATCAAGTCGCCCGAGCTTGCGCTGAGTCAACTGGGCGGGACATTCCGTTTCGACTTCGACAAGGGCCTGAGTGGCGAGGGCGTCACAGCCCAGGCCTTCGATCAGCCGGTCAAGGCGCAGATCCTCGCCGAAGGCAAGCCCGGCGCGCCGTTGACGCGCATCGTCGCCGACAGCCAGATCCCGGTGAAACGCCTGGTCGACTGGTTGCAGGTCAAGCAGGCCGTGCCGGCGTCCGGCGATATCGCCTACCAGCTGCAGCTCAAACTGGGCAGCGACAGCCAGCTTCGCGTCGACTCCGACCTCAAGGGCGTCGACATCGACTTGCCCGCACCCTTTGGCAAAGCGCGTTCCGTGGCCCGTCCCACGGCCTTCGTGATGAACCTGCAAGGCCGTGAGCGTCGCTTCGACGTCACCTACGCCGACATCGCCAGCTTCGCCTACGCCGCGCCGCCCAACGACCTGGCCAGCGGCCGCGGCGAATTGCTGGTCGGCGCCGGCACGCCGCAGCTTCCTGCGACCCAGGGCCTGCGGGTGCGTGGCGCGTTGCCGACCCTGGACCTGGAGCCGTGGCAGCAGCAGGCCGAGAACTACACGGGCGGCAATCCGAGTGGCACCGCCAGCCAGGTCATCAATGCCGTCGACTTGCAGATCGGCACGCTCAAGGGGTTCGGCCAGCAACTCGATCAGGCGCGGGTACAGCTCAACCGCAGCCCCGGCGCCTGGCACCTCGCTGTGGCCAGCCAGCAAATCACTGGCAGGGTCGATGTACCCGATGGCAAGGCGACCCCGATCAATGTCGACCTCGACACCGTGCGCTTGCCGCCGGTCGATCCGAACGCGGTCAAGGCTGACAATCCGGTCGAGTCGCCTGATCCCCTGGCCAATGTCGATCCGCGCAAGATACCGGCGGTCAATGTCAGGATTCGCCAGCTGTTGCAGGGTTCGGAACTGGTCGGCAGTTGGTCGTTGAAGCTGCGCCCGACCGCCCGGGGTGTCGCCCTCAACGACCTCGACCTGGGGCTCAAGGGCTTGATGCTGCAAGGTGCGGCAACCTGGGAAGGCGCGCCGGGAGCTTCCAGCACCTGGTTCCGCGGACGGCTGCAGGGCAAGAACCTGGCCGACGTGCTCCAGGCCTGGAAATTCGCGCCCACCGTGACTAGCGAATCGTTCCACCTGGATGCCGACGGACGCTGGCCCGGTTCACCGGCCTGGGTGGGGCTCAAGCGTTTTTCCGGCAACCTGGACGCGACCCTGCGTGACGGCCAGTTCGTCGAAGTCGAAGGCGGTGCCCAGGCCCTGCGCGTGTTCGGTCTGCTCAACTTCAATGCGATCGGTCGCCGTCTGCGCCTGGATTTCTCCGATGTGCTGGGCAAGGGTTTGAGCTACGATCGAGTCAAGGGCCTGCTGGTGGCTAGCGAAGGGGTGTACGTGACGAGAACCCCGATCACCCTGCGCGGCCCCAGCACCGACATCGATCTGGACGGTACCCTGGACATGGTCCGCGACGGCGTCAACGCCAAGGTGCAGGTCGCCTTGCCGATCACCAACAGCCTGCCGCTGGCTGCGGTCCTGGTGGGCGCGCCGGTGGTCGGCGGCGCCCTGTTCGTGGTGAACAAGCTGCTCGGCGACCGGGTGGCGCGTTTTGCCAGTGTGCAGTACCGCATCGAGGGTTCGTGGAAGGATCCGCAGATGACCCTGGTCAAGCCTTTCGGTGGCTGAAAATGCGGTTGCCTTGGCTGTGTATCGGACGGCTGGGCCAGGCCGGGTATTGAAAACGTGTCGGGGCGGACGCATGTAGTGTTCATCCGTCACCGACACCGGCATTGCGCGCGTCGCCTCAGGCGACCCGCGAGCATCCATTTGCGCAGACCGCCTCGCGGCCTGCGAGCACCTATTGACGCAGCGCCGCCAAGCGAACTGCGAGCATCTATCCCGCAGCGCGCGACGCGCCCTGCGAACAGCGCGGAGTAAATATGAGCCAGATGTTATCCACCGTCAGCGACCACCTGCTGGCCCCCGGCGGCCTCACGCTCGACAGCCTGCAATCGGTGCTGGGCGAGTTGGCCGGCCCGGGCATCGACGCGGCCGACCTGTATTTCCAGGGTCAGATTTCCGAGTCCTGGGCGCTGGAAGACGGCATCGTCAAGGAAGGCAGTTTCAACCTTGACCAAGGTGTGGGCGTACGCGCCCAGTCCGGGGAAAAGACCGGCTTCGCCTACAGCAACGCGATCACCCAGGATGCGCTGGTCCAGGCCGCGCGCGCGGCGCGCTCGATCTCCCGCGCTGGCCAGAATGGCCGTGTGCAGGCCTTCAGCAGTCCGGTGGTCAGCCAGCTGTACGGTCCGGACAACCCACTGGAAGTGCTTACCCGCGCTGAAAAAGTCGACCTGCTCAAGCGTGTCGATGCCGCCACCCGCGCACTGGACCCCCGTATTCAGCAAGTCACCGTGAGCATGGCCGGGGTCTGGGAACGGATTCTGGTCGCGGCCGCTGATGGCAGCCTGGCGGCGGACGTGCGACCACTTGTGCGTTTCAACGTCAGTGTCATCGTCGAGCACAACGGTCGTCGCGAGCGCGGCGGCCATGGCGGCGGTGGACGTACCGACTACCGTTATTTCCTCGCCGAAGACCGCGCCATGGGCTATGCCCGCGAGGCGCTGCGCCAGGCTCTGGTCAACGTCGAAGCGGTGGCGGCACCGGCGGGCACCATGCCCGTGGTGATGGGCGCCGGCTGGTCTGGCGTGTTGCTGCACGAAGCGGTCGGGCATGGTCTGGAAGGCGACTTCAACCGCAAGGGCAGTTCGGCCTACAGCGGTCGCGTCGGTGAGAAGGTGGCATCGAGCCTGTGCACCATCGTCGACGATGGCACGCTGGCCGGGCGTCGCGGCTCGCTGAGCGTCGATGACGAAGGTACGCCGACCCAGTGCACGACCTTGATCGAAAACGGCGTGCTCAAGGGCTACATGCAGGACAAGCTCAACGCGCGGCTGATGGGCGTCGCCGCCACCGGCAACGGTCGTCGCGAATCCTATGCGCACCTGCCCATGCCGCGCATGACCAACACCTACATGCTGGCGGGCGAGAGCGATCCGGCCGAGATCATCGCTTCGGTGAAGAAAGGCATCTACTGCGCCAACCTTGGCGGTGGACAGGTGGATATCACCAGCGGCAAGTTCGTCTTCTCGACCAGCGAAGCCTACCTGATCGAAGACGGCAAGATCACCACGCCAGTCAAGGGCGCGACGTTGATCGGCAATGGTCCGGAGGCGATGAGCAAGGTGTCGATGGTCGGCAACGACCTGGCACTGGACAGTGGCGTGGGCACCTGTGGCAAGGACGGCCAGTCGGTACCGGTCGGTGTCGGTCAGCCCACCTTGAAGATCGATGCGATCACGGTGGGCGGTACCGGCGCCTGAAGCGGGTGACGGGCAAGCCGGACGGCCTGCCCGCGGGCCTGTCAGCGCAGGCCGCGTTGGGTTTCGTCCAGCTCGCGGATGTACTTGAAGATCTTGCGCGTGGTGGCGGGCGGCTTGTTGTGAGCCGTCTCGTGCTGGGCCTGGCGAACCAGGTTGCGCAGGTGCTGGCGGTCGGTTTCCGGGTACTCGGCGAAGAACGCCTCCAGCACCTGGTCCGGGCCTGCTACCAATCGATCGCGCCAACGTTCCAGGTTGTGGAAACGTTCGTTGTACTGCCGGGTGGAGGCGTCCAGTTGATCGAGCAGCACCAGAATCGCCTCGATGTCCTGGTCGCGCATCAGCTTGCCGATGAACTGGATGTGACGTTTGCGCGCGATGTGCGCCGTGTGCTTGGAGGCGTCGCCCAGTGCCCGCCGCAGAGCGTCGGTCAGGGGCAGGCGATCGAGCATGTCCGGCTTGAGCGTGGTGAGCCGCTCGCCCAGATCGGTCAGCGCATGCAGTTCGCGCTTGACCTGAGTTTTGCTTTTTCCCTCGTCGAGGGAGTCGTCGTAAGAATCAACCATGGGGGCCGTCCGCAAATAAACGCCGCCATGATAACCAGTCGGGGGCCGCTTGTCTGGCCCGACCGTAGATCGGCCCGCGCCGAAACCCGAATTTGAGTGGAGAACACCATGAACGCACCCCAGAGCGTCGGCCCGCAGGCACTGCCCGTCCTGCAGGAGCAAGTGCAGCAGATCATCGACGAAGCCAAACGCCAGGGCGCCAGTGCCTGTGAAGTGGCGGTTTCGTTGGAACAGGGCCTGTCCACGTCGGTGCGTCAGCGCGAGGTGGAAACTGTCGAGTTCAACCGCGACCAGGGCTTTGGCATCACGCTGTACGTTGGCCAGCGCAAGGGCTCGGCCAGCACTTCGGCCAGCGGTCCACAGGCCATTCGCGAAACCGTCGCCGCGGCGCTGGCGATCGCCAAGCACACCTCCGAAGATGAAAGTTCGGGCCTGGCCGACGCCGCCCTGATGGCGCGCGAGCAGCCGGACTTCGACCTTTACCACGCCTGGGACATCACGCCCGAGCAGGCCATCGAAAAGGCCCTGGCCTGCGAAGCGGCCGCCTTCGATGCCGAACCCCTGATCAAGAACGCCGACGGCACTACGCTCAACACTCACCAGGGCTGCCGCGTGTATGGCAACAGCCATGGTTTCATCGGCGGCTATGCGTCGACCCGGCACAGCCTGAGCTGCGTGATGATCGCCGAGGCCAACGGGCAGATGCAGCGTGACTACTGGTACGACGTCAATCGTCAGGGCGAATTGCTCGCCGATCCCGTTGCCATCGGCCAGCGCGCCGCACAGCGGGCTGCGGCCCGATTGGGCGCACGTCCGGTGCCGACCTGCGAGGTACCGGTGCTGTTTTCGGCCGAGCTGGCTGGGGGCTTGTTCGGCAATTTCCTGGCCGCCGTTTCCGGGGGCAACCTGTATCGCAAGTCCTCGTTCCTGGAAGGGGCGATGGGGCAGCGCCTGTTCCCCGAGTGGCTGACCCTGGACGAGCGTCCGCACCTGATGCGTGCCATGGGCAGCGCAGCGTTCGACGGCGATGGCCTGGCCACCTACGCCAAGCCGTTCGTGGAGAACGGTGAACTGGTCTCCTATGTGCTCAGTACCTATTCGGGGCGCAAGCTGGGCCTGCCCAGCACCGCCAACTCCGGTGGCGTGCACAACCTGTTCGTGACCCACGGCGACGAAGACCAGAAAGCGCTGCTACGGCGCATGGGGCGTGGCTTGCTGGTCACCGAGTTGATGGGCCACGGCCTGAACATGGTCACCGGCGACTACTCGCGCGGTGCTGCCGGATTCTGGGTCGAAAATGGCGAGATCCAGTTTCCGGTTCAGGAAGTGACCATTGCCGGCAATATGCGCGACATGTTCAAACAGATCGTCGCCGTAGGCAACGATCTCGAACTGCGCAGCAACATTCGCACAGGCTCGGTCCTGATCGAGCGCATGACAGTCGCCGGCAGCTGATCCTACCGCCGGTCCGTCGCGGCCGGCACGGTTTGCAGCACAGGTGCCCACATGGGCGCTTGTGTTGATTCTCAATATCAATCAATAATAAAACTCATTCCGGCAAAAAGGTGCGCCGATGAGTTCTGCCGTTCACGAATTCGCCCATCTCGAAAACTGGCATTGGCTCGGCCTGCAAATCCGCTGCGCGCTCGCGCCCGACGAGCCGCGACTCATCGAACACTACCTCGCCCAAGGCCGCTACCTGGCGCGCTTTACCCCGACTTCTTCTTGGTCCGTGGCTCACGGCGCCTTTCGCCTGATGCTCGCTACCGCCCTCGATCAAGCCCTGCCGTGGCACTGGCGCAGCCTGTGTCTGGACCAGGCCTGGCGGCCTTTGCGTGACCTGCGCAATTGCGCGGCACAGCCAGCCCAGGTCCGCCGGTGGCAGGACTGCGCCCACCAACTGGCGCGCTGCGAGCTGCTGCCTTCGATTCCTCTCACTGATCTGCTGCAAGGATATTGCGATGAGTAACACCCGTATCGAGCGTGACAGCATGGGCGAACTGCAGGTACCGGAGGCCGCCTTGTATGGCGCCCAGACCCAGCGGGCCGTCGACAACTTTCCGATCAGCCGGCAGCGCATGCCGACCCAGTTCATCCGCGCACTGATCCTGGCCAAGGCCGCCGCCGCCAAGGCCAATGTCGAGCTTGCGCAGATCAGCGCCGGCCAGGGCGATGCCATCGTGCGTGCCTGCGAACAACTGCTGGCCGACGACTTCATGCAGCACTTTCCGGTCGACATCTATCAGACCGGCTCTGGCACCAGCTCCAACATGAACGCCAACGAGGTCATCGCGACCCTGGCGGGCCGCCTTGTCGACGAGCCGGTCAATCCCAACGACCACGTCAACTGCGGCCAGAGCAGCAACGACATCATTCCCACCAGCATTCACGTGAGCGCTGCGCTGGCCGTGCATGAACAACTGCTGCCTGCGCTGCGGCACCTGGTGCAGGTCACCCAGACCAAGGCCGAGCAGGTTCACGTCTTCGTCAAGACCGGCCGCACGCACCTGATGGATGCCATGCCAGTGCGCATGAGCCAGGTGCTGCATGGCTGGGCTGCGCAGATCCAGGCCAACATCGACCACCTGCAAGCGCTGCAGCCTGCCTTGCAGGCGTTGGCACAGGGCGGCACGGCGGTGGGCACCGGGATCAACGCGCATCCCGAGTTCGCCCGGCGTTTCTGTCATCACCTTGGCGAGCTGACCGGTGTCGAGTTCACCCAAGGCGAGAACCTGTTCGCCCTGATCGGCTCCCAGGACACTGCAGTGGCCGTGTCCGGCCAGCTCAAAGGCACCGCCGTCACCCTGATGAAGATCGCCAACGACTTGCGCTGGATGAACTCCGGGCCACTGGCCGGCCTGGGTGAAATCGAACTCGAGGCCCTGCAACCGGGTTCCTCGATCATGCCGGGCAAGGTCAACCCGGTGATTCCCGAGGCGACCGCCATGGTGGCGGCGCAGGTCATAGGCAATGACGCGGCGATCGCCATCGCCGGTCAGTCCGGCAATTTCGAGCTCAATGTGATGCTGCCGATCATTGCCCACAACCTGTTGTCCAGCATCGAACTGATGGCCAATGCCAGTCGTCTGCTGGGCGACAAGGCGATCGCGACGTTCAAGGTCAACGAGGCCAAGCTCAAGGAAGCGCTCGGGCGCAACCCGATTCTGGTGACGGCACTCAATCCGATCATCGGATATCAGCAGGCTGCCCAGATTGCCAAGCTAGCCTACAAGGAAGGTCGGCCGATCATCGACGTCGCGCTGGAGCACACCGACCTGAGCCGCGAGCAGCTCAGCGACCTGCTCGACCCGGAAAAGCTCACAGCCGGCGGTATCTGACCGCTCGGCGACTGCTGGGAGACCTGCGCCATGCAGCACTGGAAACGTATCACGGAGACGGCCAACGCCTGCTTTGTCCGGGGCGAGCTGATCGATGCGCGCGAACACTACCTGCAAGCCCTCGCTTGGGCTCAGGTGCTGTTCGAACGCTGGGCGGATGTCGACGAAGCGGTGGCCGCGTGCGTCATTTCCCATCACAACCTGGCTGACCTGCATCTGCAACTGCATCAACCCGAAGAAAGCGCCGAATACCTGTGCGCCATCCATGAACGCTTGTTGCGTGCGACGCAGGACCCTCGGCTGCAGCCAGCGTTGCGCGAGGCCGCGCTGCGTCATGCCGGCAAGACCTACGCCGAGCTGCTCGGCTTCACTCGCCAGCATGGCGAATACCCCCGTACCCACCGGTTGCTGTGTGGCGCCGCCGACATCGACGTCGCGCCAGCGGTCACGCAATCCGATCACCTTCCCTACGGAGTTCACTGAAAATGCCCTATACCTTGCCCGCCCTGTCGTATGCCTATGACGCCCTGGAGCCGCACATCGATGCCGCGACCATGGAGATCCACCACACCAAGCATCACCAGACCTACATCACCAACGTCAACGCCGCCATCGAAGGTACCGAGTACGCAGAATGGCCGGTAGAAAAGCTGGTGGCCTCGGTCAAGCAGCTGCCGGAAAACCTGCGTGGCGCCGTTACCAATCACGGTGGCGGACATGCCAACCACAGCCTGTTCTGGGAAGTCATGTCGCCCAATGGCGGCGGTCAGCCCCAAGGCAGCGTTGCCCAGGCCATCGATGCCGAACTGGGCGGGTTCGACGCCTTCAAGGAAGCGTTCACCAAAGCTGCCCTGAGTCGCTTCGGCAGCGGCTGGGCCTGGCTCAGCGTCACGCCGGAGAAGAAGCTGGTGGTGGAGAGCAGCGGTAACCAGGACAGCCCGTTGATGAATGGCAACACGCCCATCCTGGGGCTCGATGTCTGGGAGCATGCCTACTACCTCAAGTATCAGAACCGTCGGCCGGAATACATCAATGCGTTCTACAACGTGGTCGACTGGGCCAATGTCGAGAAGCGCTACCAAGCCGCGTTGAGCTGAGTCTGGCCATGGGATCACAGACCTTCGCGCTGGCCAGTGTTCGCCGTTTTCGTCTGGCACTGGGCACGGTGTTGCTGCTGGCCGGCGCAGCCCTGCTGGTGGGCGAGCTGCTGGACTGGCTCGACCTCGAACCGCGCATCCTGCGCGCACTCGAGGGCGGTGCCATCTGCGCCTTGGGCACCGCCTTGGGCGCGGTTCCGGTATTGGTCATCCGCAGCATGCCCGTCGCGGTGGCCGATACATTGCTGGGTTTCGGTGCCGGCGTGATGCTCGCCGCTACCGCCTTCTCGCTGATCATCCCCGGCCTGGATGCGGCAGCGGCGATCGGCTTCTCGCGCTGGGGTGCCGGCGCCCTGATGAGCCTGGGCATCATGTCCGGAGCTTTCTGCCTGTACCTGGTGGACAGGAGAGTATCCGGCGTTACCCCGGATTACCTGGTGGGCACCACGCAACAGCCAGTGATCCCGGCACGTATCTGGATCTTCGTGATCGCCATCATCGCGCACAACATCCCGGAGGGCATGGCCATCGGCGTTTCGGCAGGCGGCGGCATGCACGACGCCGACAGCCTGGCGATGGGCATTGCCTTGCAGGATGTGCCTGAAGGGCTGGTGATCGCGCTGGTTCTGGCCGGGGCCGGCATGGCGCGCTACAAGGCTTTCCTGATTGGTGCCGCATCCGGGCTGGTAGAGCCTGTGTTTGCGGTACTGTGTGCCTGGCTGGTACGCATGGGCGAGCTGCTGCTACCTCTGGGCCTTGCCTTTGCAGCCGGCGCCATGCTGCTGGTCGTGACCCACGAAATCATTCCCGAATCACGCAGCAACGGCCATCACAAGCTGGCAAGCCTGGGCCTGTGTGTCGGTTTCTGTCTGATGATGGTCATGGACACAGCGTTGTCTTGACTCTGGTACCTGGGTGGCGGAGGGCTCGATGGCCGCCACCCAGGTCTCGCCTCTCGGCTGCTGGCCTGGCTTACTCGCCTTCGTCGAACTTGTCGTTGATCAACTTGACGATGGCGTCCAGCGCTTCCTGATCCTGCTCGCCTTCGGTGTGCAAGTGAATGGTGGTGCCTTTGCCGGCTGCCAACATCATCACACCCATGATGCTCTTGCCATCGACCAGTGACTCTGGCGTGCGACCTACACGCACCTGGCAGGGATAGCGCCCAGCGACGCCGACGAATTTTGCCGCAGCGCGGGCGTGCAGGCCGAGCTTGTTGATGATTTCTACTTGGAGGGCGGGCATTGCGCGGGGGATCCTTTCAGCTGAGGTCGCGATGGCGAACCTGGACGTTCTTGAGCGACTGCTGCAGCAATCGGCCCAGGCGCTCGGTCAAGTATACCGAGCGATGATGCCCGCCTGTACAGCCAATGGCGATCGTGACGTAGGCGCGGCTGCTGGCGGCAAAGCGGGGCAGCCATTTGAGCAGGTAAGAGGAGATGTCCTGATACATCTCTTCGACGTCCGGCTGCGCTGCCAGGTATTCGGCTACCGGCGCATCGAGCCCGGACTGTTCGCGCAATTCCGGCTTCCAGTACGGGTTGGGCAGGCAGCGCACGTCGAACACCAGGTCGGCGTCTATCGGCATGCCACGCTTGAAGCCGAACGATTCCACCAGAAACGCGGTGCCCGGCTCCGGCTTGTTCAGCAGCCGCACCTTGATGGCGTCACGCAACTGGTAGAGGTTAAGGCTGGTGGTGTTGATCTTGAGATCGGCCAAGTCGACGATAGGCCCGAGCAAATCGCTTTCCACCCGGATGGCTTCGGCCAGCGAGCGGTTGCTGTTGCTCAGAGGGTGTCGACGTCGGGTCTCGGAGAAGCGCTTGAGCAGCGTTTCTTCGTCGGCGTCCAGGTACAGAACATCGCATTGGATGTGCTTGGCGCGCATTTCAGCCAGTAACTGCGGAAAGCGTGACAGATGGCTGGGCAGATTACGCGCATCGATCGATACCGCCACCTGGGGCTGCGCCAGTTCGGTGTGGATCAACGCACGCTCGGCCAGTTCCGGCAGCAGCCCAGCCGGCAAGTTATCGATGCAATAGAAACCGTTGTCTTCGAGAACATCCAGGGCAGTGCTCTTGCCTGAGCCTGAGCGACCACTGACGATGATCAAACGCATGGTTAACGACCGTTCTGTTCGTCCAGTACCACTTGGTACAAGGCTTGATTGCTGGGCGCCGAACGCAGTCTTTCGCGCACTTCCTTGCGATCGAGCATGCTGGCGATCTGGCGGAGCAATTCCAGGTGCGCATCGGTAGCCGCTTCGGGCACCAGAAGCACGAATAGCAGGTCGACGGGAGCGCCATCGATTGCGTCGTAGTCGATCGGCGCGCTCAGGTGAACGAGGGCACTGACCGGCGTATCGCAGCCCTTGAGCCGACAATGCGGTATGGCGATGCCGTTACCGAATCCGGTGGAGCCCAGTTTTTCACGGGCAATCAGCGCTTCGAACACGGTCTGGGTGTCTAGCGATGGCACTTCACGACCGATCAGGTTGGCGATCTCTTCGAGTGCTTTCTTCTTGCTGCCGCCCGGCACGTTCACACGTGAACGGCCGGGGGTCAGGATGGTTTCTAATCGGATCATGGGTGGGGAGTGTCAGCGAGCAGTCGCGCCTTGCAACAGACTCTGCTGTTTTTCCTTATGCTTTTTGAGTTGGCGATCCAGCTTGTCGGTAAGCAGATCGATGGCCGCGTACATGTCGTCATGTTCGGCGTTGGCAACCACCTCGCCACCGGGTATGCGCAGGGTGGCTTCGATTTTCTGTTTGAGCTTCTCGACCTCCATGATCACCTGCACGTTGGTGATCTTGTCGAAGTGGCGTTCGAGACGCTCGAGTTTTTCCCCGATGTAGGTTCGCAGGGGTTCGGTCACATCCAGTTGGTGTCCACTGATGTTGACTTGCATACCGCTTCTCCTTATTGCCATTGCATAAAGAAGCAGGCTTGGGTGCCTGCCACTGGAACGCTGTGGCACATCGCAGGGCTACATCAACCGCTTGCGTTCGCTGGACGGCGCAATCCCTAGGGACTCGCGATACTTGGCGACCGTTCGGCGGGCTACCTGGATGCCTTGTGCCTCCAGTAAACCAGCGATCTTGCTGTCACTCAACGGCTTTTTCTGATTTTCGGCGGCGACCAGTTTCTTGATGATCGCGCGGATCGCGGTGGAGGAGCATTCGCCCCCCTCGGAGGTGCTGACATGGCTGGAGAAAAAGTATTTCAGCTCGTATATGCCACGCGGCGTGTGCATGTATTTCTGCGTGGTCACCCGAGAAATGGTCGACTCGTGCATGCCCACCGCCTCGGCGATGTCGTGCAGCACCAGGGGCTTCATGGCCTCGTCGCCGTAATCGAGGAAGCCACGCTGATGCTCGACGATCTGGGTGGCAACTTTCATCAGGGTTTCGTTGCGGCTTTGCAGGCTCTTGATGAACCAGCGCGCTTCCTGGAGCTGGTTGCGCATGAAGGTGTTGTCGGCGCTGGTGTCGGCGCGCCGCACGAAGCCAGCGTACTGCGGATTGACCCGCAGCCGCGGGACCGACTCTTGATTGAGCTCGACCAGCCAGCGGTCGTTGTCCTTGCGCACGATGACGTCGGGCACGACGTATTCGGGTTCGCTGGATTCGATCTGCGAGCCAGGCCGCGGGTTCAGGCTCTGCACCAGTTCGATGACCTGGCGCAGTTCGTCTTCCTTGAGCTTCATGCGGCGCATCAACTGGCTGTAGTCACGCGAGCCCAGCATGTCGATGAAATCGCTCACCAGACGCTGTGCTTCGGCCAGCCAGCGGGTCTTGGCCGGTAGCTGGCGCAGTTGCAGCGTCAGGCATTCGCTCAGGTCGCGGGCGGCGATGCCGGCCGGTTCGAACTGCTGGATGCGATGCAGCACCGCTTCGATCTCGTCCAGTTCGATGTCCAGCTCGGGGTCGAACGAATCGCAGATTTCCTGCAGCGTCTCGTCCAGATAACCCTGATTGTTGATGCAGTCGATGATGGTCACGGCGATCAGCCGATCGGTATCGGACATGGGCGCCAGATTCAGCTGCCACAGCAGGTGCGTCTGTAGGCTCTCGCCGACCGACGTGCGCGTGGTGAAGTCCCACTCGTCGTCATCGTTGCTCGGCAGGCTGCTGGCACTGGTCTGGTAGATGTCTTCCCAGGCCGTGTCGACGGGCAATTCGTTGGGGATGCGCTCGTTCCAGTCGCCTTCCTCGAGGTTGTCCACCGTCGGCGCAGACTCTTGGAAGCTCGGTTCCTGGATCTCCTGGGTCGGCTTTTGCTCGATGTTGTCGGCCAGCGGGTCGCTGTTGTCGAAGTCGTCGCCTTCTTCCTGGCGTTCGAGCATGGGATTGGATTCCAGCGCTTCCTGGATTTCCTGCTGGAGGTCCAGGGTCGATAGCTGGAGAAGGCGGATGGCCTGTTGCAACTGCGGTGTCATCGTCAGTTGCTGGCCCATACGTAGGACGAGCGATGGTTTCATGGCAGGAACTTAACACCTTGGTCGCCGGCGCGAAGCGCCTTCTACTACGGGTACCGAGGTACCCGGCTTATGTCGTAAGCAAATTATATGCCTGAAACCTGAGTGTTTGCCTAGGGTGCCATGAAAATTAATGCCCGCAGGAGGGCGATGGCGCCCTTGGACTTTACAAGCGAAACTCGTGGCCCAGGTAGACTTCGCGGACCAGATCGTTGGCCAGGATGGTCTGGGCATCGCCTTCGGCGATCAACTGGCCATCATTGACGATATAGGCCGTTTCACAGATATCCAGGGTCTCGCGGACGTTGTGGTCGGTGATCAATACGCCGATGCCCTTGGTCTTGAGGTGGTGGATGATCTGCTTGATGTCGCCGACCGAAATCGGGTCGACACCGGCAAAGGGTTCGTCCAGCAGGATGAACTTGGGCGCGGTGGCCAGTGCCCGCGCGATCTCCACGCGGCGGCGTTCACCACCCGAGAGGCTCATGCCCAGGTTGTCGCGAATGTGCGTGATGTGGAACTCCTGCAGCAGGCCTTCGAGCTCGGCCAGACGGGCCGCGGCGTCGAGTTCCTTGCGGGTTTCCAGGATGGCCATGATGTTGTCGGCCACCGACAGCTTGCGGAAGATCGAGGCTTCCTGCGGCAGGTAGCCGATACCCGAACGGGCGCGGCCGTGCATTGGCTGGTGGCTGACATCCAGGTCGTCGATGAGGACGCGACCCTGGTCGGCCTGCACCAGGCCGACGATCATGTAAAAGCAGGTGGTCTTGCCGGCACCGTTGGGGCCCAGCAGGCCGACGATCTGTCCGCTTTCGATGGACAGGCTCACGTCGCGTACGACTTGTCGGCTCTTGTAGCTCTTGGCCAGGTGCTGCGCTTTCAGGACTGCCATCACTGGGCCTTCTGCGGTGCGTCGGATTTCTTCTTGGGCTGGATCACCATGTCGATCCGCGGACGAGGCGTGGTGACCTTGCTGCCCGTGGCACGGCCGGCGTTGACCACCTGGCGCACCGTGTCATAGACGATCTTCTCGCCTTCGGAGGTGTTGCCGTCGTTGATGACCTTGGCCTTGTCGATCAGCACGATGCGGTTCTGCGCCGCGAAGTACTGGATGGTCACGCCGTAGGCCTGCACGATGGGCTTGTCCACCGCAGGTTTCTGCTCGTAATAGGCCAGGTTGCCGACGGCAGTGAACACGTCCACGTCGCCGGTGGCGTTGCGAGTGATGGTCACGGTGTTGCCGGTGATCTTCATCGACCCCTGGGTAATGATCACATTGCCCTTGTAGGTCGCCACACCCTGTTTGTCGTCGAGCTGGGCATCGTCGGACTGGATATGAATGGGCTGATCGCGGTCAGTGGGCAGTGCCCAGGCGCTCGCGCTTCCCAGTGCTGCGCTCAGGCTGAGCAAAAAGGGGAGGGTTTTAACGAGCCTCATACTGTCCTCTTACGTTGGACAGCAAGTTGATCTTGCTGTCATTCAGATACGCTTTCATGCCCTTGGCCGTCGACACGCCACCGGCGCCGTCGATTCTAACGTCTTGGTCGGTCTGCGCATATTGCTTCTGTGGGAAAACGGTCATGCGCGAGCTGGTGATCAGCGTGGCGCGGCTTTTCTGGTCGGTGCGCGCGATGCGAACCGAATCGATCAGCTCGACCTGGCTGCCATCGGGATTGACCTCGCCACGGTCGCTGGTCACGTGCCATGGATAGACAGTGCCGCGGTACAGCTGCATGTCGGGCTTGGTCAGCAAGGTCACCTGCGAGGTCTTGACGTGCTCGACCTTGTCGGCGGTCATGTCGTACTGCACGCCACCATCGGGCAGGTACTGGCGAGCCTTCGCGTTGATAGCGTAGTAATCGATCTGGCTTTCGTCGACGGCCGCGGCAGGTTGGTCGAGGAAGCGCTCCGGACTGATGTCCCAGTAGCCGATGGCGGCGAACAGCAATCCCAGCACACCCAGGATCACGATATTGCGGATTTTCTTGTTCAGCATGTCAGGCCCTACAGGTAGGCGGCGCGGGCCGCTTCGAGATTGCCTTGAGCAGCCAGGATCAGCTCGCAGAACTCGCGCGCTGCGCCCATGCCACCACTGGCCTGGGTCACACCGTCGGCATGCTCGCGCACGAACGCATTGGCATTGGCCACTGCCATGCCCAGCCCCACCCGGCGAATCACCGGCAAGTCGGGCAGGTCGTCACCCAGATAGGCCACTTGCTCATAGCTCAGACCCAGTTCGGCGAGCAGACCATCGAGTACCACAAGTTTGTCTTCGCGGCCCTGGAACAGGTGGGCGATGCCCAGGTTGCGGGCGCGCCGCTCCACCACCGGGCTGCTGCGGCCGGTGATGATCGCAGTGGTCACGCCGCTGTTGATGAGCATCTTGATCCCTTGGCCATCCAGCGTGCTGAAGCTCTTGAACTCGCTGCCGTCGGCCAGGAAATACAGGCGGCCATCGGTCAGTACGCCGTCGACGTCGAATACGGCCAGCTTGATGGCCTTGCCACGTTGCAGAAGCTCGCTGCTGCCAGTATCGGTCATTGCGTCATTTCCGGTCATTACATGACTCCCGCGCGCAGCAGGTCGCCCAGGTTGAAGGCGCCTACCGGACAGTCCTGATCATCGACCACGACCAGTGAGTTGATCTTGTTGTCTTCCATGATCTTCAGCGCCTCGGCGGCCAGCATGTCGGCGCGTGCGGTCTTGCCGTGGGAAGTCATGACGTCTTCGATTCGAGTGTTGTGGACATCGATGGTGCGATCCAATGTGCGCCGCAGGTCACCGTCGGTGAAGATCCCGGCGAGGCGGCCATCGGCCTCCAGGACGGCGGTCATGCCCAGGCCCTTGCGGGTCATTTCCATCAGCGCATCGCGCAGCAGCGTGCCGCGCGGCACCTGTGGCAGCGCGGTGCCGGTGTGCATGACGTGCTCGACCTTGAGCAGCAGGCGACGACCCAGGGCACCACCGGGATGGGAGAAGGCGAAGTCATCGGCGGTGAAGCCTCGCGCCTCGAGCAGGGCGATGGCCAGGGCATCGCCCAGCACCAGGGTCGCCGTGGTGGAGGAGGTCGGTGCCAGGTTCAACGGGCAGGCTTCCTGGGCGACACGGGCGTCGAGGTTGACCTCGGCGGCCTGGGCCAGGGGCGAGTCGGGGTTGCCGGTCATGCTGATCATGGGAATGCCCATGCGCTTGATCAAAGGCAGCAATGTGACGATTTCTGCGGTCGAACCGGAGTTGGACAGGGCCAGGATGACGTCCTGGCGGGTGATCATGCCCATGTCGCCGTGGCTGGCCTCGGCAGGATGCACGAAAAACGCCGGGGTGCCGGTGCTGGCCAGGGTCGCGGCGATCTTGTTGCCGATGTGTCCGGATTTGCCCATGCCCAGCACGATCACGCGGCCATCGCTTTTAAGGATCAGTTCGCAGGCGCGCACGAAATCGGCGTCGATATGGGCGAGCAGGCCCTCTACCGCTTCGATCTCGAGACGGATGGTGCGGTGCGCGGATTGGATCAGGTCGCTGGTCTGGCTCATGGCGAAAATCGGTAGGCCCGGTGAAAAGGCGGCGATTATAGCGGGAATGGGCGAGCGACTCACCTGCCTATTTTGCGGCCTGTACAAATCAGCGACACGGCATGCCAATGGATCGATCTTGGGCGGCACCTGTCTGCAATGCTATAGTTCGCCGCTTGTTCGGCCTGTCCGCGCCAAGTGTCTTCGGTCAGAAGATGAGCGTCCGAGGGTAAGGTTGCACTGCAAGGAGTTTAAATGAGTGCCGATAGCGCCTACGCGGTCGAGCTGAAAGGGGTTTCTTTCAAGCGCGGTGCGCGGAGCATTTTCAACGATGTCGATATCCGCATTCCTCGCGGCAAGGTCACCGGTATCATGGGGCCTTCAGGTAGCGGCAAGACCACGCTCCTGCGTCTGATGGGGGCGCAGCTGCGACCCACTGGCGGCGAGGTCTGGGTCAATGGCCAGAACCTGCCCAAGCTGTCGCGCAGCGACCTGTTCGATGCGCGCAAGCACATGGGCGTGCTGTTCCAGAGCGGCGCGCTGTTCACCGACCTGGACGTGTTCGAGAACGTGGCCTTCCCGCTGCGGGTGCATACCGACCTGCCCGAAGACATGATCCGCGACATCGTGCTGATGAAGCTGCAGGCCGTCGGCCTGCGCGGCGCCATCGAGCTGATGCCCGACGAGTTGTCCGGTGGCATGAAGCGTCGTGTCGCATTGGCCCGTGCCATCGCCATGGATCCGCAGATACTGATGTACGACGAACCGTTCGTCGGCCAGGATCCGATCGCCATGGGCGTGTTGGTGCGGCTGATCCGCCTGCTCAACGATGCCCTGGGCATCACCAGTATCGTGGTCTCCCACGACCTGGCGGAAACCGCGAGCATCGCCGACTACATCTATGTGGTCGGCGACGGGCAGGTGCTGGGTCATGGTACGCCCGAGGCATTGATGGCGTCGGACAACCCGCGCGTCCGTCAATTCATGAAGGGCGATCCCGACGGTCCCGTGCCTTTTCATTTTTCCGCGCCCGACTACCGCGCCGATCTGCTGGGGAAGCGTTGATGCGCAAGAAATCAATCATGGAGCGAGTGCGCCTGTTCGGTCGATCGGCCATCGACATGGTCGGCATCCTGGGGCGTTCCGGGCTGTTCCTGGGGCACGCGCTGGTGGGCCGCGGCGGTATCGGTGGCGGTTTTCAACTGCTGATGAAGCAGCTGTATTCCGTGGGTGTGATGTCGCTGCTGATCATTGTCGTGTCCGGTGTGTTCATCGGCATGGTACTGGCGTTGCAGGGCTTCAGCATCCTGGCCAAGTACGGCTCCGAGCAGGCGGTCGGGCAAATGGTTGCGCTCACGCTGCTGCGTGAACTCGGGCCGGTGGTGACCGCTCTATTGTTCGCCGGTCGCGCAGGGTCGGCACTGACCGCCGAGATCGGCAACATGAAGTCGACCGAGCAGTTGTCGAGCCTGGAAATGATCGGCGTCGACCCGCTCAAGTACATCGTTGCGCCAAGGTTGTGGGCCGGTTTCATTTCCCTGCCGCTGCTGGCCATGATCTTCAGCGTCGTGGGTATCTGGGGTGGATCCTGGGTGGCCGTCGATTGGCTGGGGGTTTACGAGGGATCGTTCTGGGCCAACATGCAGAACAGCGTCAATTTCACCGATGACGTGCTCAACGGTGTGATCAAAAGCCTGGTATTCGCTTTCGTCGTCACCTGGATCGCTGTGTTCCAGGGGTATGACTGTGAACCCACGTCCGAGGGCATCAGCCGCGCCACCACCAAGACCGTGGTCTATGCGTCGCTGGCCGTCCTGGGCCTGGACTTTATTCTGACCGCCCTGATGTTTGGAGATTTCTGATGCAAAACCGATCAATGGAAGTCGGAGTCGGCCTGTTCCTTCTGGCCGGTATCCTGGCTTTGCTGCTGTTGGCCTTGCGTGTCAGTGGTCTGTCCACCAGCGCGAACACCGAGAGCTACAAACTTTATGCCTATTTCGACAATATCGCCGGTTTGACTGTCAGAGCCAAGGTGACCATGGCCGGTGTGACCATCGGCAAGGTCACGGCCATCGATCTGGATCGCGACACCTTCACCGGAAGGGTGACCCTGCAGCTGGACAAGAAAGTGGACAACCTGCCCACCGACTCCACTGCTTCCATTCTGACTGCGGGTCTGCTGGGCGAGAAATACATTGGTATCAGCGTGGGTGGCGAGGAGGCCTTGCTCGCCGACGGCGGTACCATCCATGACACCCAGTCGTCCCTGGTGCTCGAAGACCTGATCGGCAAGTTCCTGCTCAATACAGTCAGCAAAGATGCCAAATAAGGAGTTATCCATGTTTTCGATCATGCGACGCAGCCTGCTGGTTCTGGTGGCTCTGCTGCCGATGTGGGCCAATGCAGCGCCTGCGGTGTCCGCACATCAGGTGGTGCAGGGCGTCACCGACCGACTGCTGTCGGATCTGGAAAAGAACCGCGACACCTACCGTAGCAATCCGCAGGCGTTCTACGACGCGCTCAACACCATCGTCGGTCCCGTGGTCGACGCCGATGGCATTTCGCGCAGCATCATGACCGTGAAATATTCGCGCAAGGCTACCCCCGCGCAGATGGCCCGGTTCCAGGAAAACTTCAAGCGCAGCTTGATGCAGTTCTACGGTAACGCCTTGCTCGAGTACAACAACCAGGGCATCACCGTGGGTCCGGCCAAGGACGAAAGCGGCACACGCACCAGCGTCGACATGCAGGTCAAGGGCACGGGTGGGGCGGTGTATCCGGTTTCCTACACCCTGGAAAACCTGAACAACGAATGGAAAGTGCGTAACGTCATCATCAACGGCATCAACATCGGCAAGCTGTTCCGCGATCAGTTCGCCGACAGCATGCAGCGCAACGGCAACGACCTGGACAAGACCATCGATGGTTGGGCTGGCGAAGTCGCCAAGGCCAAGGAAGTGACCGACAAAGCTGCACCGACGAGCGCGCAGTGATGGAACAGGGTCGTGTCGAACTGTCGGGCGATCAGCTGAGCTTGGCCGGTGTGCTGGATTACCGCTGCGGTGCGGCCCTGCGCAAGCAGGGGCAGGCACTGATTCAATCCAGTCAGGCCGCCGCGCTGGTCATCGACTGCACCGGCGTGGAAAAGTCGAGCAGCGTGGGTCTGTCCCTGCTGCTGGGCTTCATGCGCGATGCTCAGGCCGCTGGCAAGAGCGTGCGAGTTCAGGCATTGCCGCACGACATGCGTCAGATCGCTCAGGTCACAGGCATGAGCGACTTCTTTTCACAGAATTGATTGGCCATCTGCACAGCTCTCTGACCTGATCCCGTGAATCCGGGGTTCGCAGTCGGAGGGCTTTTTTGTATGATGGCCGACCCGCGCGCACAGGGCGCCGATCGAGGTTGAGCATGCAGGCTGTAGAAGTGAAGGGTTTCCTTGAATCCAAACTGCCCGGAGTGCAGGTGGAAGTCGAAGGCGAAGGCTGCAATTTCCAGTTGAACGTGATCAGTGACGAGCTGACTGCGCTCAGTCCGGTCAAGCGCCAGCAACAGATCTATGCTCATTTGAACCCATGGATCGCCGATGGCAGCATCCATGCGATCACCATGAAATTCTTCAGCAGCGCAGCCTGGGCTGAGCGTTCCTGAGCCACCCCGCGTCGAGACTCCAATGGACAAACTGATTATTACTGGCGGCGTTCGCCTTGATGGCGAAATCCGCATTTCCGGGGCGAAGAACTCCGCCCTGCCGATCCTGGCCGCTACCTTGCTGGCCGATGGGCCGGTGACGGTCGCCAACCTGCCGCACCTGCACGACATCACCACCATGATCGAGCTGTTCGGCCGCATGGGCATCGAGCCGGTGATCGACGAGAAGCTGGCGGTGGAAATCGATCCGCGCACCATCAAGACCCTGGTTGCGCCGTACGAGCTGGTCAAGACCATGCGCGCCTCGATCCTGGTCCTGGGCCCGATGGTCGCCCGTTTCGGTGAGGCCGAAGT
The DNA here is from genome assembly GCF_001187875.1 of Pseudomonas sp. RIT-PI-a. Lineage (NCBI taxonomy): Bacteria > Pseudomonadati > Pseudomonadota > Gammaproteobacteria > Pseudomonadales > Pseudomonadaceae > Pseudomonas > Pseudomonas sp. RIT-PI-a. The sequence continues at coordinate 36,365 of NZ_LGIR01000014.1, forward strand.
GGCGCTGCCCGGCGGCTGCGCGATCGGTTCGCGTCCGGTCGACCTGCACATCCGTGGTCTGGAAGCCATGGGCGCCGTGATCGACGTGGAAGCCGGCTACATCAAGGCCAAGGCCCCCGAGGGCGGTCTGCGCGGTGCCAACTTCTTCTTCGATACCGTCAGCGTGACCGGTACCGAGAACATCATGATGGCCGCGGCGCTGGCCAACGGCCGCAGCGTGCTGCAGAACGCTGCGCGCGAGCCGGAAGTGGTCGACCTGGCCAACTTCATCAACGCCATGGGCGGCAATGTCCAGGGCGCGGGCACCGACACCATCACCATCGATGGCGTCAAGCGTCTGCACTCGGCGACCTACAAGGTCATGCCCGATCGCATCGAGACCGGCACCTACCTGGTGGCTGCGGCCTGCACCGGCGGCCGGGTCAAGGTCAAGGACACCGATCCGACCATCCTCGAAGCGGTGCTGGAAAAGCTGCGCGAAGCGGGTGCCGAGATCACCACGGGCGCCGACTGGATCGAACTGAACATGCACGGCAAGCGGCCCAAGGCGGTCAACGTCCGCACCGCGCCATACCCTGCGTTCCCCACCGACATGCAGGCGCAGTTCATCTCGCTCAATGCCATTGCCGAAGGCACGGGCGCCGTGATCGAGACCATTTTCGAGAACCGCTTCATGCACGTGTACGAAATGCACCGCATGGGCGCGCAGATCCAGGTGGAAGGCAACACGGCCATCGTCACCGGTGCCGAAAAGCTCAAGGGCGCGCCCGTCATGGCCACCGACCTGCGAGCTTCGGCCAGCCTGGTGATCTCGGCGCTGACGGCTGAAGGCGACACCCTGATCGACCGCATCTACCACATCGACCGTGGCTACGAGTGCATCGAAGAAAAACTGCAGATGCTGGGCGCCAAGATCCGTCGCGTACCGGGCTGATGAGCGTGCAGGGCGCAGGGATGCGCCCGGGCGTTGCCAGAAACTTTCCTGTAAGGACTGACGTTTCCCATGTTGACCATTGCGTTGTCCAAAGGCCGCATTCTTGACGATACATTGCCGCTCCTGGCCGAGGCGGGCATCGTGCCCACCGAAAACCCGGACAAGAGCCGCAAGCTGATCATTCCCACGACCCAGGACGATGTGCGCCTGCTGATCGTGCGCGCCACCGATGTGCCGACCTATGTCGAACACGGTGCTGCCGACCTGGGCGTTGCCGGCAAGGACGTCCTGCTCGAATACAGCGGCCAGGGCCTGTACGAGCCGCTGGATCTGCAGATTGCCCAGTGCAAGCTGATGACTGCGGGCGCCATCGGTGCTGCCGAGCCCACGGGGCGTCTGCGCGTCGCCACCAAGTTCGTCAACGTTGCCAAGCGTTACTACGCCGAGCAGGGTCGTCAGGTCGATATCATCAAGCTGTACGGCTCCATGGAGCTGGCACCGCTGGTGGGCCTGGCCGACAAGATCATCGATGTCGTCGACACCGGCAACACCCTGCGCGCCAATGGCCTGGAACCCCAGGAATTGATCGCCCACATCAGCTCCCGGCTGGTGGTGAACAAAGCCTCCATGAAAATGCAGCACGCCCGCATCCAGGCGTTGATCGACACCCTGCGCAAGGCAGTGGAGTCGCGACACCGCGGCTGACTTTCCCGCGCGGGTTCGCAACCCGCGCCCGTCTATCCGCATCATAGCCAAATAACTCAAGTGCCCATGTGGATCGATTGGTAATCTATCGGCGCTTGAGCAATTGCCATTATTTGAGGCCCGCCATGACCGCTTCCACTGCTATTCGCCGACTCGATGCCACTGATCCGGACTTCGCCCGCCATCTGGACCATCTGTTGAGCTGGGAAAGTGTGTCCGATGATTCGGTCAATCAGCGGGTGCTGGACATCATCAAGGCCGTGCGCGAGCGTGGCGATGCTGCGCTGGTCGAGTTCACCGAGCGCTTCGATGGTCTGCAGGTGGCGTCGATGGCCGACCTGATCCTGCCGCGCGAGCGCCTGGAACTGGCGCTCACGCGCATCACCGAGGCCCAGCGCGAAGCGCTTGAAACCGCCGCCGAGCGGGTGCGCCTGTATCACGAAAAGCAGAAGCAGGACTCCTGGAGCTATACCGAAGCCGATGGGACTGTGCTCGGCCAGAAAGTGACGCCACTGGATCGCGCCGGCCTGTATGTGCCTGGCGGCAAGGCGTCGTACCCCTCGTCAGTGCTGATGAACGCCATTCCAGCGAAGGTGGCGGGCGTGACCGAAGTGGTCATGGTCGTGCCCACGCCGCGAGGCGAGGTCAACGAACTGGTATTGGCAGCGGCCTGCATCGCCGGGGTCGACCGCGTGTTCACCATCGGCGGCGCCCAGGCCGTCGCGGCCCTGGCCTACGGCACTGAAAGCGTGCCGCGGGTGGACAAGGTCGTCGGCCCTGGCAACATCTACGTGGCGACGGCCAAGCGCCATGTGTTCGGCCAGGTCGGGATCGACATGATCGCAGGTCCCTCCGAGATTCTGGTGGTCTGCGACGGCGGCACCGATCCGGACTGGATCGCCATGGATCTGTTCTCCCAGGCCGAACACGACGAAGACGCCCAGGCGATTCTGGTCAGCCCCGATGCGCAATTCCTCGACAAGGTCGCGGCCAGCATCGACAAGCTGCTGCCGACCATGGAGCGTGCCGAGATCATCAATACCTCGATCAACGGCCGTGGCGCGTTGATCAAGGTCCGCGACATGCAGCAGGCCATCGAAGTGGCCAACCGCATCGCGCCGGAGCACCTGGAGCTGTCGGTCGAAGACCCTCAGGCCTGGCTGCCGCAGATCCGTCACGCCGGTGCCATCTTCATGGGTCGTCACACCAGTGAAGCGCTGGGCGACTACTGCGCAGGCCCCAACCATGTGCTGCCGACGTCCGGCACGGCGCGCTTTTCCTCGCCGCTGGGGGTCTATGACTTCCAGAAGCGTTCGTCGATCATCTTCTGCTCCGAGCAGGGGGCTTCCGAACTGGGCAAGACCGCTTCGGTACTGGCCCGGGGTGAATCCCTGAGCGCCCATGCCCGCAGCGCCGAATACCGTATTCAACCCGATCTGGCAAAAGGGGAGTGAGCATGAGCAAATTCTGGAGCCCTTTCGTCAAGGACCTGGTGCCCTACGTGCCCGGCGAGCAACCCAAGGTCGCCAACCTGGTCAAGCTCAACACCAACGAGAACCCCTACGGCCCATCGCCCAAGGCGATCGAGGCCATGCGCGCCGAGTTGAGCGATGCCCTGCGCCTGTACCCGGACCCCAACAGCGATCTGCTCAAGCAGGCCGTGGCGGACTATTACGGTGTGCAGACCAACCAGGTGTTTCTGGGCAATGGTTCGGACGAGGTGCTGGCGCATATCTTCCACGGCTTGTTCCAGCATGACCAACCGCTGCTGTTTCCGGACATCAGCTACAGCTTCTATCCGGTCTACTGCGGTTTGTATGGCATTCCCTTCGAGGCCGTGCCGCTGGATGACCAGTTCCAGATCCGTGCGCAAGACTATGCCAAGCCCAACGCCGGGATCATCTTCCCCAACCCGAACGCACCGACCGGTTGCTTGTTGCCGCTGGAGGCGGTCGAGCAGATCGTCAAGGCCAGCCCGGACTCAGTCGTTGTGGTGGACGAAGCCTACGTCGACTTCGGTGGCGAAACGGCGATCAAGCTGGTCGATCGCTATCCAAACCTGCTGGTTACCCAGACCGTGTCCAAATCACGCTCGTTGGCCGGTCTGCGGGTAGGCTTGGCGGTGGGACACCCAGATCTGATCGAAGCGCTGGAGCGTATCAAGAACAGCTTCAACTCCTATCCGATTGACCGCATCGCCGTCGCCGGCGCCGCTGCGGCGTTCGCCGACACGGCCTATTTCGAAGACACCTGCGCCAAGGTCATCGCGAGCCGGGAAAAACTGGTCGAAGGGCTGCGTCAGCGTGGGTTCGACGTGCTGCCTTCGGCGGCCAACTTCATCTTCGCTCGCCATCCCGAACAGGACGCGGCGAGCATCGCCGCTCGCCTGCGAGAGAAAGGTGTGATCGTGCGGCACTTCAAGCAGGAACGCATTGCCCAGTTTCTGCGCATCAGCATTGGTACGCCGGAGCAGAATCAGGCGTTGCTGGACGCGCTGTAAGTTTCACGCAGACCTTGATCCATCTTGATCGGGCGGTGCAGCGGAGCGACCGCTGCACATTGCGGTTGCAGGGCCTACTTTTCCTCCTTCTTCACCGCCGCCGGCGCCGGTGGCGGGCGCAGGCCCACCTCGGCGTTCAAGGTGAGCTCCTTGCCCTTGCGCATCACCTGGATGGCGATCCGGTCGCCTGGTTTGGTGCGGGCCACCTGATTCATCGACCGACGTCCATCGCCGGCCGCCTCGCCATTGATGCTGAGGATGACATCGCCCAGTTGCAAACCGGCTTTCTGCGCCGGGCCGCCCTGGAAAACCCCTGCAACCACGATGCCTGGCCGGTCCTTGATGCCGAACGACTCGGCCAGCTCCTCGGTCATCGGCTGCACTTCGATGCCCAGCCAGCCACGAATCACCTGGCCATGTTCGATGATCGACTTCATCCCCTCCAGCGCCAGCTTGGTCGGGATGGCGAAGCCGATGCCCTGCGAACCGCCGGACTTGGAGAAGATCGCCGTGTTGATGCCGGTTAGGTTGCCGTTGGCATCCACCAGGGCGCCGCCGGAGTTGCCGGGGTTGATCGCCGCATCGGTCTGGATGAAATCTTCGTAGGTGTTGAGACCTAGTTGGTTGCGGCCGGTGGCGCTGATGATACCCATGGTCACCGTCTGGCCTACCCCGAAAGGGTTACCGATGGCCAGGGCGACATCGCCGATGCGGATGCCGTCGGAACGCCCGATGGTGATGGCCGGAACGTTCTTCAGGTCGATCTTGAGCACTGCCAGGTCCGTCTCCGGATCGCTGCCGATCACCCGGGCGAGGGTTTCGCGTCCGTCCTTGAGGGCCACCACGATCTGGTCGGCACCTGCGGTCACGTGGTTGTTGGTGAGCAGGTAGCCTTCCGGGCTCATGATCACCGCCGAGCCCAGGCTCGATTCCCAGCGTCGCTGCTTGGGCAGGTTGTCGCCGAAGAAGCGGCGGAACTGCGGATCTTCGAACAGCGGGTGAGCGCCCTTGTTGACCGCTTTGGTGGTGTACAGGTTGGCCACGGCGGGGGCGGCAATCGCCACGGCGTCGGCGTAGGACACCGGGCCCTGGATGACGCTGGCGCTTTGCGGCGCCTGCTGCAGGTTGACGTCCTGGCTGGGCAGGCCCACCCATTGCGGAAAACGCAGGATAACCAGCAGGGCAATCAATATGCCGGTCAACAGCGGCCAACCAAAGAAGCGCAAGGCCTTGAACATGGGGACAATCCTGGAAGGGAGCGAGGGGCTGTTTCTTCGACGCGCAGCGGCGCCATAATGGCCGGCATTATACGGGCGCTTGCGCCGCGCTGAACTGCCTTTGTGGAGACTTTTATGGCTGTGGCACTGAACACGTTGGTCGAAGAAGCCGACCGTTATCTGGGCAGCGCGAAGATCCAGGATTACTGCCCCAATGGTTTGCAGGTGGAAGGGCGCCCGCAGGTCATGCGTATCGTCAGCGGGGTCACGGCAAGCCAGGCGTTGCTCGATGCCGCGGTGGAAGCCAAGGCCGATCTGGTGCTGGTGCATCATGGCTATTTCTGGAAGGGCGAGAACCCCTGCGTGGTCGGCATGAAACAGCGACGTCTGAAGACGTTGCTCAGGCACGACATCAGCCTGTTGGCCTATCACCTGCCGTTGGATGTGCACGCCGAAGTGGGCAACAACGTGCAGCTGGCGCGGCAGCTGGAGCTCACGGTGGAAGGTCCGCTGGACCCGGCCGACAGCCGCGTGGTGGGGCTGATCGGCTCATTGCCCGAACCGATGCACCCGCGCGACTTCGCTCGCCGCGTGCAGGAAGTGCTGGGCCGTGAGCCGTTGCTGATCGAAGGCAGCGAAAAGATCCGGCGCGTGGGCTGGTGCACCGGTGGCGGGCAGGGCTACATCGACCGTGCGATTGCGGCCGGTGTCGACCTGTACATCAGTGGCGAGGCGTCCGAGCAGACTTTTCACAGCGCGCGCGAGAACGACATCAGCTTCATCGCCGCCGGGCATCATGCCACCGAACGCTATGGGGTCCAGGCGCTGGGCGATTACCTGGCACGGCGCTTTGCGCTCGAGCATGTGTTCATCGACTGTCTCAATCCCATCTGATAGGTGGACCGTAGTGCCGATTCGCGGGCAGAGACCCGTTCCCACATTGTGACCGCGAGGGGGGGAAGCCATGCCCGAACCTCCAAACCACAAGGCATATTCATATACCCCTTCGATCTAACCACCTCCCACGACCCACCCATACGCCGTGTTAAAGTGCCCGGCTCGAACACGGCCCGCAGGCCGTCCATAAAGACTGTATTCCGTGAGTAGCCATGGTCGACAAACTGACGCATCTGAAACAGCTGGAGGCGGAAAGCATCCACATCATTCGTGAGGTGGCCGCTGAGTTCGATAACCCGGTGATGTTGTACTCCATCGGCAAAGACTCGGCCGTGATGCTGCATCTGGCGCGCAAGGCCTTCTTCCCCGGCAAGCTGCCGTTCCCGGTGATGCACGTCGACACCCAGTGGAAGTTCCAGGAAATGTACAAGTTCCGCGATCGCATGGTCGAGGAACTGGGCCTGGACCTGTTGGTGCACGTCAATCCCGAAGGCGTGACGCAGGGCATCAACCCCTTCACCCACGGCAGTTCCAAGCACACCGACATCATGAAGACCCAGGGCCTGAAACAGGCGCTGGACAAGCACGGCTTTGACGCTGCCTTCGGTGGCGCGCGCCGCGACGAAGAGAAGTCGCGGGCCAAGGAGCGGGTCTACTCGTTCCGGGACAGCAAGCACCGCTGGGATCCGAAGAACCAGCGTCCAGAGCTTTGGAACGTCTACAACGGCAAGGTCAACAAGGGCGAATCGATCCGTGTGTTCCCTCTGTCGAACTGGACCGAGCTCGACATCTGGCAGTACATCTACCTGGAAGGCATCCCGATCGTGCCGCTGTACTTCGCCGCCGAACGTGAAGTGATCGAGAAGAACGGCACGCTGATCATGATCGATGACGACCGGATCCTCGAGCACCTCAGCGAGGAAGAGAAGGCCAGCATCGTCAAGAAGAAAGTGCGTTTCCGTACCCTTGGCTGCTACCCGTTGACGGGCGCGGTGGAGTCCGAGGCCGAAAGCCTCACCGACATCATTCAGGAAATGCTCCTGACGCGAACGTCCGAGCGCCAGGGCCGGGTCATCGATCACGATGGCGCCGGTTCCATGGAAGACAAGAAACGTCAGGGCTACTTCTAAAGCAGGGTCAGAACATGTCGCACCAATCCGAATTGATCAGCGAGGACATCCTCGCCTACCTGGCCCAGCACGAACGCAAGGAACTGCTGCGCTTCCTTACCTGCGGCAACGTCGACGACGGCAAGAGCACCCTGATCGGGCGCCTGTTGCACGATTCCAAGATGATCTACGAAGATCACCTGGAAGCCATCACTCGCGACTCGAAGAAATCCGGCACCACGGGTGAAGAAGTCGACCTGGCGCTGCTGGTCGACGGCCTGCAGGCCGAGCGCGAGCAGGGCATCACCATCGATGTCGCCTACCGCTATTTCTCCACGGCCAAGCGCAAGTTCATCATCGCCGACACCCCGGGCCATGAGCAGTACACGCGCAACATGGCCACCGGCGCGTCCACCTGCGACCTGGCGATCATCCTCGTCGATGCCCGCTACGGCGTGCAGACCCAGACCCGCCGGCACAGCTACATCGCGTCCCTGCTGGGCATCAAGCACATCGTTGTGGCCATCAACAAGATGGACCTCAAGGGCTTCGATGAGGGCGTGTTCGAGCAGATCAAGGCCGACTACCTCAAGTTCGCCGAAGCCATCGGCCTGCAACCGACCACCTTGGCCTTCGTGCCGATGTCGGCGCTCAAGGGCGACAACGTGGTCAACCGCAGCGAGCAATCGCCGTGGTACACCGGCCAGACCCTGATGGAGATTCTGGAAACCGTGGAAGTGGCGGCCGATCGCAACTTCGACGACCTGCGTTTCCCGGTTCAGTACGTCAACCGACCGAACCTGAACTTCCGCGGCTTCGCCGGCACCCTGGCTAGCGGTATCGTGCACAAGGGCGACGAAGTAGTGGTGTTGCCTTCGGGCAAGAGCAGCCGGGTCAAATCCATCGTCACCTTCGAGGGTGAGCTGGAACACGCCGGTCCCGGCCAAGCCGTGACCCTGACCATGGAAGACGAGATCGACATCTCCCGTGGCGACCTGCTGGTGCATGCCGCCAACGTGCCGACCGTCTCCGACAGCTTCGAAGCCATGCTGGTGTGGATGGCCGAAGAGCCCATGCTGCCGGGCAAGAAATACGACATCAAGCGCGCCACCAGCTACGTGCCGGGCTCGATCGCCAGCATCGTGCACAAGGTCGATGTCAACACCCTGGCCGAAGGCCCGGCCAGTGCGCTGCAGCTCAACGAGATCGGCAAGGTCAAGGTGTCGCTGGACAGCGCCATCGCTCTGGACGGTTACGACAGCAACCGCACCACCGGCGCGTTCATCATCATCGACCGCCTGACCAACGGCACCGTCGGTGCCGGCATGATCATCGCACCGGCAGCCGCCACTCAGGGCGGCAAGACCCACGGTCGCTCCGCTCATGTAACCACCGAGGAACGCGCCCAGCGCTTCGGCCAGCAACCGGCTACCGTGCTGTTCAGCGGTCTGTCGGGCGCGGGCAAGAGCACCCTGGCCTACGCCGTCGAGCGCAAGCTGTTCGACATGGGCCGCGCAGTGTTCGTGCTCGATGGCCAGAACCTGCGGCATGACCTGAACAAAGGTCTGCCACAGGACCGCGCCGGACGTACCGAAAACTGGCGTCGTGCCGCTCACGTGGCGCGTCAGTTCAACGAAGCGGGGCTGGTGACCCTGGCCGCCTTCGTGGCGCCTGATGCAGCTGGCCGTGAGCAGGCGCGTGACCTGATCGGCGCCGATCGGCTGCTGACCGTCTACGTCCAGGCCTCGCCGCTGGTGTGCCGCGAACGCGACCCTCAGGGTCTGTACGCTGCGGACCAGGACAACATCCCGGGCGAGTCCTTCCCGTACGATGTGCCGTTGAATGCCGATCTGGTGATCGACACCCAGGCCTCGTCCGTCGAGGAAGGCGTCAAGCAAGTCCTGGATCTGCTGCGCAGCCGCGGCGCGATCTAAGCGTTGCGAAGCGTCAAAGGACCCTGCTTCGGCGGGGTCTTTTGTTTACGGTGACTAACTGTCTACCACCGGGCAGGGCGCTGAACGGTGCCTGATGCGCTTTCATACATTCTTGAACGCGCCAGCTCCCATGACCCCTCTTCTTTCCCTGAGCGGTGAAGTCGCTCGATCCGCCCCCCTGGCCAGCAGTGTCAGCAAGCATTTCGCCAGCCGCCCTTCGTTGCGCGATGTGGCATTGCAGGTGCTGGTGACGCAGTTCACTGTCCAGTATCCCAAGCTGGATGTGGACTTTTCCCACGTTCATCTGTTCGAGCCTATCAGTACCACGAGCGCAGCATCGTTCGCCGGGTATCGCAAGCTGCTGCTGGTCGATGCTCTGATCGACCGCTTTCTGCATGATGAAAACATCATTCTCGTTCAGGGCTACCACTTTCTCACTGCACAGGCAGGCGCCGAAAACCCGAGCGCGCTGGCCGTGGACATGACTCAGGTGCAGGGCATCGTCAACGAGTGGGGCCCGCAGATACTGCAAGCCTACAGCGAAGCGTTGTGTACTTACTGGGACGCGACCGAGTCGGCGGGAGGCAATCGCTGGCAATGGCTGGGCAGCGCGCTGCAGTCCAGGCTCCAGCACAGCATCGAACGCGAGCAGACGGCAGGTCGCCTGAGCAACGACCAAGGCGCTACTGCCATGCTGCTGGTCACGATGCCAGGCGCCCGTCAGCGCGCGCTGTACGCTGCAGACACCATCGAAGCGAGCCTGGTCAGTGTCCAGGCCATGGGCGTGCCGTTGCAGCGCCGCGCCGAACTCACCCACGCCTTGATCATCCGCCGGCGGGTCGGCAGCCAGGGCGGCGAAGTGTTGCTGATGTACACCCCGGTCAACGGGCTTGAGAGCTTCCCGACCTTACAGGCGATGGCCGATGCATTCGCCATGCACCTGGGGCATGCGGTCACCGGCCCGGCGCTGGAGCTGGCGCTGTATTCGCCCACGGGCAACATCTTCGAGGCGCAGGCCCAGGCCATTCTGGAGCAACAACTCGAAGCGGTGCAGACACTGGGGACTTATTGCCGAACCAATGGCCTCGGGGCAGGGGCTCTGGAGCGGGGAACCGAGCATGTGACATGCCTGTTCGATATCGACAGCGCTGAAGGGCGCGCCCGCCTGCAAGCCGTGCAGGCGGGTTTGCCAGCATGGCTGACGAAGGCCGATGACGCGCAACGCCGAGAGTTCTCGTTGTACCTGGCAACGTTGGCCACCTTGCGCGAACAGCAGCAACAGGCATCGTTTCTGGACGGCATCCCCACCATCACCGACTTTGCCGAACAAGCGCTGATCAGACAGATCGCCCTGGACCATCCGCATGCAATGCTCGGCACTGTCGATGACATCGAAGTGCATATCCTGACGGTGCCGAACGCGCAGTTGAGCATCGTCAATGCCGGTGACATGACCTTGGAGGATCATGTCATCAGCCTTGTGGACCTTGCTCTTTACAACCTCTCGGGCAGACCTCAGGGGCGCTTGCTGATCCAGCCCAAGGCGGGTGTCACGCTGCCTGCCTGGGTCGACGAGACCAGTATCCAGGCCTTGGTCACCAGGACCGACGCCGCAGGCGGCTACCTGGCGTTGCTCAAGGAGAAACTGCTGCAAGACCCCGTCGAGTCCACTCGGCGCCAGGGCTTGTTCGCCAGTCAGTTGCAGTGTCAGTTGCCCATGCTGGCGTTGGAAAACAGCATTCGCGAGCTGTGCGGGTTCACCCGCCTGGGCTGGAAGTACGTGGCAGGGGTCATGGAAGCCGCAGGCAACGCTGAAATCGAAGGCATCAGTGTGGGCATTCAGGCGCTCGGCATACTGCCCGGGGCGGACATGAAGGTCGACAGGGTCTGCAACATGTATGTCATCGCCGCCACCGACGGTTCCGGTCTGCAGGTGCTGTACCGCCCGCTCATGCAGCCGACGTTGATCCAATACTCGGACCGCGCGGCTCTGTTCGAGGCCATCGCCGAGGAGGGCGAGGTGCAGCGTAGCGTGCTCGACTGGCTCGATGCCCCGGCCCGTGCCCGATACGCCAACGGTGGCTTTCATCAGCCGCACCTGGTGCGGTTCGGCCAAGGTTCGGACTATGCGCCGCTCAGCGTTCCTGTTGCAGCCACCTTGAAGGGCATCGCCCTGGGTGGCGATGTACTGGCCGAGCTGTACCAGGGCAGCGCGAATGCCCTGATCACGGTGGCTGATCGGCAGTCGATTTCCAGTGAGGAAAGCCGCTGGATCGGTTATCGCGCGCTGGGCTGGACGGTTTTCAACGCGCTCCTGCCCGTTCTTCCGGGACCCTTGGCCACCGCCGGCTGGCTGATCCAGGCCATGGCCGCGAGCAACGTCACGCTGGTCGCGCAGGCCAGCGGCGACAAGACTGCGGCAGATGATCAACTGGTGGACCTGCTCTTCAACATTGCGTTGGTATTGCTGATTCATACCTCCGAGCGGGCCATGGCGATCCGCGAGTTTCGCCAGCCGGTACTGCCCGTACCTGCAAAGGCGGTGGTGACGACGCAGTTATCACTGACACCGGTGCAGGCCTTCGACGCCAACGCGCACCTGAGTTTTTCCTGGGCGCGTGCCCAGCACCGGCTCAGCCCCGAGGATGCCACGGCGTTGGCCAGCTACCGCGTTGCTGCTCCGCAGCCGATGCCCGAGCCCCTGCCACATGGTGCGTTGCGCGGTTTGTACCTGGATGGCGAGCGCTGGCTGTTGCCACTGGAGGGGCATTTCTATCAGGTCATGGTCGATGATGGGCGGGTGCGCATCATCGATGCCGCTCGCCCGCAGACACCGGGGCCCTGGGTGGAGCGCGATGAAGTCGGGCGCTGGCGTCTGGATCTGCACCTGCGTCTGCGCGGCGGTGGACCCAAGCGCAGCATTGCGGCACTGCGGGCAGCCAATCGACAGCGGATGCAGGCCTGTGACCAGCAGATCATTGAATTCAATCAGAAGCGCTCGTCTTTGCACGAACAGGTCAACGCGGTATTGCGCAAGGTCAACCGTGCCTTCGAGGCCAAGGACAGCGAACGCCTCAGAGGGCTGCGCAATGCCCTGAGCGAGGCGACCGGCAATTATCTGGCCGCGTTGCGCCAGGTACTTGCGGTCAGTCTGGAGCTCAACCAGCTCGAGCCCTACGGCAACCGTGCCAAGGAGCAGGCCAGCCTGCTGTTCCAATTGTGTGAGGTGGGCCAGGAAGAGGTCATCAACCTGCGCTACAAAAGTCTGGATTATCGCGACAGGGCCGATGACATCAGTGCGCTTCTGGACGGCTCAGACATGAGCGAGCAGCAGTCTCGACTGTTTTTCGATTATGTCAGCGACAGTATCGATATCCTCGACAAGCAGGTTCAACTGAGCAAAGAACTCACCCAGTGGAAAGAGCAGCTGCGGCGCATGCCGATCGAAGGCGCGACAGCACTGGAGAAACTGGCCGCAAACTGGATCGAGGCCTTGTCGATCCGACGCTGGATCGGCCTGCTGGTGGATGGCCTGGCGCTGACCAGCATCCGCCATATCGCCACCTCGCAAGTGGCTGATCGGATGATGGACTCGGTGGCCGAGCCGGTTCGCCTGGCGGCGCAGACCCATGCCGCGCTGGAAGAAACCGCCGAATACTCCCTCAACGATCGGGTCGAATTGCTCAACAGTCTGGACCTGCAATATGAGGCTGCCCAGCAATCCCTGGCGTTCTATACCAATGAGCATGGCGAGCAGTTGCACGAGCCTGCGCGTCTGCGCCTGGCCGGCCTGATTCAGGAATTGCGCGACAGTGCCCAGGCCGCGCTGGTGCCGCTGATCCGCGAACAGTTCAAGATGACCCGCAAGCAGCGCCAGCAGGCGCGTCACAAGAACATCTTCGTGACCCGTCACAGAGGGCTGGTGGTCGGGCAGCGTCGGACCAAGGTTGCCGTCACCGATCGCGACATCGTCGACGTGATCGACCCCATCGAAAAGAAAGTTCTGGCCTCGTTTGGCAAGGATCCGGCACAGGCTGATTGGGAGGCGCTGAAAACACCCGAGGTGGCGCGTCCACGACCGGCAGGCCGCTCGCTGAACGCGGCGATCCGGCGTGGCAACCAGCTGTTGCACGGTGCCGACCAGCAGACCCGTACGGCCTGGAAGGAAGCGCAAAAGCCCTATCTGCCGGTGGAGGTCGAGGATCGGCTACGGCTGTATGCACAGCAGTTGAATGACGCGGCCGATGCCGTCGAACAGCAACTGACCCGCGACAATGAGGTGGACGAGGCCACCAGCCAGCAGACATCAGCCCATGGTCGCGCGCAGCTGTTTCGTGACAAGGCCGCCGAGTTGATCGAGCAAGGACGTCTGATCCGCATCCACATGGTCAAGTGGCAGCCCCCGGCGGCGGCCCGGGTTGACTATCTGTACCGTCAGGGTGCAGCACGGATCAGCCGCGTGGGGGCTCGCAGCAAGCTCAAGCGCTCGCCCGGCTATCTGGAGGAATACCTGGTGGCCGATACGGCGGGAAAACCCTTGTGGTACGCCCACTTTCACTACGCGCATCCACGCGGCCCTCGTGATGCCTACACCGCGGCACACTTGAAAACCGTGGATCAACGCTTCGACGGATTCGAGAAGCAAAAGACCGACGAAGCAACCCACGGCAAATGGATCGGGATACTGCGCAGCGAAATCGCGCCGCCTTACGATGAAGTGTACCTGGCGCTCTGAGCCTGGCGCTCGGCCTATCGTTGGTCGGGGCATGAAAAAAAACGGGGCCTGATGATTCAGGCCCCGTTTTGTTTTTGCCGCATTCTTCACACTGATCGAACGGGCCGCCTTACTTGCGCTTCAGGCCGTATTGCTCGTCCAGCATGCCAGGCGAGTTCGCTGCCTTGGGCGCATAGTCGCGAGGTGGCTCGGCATCGCGCGGCGGTGTCAGGCGCTCGCGGTGGGGCTGCGGCGCGTCCGAATGCAGGGCGGCGAGCAGGCGCTGGCGAGTGAGTTCGTCCAGGGCCAGACGGTCGGCGCCTTCGGCCAGGTGGTCCTGCACTTCCTGATAGCTCTGGGTCAGTTTCTTGACCAGGATCGCGGTGCTGTTGAAATGGGTGACCACCTCGTTCTGGTAGGTATCGAAACGTTCCTGGATATCATCGAGCTGACGCTGTGTGCCATTGGGCACGGCACGGGGTGCCAGGCGCGCGACGGCAAAACCGATGACCACACCGACCACCAGGGCCAGGGTTGGCAACAACCAAACTAAGAGCGAGAGTTCCACGAGTCCTTCCTCTATAAACGGCTTTGCTTTACGTTAACGGCTCGGACCTGCGCTGTATACCGCGCACTTGCGCAATTTCACAGGCCAGAATCTTCCAGCTAGACGAGTCGACCCCTGTTGGGGTCACGGAGTTCACCCCTTGCTCATCCGCGAAACCGCAGTTTTCATCGACGGCCCGCAGGGCCCACTCGAAGCGTTGTACCTCGACACCGCCGATGCTACGGGCATCGCCTTGATCTGCCACCCCAATCCGGTACAGGGCGGGACTATGCTCAACAAGGTGGTGTCCACCTTGCAGCGCACTGCCCGCGATGCCGGCATGCTGACGCTGCGCTTCAACTACCGCGGCGTCGGCGCCAGCGCCGGAAGCCATGACATGGGCAGCGGCGAAGTCGACGATGCCTGGGCCGTGGCCCGCTGGCTTCGAGCGAAACACCCCGAACTGCCGCTGACGATTCTGGGCTTTTCCTTTGGCGGTTTCGTGGCAGCCACCCTGGCCGGCCGCCTGGAGGCTGAAGGCGAGGCGGTGCAGCAGTTGTTCATGGTCGCTCCAGCGGTGATGCGGCTAACCGAGCGCTTGCCGCAGCAGGCCACGTTGACCGTGATCCAGCCGGATGCCGACGAAGTGGTCGATCCACAGCTCGTCTACGACTGGTCCGACAAGCTCGAGCGCCCCCACGAGCTGCTGAAAGTGGCAGAATGCGGGCACTTTTTCCACGGCAAGCTGACCGACCTCAAGGATCTGCTGCTGCCGCGTCTTTCGAACTGATGCCCGTCCACGGCTCCTGAACAAGAATCGACCCATGACCACTCGTATCCTGACCGGTATCACCACCACTGGCACGCCTCACCTTGGCAACTATGCCGGCGCCATCCGCCCGGCGATCGTTGCCAGTCGCCAGAGTGACGCTGACTCGTTCTATTTCCTGGCCGATTACCATGCCCTGATCAAATGCGATGACCCGCTGCGTATCCAGCGCTCGCGTCTGGAAATCGCGGCCACCTGGCTGGCGTCGGGTCTGGATGTGGAGCGGGTGACGTTCTATCGGCAGTCCGATATCCCGGAAATCCCGGAACTGACCTGGCTGCTGACCTGCGTGGCCGCTAAGGGCCTGCTCAACCGCGCCCATGCCTACAAGGCGTCGGTGGACAAGAACGTGGAAACCGGTGAAGACCCTGATGCCGGCATCTCCATGGGCTTGTACAGCTATCCGGTGCTGATGGCCGCCGACATCCTGATGTTCAATGCGCACAAGGTCCCGGTCGGCCGCGACCAGATCCAGCACGTGGAAATGGCCCGCGACATCGGCCAGCGCTTCAACCACCTGTTCGGCAAGGGCCGCGAGTTCTTCGTCATGCCCGAGGCGTTGATCGAGGAAAGCGTCGCCACTTTGCCCGGGCTGGATGGGCGCAAGATGTCCAAGAGCTACGACAACACCATCCCGTTGTTCACCAGCGCCAGGGACATGAAAGACGCCATCTCGCGCATCGTCACCGACTCGCGCGCGCCGGGCGAAGCCAAGGACCCGGACAATTCGCACCTGTTCACCTTGTTCCAGGCCTTCGCCACGCCTGAGCAGAGTGCCGAGTTCCATGCCGCACTGCGTGAGGGGCTGGGTTGGGGCGAGGCCAAGGCGCGCCTGTTCAACCTGCTCGATGCCGAGCTGGGTGAAGCCCGCGAGCGTTATCACCACTTCATCGAGCGCCCGGCGGAACTGGAAGACATCCTTCTGGCCGGCGCCGCCAAAGCGCGAGCCGTTGCCACGCCGTTCCTGGGTGAGCTCCGCGAGGCGGTAGGGCTGCGCTCCTTCCGCGAGCAGGTGCAGGTGACCACGGCAGGCAAGAAGAAAGCCGCCAAGGCTGCACGCTTCGTCAGCTTCCGTGACGACGACGGCAGCTTCCGCTTCCGTCTGCTCGACGCCAGCGGCGAGCAACTGCTGCTGTCGCGCAGCTTCGCCGACGGCAAGGCGGCCGGGCAGGTCAGCAAGCAATTGCAGCAGGGCGGTGAACTGGACATCCGCAGCGATGCCGAAAGCTTCACGCTGTGGCTGGACGACACCTGCGTGGCCGATGGCCCGACGTTCACCACGACAGAGGCCCGCGATACCGCCATTCAGGCGTTGCGCAAGGCACTGCAGCCCCAAGGGGAGTGATGCGACACCCTGTCGCAAAGCTCATTGCCATTATCCTGGGCCGTCGCTACAGTGACGGCCCGTTTTTGTTGCCTTGCTAACGAATATGACGCCCCTAGAACGATACCAAGCCGATCTCAAACGTCCCGAATTCTTCCACGACGCCGCCCAGGAAAATGCCGTCCGCCACCTGCAGCGTCTGTACGACGATCTGGTCGCCGCCGGGCACAGCAAACCTGGCGTGTTCGGCAAGCTGTTCGGCAAGAAGGAACCCAAGCTGGTCAAGGGGATTTACTTCTGGGGCGGCGTCGGCCGCGGCAAGACCTACCTGGTCGACACCTTCTTCGACGCCTTGCCGTTCGAGCAGAAAGTGCGTACGCACTTCCACCGTTTCATGAAGCGCGTGCACGAGGAACTGAAAACCCTCAAGGACGTGAAGAACCCGCTGACGGTGATCGCCAAGCGGTTCTCCGACGAGGCGCGGGTGATCTGCTTCGACGAATTCTTCGTTTCGGACATCACCGACGCGATGATCCTGGGCACCTTGATGGAAGAGCTGTTCAAGAACGGCGTGACGCTGGTGGCGACCTCCAACATCGTGCCCGACGGCCTGTACAAGGACGGTCTGCAACGAGCGCGCTTCCTGCCGGCGATCGCGCTGATCAAGGAGCACACCGAGATCGTCAACGTCGACAGCGGCGTCGACTATCGCCTGCGTCACCTGGAACAGGCCGAGCTGTTCCACTCGCCGCTCAACGAAGCCGCCCAGGCGAGCATGCGCGAAAGCTTCAAGGCGCTGACCCACAACAGCACCAAGGTGGTCGAGAACGACCCCCTGATGATCGAGAATCGCGAGATCCGCGCGCTGCGCACCTGTGATGATGTGGCCTGGTTCGAATTCCGCGAGCTGTGCGACGGCCCACGCAGCCAGAACGACTACATCGAGCTGGGCAAGATCTTCAATGCCGTACTGCTCAGTGGTGTCGAGCAGATGAGCGTGACCACCGACGACATCGCCCGCCGCTTCATCAACATGGTCGACGAGTTCTACGATCGCAACGTGAAGCTGATCATCTCGGCTGAAGTGGAGCTCAAGGATCTGTACACCGGTGGTCGCCTGAACTTCGAGTTCCAGCGCACCTTGAGCCGCCTGCTGGAAATGCAGTCCCACGAGTTCCTCTCGCGGGCGCACAAGCCCTGACAGACCGCAGGGTCTGTTTCGCGGCCGCTGACCGCTCCTACAATTGTCCGTGGGAGCGGTCAGCGGCCGTGAATAATTCCCCGTAGGAGCGGTCCGTGGCCGCGAAGGGCGCACCGCGATGCTTCCTCAAGCCGCCTGCATGAACTGCTGCCGATAGCCATTGGGCGACAGTTCGGTGTGCTGGCGGAACAACCGGGCGAAGAAGCTCGCATCGTCGTACCCCACTTCATAGCTGATCGTCTTGACGCTCTTGCGGGTACCTGACAACAGGCCCTTGGCAGTTTCGATGCGCAGCCGCTGCAGGTAATGCAGCGGCTTGTCGCCAGTGGCGGCGTGGAAACGACGCATGAAGTTGCGGATGCTCATGCCGCGCTCGCGGGCTACGTCCTCGAAACGAAATTTCTCGGCGAAATGCTCTTCGAGCCATTGCTGGATGTGCAGGATCGGCACGTCTCGGTGCAGCTTCTGGCCACCGAAGCCAATGCGTCCAGGGGTATAGCTGCGCTGCACTTCGTACAGGGTGTCGCGCGAAACCGCCTGGGCTACATGGGCGCCACAGAACCGCTCGATCAGGTGAATGTACAGGTCGCAGGCCGACACTGGCCCACCGGCGCAGAAGAGGTTGTCCGCGTCGGTCAGGTGCTTGTCCTGATTCAGGCGCACGCCGGGAAAGCGTTGCTTGAATTCTTCGAAGAAGCGCCAGTAGGTGGTCGCCTCCTTACCGTCCAGCAGGCCGCTGGCAGCCAGCCAGAACACGCCGCTGGCCTCACCGCACAGAACCGCGCCGCGGGCGTGTTGAGCGCACAACCAGGGCAGCACCTGCGGATAGCGCGCCGCAGCGCTGTCGAAGTCGCCCCAGCAGGCGGGCAGGATGATCAGGTCGGCGTCTTCCAGAGCACCGTCCACCGGCAGCATGACCTCGCTGAAGCTGCGCGCCGGCAGCCCGTCCGGGCTGACCAGGCGGGTCTCGAAGAGCGCATGGCGGTCCAGGCCCAGCTGCTTGCCGTAGCGCAGGCTGGCCATGTGGAAGAAGTCCTTGGCCTGCATCAGGGTCGAGGCCATGACCTGATCGGTGGCCAGAATGCAGACGCGCCGCAGCGCAGGCGTGTGGGGCGTGAAGATCATGATTTTATTCTTGTGGGGTGAAAGCGGTCAGGATATGGCCGAAGTGCCGCTGGATTCAAGCGAGGTCGCGAAGGGGAAGGGTATTGATCCCTTCGCGGCCGCTGACCGCTCCTACGAAAGATGTTCAGATCCCTGTAGGAGCGGCCAGTGGCCGCGAAGAGGCCATCAGCAACAGCAGCAATCGAAAGTCACGGCGCCGGATTCGGCTGCGCCTTGTGGATCGCCTCGATACCCGCCAGCACCTCTTCAGACAGTTGCAGATCGATGCTCGCCAGGTTGCTGTCCAGTTGTTCCAGCGAGGTCGCGCCGATGATGTTGCTGGTCACGAACGGCTGCGCGGTCACGAAGGCCAGGGCCATCTGCGCCGGGTCCAGACCGTGTTCGCGGGCCAGCGCCACGTAGCGGCTGGTGGCAGCGATGGCCTGGTCGTTGGCGTAGCGGGTGAAACGGCTGAACAGCGCCAGACGGCTACCGGCCGGACGTGCGCCGTTCTCGAACTTGCCCGAGAGCATGCCGAACGCCAGGGGCGAGTAGGCCAGCAGCCCGCATTGCTCGCGGATGGCCACTTCGGCCAGGCCGACCTCGAAGGTGCGGTTGAGCAGGTTGTACGGGTTCTGGATGGACACCGGGCGGGGCAGGTTGCCGCTGTCGGCCAGACCCAGGAACTTCATCGTGCCCCACGGCGTTTCGTTGGACAGCCCGACATGCCGGATCTTGCCGGCCTTGACCTGTTCGTCGAGCACCTGCAGGGTTTCCTGCAACGGTGTGTCGAGGTGGTCCTGGGTGTGCTGATAGCCCAGCTTGCCGAAGAAGTTGGTGCTGCGTTCCGGCCAGTGCAACTGATAGAGGTCGATCCAGTCGGTCTGCAACCGCTGCAGGCTGGCATCCAGGGCCGCGACGATGTGCTTGCGGTTGAATTTCAGCTGGCCATCGCGGATATGGCTGATGCCGTTGCCGGGGCCGGCGATCTTGCTCGCCAGGATCCAGTCGGCGCGGTCGCCCTGGCGCTTGAACCAGTTGCCGATCACCCGCTCGGTGGCGGCATAGGTTTCCGGACGCGGTGGCACGGGGTACATTTCCGCCGTGTCGAGGAAATTGATGCCGGCCGCCTTGGCCCTTTCTATCTGCGCGAAGCCTTGCTCCTCGGTGTTCTGCTCGCCCCAGGTCATGGTGCCCAGGCACAGCGCGCTCACGTTCAGATCGGTACGTCCCAGCTTGCGATAGTGCATCGGTGACTCCTCTTGGCAAAGGAATCATAAAAGCAGGTTGATATTTTTTTCGCAATCTGGATAATTCGGCCCCTCTCTGTGAAGTGGAAGTGATGCCCCCCTCCCGGAAGAATTTTGCCGTGTATGTGACGCGAAGACCCGAGCCCCCCAAAAGTGTCCCGTGCCCGGCTGCCTTTGACTTGTCAAAGTAAGCACTATTCAGTAAGATCCGCCGTCTCTTTTTGCTGGGCGGCCCCTGAGGCTATAAAGAATGAAAACTTTTACTGCTAAACCGGAAACAGTAAAGCGCGACTGGTTCGTCGTTGATGCTGCTGGTCAGACCCTGGGTCGTCTGGCTACAGAAATCGCGAGCCGTCTGCGTGGCAAGCACAAGCCTGAGTACACTCCTCACGTTGACACCGGCGACTACATCGTCGTCATCAACGCCGAGCAGGTGCGTGTCACTGGTGCCAAAACCACTGACAAGATCTACTACTCCCACTCCGGTTTCCCGGGCGGTATCAAGTCGATCAACTTCGAAAAGCTGATCGCCAAGGCGCCAGAGCGCGTGCTCGAGACCGCGGTTAAGGGCATGCTGCCCAAGAACCCGCTGGGTCGCGACATGTACCGTAAGCTGAAAGTCTATGCGGGCGCTGCTCACCCTCATACTGCTCAGCAGCCCCAAGAACTGAAGTTTTAACGGAATAGTTCATTATGTCGGCGACTCAAAATTACGGCACTGGCCGTCGCAAGACCGCAACCGCTCGCGTTTTCCTGCGTCCGGGCACCGGTAACATCTCCATCAACAATCGCACTCTGGACACCTTCTTCGGTCGCGAAACTGCCCGCATGGTAGTTCGCCAGCCGCTGGAGCTGACCGAGAACACCGAGAAGTTCGACATCTACGTCACCGTCATCGGTGGTGGTGTCAGCGGTCAGGCCGGTGCGATCCGTCACGGTATCACCCGTGCACTGATGGACTACGACGAAGCACTGCGTCCGGCCCTGCGTAAAGCAGGCTTCGTGACTCGCGATGCTCGTGAAGTTGAACGTAAGAAAGTCGGTCTGCGTAAAGCGCGTAAGCGTCCGCAGTACTCGAAGCGTTAATTCGCGTCTTCGTTCCAGAAAAACCCGGTTCTCGCGAGCCGGGTTTTTTTTCGCCCGTCAATCCGTGAGAGGCACTGGTACACTGCGCGCTGGACAATGCAGATGCCTGTTGCAGCAGGCTAAGGTAGTGGATGGCGGACGAGCAGGGCGGGGTTTGTGACATCGACCAGGGTCGCCGTCGCTTTCTGGTCAGAACCACGGCGCTGGTGGGCGCTGCCGGTGCGGTCGGCGCAGCGGTGCCGTTCGTGGCTTCATGGCAACCCAGCGCCAAAGCTCGCGCCGCCGCTGCGCCGGTCAAGGTGAACATCGCCAAGATCGAGCCCGGGCAGCAGGTGGTCGCTCGCTGGCGCGGCCAACCCGTTTTCATCTGCCGACGCACGCCGCAGGTACTCGACAATCTTGCCCACGACATCGACCATCTGGCCGATCCCGAATCGCGCGATTCGGACCAGCCAACGTATGTCGACGCCGCGTTGCGCGCCATCCGGCCCGAGGTGCTGGTGGTGGTCGGCATCTGCACCCACCTGGGTTGCTCGCCCACCTTCCGGCCCGAGGTGGCGCCAGCCGACCTGGGGCCGGACTGGCAGGGCGGGTATTTCTGCCCCTGTCATGGCTCGCACTACGATCTGGCTGGGCGTGTCTACAAGGCACAGCCCGCACCCTTGAACCTCGCCGTGCCACCGCATTACTACGAAAGTGCCGATGTGCTCGTGCTGGGCATCGATGGGGAGAGCGCCTGATGCGAGGCCTGTTGCAGTGGATCGAAGCGCGCCTGCCGGTGGGCAGGGTGTGGCGCAACCACCTGAGCCAGTACTACGTCCCGAAGAATCTGAATGTTTTCTACATTTTCGGATCTCTGGCGCTGCTGATGCTGCTCAATCAGTTGCTCACCGGCATCTGGCTGACCATGAACTACACGCCCACGGCCGAGGGAGCTTTCGCGTCCATCGAGTACATCATGCGCGACGTCGAATATGGCTGGCTGCTGCGCTACCTGCATTCCACCGGTGCTTCGGCGTTCTTCATCGTGATCTACCTGCACATGTTCCGCAGCCTGCTGTATGGCTCCTATCAGAAACCGCGCGAGCTGGTGTGGGTGTTCGGCATGTCGATCTACCTGCTGCTGATGGCGGAGGCCTTCATGGGGTACCTGTTGCCGTGGGGGCAGATGTCGTACTGGGGCGCGCAAGTGATCATCTCGTTGTTTGGTGCCATCCCTATCGTGGGCGCCGATCTGGCCCAGTGGATCCGCGGTGACTACCTGGTCTCGGGCGTGACCTTGAACCGTTTCTTTGCCTTGCATGTGGTGGCCTTGCCGCTGCTGATCGTGGCGCTGGTGGTGCTGCACATTCTGGCGCTGCACGAGGTGGGCTCGAACAACCCCGACGGCATCGACATCAAGCGCCTGCGCGACGCGGACGGCAAGCCGCTGGACGGCATTGCCTTTCATCCCTACTACACGGTCAAGGATCTGCTCGGGGTGGCGGTGTTTCTGTTCGTGTTCAGTACCGTGGTGTTTTTCTTTCCGCAGATGGGCGGGTACTTTCTGGAACCAGCCAATTTCGAGCCCGCGAACGTGCTCAAGACGCCAGAGCACATTGCCCCCGTCTGGTACTTCACCCCGTTCTACGCGATTCTGCGCGCAGTGCCCGACAAGCTCATGGGCGTATGCGCCATGGGCCTGGCGATCGCCATTGTGTTCGTGCTGCCCTGGCTGGACCGCAGTCCGGTGAAGTCGATGCGCTACAAGGGAGGGTTCAGCCGCGCTGCATTGGCGTTGTTCTGCCTGGCGTTCGTGGCGCTGGGCTACCTGGGTACGCAACCGGCCACGACCGCCACGATCTGGGCGGCGCGGGTGTGCATGCTGCTGTACTTCGGTTACTTCCTGGCAATGCCGCTGTATACGCGTCGGGAAGTGACACGGCCGGTGCCTGATCGGATTCCAAGCCGATGAGAGTGCTGATTGCGTTTGTGCTGCTGTCGCTGTCGCCGCTGATGGTCTGGGCGGCACCCGTCGCTTCAGGTGTGCAGCCTGTGGTGATCGACGTGACCGACAAGGCCGCCTTGCGCGACGGTGCGAACACCTTTGTCGGCTATTGCATGGGCTGCCATGGCGCGCAATTTCAGCGATACCAGACGGTGGCTGACGACCTGGGCATACCCTATGAGCAGGTGTTGCAGACCCTGGCACCTGCAGGGGCGAGCATTGCCGATCACATGCAGACACGTTTGCTGCCAGCCGATGCCAAGGCATGGTTCGGCACCGAGGTGCCCGACCTGACCCTGATCGCTCGCGTGAGGGGTACCGACTGGCTGTACGCCTACCTGCAGGGCTTTCACGCCGACCCTGCGCGGCCCTGGGGCGTGAACAACATCGTCTACCCCAACGTCGGCATGCCCAATGTGCTGGAAAGCCTGCAGGGGCGTCAGGTGCTCGACTGCCCCGAGCCAGCGGTGCAGCCGTGCACGCGTCTACGCGTCATACCCGGTACCGGCAGCCTCGACGCTCGGCAATTCGACGACAAGGTCAGGAACCTGGTGGCGTTCCTGGCCTACTCGGCCGACCCGGTACAGACCAAAAGCCGGCAGATTGGCTTGTACGTATTACTGTACCTGGCGGTGCTGATCCTCCTCGCTTACTTGCTGAAACGCGAATACTGGAAGGACGTGGGTTGAAAGTGCGGTAAACTTCGCGGCTTGCTTGCGCCCCCTGCTGGGGTCGCTCGTTTTTGCATTCATACTCTATACGCGAGGAGGACCGCCATGGGCGTGACCAATCGGTTGGCCTGTTACTCCGACCCCGCCGACCACTATTCTCATCGGGTGCGCATCGTTCTCGCCGAGAAAGGCGTCAGCGCAGAGATCATCAACGTGGAAGGCGGTCGTCTGCCACCCCGGCTGATCGAAGTGAACCCCTACGGCAGCACGCCGACGCTGGTCGACCGGGACCTGGCCCTGTTCGAATCGACCGTGGTGATGGAATACCTCGACGAACGCTATCCCCATCCGCCGCTGTTGCCGGTGTATCCGGTGGCGCGCGCCAACAGCCGACTGCTGATCCACCGCATCCAGCGGGACTGGTGCGGCCTGGCCGATCTGATCCTGGATCCGCGCAGCAAGGAAGCCGCCCGCGTCCAGGCGCGCAAGGAGCTGCGCGAAAGCCTGACCGGCGTGTCGGCTCTGTTCGCTGACAAGCCCTGCTTCCTCAGCGATGAGCAAAGTCTGGTCGACTGCTGTCTACTGCCGATACTCTGGCGCTTGCCGATCATGGGTATCGAACTGCCGCGGCCCGCCAAGCCGCTGCTCGACTATATGGAACGTCAGTTCGCACGGGAGGCCTTCAAGGCCAGTCTGTCTGCCGCTGAACGTGAAATGCGCTAGGTTTTGAGGAGCCGTTGATGAACTCCAGTCGTCCCTATCTGATCCGCGCGCTGTACGAGTGGATCGTCGACAATGACTGCACCCCCCACATGCTGGTCAATGCCGAGTATCCCTCGGTACGGGTCCCGCAAGGTTTTGCCAGCGATGGCCAGATCGTATTGAACGTGTCGCCCAGCGCCGTACGCAACCTGCATATGGATAACGAAGCGGTCAGTTTCGACGGTCGTTTCGGTGGCGTATCGCACACGCTGTTCGTGCCTACGGGCGCCATCCTTGGCATCTATGCCCGCGAGAACGGCCAGGGCATGGTCTTCGACCTGGAGTCGCCGGAGTTGGACGAGGAGGACGACGCCGAATTCGAGGACATCGTCGAATCAGACGACGATGTCCCTCCACCCGGAAACCCCCCGCCACGGCCTACCGGGCGTCCAAGCCTGAAAGTGGTGAAATGAAAAAAGGCGATCCGCAAGGATCGCCTTTTTTGTTGCGCTCGTACCGCCCGGCAGGGGCGGCATCGATGGTCAGTCGATGTATTCGAACAGCTTCACGATCTTCTGTACGCCGGAAACGCCCTGCACCAGGTTGGTGGCCCGGGTAGCCTCGGCCTGGGTCAGCAGACCGAGCAGGTAGACGATGCCGTTCTCGGTCACTACCTTGATGCGCGAGCCGGGGATGGCGCTGTCGGCCAGCATCTGGGTCTTGATCTTGGTGGTCAGCCAGGCATCGTTGTTGCGCGCCAGCAGCGAGGAGGGCGCCAGCACCTGGATTTCGTTGTGGACTTTCTTGACCCGCTGTACTTCGCTGGCCGCCTGCTCGGCGAGGGTCTTGAGGTCGGCGCGCGGGGTCTGTCCGGCGAGCAGGACCACACCGTTGTAGCTGGTCACGACGATGTGGGAATTCTTGTCCAGATCGACATTGGCCTTGGCGATATTCACCGACACCTTGGTTTCGATCAGCGAGTCGTCGATCTTGCTGCCCAGGGTGCGGGTACCGCGGTCATCGTCGATCGGGTTATCGCGGGTAGCAGTCAGGACCGAGCTGCAGCCGGTGACGCTCAAGGCCAGGCTCAGGGCCACTAGGGCAAGGCGGGTACGCTTCATTCTTCACTCCCGAACAGTTGGCTGTCGATCAAGTCGCAGAGGCAGTGGATCGCCAGCAGGTGAACTTCCTGAATGCGTGCCGTGACGTTGGCAGGCACGCGGATCTCGACGTCTTCAGGCAGCAGCAGGGAGGCCATGCCACCCCCGTCGCGGCCGGTCAGGGCAACCACCACCATGTCACGGTCGTGGGCGGCCTGGATGGCCTGGATGATGTTGGCCGAGTTGCCGCTGGTGGAGATGGCCAGCAACACGTCGCCGGGCTGTCCCAGCGCGCGGATCTGCTTGGAGAATACCTCGTTGTAGCTGTAGTCGTTGGCGATCGAGGTAATCGTCGAGCTGTCGGTGGTCAGGGCGATAGCGGGCAGGCTGGGGCGTTCCCGTTCGAAGCGGTTGAGCAGCTCGGATGAGAAGTGCTGGGCATCGCCGGCCGAGCCGCCGTTGCCGCAGGAAAGCATCTTGCCGTCGCTGAGCAGGGCGCCGACCATGACCTGGCTGGCTTGTTCGATGTACGGTGCAAGGACTTCCATCGCCTGTTGCTTGGTATCGATACTGGCCTGGAAAAGCTGGCGAATTCGGGATTGCATGTCCATCAAGGTGACCTTAAGTAAAGCGGCTGGTCGGGCAAGACCGCAACGCGGCGGCGGTTCCCGGCACAACAAGAATGTGCAGCCCGCAAAGCAAAGAGCGAGAACGCGTGGCTGGGGTGTCAGGTATCAGCTGTCGAAGGCATTGCGTATCCAGTTCAGGCGCGTGGCCTGGGTACCGGTGCCTTCCAGGGCGATCACGTCGAAACGGCACGGGTGCTGGGCCCAGCGTGTTTCCCTGAGGAGGAAATACTGCGCGGCCAACACCAGCTTTTCGCGCTTGCGGGCATCGATGCTGGCCAATGCTCCACCCCATTGTGCGTGCAGGCGATAGCGGACTTCGATGAATACTACTGTATCGCCCTCTAGCATGACCAGATCAAGCTCGCCTCGTTTGCACAGCCAGTTCTGCGCCAGCAGCTCCAGGCCCTGTGCGCACAAGTGCTCCAGGGCCTGCTGCTCGGCCTCGCGACCCGCCTTCTGGCGAGGGCTCAGCGACATTACGGCGTGGTGTTGGGCAGGCGCTGGACTTGGCCACCGACAAACTGCGCCCATGGCAGTTGGCGTTCGATGCGTTGGTTGGCGCCCATGCCCAAGTTGCCGGACAAGCCTTCGACGCGGCTGTCAGGCAAGGCCTTGAGCTGGCCCAGACGGGCGGCCAGGGTGTAGGCGTCCACGCCCATGGCGTACAGCCGGCCCATGCTGCCGTTGGCCTGTGGCCACTGCCGAGTGACCTGCTGACGCAGTGGATTGCTGGCGTCGAGCAGCCAGGGCGTTTCGCAGAAGCGAATGCCGGTCATGTCGTTGTACTGAGCCTGGTCGCCACTGGCGCTGAACACGTGCGAGGTGGCGTAGACCGGAAGATCACCGGCGTACTGGAAGTTCAGCGTCGGCTTGATCTGCTGGGCCTGCTGAGGCGTGGCGGCCAGGAAGATGAAGTCGATGTCCTGGCGGCGCGAGGCTTGTTCACCGCTGCCGGCATTGCGCACGTTCAGCATGTCGGCGATCTGCTGCGCCAGCTGCACCGGTTGGTCAACGCGCTGGGCTGCGACCAGGGTACCGCCGTTGGCTTCCCAGTCCTGGCGGAAGGCGTTGAGCACGCGGTCACCCCAGTCACCCTTGGGGATCATCGCAGCAGCGCTGTGCAAGCCATCGGCGCGGGCACGGCGCGACACTTCGCGGGCTTCATCTTCGGCGGCCAGACCGAACTGGAACAGCTGGGGCGGCCCCACCTGGTTGGTGTCGCTGTAGTTCAGTGCCAGGGTCGGGAGGGGAAGTTGCGAACGTGCGGCCAGCTGTTTGACCAGTGGCTTTTCCAGCGGGCCGATCACCAGTTGCACGCCTTGGGCCTGAGCCTGGCGGTAGAAATCGTCGAGCGAAGTCAGGCGCGAACTGTCGATCACGTCGATCACCGGCGGCTTCTGACCGGCTTGCTGGGCCTGATAGTAGGCCGCCATGAAGCCTTCGCGCAGGGCGCGAGCCACGCCTGCGAGCTGCCCATCCTGCGGCAGCAGCAGGGCGATGCGAGTCAGGGGCTGGCTGGCCAGGGCCTTGAGTTTGACCAAAGGCGCAGGCAGCTGTCGCGCGGCCGGATGGGCGGCGTGTTGGGCTACCCAGGTATCGATGGCTGCCTGCTGCTGTTCCAGGGTGCCGGCAGATTTGACCGCCAGGGCCAGGCTCAACCAGCCGGCGAAGTCGTCGGTGCCTTGATTCTGTAGTTGCTCGACGGGCAGCGAGCCCACCAAGGCCCAGATGGCCTCATGGTTCTGGGCCGCGGCGTCACCACTGAGCAGGGGCGCGATGAACACCCGCTCGCGTGCGGCAGCCAGGATCTGGCCATCGGCTTCCAGTGCGCGAGCACGAACCAGGTGGGTACGCACCTGCTGGTCGGCGGGCAACTCGCCCAGGCGCTGCAGGCTCGGATGATCGAGCGCGGCCAGCGCTGCCTTGGCGTCATTGCGCGTCAGTGCCAGCTCCGCGCTTAAGGTGCTGGCCAGTATCTGCAGGCCCGGCTTGAGCAGTTCGATACGCACCTGCTGCAGGATCTGGGTAGCGCGGGCCGAGTCGCCCTGGCGAGCGGCCTGATCCGCCGCGCTCAGGCGCAGGACCGCCGCCTCTTCCGGCGACTTGCTGGCGCTGGCGCGTTCGAGCAACTGTTCCACGGTGGCGTCCGGTGTGCGGGGCAGCTCACCGAGATTGGATGAAGGCGAACTGGCGCACGCAGCCAGCAAGGCGGCGAGGCATAGGGCAGATAGAAGCCGCAGGCAGGCTGTCATGGATATCTTCCTGATTTACTCGATCAATAGACGGGCAAGTGTACCCAAGCATCGGCCAGGGTGCGACGAAGAAGGCTAGTCCGTCCTTATATAGGACGAGCAAATGTTTCACGTCGACTGCGCCGGATCGCTGGGCAAGCACTGGGTGGCGTAGAGCCTGTACAATGCGGGTTTGGCCGAACGACAAGGTGTGTGCTGTGACTGCTTCAAGCGCTTCTAATTCCACCCCGGGCACACTTTATGTAGTGGCCACGCCCATCGGCAATCTGGACGACATGAGCGCACGTGCGCTGAAGATCCTGGGCGAGGTGGCGCTGATTGCAGCCGAGGACACACGTCATTCGGTGCGCCTGATGCAGCACTTCGGATTGAATACGCCGCTGGCCGCCTGCCACGAACACAACGAGCGGGACGAAGGCAGCCGTTTCATCCAGCGATTGTTGGCCGGCGATGACGTGGCGCTGATTTCCGATGCGGGTACGCCGCTGATTTCCGATCCCGGTTATCACCTCGTGCGTCAGGCGCGTGCCGCGGGTGTGCAAGTGGTGCCGGTGCCCGGTCCCTGCGCGCTGATCGCAGCCCTGTCGGCTGCAGGATTGCCATCGGACCGTTTCATCTTCGAAGGTTTTCTGCCGGCCAAGACTGCCGGTCGCTGCGCGCGCCTCGAGCAGGTCAGGGAGGAGCCGCGCACCTTGATCTTCTACGAGGCGCCCCATCGGATACTCGAATGCCTGCAGGACATGGAAAAGGTCTTCGGCGGCGAGCGTCCGGCATTACTGGCGCGCGAACTGACGAAAACCTTCGAAACCCTCAAGGGTTTGCCGCTGGCAGAGCTGCGTGCATTCGTGGAAGCCGACAGCAACCAGCAGCGGGGCGAGTGCGTGGTATTGGTGGCAGGCTGGACCGCGCCGGTCAGTGATGAGGCGGTCAGCACTGAGGTCATGCGCATTCTGGATGTGCTGCTGGCGGAAATGCCGCTCAAGCGCGCCGCTGCCGTGGCGGCAGAGATCACTGGCGTGCGCAAGAATCTGCTCTATCAAGTGGCGCTGGAAAAGCAGAAGACGTGATTCCGGCCCAGGTATGACCCATTGGTGCGATTAAAGCTTGTCCTGGCCGGTGCATGTCGTTAACCTGCGCGCCGGAGAGTCGATCGGACAGTCGCTGCCCGTTTTTGTTCCGCAACTCGTTGCTGGGCAAGCGGGGGGAGGAAAGTCCGGGCTCCATAGGGCGGAGTGCCAGGTAATGCCTGGGAGGCGCGAGCCTACGGAAAGTGCCACAGAAAATAACCGCCTAAGCGCGCAAGCGCCGGTAAGGGTGAAAAGGTGCGGTAAGAGCGCACCGCACGTCTGGCAACAGTTCGTGGCTAGGTAAACCCCACTCGGAGCAAGACCAAATAGGGTTCCATATGGCGCGGCCCGCGTTGGAACCGGGTAGGTTGCTAGAGGTGTCCAGCGATGGCCATCGTAGAGGAATGACTGTCCTCGACAAAACCCGGCTTACAGATCGACTCTCCA
This sequence comes from Pseudomonas sp. RIT-PI-a, assembly GCF_001187875.1. Lineage (NCBI taxonomy): Bacteria > Pseudomonadati > Pseudomonadota > Gammaproteobacteria > Pseudomonadales > Pseudomonadaceae > Pseudomonas > Pseudomonas sp. RIT-PI-a. The sequence continues at coordinate 66,571 of NZ_LGIR01000014.1, forward strand.
CCTTTTACTTCGCGTCCTGCTGTATTCCCCGCAAAAAAAGGCAACCAAATCCCCTCTGGTAATGTCGAAAAATTCTTAGTCTTGAGACTCTACTTTAAGTTCAAGGCGCAGATGCTTGAACTCTAAAGGCTTTATCCCTCCCTTGTGTGTCTCAAATACCGCTTTCCCTTCCTTTTGCGTTCTAAATCTCCGATCTATAAGGCTTTTCCCTACAGACGCGCCTTGACGGTGTGGTAGGGGGGTTCCTATAGTGTGCGCGAGTGGCGGGAAGTGGCGAAAAGTGGGTTTTTCGAGCTTAAAAATCTGAGTTCAGGGGAAACGCGACGTGTTTCGTGGAGCTAATCCGATCAACCTCGATGCCAAGGGACGGCTCGCCATGCCGAGTCGGTATCGTGACGAGTTGGATTCCAAATGCTCCGGTCAGCTGATCATCACGGTCGATACCGTCGACCCTTGCCTGTGTGTCTATCCGCTGGATGAATGGGAACTCATCGAGGCCAAGCTGCGGGCCTTGCCATCGTTGGTGGAAAGCAATCGCCGTCTGCAACGCCTGCTCATCGGCAATGCCGTCGACCTCGAGCTCGATGGCAGTGGACGTTTTCTGGTGCCCCCGCGTCTTCGCGAGTACGCCCGGCTGGACAAGCACGCGATGCTGGTCGGCCAACTGAACAAGTTTCAATTGTGGGACGAGGGTGCGTGGAATGCCGTAAGTGCGGCAGACCTTGCAGCTATACAACAACCGGGCGCCATGCCCGAAGAATTGCGTGATTTGATCTTGTGACTATTGATAGCGGCTTCAATCACATCACCGTGCTGCTCGACGAAGCTGTCGAGGCTCTGGCCGTGCGCGACGATGGTTGCTATCTGGACGGCACTTTCGGCCGGGGTGGCCACAGCCGCCTGATCCTGCAGCACCTGGGGCCCGATGGCCGCCTGTTGGGGTTCGACAAGGACCCTCAAGCGATTGCCACCGGGCAAGCGCTGGCGGCCGAAGACGGCCGCTTTGTCATTGTACAGCGCAGCTTTGCCGAGCTCGGTGCCGAAGTGCGCGAGCGCGGCATGCATGGCAAGGTCAGTGGCATCCTGCTCGACCTGGGCGTTTCCTCGCCGCAACTCGACGATGCCGAGCGCGGCTTCAGTTTCCTTCACGACGGCCCGTTGGACATGCGCATGGACCCCTCGCGTGGCGTGAGTGCGGCGCAGTTCATCGCGACCGCCGCCGAGGAGGAAATCGCCCGCGTGTTCAAGGAATACGGCGAAGAGCGGTTCGCTCGTCGCATGGCCCGTGCGGTAGTGGAGCGCCGCGAAGTGCAGCCGTTCGAGCGCACCGCCGACCTGGCCGAAGTGCTCAAGGTCGCCAACCCGGCGTGGGAGAAGGGCAAGAACCCTGCAACTCGCGCGTTCCAGGGACTGCGTATCCACGTCAACAATGAGCTGGCCGACCTCGAGGCGGGCCTGGAGGCTGCCCTTGATGCTCTGGAAATCGGTGGTCGCCTGGTGGTGATCAGCTTCCATTCCCTGGAAGACCGCATCGTCAAACTGTTCATGCGCAAGCTCACCAAGGGCGAAGCCGACAACCTGCCGCGCAACCTGCCGGTGCGGTTCGAAGCCTTCGTGCCCAAGGTCAAGCTGCATGGCAAGGCGCAATTCGCTTCCGAAGCCGAGCTCAAGGCCAACCCGCGCTCGCGCAGTGCCGTCATGCGTGTCGCGGAGAAGCTGCGATGAGCAAGCTGCTCAACAAGCCGCTACCGGGCGGCAGTTTCCTCATGCTGCTGCTGTTCGTCGCCGTGCTGGTGTCGGCCATTGGCGTTTCCTACAGCGCGCACATCAATCGGCAGTTGCTCAACACGCTGTACGGCGAGCTGAGCGAGCGCGACAAGGCGCAGGCCGAATGGGGTCGCCTGATCCTGGAACAAAGCACCTGGACCGCACACAGCCGTATCGAATCCCTGGCCACCGAACAGTTGAAGATGCGCATCCCGGATGCCACTGAAATTCGCATGGTGTCGCCATGATGAAGCTCGACGGGGCACTGTTCCCGTGGCGGTTCCGCCTGATGGTCGGTCTGCTCCTGCTGCTGGTCGGCGGCATCGTTGCGCAGATCGTCTACCTGCAGGTGATCAACCGTGACTTCCTGATCGGTCAGGGCGACGCGCGCAGCATGCGGCACATCCCCATTCCCGCGCACCGCGGCCTGATCACCGACCGTAATGGCGAGCCTCTGGCCGTGAGTACGCCGGTGACCACCCTGTGGGCCAACCCCAAGGAAATGCAGCTGGCCAAGGACAAGTGGCCTGCGCTCGCACGCGCGCTCGGGCAAGACCCCAAGGCTCTGGCCGAGCGTCTGGAAGCTCAGGCGAGCAAGGAATTCATCTACCTGGTCCGCGGCCTGACCCCCGAACAAGGCGCGTCGGTACTCGACCTGAAAACCCCCGGTGTCTACGGCATCGAGGAATTCCGTCGTTTCTACCCGGCGGGCGACGTGACCGCGCACATGGTCGGCTTCACCGACCTCGACGATCACGGCCGTGAAGGCGTCGAGCTGGCCTATGACGAGTGGCTCGCCGGCGTACCCGGCAAGCGTCAGGTCATCAAGGACCGCCGTGGTCGGCTGATCAAGGACGTCCAGGTCACCAAGAACGCCAAGGCCGGCAAGACCTTGGCGTTGTCCATCGACCTGCGTCTGCAGTATCTGGCCAGCCGCGAGCTGCGCAACGCTATCACCGAGAACGAAGCCAAGGCCGGCAGCATGGTCATCATGGACGTGAAAACCGGTGAAGTGCTGGCCATGGTCAACCAGCCGACCTACAACCCCAACAACCGCCGCACCATGCTGCCGGCGGCCATGCGTAACCGTGCGATCATCGACGTCTTCGAGCCGGGCTCGACCATGAAGCCGATCTCCATGAGCGCGGCGTTGGAAACCGGTCGCTGGAAGCCCAGCGACAAGGTCGACGTGTACCCAGGCACGCTGCAGATCGGTCGCTACACCATCAAGGACGTGACCAAGACCGAAGGTCCGGTGCTTGACCTGACCGGGATTCTGATCAACTCCAGTAACGTGGGCATGAGCAAGGTGGCCTTCGACATTGGCGGCGAGAGCATCTATCGCGTCATGTCCGCGGTCGGCCTGGGTCAGTACACCGGCCTGGGCTTCCCAGGCGAGCGCGTCGGCAACCTGCCCAATCACCGTGAATGGCGCAAGGCCGAGACCGCCACGCTGTCCTACGGCTACGGCCTGTCGGTGACGGCGCTGCAATTGGTGCACGCCTATGCGGCCATCGCCAACAACGGCCGTATCGTGCCTCTGACCATTCTCAAGAGCGACCAGCCGCCGACCGCGGCGCAGGTGATTCCCGAGAAGGTCGCCAAGACCGTGCAGGGCATGCTCCAGCAAGTCATCGAAGACACCCGCGGCGTGTATCGCGCGCGGGTGCCTTCGTATCACGTGGCGGGCAAGTCGGGTACCGCGCGCAAGGCCACCATCGGCTCGCGCGGCTACACCGAGAATGCCTACCGCTCGCTGTTCGCAGGCTTCGGCCCGATGAGCGACCCACGCTACGCGATCGTTGTGGTCATCGACGAACCGAGCAAGGGCGGCTACTACGGTGGCCTGGTCAGCGCCCCGGTCTTCAGCAAGGTGATGTCCGGCACGCTGCGCCTGATGAACGTGCAACCTGACAACCTGCCGCCGCCGGTGCCGCAGCAGCAGGTCAACGCCGCACCGGCGACCCCATTGATAAAAGGAGGGCGCGGCTGATGACCATGCCCCTGAGCAAGCTTTTTTCCGAAGCCAGCCGCGATCCGATGATTCGCGAGCTGACCCTGGACAGCCGCAACGTGCGTCCGGGCGATCTGTTTCTGGCCGTACCAGGCAGCAAGGTCGATGGCCGAGCGCACATCGCCGATGCCCTCAAGCTGGGCGCCGCCGCCGTGGCCTATGAAGTGGAAGGCGCCACCGTACTGCCGCTCACCGACGTGCCCCTGATTCCGGTAAAGGGGCTGATCGCGCAGTTGTCGAGCATCGCCGGGCGTTTCTACGGCGAGCCGAGCCGCTCGGTGAATATGGTTGGCGTCACCGGTACCAATGGCAAGACCAGCATCACCCAGTTGGTGGCTCAGGCGCTCGACGCCCTGGGCGAGCACTGCGGCCTGATCGGTACTCTGGGCACCGGTTTCTACGGTGCCTTGCAGAGCGGCCGATTGACCACTCCCGACCCGATCGCCGTGCAGTCCACACTGTACGATCTTAAAAAGGGCGGCGCTCACGCCGTGGCCATGGAAGTGTCTTCGCACGCACTGGATCAGGGCCGCGTAGCCGCGCTGGATTTCGACATCGCCGTACTGAGCAACCTGTCCCGTGACCATCTGGATTACCACGGCAGCATGCAGGCCTACGCAGAAGCCAAGGCCCGACTGTTCGCCTGGCCGAGCCTGAAGTGCCGCGTGCTGAATCTGGACGATGCGTTCGGTCGCGAGTTGGCCGAGCAGGATCACGAGTCGCGGCTGATCACCTACAGCCTCAGCGACAGCAGCGCGACCCTGTACTGCCGCGACGCGCAATTCGATGACCACGGTGTGCGCGCCACGCTGGTGACCTCACACGGTGAATACAGCCTGCGCAGCAGCCTGCTCGGGCGCTTCAATCTGAGCAACGTACTGGCTGCAGTCGGTGCCCTGATGGGCATGGAATACCCGCTGGACGACGTGCTCAAGGTGATGCGCCAGGTGCAGGGACCGCAAGGCCGCATGCAGCGTCTGGGCGGCGGCGACAAGCCCCTGGTGGTGGTCGACTACGCGCACACGCCCGATGCCCTGGACCAGGTCCTGCAGGCCTTGCGGCCCCACGCCAAGGGCCAGTTGCTGTGTCTTTTCGGCTGTGGCGGCGACCGCGACAGTGGCAAGCGTCCGTTGATGGCCGAAGTTGCCGAGCGCCTGGCCGACCGCGTGCTGGTCACCGACGACAACCCTCGCAGCGAAGATCCACTGCGCATCTTCGACGACATTCGTGCCGGCTTTTCCAGTGCGGCCAACGCGACCTTCGTGGCGGGCCGGGCAGCCGCCATTGCTCAACTGATCGATTCGGCTTCGGTCGACGATGTCATCGTGTTGGCTGGCAAGGGCCATGAAGACTATCAGGAGATCAACGGCGAGCGTCATGCGTTCTCCGACCTGCAGCAGGCCGAGCAGGCTCTGGCTGCATGGGGGGCGGCCGATGCTTGACGCCATGACGCTCAGCCAACTGGCAGACACTCTGCACGGCCGTGTGCCGGGTGACGACGCGCGCTTCGACGGTGTCAGTATCGACAGTCGGGCCATCGCTGCAGGCGATCTGTTCGTCGCATTGGTCGGCCCTCGTTTCGATGGTCACGACTACCTCGACGACGTCGCCGCCAAGGGTGCGGTAGCCGCGCTGGTGCAGCGCGAAGTTCCAGGCTCCACACTGCCGCAGTTGGTCGTGGCCGACACTCGCCTGGCGCTGGGCCAGCTCGGCGCACTGAACCGCGCCGCGTTCACTCGCCCCGTGGCTGCCATCACCGGTTCGAGCGGCAAGACCACGGTCAAGGAAATGCTTGCCAGCATTCTGCGTACTCAAGGCCCGGTGCTGGCCACCCGTGGCAATCTGAACAATGACCTGGGCGCACCGCTGACCTTGCTCGAACTGGCGCCGCAGCACACTGCGGCAGTGATCGAGCTGGGTGCATCGCGGGTAGGCGAAATCGCTTACACCGTTGGTCTGACCCGTCCACACGTGGCGCTCATCACCAACGCCGGCACCGCCCATGTGGGCGAGTTCGGCGGTCCGGACAAGATCGTCGAGGCCAAGGGCGAGATCCTCGAAGGCCTGGGCGAGGGTGGCAAGGCCGTGCTCAACCTCGACGACAAGGCTTTCCCGATCTGGCAGGCACGCGCCGGTCAGCATGCCGTGCTGACGTTCTCGCTGGACAACGCCGTGGCGGATTTTCATTCCAGTGCCCGGCACAGTGATGCCCGTGGTTGCCCGTCCTTCACCCTGCACGGGCCGGAAGGCGAAGTGTTCGTCCAGCTCAATTTGCTCGGCACCCACAACGTGCTCAACGCCCTGGCGGCAGCGGCGGCTGCGCAGGCTCTGGGCGTGACGCTGGCCGGCATTCAGACGGGCTTGAATGCGGTGCAGCCGGTCAAGGGCCGCACGGTCGCGCAGCTCGCCCTCAACGGCGCGCGGGTCATCGACGACACCTACAACGCAAATCCCACCTCGATGTGCGCGGCAATCGATATACTCGCCGGCTTTTCCGGGCGCACCGTCCTGGTCCTCGGAGATATCGGCGAACTGGGCGCTTGGGCCGAAGCCGGCCATCGCCAGGTAGGTGAATATGCCGTCGGCAAGGTCGACGCGCTGTACGCGGTCGGTCCATTGATGCGCCACGCAGTGACCGCGTTCGGTGCTCAGGGGCAACACTTCGCCAATCAGGCAGACCTGATCGCGGCGCTGGCCGCCGAGCAGGGTTCCAATACCACTATTTTGATCAAGGGATCACGCAGCGCGGCGATGGAAAACATCGTGGTGGCGTTGTGCGGTTCTGGCGGGGAGAAACACTGATGTTGCTGCTGCTGGCAGAATTTCTGCAACAGTTCTATAAAGGCTTCGCGGTCTTTCAGTACCTGACCCTGCGCGGGATTCTGGGTGTGCTGACCGCGCTGTCGCTGGCTCTCTGGCTGGGCCCCTGGATGATTCGCACCCTGCAGATTCGTCAGATCGGCCAGGCGGTACGCAACGACGGTCCGCAATCGCACCTGTCCAAGTCAGGCACACCGACCATGGGCGGCGCGCTGATTCTCTCGGCCATCGCCATCAGCACGCTGCTGTGGGCTGACCTGTCCAACCGCTATGTCTGGGTCGTGCTCATCGTCACCCTGCTGTTCGGCGGCATCGGCTGGGTGGACGACTACCGCAAGGTGATCGAGAAGAACTCCCGCGGCCTGCCCAGCCGCTGGAAATATTTCTGGCAGTCGGTGTTTGGCCTGGGGGCTGCGGTGTTCCTGTTCATGACCGCCAACAGCCCGGTGGAAACCACCCTGATCATCCCGATGCTCAAGGACGCCAGTATTCCGCTGGGTGCCGGGTTCATCGTGCTGACCTACTTCGTCATCGTCGGCTCCAGCAACGCGGTCAACCTCACCGACGGCCTCGACGGCCTGGCGATCCTGCCGACGGTGATGGTCGGCGGCGCCCTGGGGATTTTCTGCTACCTGTCGGGCAACGTTAAATTCGCCGAATACCTGTTGATTCCCTATGTGCCAGGTGCAGGTGAGCTGATCGTCTTCTGCGGCGCCCTGATCGGCGCCGGCTTAGGCTTTCTGTGGTTCAACACCTACCCGGCCCAGGTGTTCATGGGTGACGTCGGCGCGCTGGCGCTGGGCGCAGCCCTGGGCACCATCGCGGTGATCGTGCGTCAGGAGATCGTCCTGTTCATCATGGGCGGCATCTTCGTCGTCGAGACGCTGTCGGTGGTGATCCAGGTCGCCTCGTTCAAGCTCACCGGTCGCCGTGTGTTCCGCATGGCGCCGATTCACCACCATTTCGAACTCAAGGGCTGGCCCGAACCGCGGGTCATCGTACGCTTCTGGATCATCACCGTGATTCTGGTGCTGATCGGCCTTGCCACCCTGAAGCTGAGGTAGAACGAGTGTCTCTGATCGCTTCTTCCCACTTCCGCATCGTTGTCGGCCTCGGCAAGAGCGGCATGTCCCTGGTGCGCTTCCTCGCGCGTCAGGGCGTGGCGTTTGCCGTGGCCGATACACGCGCAGCGCCGCCGGAACTGGCGACGCTGCGTCGCGACTATCCGCAGGTGGAAGTCCGTTGCGGTGAGCTGGACGTGGAATTCCTTTGCCGCGCCGATGAGCTCTATGTGAGCCCCGGTCTGGCACTGGCGACTCACGCCCTGCAGCAGGCAGCGGCGCGAGGCGTGCACCTGTCCGGCGATATCGACCTGTTTGCCCGTCATGCCAAGGCCCCGATCGTGGCGATCACCGGCTCCAACGCCAAAAGCACCGTGACCACGCTGGTGGGCGAAATGGCCGCTGCGGCCGGCAAGCGTGTGGCGGTGGGCGGCAACCTGGGACAGCCAGCGCTCGATCTGCTCGATGACGACGTCGAGCTGTACGTGCTGGAACTGTCGAGCTTTCAGCTGGAAACCACCCATCAGCTCAATGCCGAAGTGGCTACGGTGCTCAACGTCAGCGAAGACCACATGGATCGCTACAGCGGGCTGCCGGCCTATCACTTGGCCAAGCATCGGATTTTCCGCGGCGCCCGCAAGGTCGTGTTCAATCGTCAGGATGCCCTGAGCCGGCCGCTGATCGGCGAGGGCATGCCGTGCTGGACGTTCGGCTTGAACAAGCCGGACTTCAAGGCTTTCGGCCTGCGCGAGGAAGGCGGGCAGAAGTACCTGGCCTACGAGTTCGAGAACCTGATGCCGGTCAGCGAACTCAAGGTGCGTGGCGCGCACAACCAGGCCAATGCCCTGGCTGCGCTCGCCCTGGGACACGCGGTGGGTCTGCCGTTCGACGCCATGCTGGCCAGCCTGCGTGAATTCACCGGGCTCACGCACCGCTGCCAGTGGCTGCGCGAGCGCGATGGCGTGGCCTGGTACGACGATTCCAAGGCGACCAACGTCGGTGCTGCGATTGCCGCCATCGAAGGGTTGGGCGCCGACATCGAAGGCCAGCTTGTGCTGATCGCAGGCGGCGACGGCAAGGGCGCCGATTTCACCGCGCTCGGCCAGCCTATCCAGCGTCATTGCCGTGCTCTGGTACTGCTGGGTCGCGACGCCGGCCGTATTGCGGCCGTTGTCGGGCCAAGCGTTACCCAGGTCAACGTCGCCTCGATCGAGGAAGCGGTTCAGCGCTGCGCCGAACTGGCCCGGCCCGGCGATGCCGTGCTGCTCTCACCGGCCTGCGCGAGTCTGGACATGTTCAAGAATTATGAAGAGCGCGGGCGCCTGTTCGCCCATGCCGTAGAGGGCTTGTCATGATCTTCGGTGTCATCAAGCCATTTCCCTCGCCGCTGATCAGCGGCCGCGGGATCGATATCGACTTCGCCATGCTGGCCGGTTGCCTGGCGCTGCTGGGCCTCGGTCTGGTCATGATCACCTCGGCTTCTTCGGAAGTGGCGGCGGTCAACTCGGGCAACTCGTTGTCGATGATGATTCGCCACCTTGTGTACTTGGTGATCGGTATCGGCACCTGCATCGTCACCATGATGGTGCCCATTGCCACCTGGCAGCGCATAGGCGGCACGCTGCTGATCGCGGCATTCGGCTTGCTCGTGATGGTGCTGCTGCCCGGCATCGGTCGCGAAGTGAACGGGTCCATGCGCTGGATCGGCTTCGGCATGTTCAACGTCCAGCCTTCGGAAATTGCCAAGGTGTTCGTGGTGATCTTCCTGGCAGGCTATCTGGTGCGTCGTCAGCAGGAAGTGCGCGACAGCTGGATGGGCTTCTTCAAGCCGTTCTTCGTGTTGCTGCCGATGGCTGGACTGCTGCTGATGGAGCCTGACTTCGGCGCCACGGTGGTGATGATGGGTGCCGCAGCCGCAATGCTGTTCCTGGGTGGTGTGGGCCTTTTCCGTTTCGCCCTGATGGTGGCCTTGGCGGTGGGTGCGGTGTTCGTGCTGGTTCAGGCCCAACCGTACCGCATGGCACGTCTGATCACCTTCACCGACCCGTGGAGCGACCAGTTCGGCTCCGGTTATCAATTGACCCAGGCGCTGATCGCCTTCGGTCGTGGCCAGTGGTTCGGCGTTGGGCTGGGCAACAGCGTGCAGAAGCAGTTCTACCTGCCCGAAGCCCACACCGACTTCGTGTTCTCGGTGCTCGCCGAAGAGCTGGGCGTGGTGGGTTCGCTGTGCACCGTGGCGCTGTTCGTGTTCGTCTGTATCCGCGGTATGTACATCGGTTTCTGGGCCGAGCGGGCCAAGCAGTACTTTGCCGCCTACGTGGCCTATGGCCTGTCGTTCCTGTGGATCGGCCAGTTCCTGATCAACATCGGCGTGAACGTCGGCCTGCTGCCGACCAAGGGTCTGACCCTGCCGTTTCTCAGCTACGGCGGCAGCTCGCTGGTCATCTGCTGCGCCTGTCTGGGGCTGTTGCTGCGCATCGAGTGGGAAAGCCGCTCGCACCTGGGTAGCGAAGAGGTGGAATTCAGCGAGAGCGATTTCGCCGAGGAGACGCCCCATGGCCGGTAAAGGCAATGTGCTGATCATGGCTGGCGGCACCGGCGGACACGTGTTCCCGGCCCTGGCCTGTGCGCGCGAGTTCCAGGCGCGCGGTTTCAGCGTGCACTGGCTGGGTACGCCGCGCGGTATCGAGAACGAGCTGGTGCCGGCCAACGGCCTGCCGTTGCATCTGATCGATGTCAGCGGTGTGCGTGGCAAGAGCCGACTGGCCCTGCTCAAGGCGCCGTTCGCCATCTGCAAGGCCGTGGTTCAGGCGCGCCGCATCATTGCCCAACTGCGACCGGTGTGCGTGGTCGGCTTCGGTGGTTACCTGACCGGCCCTGGCGGCGTGGCCGCGCGGCTGGCCGGTGTACCGGTGATCGTCCATGAGCAGAATGCCGTGGCCGGTACCGCCAATCGCCTGTTGGTGCCTTTCGCCAGCCGAGTCTGCGAAGCTTTCCCCGACACCTTCGCCGCTTCGGCCAAGCGCCGGACCACCGGAAATCCGGTGCGCAGCGAGTTGTTCATGGAAACCCCGCGCCAGGCCCTGATCGGGCGCCAGCCACGGCTGCTGGTCCTGGGCGGCAGCCTGGGCGCCGAGCCGTTGAACAAGCTGTTGCCCGAAGCCCTGGCGCAGGTTCCTGCACAGTACCGGCCGGAGGTGTTTCACCAGGCTGGCAAGAAGCACGATGAAATCACCGCCGAGCGCTATCGCACCGCCGGTGTCGAGGCGCAGGTTGCCCCGTTCATCAAGGACATGGCCCAAGCCTACGGCTGGGCCGACCTGGTGGTCTGCCGCGCGGGCGCGTTGACCATCAGCGAGCTGGCCGCCGCCGGCCTGCCGTCGCTGTTGGTGCCTTTGCCCCACGCGATCGACGACCACCAGACACGCAATGCCGATTATCTGGCCCGCGAAGGCGCTGCCTTCCTCATGCCACAAGCGACAACCGGCGCGGCGCAACTCGCCGAGCGCCTGAAAGAGGTTTTGATGCAACCTGAAAAACTCCTGAGCATGGCGAGCACTGCCCGCCGCCTGGCCAAACCCGATGCCACGCGCAATGTGGTCGACGTCTGCCTGGAGGTGGCCCATGGTTGAGAACCAGAAAGCCATTCCGCAACCGGAAATGCGCCGCATCCGTCGTATCCATTTCGTCGGCATCGGCGGCGTTGGCATGTGCGGCATCGCCGAGGTACTGCTGAACCTGGGCTACGACGTCTCGGGTTCCGACCTCAAGGCTTCACCGGTGACCGAGCGACTGACGTCGTTCGGCGCGCAGATCTTCATCGGCCACCGTGCCGAAAACGCCGCCAGCGCCGACGTGCTGGTGGTCTCCAGTGCCGTCAACACCAGCAACCCGGAAGTCGCCACTGCACTGGAGCGCCGGATTCCAGTGGTGCCGCGCGCCGAGATGCTCGCCGAGCTGATGCGCTATCGGCACGGCATCGCCGTGGCCGGGACCCATGGCAAGACCACCACCACCAGCCTGATCGCCTCGGTGTTCGCGGCCGGTGGCCTAGACCCCACGTTCGTCATCGGCGGTCGTCTGAATGCGGCTGGCACCAATGCCCAGCTGGGCACCAGTCGCTATCTGATCGCCGAAGCCGACGAGTCCGATGCCAGCTTCCTGCACCTGCAGCCGCTGGTGGCCGTGGTCACCAACATCGACGCCGATCACATGGCGACCTACGGCGGCGACTTCAACGTATTGAAGAAGACCTTCGTCGAGTTCCTGCACAACCTGCCGTTCTACGGCCTGGCTGTGGTCTGCCTGGATGACCCGGTGGTGCGCGAGATCCTCCCGCAGATCGCCCGTCCGACCCTGACCTACGGCATCAGCGAAGAAGCCGACGTGCGCGCCATCAACGTGCGCCAGCAAGGCATGCTGACCCACTTCACGGTGCTGCGCCGCGACCGCGAGCCGCTCAACGTGTCGGTCAACATGCCAGGCAACCACAACGTGCTCAATGCCCTGGCAACGATCGCCATCGCCACCGACGAAGGCATCAGTGACAGCGCCATCGTTCAGGGCCTGTCCGGATTCCAGGGCGTCGGCCGGCGCTTCCAGGTGTACGGCGAACTGCCGGTCGAAGGCGGCAGCGTGATGCTGGTCGACGACTACGGCCATCACCCCCGCGAAGTGGCGGCCGTGATCGCCGCGGTGCGCGGCGGCTGGCCCGATAAACGTCTGGTGATGGTATATCAGCCCCACCGCTTCAGCCGCACGCGCGACTTGTACGACGATTTCGTACAAGTGCTCGCCGACGCCAATGTGTTGCTGCTGATGGAGGTCTACCCGGCAGGCGAAGAGCCGATCCCGGGCGCCGACAGCCGTCAGTTGTGCCATAGCATCCGCCAGCGCGGCCAGTTGGACCCCATCTATATCGAACGCGGCGTCGAGCTGGCGCCACTGGTCAAGCCGTTGCTGCGCGCCGGTGACATCCTGCTCTGCCAAGGTGCCGGCGACATCGGCGGCCTTGCCCCGCAGTTGCTCAAAAGCCCGCTGTTCGCGCAGGCCTCGGAGAAATCGCAATGAACATTCTGGATCTCAACACCCTGCGTTCGCAGATCATGCCCAGTGACTTCGGTCGCGTGGCCGTGCTCTACGGCGGCAAGAGCGCCGAGCGCGAGGTGTCGCTGAAATCGGGCGCCGCGTGCCTGGAGGCCTTGCAGAGCGCTGGCGTGGACGCGTTCGGTATCGACGTTGGCGATGACCTGCTGGCACGTCTGCAAGCGCAGAAGATCGACCATGCCTTCATCATCCTGCACGGCCGCGGCGGCGAAGACGGCAGCATGCAGGGCCTGCTCGAGTGCCTGGACATTCCCTACACCGGCAGCGGCATCCTCGCCAGCGCCCTGGCGATGGACAAACTGCGCACCAAGCAGGTGTGGCAGAGCCTCGGCTTGCCGACCCCGGCGCATGCCGTGCTGGCGAGCGAACAGGATTGTATTTTCGCGGCCGGGGAACTGGGCTTCCCTTTGATCGTCAAACCCGCCCATGAAGGTTCAAGCATCGGGATGGCCAAGGTGAACAGCGTCGACGAACTGGTCGACGCCTGGAAAGCCGCCAGCACCTACGACTCACAAGTGCTGGTCGAACAATGGGTCCAGGGCCCTGAGTTCACTGTCGCGACGCTGCGTGGCCAGATGCTGCCTGCCATCGCGCTGGGCACACCCCACACGTTCTACGACTACGACGCCAAATACGTCGCCAACGATACCCAGTACCGCGTTCCCTGTGGCCTTGCGCCCGCCAAGGAGCAGGAACTCATCGACCTCTGCGCGCGCGCCTGCGATGCCATCGGCATTCAGGGCTGGGGGCGCGTGGACGTGATGCAGGACCAGCAGGGCCGTTTCTGGCTGCTGGAAGTCAACACCGCTCCAGGCATGACCGATCACAGCCTGGTGCCCATGGCGGCGAAAGCGGCTGGCCTGGATTTCCAGCAGTTGGTGCTGGCGATTCTTGCCGCCAGTTGCAAGGCGCGAGGGTAAGACCATGCACGGCCCAATGATTCGCCATCAGTCTCCTGCCATCGGTCGCAACAAGCCGGTGCCGCGAGGTGCAAGCCGCATGGTGGCCAAGGAGCCACTGTCGGTGCGTTTGCCCAAGGCCAACTTCAGCATCTTCAAGAAGCTGATGTGGCCGGTGCTGCTGGTGGGTCTGGGTTTTGGCACCTATGAAGGCGCCCAGTACCTGATGCCCTACGCCGACCGCCCGATCACCAAGGTATCGGTGCAGGGCGACCTGGCCTACATCAACCAGCAGTCGGTGCAGGAGCGTATCCAGCCTTATGTCGGCAGCACGTTCTTCAGCATCGACCTGACCCGCATGCGCACCGAGCTGGAGACCATGCCCTGGATCGCCCACGCCGAAGTGCGCCGTGTATGGCCCGACCAGGTGGTGATTCGCCTGGAAGAGCAACTGCCGGTCGCGCGCTGGGGCAACGAGTCACTGCTCAACAACCAGGGCCAGGCGTTCGCGCCTCGCGAACTGGGCAACTACGAACACTTGCCGCAGTTGTTCGGCCCGGCACGGGCCCAACAGCAGGTGATGCAGCAATACCAGGTGCTGAGTCAGATGTTGCGTCCGCTGGGCTATTCGGTAGCCCGGCTGGAACTGACCGAACGCGGCAGCTGGTTTCTCACCACAGGCGCAGGAAGCGCCGGCCCAGGCATCGAGCTGTTGCTGGGACGTGACCACTTGATGGAAAAAATGCGCCGCTTTATCGCCATTTACGACAAGACACTCAAAGACCAGATCACGAATATCGCGCGTATCGACCTGCGCTATGCCAACGGCCTGGCCGTGGGCTGGCGTGAAACGAGCGCCCCGACGGCGGACAAGCCCGCCGTCGCGAAGAATTGACAAGAGGCAGGACCATGGCAAACGTGCAAAGCGGCAAAATGATCGTCGGGCTGGACATCGGTACCTCCAAGGTGGTGGCGCTGGTGGGCGAAGTCGCGGCCGACGGTACGCTGGACATCGTGGGGATCGGCACCCATCCTTCGCGCGGCCTGAAGAAGGGCGTGGTGGTGAACATCGAGTCGACCGTGGCGTCGATCCAGCGTGCGGTCGAAGAAGCCCAACTGATGGCCGGTTGCCGCATTCACTCGGCGTTCGTCGGCGTTGCCGGTAACCACATTCGCAGCCTGAACTCTCACGGGATCGTGGCCATTCGCGACCGTGAGGTCAGCACGGCCGACCTGGAACGCGTTCTGGACGCGGCCCAGGCCGTGGCGATCCCGGCCGACCAGCGCGTGCTGCACACCCTGCCGCAGGATTACGTGATCGACAACCAGGAAGGCGTGCGCGAGCCCCTGGGCATGTCCGGTGTGCGTCTGGAAGCCAAGGTTCACGTGGTGACCTGCGCCGTCAACGCGGCTCAGAACATCGAGAAGTGCGTTCGCCGCTGCGGTCTGGAAATCGACGACATCATCCTCGAGCAGTTGGCTTCGGCCTACTCGGTGCTGACCGATGACGAGAAAGAGCTGGGCGTGTGCCTGGTCGACATCGGCGGCGGCACTACGGATATCGCCATCTTCACCGAAGGCGCCATCCGTCACACCGCAGTCATCCCCATTGCGGGCGATCAGGTCACCAACGACATCGCCATGGCCCTGCGGACCCCCACGCAGTACGCCGAAGAGATCAAGATCCGTTACGCCTGCGCCCTGGCCAAGCTGGCCGGTGCCGGCGAAACCATCAAGGTGCCCAGTGTCGGTGACCGTCCGCCGCGCGAGCTGTCGCGCCAGGCGCTGGCCGAAGTCGTCGAGCCACGCTACGACGAACTGTTCACCCTGATCCAGGCCGAGCTGCGTCGCAGCGGCTACGAAGACCTCATCCCGGCCGGCATCGTGCTGACCGGTGGTACGGCAAAAATGGAAGGCGCGGTCGAGCTGGCCGAAGAAATCTTCCACATGCCGGTGCGCCTGGGCGTGCCGCATAGCGTACGGGGGCTGAGTGACGTCATCAGCAACCCGATCTATTCCACCGGCGTGGGCCTGCTGATGTACGGCCTGCAGAAGCAGTCCGATGGCTTGAACCTGTCAGGTATCAGCAACAGCAGCAGTTATAGCGATGACACCAAGGCTCCGGTGCTGGAACGGCTGAAGCGTTGGGTGCAAGGCAATTTCTGATTCAAAACGGCAGTAGCGGTAGGCGCACACAAATAGAGAAAGGAGAGGGCACATGTTCGAACTCGTAGACAACATCCCGCAAAGCCCGGTAATCAAAGTTATCGGTGTCGGCGGTGGCGGCGGCAACGCCGTCAACCACATGGTCAAGAGCAACATCGAAGGCGTTGAATTCATCTGCGCCAACACCGATGCTCAGGCACTCAAGAACATCGGCGCACGCACGATCCTGCAACTGGGTACCGGCGTCACCAAGGGCCTGGGCGCTGGCGCCAACCCCGAAGTCGGCCGTCAGGCCGCGATGGAAGACCGCGAGCGCATCGCCGAAGTGCTGCAAGGCACCAACATGGTCTTCATCACCACCGGCATGGGTGGCGGTACCGGTACCGGTGCTGCACCGATCATCGCCGAAGTGGCCAAGGAAATGGGCATCCTGACCGTTGCGGTCGTGACCCGTCCGTTCCCGTTCGAAGGCCGCAAACGCATGCAGATCGCCGATGAAGGCATCCGTATGCTGTCCGAAAGCGTCGACTCGTTGATCACCATTCCCAACGAGAAGCTGCTGACCATCCTGGGCAAGGACGCCAGCCTGCTGTCGGCGTTCGCCAAGGCTGACGACGTGCTGGCCGGTGCCGTTCGCGGTATCTCCGACATCATCAAGCGTCCGGGCATGATCAACGTCGACTTCGCCGACGTGCGTACCGTGATGAGCGAAATGGGCATGGCGATGATGGGTACCGGCTGCGCCAGCGGTCCGAACCGCGCTCGCGAGGCCACCGAGGCGGCCATTCGCAACCCGCTGCTCGAAGACGTCAACCTGCAGGGCGCTCGCGGCATCCTGGTCAACATCACCGCAGGTCCCGACCTGTCGCTGGGTGAATACTCCGACGTGGGTAGCATCATCGAAGCGTTCGCCTCCGACCACGCGATGGTCAAAGTCGGTACCGTGATCGATCCGGACATGCGCGATGAACTGCACGTTACCGTCGTGGCCACCGGCCTGGGCGCGAAGATCGAGAAGCCTGTGAAGGTCATCGACAACACCATGCAGACTGCAGCCCAGACGCCTCCACCTTCGCAGCAGCCTGCTCGTCAGGACGCTCCATCGGTGAACTATCGCGACCTGGACCGCCCGACCGTGATGCGCAACCAGGCTCACGCCGGCGCTGCCGCTGCCGCCAAGCTGAACCCACAGGATGACCTGGATTATCTGGACATCCCGGCCTTCCTGCGTCGTCAGGCCGATTGATGCAATTTATCAGGGGTATTAGGGTGATTGGTGTTCAGCAAAGGTTCGGTCTGCTATCATCGCCAGCCTTTGTTGATACCAGTTCGCAATTTGCGCTGAAGCGGCCAATGCCATGATTAAACAACGCACCCTGAAGAATATTATCCGTGCCACAGGCGTCGGCTTGCACTCCGGTGAGAAGGTCTACCTGACCTTGAAGCCCGCGCCCGTGGATACCGGCAT
The DNA here is from genome assembly GCF_001187875.1 of Pseudomonas sp. RIT-PI-a. NCBI lineage: Bacteria > Pseudomonadati > Pseudomonadota > Gammaproteobacteria > Pseudomonadales > Pseudomonadaceae > Pseudomonas > Pseudomonas sp. RIT-PI-a. Next base: position 83,872 of record NZ_LGIR01000014.1, read on the forward strand.
CGTGTTCTGCCGTGTCGACCTCGATCCGGTCGTGCAGATCCCTGCGCGTGCCCACAATGTCGGCGCCACCACGATGTCCACCACTTTGGTCAATGGCGATGTCAAGGTCGATACCGTAGAGCATCTACTGTCGGCCATGGCGGGCCTGGGAATCGATAACGCCTACGTCGAGCTCTCCGCGTCCGAAGTGCCGATCATGGATGGCAGTGCCGGACCCTTCGTATTCCTGATTCAATCGGCTGGCCTGGAAGAACAGGACGCGCCGAAGAAATTCATCCGGATCCTGCGCGAAGTGACAGTGACGGAGGGCGACAAGCGCGCCACCTTCCTGCCTTTCGAAGGGTTCAAGGTGAGCTTCGAAATAGATTTCGATCATCCTGTCTTCAAGGATCGCACTCAGACCGCCAGCGTCGACTTTTCCAGCACGTCCTTCGTGAAGGAAGTCAGTCGGGCGCGCACGTTCGGTTTCATGAGCGACCTTGAATACCTGCGCAAGCACAATCGTGCACTGGGCGGCAGCGTTGAAAACGCTATCGTGGTGGACGAGGCAGGCGTCATGAATGAGGACGGTCTTCGCTACGAAGACGAATTCGTCAAACACAAGATTCTCGATGCAATCGGCGATCTCTATCAGCTGGGTAACAGCCTGATTGGCGAATTCCGTGGCTACAAGTCGGGCCACGCACTGAACAACCAGCTTCTTCGTCGTCTGCTCGAGCAGGATGACGCCTGGGAAGTGGTTACGTTCGAAGATGCCAGCACGGTACCGATCTCTTACATGCGGCCAGCTGCGTTGGGTTGATACAACCTCTCTTTTCTGGTTTCACATTTATAGGCCACCCATTGGGTGGCTTTTTTTTGGGTGTTGTTTTTTGGGGCGGGGCGGGGGGACGGTTGGGGCGTGGCAAGCGCTTAGCGTGGCCGCTTGGCGTGAGCTGCCAGACGTTCCAGCGCCGCGCGCAGATTGGGATCGCTGATGCCCTCGGCGGTCGCCTGGATGTTCTCGCCCGCGCTGATCGACAGGTCGATGCTGCGCGCGCCGGCCTTGCTCTGCACGGTGGGCGGCTGCACCTTGAACAGGATGCGCGTCAGGCTGCTGAATTCCTCCAGCGCCTGCAGATCGCGTTGCAGGCGCTTCTGCTGGTAGCGCAGGCGCGTGGCCCAGTGGCCGTCGGTGACGATCAGCAACAGGCTGCCCTCGCGCCACGAGGCGACGTAGCAATGCTCGCGCGCCGCCGGCTGCAGTTGGCTCTCGAACAGGCGCTGCAGATGCGACAGGCGCTGGGCCTGGCTGAACAGGGCCTTGAGCGGTTTGGCTTCGCGCAGCAGGACTGCCGGTGCCCGAGCGGGCAGGGGGCGAAAGACCATGGGGATACACCTGAAGTTACAGAGTCGGCATCTTAACAGAATCCCTCGCTCACACCGTTTCACATGGACGACACAGGCCAGCTCTCGGCGTTTGAATGGATGACATCTGCACCTTGCGGGTTGAAGTTGGCGAAAAAGCCCTTATTGTAAAGCCGCCCCATTACAACGCTGTGCCAGCATCGTGGACATCGCGCCACTTTCCTCTCCATCGTTTCCGGGTAGAATGCTCGTTCGCATGCGGCCATGAGGGCTGCACGGGCGACTCACGGGGCCGCCCTCCATCCCTATGTGTGGAAGATCCTGCCAATATGTTTGCGCCTTTGTTAAAGAAACTTTTTGGAAGCAAGAACGAGCGTGAAGTACGACGCATGCTCAAGACGGTACAAGCCGTCAATGCCTTCGAAGAGCAGATGGTGGCCCTTTCGGACGAGCAGCTGCGCGCCAAGACCGCAGAGTTCAAGGCCCGCCTGGCAAAAGGCGAGACCCTCGACCAGCTGCTGCCCGAAGCCTTCGCCGTCTGCCGCGAAGCCGGCAAGCGCGTCATGGGTATGCGGCACTTCGATGTCCAGCTGATCGGTGGTATCACCCTGCACGAAGGCATGATCGCCGAAATGCGCACCGGTGAAGGCAAGACCCTGGTAGCGACCCTGGGCGTGTACCTCAACGCACTGTCCGGCAAGGGCGTGCACGTGGTCACGGTCAACGACTACCTGGCGCGTCGCGATGCCAACTGGATGCGTCCGCTGTACGAATACCTGGGCCTTACCGTCGGCGTGGTCACGCCGTTCGCGCCGCCGGAAGAGAAGCGTCTGGCCTATGCCGCCGACATCACCTACGGCACCAACAACGAATTCGGTTTCGACTACCTGCGCGACAACATGGCGTTCAGCATGGAAGAGAAATTCCAGCGCGAGCTGAATTTCGCCGTGATCGACGAAGTCGACTCCATCCTGATCGACGAAGCCCGTACGCCGCTGATCATCTCCGGCCAGGCCGAAGACAGCTCCAAGCTGTACACCGAGATCAACCGCTTGATCCCGCAACTCGAGCAGCACATCGAGGAAGTCGAGGGCCAGGTCACCAAGGAAGGTCACTACAGCATCGACGAGAAGACTCGTCAGGTCGAACTCAACGAAGCCGGTCACCAGTACATCGAGGAAATGCTCACCCGCGCCGGCCTGCTGGCCGAGGGCGAAAGCCTCTACTCGGCACACAACCTGGGCCTGCTGACCCATGTGTACGCCGGCCTGCGCGCGCACAAGCTGTTCAACCGCAACGTCGAGTACATCGTCCAGGACGGGCAGATCCTGCTGGTCGACGAGCACACCGGTCGTACCATGCCGGGCCGTCGCCTGTCCGAAGGCCTGCATCAGGCTATCGAGGCCAAGGAAAACCTGAACATCCAGGCCGAGAGCCAGACCCTCGCCTCGACCACGTTCCAGAACTACTTCCGCCTGTACAACAAGCTCTCGGGCATGACCGGTACGGCCGACACCGAAGCGTTCGAGTTCGCCCAGATCTACCAGCTCAACGTGATGGTGATCCCGCCGAACAAGCCGCTGGCGCGCAAGGACTTCAACGACCTGGTCTATCTGACTGCGGACGAGAAGTACGCCGCCATCGTTACCGACATCAAGGAAAGCATGGCCCAGGGCCGTCCGGTGCTGGTCGGTACTGCAACCATCGAAACCTCCGAGCACATGTCGCGCCTGCTCAACCAGGAAGGCATCGAGCACAAGGTGCTCAACGCCAAGTTCCACGAGAAGGAAGCGGAGATCATCGCCCAGGCGGGTCGCCCCGGCGCGCTGACCATCGCCACCAACATGGCCGGTCGCGGTACCGACATCCTGCTGGGCGGCAACTGGGAAGTCGAAGTCGCTTCCCTGGAAAACCCGAGCGAAGAGCAGATCGCACAGATCAAGGCCGACTGGCAGAAGCGTCATCAGCAGGTGCTCGAATCCGGTGGTCTGCACGTGATCGCTTCCGAGCGTCACGAGTCGCGCCGTATCGACAATCAACTGCGTGGCCGTGCCGGTCGTCAGGGTGACGCCGGTTCCAGCCGCTTCTACCTGTCGCTGGAAGACAGCCTGATGCGCATCTTTGCCTCCGACCGGGTGAAGAACTTCATGAAGGCGCTGGGCATGCAGTCTGGCGAAGCCATCGAGCATCGCATGGTCACCAATGCGATCGAAAAGGCCCAGCGCAAGGTCGAAGGCCGCAACTTCGACATCCGCAAGCAATTGCTGGAGTTCGACGACGTCGCCAACGAGCAGCGCAAGGTCATCTACCACATGCGCAACAGCCTGCTGGCGTCCGACAACGTCGGTGACACCATTGCCGACTTCCGTCAGGAAGTCCTTGGTCAGCTGTTCTCCCAGCACATTCCGCCACAGTCGCTGCCCGAGCAGTGGGATGTTCCAGGCCTGGAAGCGGCCTTGCAGACCGATTTCGGCGTGAGCCTGCCGATCCAGCAGTGGCTGGATGCGGACGACAAGCTGTACGAAGAGACCCTGCGCGAGAAGGTCATGGTCGAGCTGCTGGCGGCCTACACCGAGAAGGAAGATCAGGCCAGCGCCGATGCCCTGCGCACCTTCGAGAAGCAGATCCTGCTGCGCGTTCTCGACGACCTGTGGAAAGATCACCTGTCGACCATGGACCACCTGCGTCACGGTATTCACCTGCGCGGCTACGCCCAGAAGAACCCGAAGCAGGAGTACAAGCGCGAGTCGTTCAGCCTGTTCCAGGAGCTGCTCGATTCGATCAAGCGCGACACCATCCGTGTGCTGTCGCATGTGCAGGTGCGCCGCGAAGATCCGGTCGAGGAAGAAGCGCGTCTGCGTCGCGATGCCGAGGAATTGGCGGCGCGCATGCAGTTCGAACACGCTCCGGCGCCTGGCCTGGATCAGCCCGAAGTGTTGGCCGAAGACGCCGAAGTCGTTGCCGCCACCGTGTCGGAGCCAGTGCGCAATGACCAGAAGCTGGGCCGTAACGAGTTGTGCTGGTGCGGTTCGGGCAAGAAATTCAAGCATTGCCACGGCAAGATCGACTGATCGCGCTCCGACAGGCTTTTGCAGCAACATCGCGCCGCGACTGACGCTGGTTCCCAGGATGGGTGCCCGCGTACGGATCGCGGCGTTCGTCCCTCTACTGGCGGCGTCGACGATACGCCGCAGATTCCTCAAAGGAGTGCTCACATGGCTGTTGGTCTTGGTCCCTTGCCCACGCTGCATCCGGTTCCGGGTTTCGAGCTGGGCATCTCCAGCGCCGGTATCAAACGCCCCGGACGCAAGGACGTTGTGGTCATGCGTTGCGCCGAGGGTTCCAGCGTCGCCGGCGTGTTCACCCTGAATGCGTTCTGCGCGGCACCGGTCATCGTGTCCAAGCAGCGCGTGGGTGGCCCCGTGCGTTATCTGTTGACCAATACCGGCAACGCCAACGCCGGGACCGGCGAGCCGGGTCTGGCTGCGGCCGAGCGCACCACGGCGCGTCTGGCCGAACTGGCGGGCGTGGACGCCAGTGCCGTGCTGCCGTTCTCCACCGGGGTGATCGGCGAGCCACTGCCCGTCGAGAAGATCGAAGGGGCCTTGCAGGCCGCGCTCGATGATCTGTCGATCGACAACTGGGCGGCTGCGGCCACCGGCATCATGACCACGGACACTCTGCCCAAGGGCGCCAGTCGCCAGTTCCAGCACGAGGGCGTCACCGTCACCGTGACTGGTATCAGCAAAGGCGCCGGCATGATCCGCCCGAACATGGCGACCATGCTGGGCTACATCGCCACCGACGCCAAGGTCGCGCCGGGTGTGCTGCAGGATCTGCTGCGCGACGGTGCCAACAAGTCGTTCAACCGCATCACCATCGACGGCGACACCTCGACCAACGACTGCTGCATGCTGGTCGCCACCGGGCAGGCGGCGTTGCCGGAAATCAGCGAGGCCAGCGGGCCGCTGTTCGCAGCGCTCAAGCAGGCGGTTCTCGAGGTGTGCATGGAAGTGGCCCAGGCCATCGTGCGCGACGGCGAGGGGGCGACCAAGTTCGTCACGGTTCAGGTCAACGGCGGCGGCAACCATCAGGAGTGTCTGGACGTGGCCTACACCGTCGCCCATTCGCCGCTGATCAAGACGGCGCTGTTCGCTTCCGATCCGAACTGGGGGCGCATCCTGGCCGCTGTGGGCAGGGCCGGTGTGCCGGAGCTGGATGTCAGCAAGATCGACGTGTTCCTGGGCGATGTGTGCATCGCCAGCCGTGGCGCCCGTGCTGCCAGCTATACCGAGGAGCAGGGCTCGGCGGTGATGGCGCAGGAAGAGATCGGCATTCGGATCGAGCTGGGTCGCGGCGAGTGCAGCGAGACCATCTGGACCACCGACCTGTCCCACGAGTACGTGAAGATCAACGCCGAATACCGCACCTGACTGGCGTGCCCGGCTGCGCCTTGCAGGGGCATCCGGGCATTGGCAGCTCAGGGCGGTCTGGAGATCGAGTGAAACGAATACATGTAGCCGCCGCGGTGATCCGTGGCGCGGACCAGCGCATTCTGATTGCCCGTCGCGGCGATACCCAGCACCAGGGCGGTCTGTGGGAGTTTCCCGGTGGCAAGGTCGAGCCCGGCGAGACGGTGCAGGCGGCGCTGGCGCGCGAGTTGCGCGAGGAGTTGGGGATCGAGGTCAGCCTGGCGCGGCCGTTGATCAAGGTGCATCACGACTATGCCGACAAGCAGGTCCTGCTGGACGTCTGGGAAGTCACCGCGTTCACGGGTGAACCCCATGGCGTCGAAGGCCAGCCGTTGGCATGGGTCAAGGCGCGCGAGCTGCCTGGCTACGCGTTTCCCGAGGCCAATCGGCCGATCGTTGCGGCGGCCAGTCTGCCGGGCGAATACCTGATCGCCCCGGACGGGCTGGACAACTCGACCCTGCTGCGCGGCATGCAGAAGGCGATCGCCGGTGGCATCAAGCTGCTGCAACTGCGCGCACCCAATGGCTACGATCCGCAGTACCGCGACTTGGCGGTGGATGCGGTCGGGTTGTGTGCAGGCAAGGCCCAGTTGATGCTCAAGGGGCCATTGGAGTGGCTGGGCGATTTCCCTTCGGCCGGGTGGCACCTGACCTCGGCGCAGTTGCGCAAATACGCCAGCAAAGGTCGGCCGTTTCCCGCCGAGCGTTGGCTGGCCGCGTCCTGTCACGATGCCGAAGAGCTGGCGTTGGCGCAGCAGATGGGTGTGGATTTCGTCACCCTGTCGCCCGTGCAACCGACCCTGACCCATCCCGATGCGCAGCCACTGGGCTGGGATCAGGCGCGTGGTTTGATCGAGGGCTTCAACCAGCCGGTGTTCCTGCTGGGCGGGCTGGGGCCGCAGGATCAGGCGAAAGCCTGGGAGATCGGTGCACAAGGTGTCGCGGGCATCCGCGCCTTCTGGCCCTCTCCCTGACAACCGCTCCGCGCACCCCCTGTAGCAGCGGCGCAAGCCGCGTCAGCGGTCACTCGATTTGGCTGGCTGCCAGAGAATCTCGGGAATACTTTCACGCCGGGCGATGATCCGCGCAGCCACGAACAGCAGATCGGACATCCGGTTGATGTACGCCAGGCTCACCGCCGATAACGGCTCCACCGCGTTGAGCTGCTGACAGCGACGCTCGGCTGTACGCGCCAGGCTGCGGCATACATGGGCCTGGGCAATCAGCAGCGAGCCTCCCGGCAGAATGAAATTTTCCAGCGGGCCCAGCTCGTCGTTCCAGGTATCGATGGCAGCCTCCAGGCGCTCTACCTCAGCTGCATCCAGCGCCTGATACGCAGGCATGGCCAACTCCCCACCCAGATCGAACAGCCGATGCTGACAGGGCGCGAGCACCTCGCTGACCTCGTTCAGCCGCGAATCGCCGGCCAGCCCTGCCAGCAGCACGCCCAACTGGCTGTTCAGGCTGTCGACTTCGCCGATGGCCTCCACGCGGGGATGGTCCTTGGGCACCCGACGTCCGTCGCCGAGCCCGGTTTCACCTTGGTCTCCAGTGCGCGTGTAAATCTTCGACAGGCGAAAGCCCATGTTCATATCTCCGTGGTGGTGAGGGGCAGCGGATTGCCGGCCAATGGCAGGCGCAGCGTGAAGCAGGTGCCCTGGCCGGGGCTGGATTGCACTTCCATCTGGCCCTTGTGGTTGTTGGTGATGATGAAATACGACACCGACAGACCCAGCCCGGTGCCCTGGCCGATCTCCTTGGTGGTGAAGAACGGTTCGAAGATGCGCTTGCGCACGCTCTCGGGCATCCCCACGCCGTTGTCTTCGACCTGGATTTCAGCCCATGGCGGGTTCAGTCGCGTGCGCAGGGTGATGCGTCCCGGTTCCTGTTCGTCGCTGCGTTGATGAATGGCCTGGGCGGCATTCTTCAGCAGGTTGAGCAGCACCTGTTCCAGTTCGTTGGCCGTGCCAGGCACCGGACCCAGCGCCGGGTCGAACTGGCGCACGATGTTCTGCCCCTTGAAGTCGAAGCCGATCGCCAGGTCGAAGTCGTTGCCGGCGATTTCCACGGCTTGATCGATCAGCGCCGGCAGCTCGCAGGGCGCCATTTCCCGAGTGCTGCGGCGGCTGAAGCTGAGCATGTGGGTGACGATCTTCGCGGCCCGTGCGCCAGCCTGCTGGATGCCGTCGAGCAGCTGCGGAATTTCTCGTCCTTGCAGGTAGGCGTTCACCGCGGCCAGATCGATACCGGCGTCGCTGGCTTGTTCGAGGTTCTTCGGCAGGTCGGCCGAAAGCCGCCGCCTGACGTTCTGCACGTTGTGCAGGATCGCGCCCAGGGGGTTGTTGATCTCGTGGGCCATCCCCGCTGCGAGGCCGCCGACCGAAAGCATCTTTTCCGACTGCACCATCATTTCTTCCAGCGACAGGCGCTGGGTGATGTCGTCGATGCGAATCACCACCCCGCGGCCGGCACCGCCCATCAGCGGGTAGAAGGTCAGCGCGTAATGGCGGGGCGTGTCGTCCTTGACCCAGGTCACCCGCTCGATCTTGGCCACCGTGTGCTGTTCGACGGTGGTCTTGAGTTGCGGCAGGAACGGCTTGAGTGGGGCGAACGCGAGAAAGATCGGCTGGTTCAGCGCCTCGTCCAGCGGCGTGCCGGAAAGGGCGCTGGCCTCCTGGTTCCATTGGGTGACGTACAGTTGCTCGTCGAGGGCGATGAGTGCCGACGGCATGGAGTCGATGATGCTGTTGAGGTAGTTCTGGAAACCGGTGAGCTTCTTTTCGATCTTGCTGCGCACCTGGACTTCAAGTTCGAGCTTGCGGTTGGTGTGGCGGGTTTCCTCGGCCAGTCCCTGGGCCTGGTCGTAGGCCGCCTGAGACTCGTCGCGGGCTCGCTTGAGCTGCTGTTCGCGCGCCTCGATGCGCGAAAGCATGGTGTTGAAGGCTTCCGCCAGACTGCCGATCTCGTCATGGTTGCCGCGGCCTGCGCGCAGGGCGTAGTTCTCCTCGCGGGTGACCTGGCGCGACAGTTCTTCGAGGCGATAGATGGGCTGGGTGATCAGGCGCTTGATCTGCCGGGCGATGACCAGCCACAACAGCACGCTGAACACCAGGATGCCGAGGCTCGCAGTGAGGGTGCCGGTGTAGAACGCCACGGGCAGCTCGCTGCTGGCCACCAGCAACAGATGGCCGGCGTTGGGCAGTGGCACCAACTGGGTGCTGCGGAATTCGGTGGAACGCCAGCTTTCGATGCTGTCGAAGCGCGCGGGCATCTTCAATCGATCGCCGTGCTGCAACTGGGCCAGGCGCTCGCCCTGGGCATCGTAGATGGCGGCGGCGCGCAGTGGCGAATAGCCATTGAGTTCTTCGAGCAGGGCCTCGGCTTCCTGCGGCGAGCCCACCGCCCGCTGCGCGAGGCTGGGGTTGGCCAGCAGCCGGCCAATGGTTTGCAGGGCCTGGGGTGCCATGCTCTCCTGGGAGATCCAATAGGCCGCGCTGATGAACGTCAGGTTGGCGACCAGCAGCACGGTGGTCAACAGCACCAGCAGGGCGGCCAGCAGTTTCTGGCCAACCGGCAGGTTCTCGAGTCTCTGGCGCAGGGGCATGGGTGTGATCGCTTCCAAGGCAGTGCAGGGCAGAGCCGCAGTGTAGCAAAGTGTGCTGCAGGCACCGTGAGAGCGCTTATTGGCCGGGGAGCAGGTACTGTGATTTGCCTGACACATCGTGTCGCCCGTTTCGCGGCCGATGACCGCTCCTACAGAGAGCGTACCTGCGGGAGCCGTTTCCGTGTTTCCCAGCCGATGACCGCTCTTACCGGACGTGCGAGCCTCCTGTAGGAGCGGTCTGCGGCCGCGAAAGAGGCAACGCGGCTTCAGGGCTTGTGCAGGGCCTTGATCAGTCGTGCCTGCAATGTGTGTAGACCCGGCACCTCGCACTGCCGATCAAGCGCCGCAGCGCAGGCATAGCCCAGCAGGTAGTCGACCTCGGTTCGGCGACCCTGGTCGACGTCCTGATACATCGAAGAGTAGTTGGCAGCCGTCGCCTGGATGACCCTTAGCACCTCTTCATGCAGCCCGTCGGCGGCGTCTGCCTGGCCACACGCTCGCAGCAGTCGTGCCAGCTCGGCGCACAGCGCGGTCACTTCGTCAGGGTGATCGGCCAACGCCCCGTTGCGACAGCCATACAACACGGTCAGCGGATTGATCGCGCAGTTGAGGGCCAGCTTGCGCCACAGGCGCGATTCGATAGCGTCTGTCCACTGATGCGCGATGCCAGCCCGAGCCAGGTCGGCCAGCAGCGCCGTCGGAGCCTCTGCGCAGTTTGGGTCGGCATCACCCAGCCAGGTCAGTCCCTGCCCGGCGAAGACCGCCTGGAAGTCACCAGCGCGATAGGCCCCTTCGGTCGTCGAAGCATAGATGCAGCGTGTGTGCGGCAGCATCCGCGCTACCGCTTGCTGACTGCCCATGCCGTTCTGCAACAGGATCCCTTCGGCGCCCGGCACCAGGCGCGCGGCGACACTGGCGACGGCCGCCTGCGCATCGTAAGCCTTGCACGCCAGCAGCAGACGCGTGATCGGTCCATCACCGGCGACGCTCGTGGCGGGTAGCAGGTGAACATGGGTCTGCGCGCCTTCGGTCAAGCTCAGCCCACCGGCCTGGAGGTACGCCTGCACCCGTGCGGCATCGCGCAGCAGCAGATGCACCGGCACACCGGCACGAGCCAGTCGGCACGCCCACAACACGCCCAGGCTGCCGACGCCCAGCACATGCCAGGTCCGATCCACTGGCTGCTCGGTCGCAGGATCATGGGTAGGGTGTTGCTCGCGCATCGCAGACTCGCTCGAAAAATGGATGACCCGCGCCTGAATTCAAGCCGCAGGTGGCCTTTCACAATGCCGGCTCCCTTATAATGAGCGGGCATTTCAATCGTCAAGCCAGGCGCGCTCCTTCTTCCAACGAGCCGCCGATCATTTTCCGGAGAAAACACATGCCCTCGTTCGACGTAGTGTCCGAGTTGGACAAGCACGAAGTCACCAACGCGGTCGACAACGCCATCAAGGAGCTGGATCGCCGTTACGACCTCAAAGGCAAAGGCAGCTTCGCCTTCAAGGACCTCACGGTCACCCTGACCGCCGAAGCCGAGTTCCAGCTCGAAGCCATGATCGAGATCCTCAAGATGGCCCTGGTCAAGCGCAAGATCGACGTGCAGTGCCTCGAGATCAAGGACGCCTATGCCTCGGGCAAGGAAATGAAGCAGGAAGCCGTGCTGCGCGAAGGCATCGAAAAGGAACTGGCGAAGAAGATCGTCGCCCACGTCAAGGATGCCAAGCTCAAGGTGCAGGCGGCCATCCAGGGTGAGCAGGTGCGCATCACCGGCAAGAAGCGCGATGACCTGCAGGAGGCGATTGCCGCCCTGCGCGCCAAGGAATTCGGCATGCCCCTGCAGTTCAACAACTTCCGCGATTGATGAAACCTTGGGCTGCCCGAGGCGTCGGAGCAGGTGCCCCCGAGGGACGCGATCCCATGTGGTCGGGGGCATACGTGTATTACGGTGGTAGGAGAACCTCATGGATTTGAACGCAGAAGTCGATCATCTGGTAAAGGCTTCACAAGCCTGGATTCCGATGGTCATGCAATATGCCAGCAAGGTCGTCCTGGCGCTGGTGGTGCTGTGTGTAGGGTGGTGGCTGATCAACAGGGTCACCGCCAGCCTGCAGAAACTCTTGGCGTTGCGGCATATCGACCTGGCGTTGCAGCGTTTCATCGGCACCTTGGCCAACGTTGTTCTGAAGATTCTGCTGTTGGTCAGTGTCGCCTCGACCATCGGCATCGAAACCACTTCGTTCGTCGCTGCCATCGGTGGTGCGACCGTGGCCATCGGCCTGGCTCTGCAAGGCAGCCTGGCGAACTTCGCTGGCGGCGTGCTGATCCTGCTGTTTCGTCCTTTCCGCATCGGTGACTGGATCGAAGCTCAGGGTGTGAGCGGTACCGTCGACTCCATCCAGATCTTTCACACCGTATTGCGCACCGGCGACAACCGCACGGTGATCCTGCCCAACGGCAACCTGTCCAACGGCATCATCACCAACACCAACCGTCAGCCCACGCGCAAGATCACCTTCGACATCGGCGTGGACTACGACGCCGACCTGCAGAAGGCCCGCGAGATCCTGCTGGACCTGGCCAAGGACCCGCGCGTGTTGCAGACGCCGGCACCCGAAGCCGTGGTGGCCGCCTTGGGCGACAGTTCGATCACCGTGTCCCTGCGCATATGGGTGAACACCGGCGACTTCGGTGGGGTGACCAACATGCTCAATGGCGAGATTCGCGATCGCTTGCGCGCCGAGGGTATCGATATTCCGTTCCCGCAGCGGGTCATCCGCGTGATGCAGGAAGAAGCCAAGCAGCCAGGCTGAGCCGTCTTGCGAGGCGTAACGAAAAAGCCCCGGTCGTCATGGCCGGGGCTTTTTTTGTCACGTCGCTTCTTCGTCGGGCCCCTCGCGGGCGATGCGCGCATTCTCCTGCTTCCAGTGCAGGGCGATCAGCAGCAGCGTCGGCACGCCGAGCAGGGCGGTGATCAGGAAGAAGTTGTGATAGCCGAATTTCTCGACCATGACCCCTGAATAACCGCCGATCAGGCGCGGCAGCAGGAGCATGATCGAGCTCAGCAGCGCATATTGGGTGGCCGAGAACTTGAGGTTGGTCAGGCTCGACAGGTAGGCGACGAAGGCCGAGGTGGCCAGGCCGGAACTGAAATTGTCCAGCGAGATGGTCAACACCAGCATCTTCAGGTTCGGCCCCATGTCGGCCAGCATCAGGAACAGCAGGTTGGTCCCGGCCGACGTGATCCCCCCGATGAACAGGATCGGCAAGATGCCGAAGCGCACGATCAGCAAGCCGCCGAAGCCGGCGCCGAGCAGGGTCATGATCAGGCCGAAGATCTTGCTGACGCTGGCGATCTGGTCCTTGGTGAAGCCCTGGTCGATGTAGAACACGTTGGCCATGACCCCCATGACCGTATCGGACATCCGATAGGTCGCGATCAGCCCCAGCAGCAGCAAGGCTTGCCAGCGGTAGCGCAGAATGAAGTCGTTGACCGGGGTCAGCACCGGCGCCAGCCCGCGGCGACCGACCGACGACAGGCACGCGGCGGTCAGAATGATGTAGAGCAGGGCACGCAGAAATGCCCGGTCTTCGAGCAGCAGGTCGATCAGGCTCTGGCTGCCGAACAGCACGCTGGCGAAATCGGTGTTGTACAGCTGGGTGAACATGGCCGGTACCGACACCAGCAGCACGATCAGCACGAACACCGACATCAATTGATGGCTGAAGCCATAGCGCGCCGCCGACAATTGCGTGCGCAGGGCCACTGGCGGTTCACGCATGACCAGGGTGGGGATCAGTGCTGGCACCATCAACAAGCCGAACAGCAGGTAGGTGTTGGCCCAGGCCTGATGCAGATAGGCAAATCCCGTGGAGCCGAAGCCTTCGGCGAAATACAGGGCACCGGCGGTGGCCAGCAGCGCGGCCACACGGTAGCCGGCCATGTAGCTGGCAGCGAGGGCAGCCTGGCGCTGATCTTCGGCGATCTCCAGGCGGTAGGCATCCACGGCGATGTCCTGGGTGGCCGAGGCGAACGCGACCACGACGGCGATGGCGATCAACCACGACAGATGTTTTTGCGGGTCGCAGAAACTCATGCCCACCAGGCCCAGAATCACCAGTGCCTGTGCCAGCACCAGCCAGGAGCGCCGTCGCCCCAGCTTGCCGAGCAGCGGCAACCGCCATTGGTCGAGCAGCGGCGACCACACCCACTTGAAGGCATAGGCCAGGCCGATGAGGCTGGCATAGCCGATGGTTTCACGGGCGACGCCCGCTTCACGCAACCACACCGAGAGGGTCGAGAACACCAGCATGTACGGCAGGCCGGCAGCGAAACCGAGCAGCAGAAGCACAACGGTGGAAGGGCTGGCATAAGCGGCGAGCGCGGCGCGCCAGGTTTTACGGGGCATGGGCTGGAATCTGCCTCAGTTTGCGAAACAAAGCGCGCACTCTAACCGCATGCTTGCTCCGGACGCCAGCCATGGCGTGCCATATCCACGCGATTCTTCATGATCAGTACGCCTTCGCTGCGCAGGCGCGCCCGTTGTTCGGCGCCGCTGGACGTTCCCGCTTCCAGGCTCAGCCGCCCGCCGGCGGCAACCACGCGGTGCCAGGGCAGACGGGTGCCGTCCGGCAGTTGGCTCAAGGTTCGCCCGACCCAACGTGCCGCGCGACCGAGCATGGCCAGTTCGGCGAGCTGCCCATAGGTCACGACTTTGCCTTCTGGCACCTGGGCCAGCACGGTGTACAGCGCGGTGCGGCGAACGGCCGCGGCTTGTTCGCGGTTATTTTGCAGTTGAGAATTGAACTCGTCTGTCATCTGCGGGTCTGTCCTTGCTCGGATGTAGTCCTACCGAATAATGCCGCATTTCCTACACATCAGAGCCCCCAGAATCTGCCTATGTTGCCTAGAACCCTGCTGTGCCTTGCCTTGGCTTCCACGTCTACCCTGACCTTTGCCGATACGGTCTGGCTGAAAAACGGTGACCGCATCTCCGGCAAGATTACCGTGTTCGACGGTGGCAAGTTGATGATCAAGACCGAATACGGTGGATCGATTCCGCTGGACTGGAAACAGATCAAGACCATGGAGAGCGATCAGGAGCTGCTGGTCAAGCAGGATGACTACATGGGCGAGAAGCCCAAGTCGATCAAAGCCGCCGAAGATGGCAAGGTCATCCTGCAGAACGGTGAGGCGCCCAAGACCGTCGAACTGGCCAGCATCCAGCAGATCATCAAGCCCAAGCCCGTGGTCACGGACCTGCAGATCAAGGGCAATGTCGACATGGGCCTGGACTACAAGCGCGCCGAAACCGATACCGACGACTATAACGTCGCCTTCAAGACCACCGCCCGGCACGGCAAGTGGCGCCACATCGGCTCGGGCGAGTACAACCGCGAGTCCCAGGACAGCGTTGTCACCACCGACAATTTCGCCTTGGAATACTCCCTCGACCGCTTCTTCACCGATCAGTGGTTCTGGCAGGGGCGCCTGGATTACAAGCGCGACAAGATCGAAGACCTGGAGCGCCAGCGCACCATCGGTACCGGCCCTGGCTACCAGTTCTGGGATGACGAGCTCGGGGCGTTCTCGCTGGGCGGCCTGTTCAACCGCACCGACTTCCAATACGCCGACGGCGACAAGGACAACTTCTACTCCGTGGCCATGAAGTGGGACTACAACCGCTACCTGATCGGCAAGACGGTGGAGTTCTTCACCAACGGCGAACTGGGCAAGCCGATCAGCAACGTGGCCGATTACAGCCTGGATGCCGAAGTGGGCCTGCGCTACAAGGTCACCGAGTGGGCTTCGCTCAACCTCAAGGCCGAGAAGGATCTGGTCAGCGGCACCAGTGGCGCCGACCTCGACAGCACCCGTTACACGGCCGGTTTCGGCGTCGCCTGGTAACCCTGCAATACGCCGACACATGTCCGCGAGGCCGCGAGTGACGCGGGTTTTGCGGACATGTGCGGTGCCATCGATTCGCCCCTGCCTTGAATTAACGATTTATTGACGTCATCTAGGGTCTACTGGAAGGCATTCTTCCGTAGAGGAAACCATTTGATGCGCGCTTTTCTATTGCTGTTCCTGTTGTTCCCCGTATTGGAACTGTACGTCTTCTTCAAGGTGAGCACCGCGATCGGGTTTTTCCCCGCGCTGTTGCTCATCATTGCCGGCTCGGTGCTGGGTGTGCTGGTGATGCGCGTGGCCGGTCTGGCCACGGTCCTGCGCACCCGCGCCAGCCTGCAGCGTGGCGAACTGCCTGCCGAGCAGATGTTCAATGGCCTGGTCACTGCAATGGGCGGTGTCCTGCTGATCGTGCCCGGCTTCATCACCGATGTGTTCGGCGTGCTGTGCCTGCTGCCCTTCACCCGGCATTTCCTGATCCGCAAGGTGCGTGAGCGGGCCCAGGCGCAGGCCATGCGCCAGCGCGCGTTCGCCGATGACATGCCACCCCCGGGTGGTTCGACCCAGGCCTACCGCGCCCATGTGATCGAAGGCGAGGTCATAGAAGGCGAAGTGGTCGGACGCGAAACAGGGCGTACCGATCGCTGAAAAGTGCCTTGCAGCTTGTCCACGGCGCCTTCGGGCGCCGTTTCTTTTGGTCGTCGGCATGGAAATTTTTCACCCTGGCCCTTGTAATCCCGCGCGCCGACCTCATGTATGGGTCACCGCAAGGTTTGTGGCATCAGCGCCACACATGTTTCCGCGTCTTGCACTGCAAGACGCGACCGGTTACGCCGGAAGATCCACGCCGCCGGTACACACCGGCCGATGAAAACCATAATTAGGAGAGATCGACAATGAAGCTTCGCCCTCTGCATGACCGCGTCGTTATCCGTCGCAGCGAAGAAGAGTCCAAAACCGCTGGCGGTATCGTTCTGCCAGGTTCGGCCGCTGAAAAACCCAACCGTGGCGAAATCGTCGCAGTGGGCACCGGCAAGATCCTGGATAGCGGCGAAGTCCGCGCGCTGGCCGTCAAGGTGGGTGACAAGGTGGTCTTCGGCCCTTACTCGGGCAGCAACACCGTCAAGGTCGACGGTGAAGACCTGCTGGTGATGAGCGAGAACGAGATTCTCGCCGTCGTCGAAGGCTGATACCGCTGAACGCCCGTTACTCCCCAGTATTCAAGGAAATCGATCATGGCTGCTAAAGAAGTTAAATTCGGCGACTCCGCCCGCAAGAAAATGCTCACTGGCGTCAACGTCCTGGCTGACGCGGTAAAAGCGACCCTGGGCCCGAAAGGCCGTAACGTGATCATCGAGAAAAGCTTCGGCGCTCCGACCATCACCAAGGACGGCGTTTCCGTTGCCAAGGAAATCGAGCTCGAAGACCGTTTCGAAAACATGGGCGCGCAGCTGGTCAAAGACGTTGCCTCCCGTGCCAACGATGACGCAGGCGACGGCACCACTACCGCTACCGTTCTGGCTCAAGCCATTGTCAACGAAGGCTACAAGGCCGTCGCTGCTGGCATGAACCCGATGGACCTCAAGCGCGGCATCGACAAAGCGACCATCGCCGTCGTTGCTGAGCTGAAAAACCTGTCCAAGCCATGTGCCGATACCAAGGCTATCGCTCAGGTCGGCACCATCTCCGCCAACTCCGACAGCTCCATCGGCGACATCATTGCCGAAGCCATGGAAAAAGTCGGTAAAGAAGGCGTGATCACCGTTGAAGAAGGCACTGGCCTGGAAAACGAACTGTCGGTCGTAGAAGGCATGCAGTTCGATCGTGGCTACCTGTCGCCGTACTTCGTCAACAAGCCGGAAACCATGGTTGCCGAGCTGGACAGCCCGCTGATCCTGCTGGTCGACAAGAAAATCTCCAACATCCGCGAAATGCTGCCGGTGCTGGAAGCCGTTGCCAAGGCCGGCCGTCCGCTGCTGATCGTTTCCGAAGACGTCGAAGGCGAAGCCCTGGCGACTCTGGTCGTGAACAACATGCGCGGTATCGTCAAAGTCGCTGCCGTCAAGGCGCCTGGCTTCGGTGACCGTCGCAAGTCCATGCTGCAGGACATCGCCGTATTGACCGGCGGCACCGTCATCTCCGAAGAGATCGGCCTGAGCCTGGAAAGTGCCACCCTGGAGAACCTGGGCAGCGCCAAGCGCGTGACCATCTCCAAGGAAAACACCATCATCGTTGACGGTGCTGGCGTTGAAGGCGACATCCAGTCCCGTATCAACCAGATTCGTCAGCAGATTGGCGAAACTTCCTCGGACTACGACCGTGAAAAACTGCAGGAACGTCTGGCCAAGCTGTCTGGCGGCGTTGCAGTGATCAAGGTAGGCGCTGGTTCCGAAGTTGAAATGAAAGAGAAGAAAGCCCGCGTTGAAGACGCCCTGCACGCAACCCGCGCAGCCGTCGAAGAAGGTGTGGTTCCTGGCGGTGGCGTTGCGCTGATCCGTGCTCTGGAAGCGCTGACCAACCTGACCGGCGACAACGCCGACCAGAACGTCGGTATCGCTGTACTGCGTCGCGCAGTCGAAGCACCGCTGCGCCAGATCGCTGCCAACTCCGGCGACGAGCCAAGCGTTGTGGTCAACGAAGTCAAGAACGGCGCAGGTAACTACGGTTACAATGCTGCAACTGGCGTCTACGGCGACATGATCGAAATGGGTATCCTGGATCCTACCAAGGTGACCCGTTCGGCATTGCAGGCTGCAGCTTCCATCGGTGGTCTGATCCTGACGACCGAAGCAGCCATTGCTGACAAGCCGAAAGCCGAAGGCGCAGCTGGCGGCGGCATGCCAGACATGGGCGGCATGGGTGGCATGGGCGGCATGATGTAAGCGAGCCCTCGCGCTCTACTTGTTTACAGGTAAGAAAAACCCCGGCCAGTCATGGCCGGGGTTTTTTTATGCCCGCCCAGCCTATAAGCTGCGCGAGCCCCGTCGGGGCGACAGCAGCACTCGGAGATCTGCCCATGCGAATCCTATTGGTTGAAGACAACCGCGACATCCTGGCCAACCTGGCCGATTACCTGGGTATGAAAGGCTACACCGTCGACTGCGCCCAGGACGGTCTGTCCGGCCTGCACCTGGCGGCCACCGAACATTACGACCTGATCGTGCTCGACATCATGCTCCCGGGCATCGACGGCTATACGCTGTGCAAACGCCTGCGAGAGGATGCCCGACGCGATACGCCGGTGATCATGCTCACTGCACGCGATCAGCTCGATGACCGCCTGCAGGGCTTTCGTTCAGGTGCCGACGACTACCTGCTCAAGCCGTTCGCGCTGTCCGAGTTGGCGGCGCGCATCGAAGCGGTCCTGCGCCGTGCCCAGGGCGGTGGTCGTCGCTCGCTGCAGGTCGGCGATCTGATCTACGACCTCGACACCCTCGAAGTCACCCGCGAGGGCCGCCTGCTCAAGCTCAACCCGGTGGGCCTCAAGCTGCTCGCCGTGCTGATGCAGAAGAGCCCCCATGTGCTGCGCCGCGAAGTGCTGGAAGAAGCTCTGTGGGGCGATGACTGCCCCGACAGCGACAGCTTGCGCAGTCACGTCCACCAGTTGCGTCAGGTGATCGACAAACCGTTCGACAAGCCCCTGCTTCACACCGTGCATGGCGTGGGTTACCGCCTCGCCGAAGGCCGCGATGGAGTTTAAGCAGAGCCTCGCACAACGCATCATCATCGCTTTTGCCTTGATGAGCGCCCTGGTGGCGGGCGCTTTCGCGGTCGGTATCGTGGCCACCGTGCACCTGGTCGAGGAGCGGTTGATTTCCGCAGGCCTGGGCGGCGACCTGCAGCGCCTGCTGCTGATGGACAACGGCGCCGACTGGAGCCACCGTCCCGAGCCCGACCAGTTGTTCTACTACGATGGAGGTCCCGGCGAATTCGAGCTGGCGCCGGACGTGAAACATTTGCCGGTCGGCTTCCACGAGGTGTTCCGCGACAAGTTGTCCTACCACGCGATGATCCAGGTGGTCGACGGCCGTCGCTACGCCCTGTTGCAGGACCAGAGCGATTTCGAAGAGCGTGAGCGCGTGCTGTTCGCCGTGGTACTGGTGGGTTTCGTTCTCAGCCTGGCCCTGGCGATCTTTCTCGGCTGGGTGCTGGCGCGCAAGGTCATGGCGCCCGTCGTGCGCCTGGCGCGTCAGGTCCGCCATCGTGATCAGATCCTCGGCATGGCGCCGCCCCTGGCGCCGGACTACACGGCCGACGAAGTCGGTGAGCTGGCCGTGGCTTTCGATGCCACCCTTGGCCGCCTGCGCGATGCACTGACCCGCGAGCGCCTGTTCACCAGCGACGTCAGCCATGAATTGCGCACGCCGCTGATGGTATTGGCCAGTTCCTGCGAACTGCTGCTGGAAAATCCGGCACTGCCCGAGCGATCGCGCGCCCAGGTACAGCGCATCGCGCGCGCCTGCGAGGACATGCGCGATCTGGTGCAGACTTTCCTGATGCTGGCGCGCGCCCAGCGCGATGACAGCGGCCGCGTGGCACCAGCCACCCTGGGGCAGGTCGCCGAAGACCTGATGACGCAGTGGAGACCGGCGATCGAAAAGAAGGGCCTGAGCCTGGAGTTCGTTGCTGGAACGCCTTTGGCGCAGACCTACAACGGTACCTTTCTACACGCCGTGATGGGTAACTTGTTGCGCAACGCGCTGCATTACACCGACCAAGGCTTCATCCGCCTGACGCTCGACGCAACCAGCTTCCATGTGGAAGACAGCGGCGTGGGCATTCCCGAGGCTCAGCGAGAGGCCATGTTCCAGCCGTTCGTGCGCGGCCCTGAAAAGCGCGGAGAGGGGCTGGGCCTGGGGTTGTCGCTGGTTCAGCGCATCTGCGAAGACCAGGACTGGCAGGTTCAGTTGGAGCCTGTCGAACCGCACGGCTGTCGCTTCACCATTGAACTTGGATTGGGCAAGCACGCATTGGCTTGATGCTTGCTTCCAGCTGCCGCGTGCCATTACTGTAGGAAATATCCTGTATCACCTAGGAAATTTCTGACAAATTTTTCACAGTGACATGACCTGGCCATGACGGTTGGATGAATAAGGTGTGCGCCATCTGTCCTAGAGGCGTGCCCCATGTCCGATCCCGTCAAGTTGGAATTTTCCGAGAAGTATGACCGCGCCCACGCGCAGAAATATTTTGATAAACACCGCAACAGTTTTGCTCGACGCATGTCACACAGGCGCGACGAGCAACTGGCGCGCAAGGCACTCGCGCTGGTCGGCGAGCCCGGCCTGGTGCTGGACCTGCCATGTGGTGCCGGTCGCTTCTGGCCGCTGCTGGCCGAGAAGCACAACCGCGTGATCATCGGTGCGGACAATTCGGCGGCGATGGTCGAAACGGCGTGCGCCTCGCAACCCAAGGAGATCGTGGAGCGGGTTCAGCCGTTGCAGACCTCGGCGTTCGATATTGCGCTGCCGGACAATTCGGTAGACAGCATCTTTTGCATGAGGTTGCTGCACCACATCGGTGAAGCCGAACACCGCCTGACCATTCTCAGGCAGTTTCACCGGGTAACCCGTGACAGCGTGGTGTTGTCGCTGTGGGTCGACGGCAACTTCAAGGCCTGGAAGCGTGAGCGGGCCGAACAGCGTCGACGTCTGCGCAACGATCAGGACGAGTATCAGAACCGCTTCGTGTTGCCTGCGGCAACCGTGGAAGCGGAGTTCATCCAGGCCGGTTTCCGTATTCAGGAGCGCCTGGACTTTTTGCCGATGTACGCCATGTGGCGAGTATACGTTCTACGTAAGGGGTAAGCAGGATGGCGGTTGAGGGCATGACGGCAGGCACGGTAAGCGGCAAGGCCGGCTTCGATCACTACTGGCGGCAGCAGGGCGCGTGGGTGGAGGAGCCCAACGTGCGCCGTGGCGGCGAAAGCGGCGTGCAACGCCTGTTCGCGGCCGACGGGCAGATGATCTACGTCAAACGTCAGGTCGGACACATCTATCGCAGCTGGCTGCACCCGTTCGGTCGTCCCACGGTATTGCGCGAACGCGATGCGTTGACCGCGCTCTACCAACTGGACGTCACCGTGCCGAAGATGATCTTCTGTGGCACCCAGCGCGACGAGAACAACGAGTGGCAAGCACTGCTGGTGACGAAGTCGCTGGACGGTTTCGAAGAGTTCGAGCATTGGTTGCAGGGCGGCGGTCGCGAGCGTCATGGCGAAGCAGTCTACGAACAGGTCCTGCAGAGCCTGGCGACCAACCTGGCGCGCATGCACCGCGGACGCTGGCAACACAGCTGTATCTACATTAAGCACGTATTCGTCCGGGTCACGGGCGAAGGTAGCAATGCGCGCGGTGAAGTGGCGCTGCTGGACCTGGAGAAGTGCCGTCAACGCATGACCGCTCAGCAGGCCGCCTCACACGACATGAAGCAGCTGCGTCGCCATTCGTCGTTCAGTGATCCGGACTGGCGCAAGCTGATCTACCTTTATGAGGCGGCATTCGGCAGCTCCATCAAAGGTTTACAGTGATGAAACTAGAAATCGCACGAGGTTTGTTTCTGGTGGCGGCGCTAGGCGTGGCCACCGCGGCGGTAGCAGCGTGGGAACAACCGCGCTCGGCCATCCTCAGCGCTGCACACGGGGAGGGCAACTGTCCGTTGCCGCGCTCCCAGAAGGCGCAGATGGCCGTCACTCCGGACAAGGATTTCATCCTGTTCATGCTTGGCCTGAGCCAGGGCGTACGCACTCAGGGGTAAGGCACCCAGCTCACCTGTATTCAAGCCACGTTCAGGTGCAGGTACAGGTGATTGTCCCAAAGCCCCGACGGCAGTTGCAGCGGCGCTCCCACCAGCTGTGGAGCGCGGCAGTCGTAGTAGCGGCAGCGGCCTTGCCCCGAGGTCACCACGAAACCATCTTCCACGGCACCGACGCCCGCGCAATCGGGCAGGGTGCCGTCGTGTTTCACCGCACCGCTGTCCATGTCCCAGATGAAGAAACGGTTGGCCCTGGGCGCGGTGAGTGCCACCAGGCGCAGCTCGCTGTGCACTGCGACGCTGGCGGTGTAGTGCCCCATCGACTGCAATTGTTCCAGCGAAACGGGGAAGGCCTGAAAGGCCTGGCCCGGTCGCTTGATGGCCAGCAGCGGGGCGCTCTCGTGGCTCGGGCCCATGAACTGCTGACAGGCGAACACGGTATCGTCCGCACTGATCGCCAGATGCCGCACGCTGTTCATCGGCTGCTCCAAACATTCCTTGCTCAGCAGCGTGCCATCGCGACGCATCATCACCAGGCTGGGCTGCATGGCGTCCAGGTTCATCTCGACCCGGCTTTCGGCTTCGGTGCGGATGCCACCGTTGGCCACCACCAGGGTTTCGCCGTCCGTCATCCATGACACCTGATGCGGGCCGATACCGTGGGTGGACAACTCGCCGCTGTGCACCAGGCGCCCATCGACGAAGCGATAGACACCCAGCACACCACGGCCTGGATCGGTGGTGTCGTTCTCGGTGGCATACAACCATTCGCCGTCCTTGTGAATCACGGCGTGGCCATAGAAATGCCGGTCAGGGCGTGATTCCAGGGTTTGCAGCAGCGCCCCATCGCGCAGGTCGATCAGGTAACTCTGAGTGCCGGGACGACGCGCGACGAAGAGGGCCACCGGCAAGGTCGGGTGGTCGACGATGTCATGACAGCGTTGGCCGACCTGGGTGGCGAACACCTCACGGCCGTCCAGCCGATAACCCACGGCGTAGTGCCCGCCATCGGCATCGTCCCGGGCTGACAGCAACAGCGGTTCACGCTGTGCGTGCCTGGACAGTGTCCAATTGCCCAGGGTGAGGGCCTTGAGCAGCACTTGGGTCAGCTTCTGCGCCGAGCGTGCGATCATCGTCAGTCACCGTCGTTGGCATTGAAGCCCAGCTGGATGTTCAGGGCGCGGGCCAACTCGCCTTCGTGCAGGCGGTGGAGCACGTTGAGGCTGTCGTAGAGGGTGTTGAGAAACTGTTTGCCGGCATCGTCGCCAAGCAGGTCGCCCAGGCTGCGCGTGTTGCTGTCGAGCAGCTTCATGGACGTAGCGTAGGCCGCATCGATCTTGTCCGCCAAGGCTTTCTGGTCGCTGGGCAGCAGGCCGCGCAGGCCCTTGTTGTCGACGCCGACCCAGACGGTCTGCGCGGCCGCCAGACTGGCACGCACGCTGTGTATCGACTGGGCGCTGCGCCAGGCTTCGGCCTGGTAGGGTTGGGCGATGCCCTTGGTGAGGCGGCCCATGGGCGCGCCGAGCTTCTTCTTCAGGGTGTCGAGTGCGGTGACCTGGGCCCGTAGGACGTCGGCGATGGCCTCGTGGGAATCGGCGTAGCGCTGGTTGGGAAACTTGGTCATCTGCGCAAGCATGCCGTCGGCGCTGTTCCAACTGGCGAGAATCTCTTCGGCCAGTGCTTTCTGGTGCTCGCCGATGGCAGTGAGCAGCGGGCAATAGCGAGCCTTCTGCGCGGCATCGGCAATTTCCGGCTTGCTGTCGAAAAGGATGTACTCGTACGCCGAAAGGCCCTGCACCACCACGCTGGCCTTGGCCAGGCTCTGTGCATCGATGGGTTGCTCGGCGTTGGCGAGCTGCTCGACCTGGCGCCCGACCAGGTTTTTCTTGTCCGGCCAGAACTGCACCGACCAGGCCTTGTTGCCTTCGGCCAGCGGGCCGATCAGCAAGGGTTGCAGCTCGGCCCAGGCTTTTTGCGCCTTGAGGAAATCAGCGCGCGCGGCGTCCAGTGGCTGGGAGCCTTGGCAGAATGCCAGGGCGCTGGCGGCCAGTTGCCGATCGGCTTCTACCCAACGGCTATAAGTCGGCAGGATGACCTGCTTGGCGATGGCAGCACTGGTGACGGCTTGCTGGTCTTGGGGCGAGCAGGCGCCCAGTGCCAGGGCAGCGAGGCCGGTGAAGAGCAGCTTGGGACGGAACATGTAGGCTCCTGAAACGTGTAGTCATCTAGAGAGAGTTCAAGAACGCCAGCAGCGCTGCGCGCTGCTGGTCGTCGAATTGCAATACCTGCTGTTTCGCCGCTTCGGCCTCGCCGCCATGCCACAGCACGGCCTCGAGCAGGTTGCGCGCACGGCCGTCGTGAAGGAACTGGCTGTGCCCGCTGACCGTTTCGCTCAAGCCGATGCCCCACAGCGGCGGCGTCCGCCAGTCCTGTGCGCCGGCCTTGAACTCGCTGCGTCCGTCGGCCAAGCCTGGGCCCATGTCGTGCAGCAGCAGATCGGTATAGGGGCGAATCGTCTGGTTGCGCAACTCCGGTTCCGCGGCGTCGCTTGCCGTGGTGTATTGCGCCACATGGCAACCCTGACAGCCAGCCTGGTAGAACAGATTCTTGCCGGCCAGCACCTGCGCAGAGTCGACGTCGCGGCGTGCCGGTACGCCCAGGTTGCGGGTGTAGAACAGCACCAGGCGCAGAATGTTATCACTGACTTCGGGTTCGCCGCCCGGGCCATTGCCATTGATCGCCCCACGGCAGGCGGTTTGCGCCGCCGTGCACTCATCGAACGGACGCAGCGAAGTGGTAAGCCCCATGTCGCCGGAGAAGGCATGCACATTCTGCTGATTCAGGTTGGGCTGCCCGGCTTTCCAGCCGAAGCGGCCGAGCACGGTACGGTTCTGGGCATCGTCCCATACCCGGTTGGGCCGACCCTTGATCGGGCCGGCGCTCTCGGCCTGGTGGCGGGCATTGGCCAGGATGTCCTGCTCGCTGATCGCTTCGAGCAGGCCCAGACCGATCATCGGTGGCGCGATCCGCGCCGAGAAGCGTGTATCGGGATGCAGGCCGCCGTAGCCCAGTTGGCTGATCTGCAGCTGCGGCTTGCGCAGTTCGATCTGCGTACCGTCCTCGAAGCGCACCGGCACGCTCTGGTAGGTCACCCGCACCTTGCCTTCAGGGGCGTGACCGGGGATGGCCATGTCCTGCAATTGCGTGCCATAGACCGGTTCGGGCACCACGCCCAGGCGCTCGATCTCGCGCAGGTAGTTCGGGCTGTCGGGCAGCGACAGGCGTACCAGCATGGACACGGCACTCAGCGCGTCGTCCTCGGGCGGGTGGCCGCGACCGTCCTTGATGTGGCAGTTCTGGCAGGCATTGGTGTTGAACAGCGGCCCCAGGCCGTCGCGCGCGGTGGTGGTGGATGGCGCGATGACCCACGGGCTGCGGAAGAAACTGTTGCCCACGCTGAAATCCAGGCGCCGGACCGGTGACAGATTGGCCGAAGGCATGGAGTAGGCGTTGACGTCGAATTTGCGCACCGTGGCCTGGCCCGCGCTGTTCGCTTCGCCAGGTTCGGCCTGGGTGAAGCGCGGGGCGTCGTCGCACCCGCCCAGGCCGCAGGCCAGAAGCAGAGAGACGAAGCAGGGTAGGGCTGTGCGCATGGTCTGGAAGCTGTGGGAATCGGTTGAAAGTTTGGCGATGGGGCTGTGAAAGCCTGGCGGGCAGCGGACTCGCCGCCCGCTTCGCCTGTACGGGCTTTCGAGCCTTGGGTGAACGGGCTGCACCGGACGCGCGAGTGCCTGTCGGTGCAGCCCGGATCGATCAGAACTCGTGGTCGGCGGTGTCCGGGTTGAGATCGGTGATACCCAGTTTGCCGGCGGCCTGCTCGATAGCGCCGGTCTGCTTGACCAGGGCGGCGATCGCATCGCGCACCACTTGCTGGCCGGCGGCGTTATCGCTGCTGATCAGCTGGTCGAAGTGCTCGCCCTTGTTGGCGCGGTCGACGATGGCCTGCATCTTGGCTTCGGTGTCGGCCAGGTCGGCCTTCAACGCGGTATCGGTGGCCGGGTCGGCCTTGGCCACCAGCGAGGACAGGCTTGCACCGGTCAGCTTGGTGCCGTCGGTACGGGTGTACTCGCCCAGGTAGACGTTGCGGATACCCTTGGCATTGTAGAACGCCGAGTTGTGCGTGTTGTCGCTGAAGCAGTCGTGCTCGTCTTCCGGCGAGTTGGCTTCCAGGGCGACCTTCATGCGCTCGCCGGCCAATTCGCCGAGGGACAGGCTGCCCATGCCGAAGAGCATCTTGCGCAGGCCGCTGTCGACCGGCTCGCCCACCAGGGTGGCGCGGTAGTTGTCGGCGACGTTGGGTTTCCAGTTGGCGAGCATCTCTTCGAGGTCGCTGACCAGTAGGTCGGTGACGGCCTTGAGGTAGGCACGACGACGGTCGTTGTGGCCACCGGTGGCACCGGCGCCTTCCAGGTAGTCGGACGCTGGACGGTTGCCGGCGCCTGGGCCGGTACCGTTGAGGTCCTGGCCCCAGAGCAGGAATTCGATGGCGTGGTAGCCGGTAGCGACGTTGGCTTCCGAACCACCGAGTTCGTTCAGGCTGGCGAGCTTCTCGGGCGTGATGTCGCTGACGTCGACCTTGTCTTCACCGACCTGGATGATTTTGTTGGCGATGATGTTGGCGGTAGCGCCGGGGTTGCCCAGGGCGTGCTCGTAGCTCTTGTCGGTGTAGTCGATCAGGCCTTCGTCCAGGGGCCAGGCGTTGACCTGACCTTCCCAGTCATCGATCAAGGTATTGCCGAAACGAAAGGTCTCGGTCTGCAGGTACGAAGGGCGCGAGGCAACCCAGGCATCGCGCGCAGCTTTCAAGGTGGCGTCGCTGGGCGCGGCAAGGAAGGCGTCGACGGCTTTCTGCAATGCCTGAGCAGTTGTCAGGGCATCTTCGAACGTGGCGTGCACGATGTCCGCGTAGTGGGCGACCACGGCCTTGGCCGCAGCTTCGTCGAGGGTGCCGGAAGCCGTGGGCACCGCAGCCGGGGCCGCCGGCGCGGAGGCGGCCGGGGCTGGGGTCTGGGCGGCGGTGGTGGTTTGCTTGTCCTTGCTGTCGCAGCCGGCAAGAGCGATGGCGATGGCCAGCAGACTGGCGGTGGCCAGGGGCGTACGAATCATGGCGAAATCCTGCGTCAAGAGTGGCGAGCGGGCGCGCGGAGGGCGCGCAAAACTGCGCCATAATGCGAAAGATATGCATTTTCTGTAAAGGGCTAATGTGAAAAAAGCTTCAGGCTGACGCGTTGCGCTAACTCTGCGACGGCGCCGAGGTGAGGTGGGTACGGCTGCGCTCCGATTGCTTGAGCAGGGCCGTCAACTCACGCGCCGCCAGCGGCTTGCTGTAGAGGTAGCCCTGACCTTCGTGGCAACCCTGGGCGACGATATAGGCCTCCTGCTCCAGAGTTTCGACACCTTCGGCGATGACCTGCATGTTCAGGCTCTTGCCCAGCTGGATGATGGCCCGCACGATGGTCGCGTCATCCTCGTCGCTGAGCACGTCCTGGACAAAACTCTTGTCGATCTTGATCTTGTCCAGAGGCAGCGACTTCAGGTAACTGAGCGATGAATAGCCAGTGCCGAAGTCGTCGATGGCAATCAGTGCGCCCGAGCGGCGCAGGCTCAGCAGGTGCTGCGCGGCCGTGCTGATGTCTTCCATGAGGCCGGTTTCGGTCACCTCCAGCTCCAGGCTGCGCGGCGGCAGACGATACATTTGCAGGATGTTGCTGACTACGCGGGGCAGTTCGTTGTGGTGCAACTGCACCGTGGACAGGTTGACTGCCATGCGCAGGCCGATGAAGCCCTGGTCATGCCACTCGCGCAACTGGCTGCAGGCCTGATTGAGGACCCATTCGCCGATGGCGATGATGCTGCGGTTCTGCTCGGCCAGGGGGATGAACTGATCGGGGGGAACCAGGCCGTGTTCCGGGTGCTGCCAGCGCAGCAGCGCCTCGACGCCGACGATACTGTGGTCGCGGTAGCTGATCTGCGGCTGGTAGACCAGGTGCAGTTGATTGCGCGCCAGTGCCTCGCGCAGGTCCTTTTCCAGCTCGCGGCGTCGGCGCATCTCGGTGTCGACGCTGGCGATGTAGAACTGGTAGCGGTTGCGCGAACGGACCTTGGCCAGGGTCATGGTCTGCTCGGCTTTCTGCAGCAGCTTCTCGGTACTGTCGCCGTCTTCAGGAAACAGGGTGATGCCGATGGTGGCGCGCAGGCGGATTGAATGCTCGTCGAGCGCGAAAGGGGCATCGAGGTCGTCGAGAATGCGCTGCGCCAGCTCCGCTGCCTTGTAGGGCTGTTCGATGTCCGCCTGAACCAGCGCGAACTGGTCGCCGCCCAGGCGTGCCAGGTTGCCGAACCTGCCGCTGTGGGCCCGCAGGCGGTCGGCCAGGGCGCGCAGCAGGAGGTCGCCCGTCTGGTAGCCGAACTGCTCGTTGATGCCCTTGAAGTCATCCAGGCCGACGCACAAGACCGCGACCCGACGCTGCAGGCGATGGGCGTCAAGCAGGACCTTGTCCAGTTGTTGCTGCAGTTGCACGCGGTTGGCCAGGCCGGTCAGCACGTCGTGCTGGGCCATGTGCAACATGCTGTCTTCGGCTTCGTGGCGCAGCTGGGTGTTGCGCTCGATGGACGCCAGGAGCTGGTTGGCCGTGTTGACCCACAGGCCCAGCTCATTGTGCTCATGACCGCGTGGCAACGGCAGTTGGTATTCACCGGGCCGGTCGGGATTGATCTGCAGCAGGTGTTCGATGATTCGTGACAGCGGCTTGGTCAGCAGCCAGTGATAGATCAGGTACAGCAACAGACCCAGGGCCAGGGCGCGCAAGGTGCCGGAAATGAAGATGATCACCGAGCTGACGATGAAGTCCTCGCCATAGGTGGCGGTGTCCAGGGTGATGTGCAGGTCGCCGTAGTATTCGCTGAACGGGCCGCGACCGACCAGGCGTGTGCTGAAGCTGCGCTCCTGGCCCAGGATGCGATCGGTCAGCCAGCGGCTGCTCAAGCTCTGCAGTGGGCGCGAGCGTTCGGCCAGCATGGCTTCGTCGGGGTGGCCGATGGACGCTTGACGCACCGCTTCATCCTGAAACAGCCCTTCGATCACCTGCATGCCCATTTCCCGGTCCAGGCTGTAGAGCGCCTGGGTCGAAGGGTCGCGGAACATGGCCAGGATCCGCTCGGCGTCGGCGGAGATGGCCTGGCGGGTCTTGTAGCCATCGAAGACGATCTGCGCACAGCTGAGCACCATGCCCACGACCAGGGCCGACACCAGCACCGCGCGAAGCAACTTGACGGACAAGCTGTTCCTGACTTCCAGCTTCAATGGCAATTCCTTGTGTCGAACGCTTGGCATCAAGATGCCACGAGTATTGGCAACTTACCGTGGGCCGTAAAGCCACAAATGAACGCGAATCGTACCGATTGTCTCGAATGGCGACAGGCGCGCCAGTGTGTCGGCCGGCCTGGATGCATTCTTGAGCGACAATCTGGCAACAAGCTGGACGGGAAGTGCCATCGGCGAATGCAGGCGGGCACAAAAAAGCCCGGCACGAAGGCCGGGCTTTTCAGAAACGATGTGGCTTATGCAGTGAAGGCGCGGCCTTCGTACTGCTGGGCCACGAAGTCCCAGTTCACCAGGTTCCAGAACGCCTCGACATACTTTGGACGCACGTTGCGGTAGTCGATGTAGTAGGCGTGTTCCCAGACGTCGCAGGTCAGCAGCGGGGTGTCGCCGTTGGTCAGCGGGTTGCCGGCACCGATGGTGCTGGCCAGGGCCAGGGAGCCGTCAGCTTTCTTCACCAGCCAGCCCCAGCCGGAACCGAAGGTGCCGACCGACGTCTTGGTGAATTCTTCCTTGAACGTGTCGAACGAACCGAACGCGGTGTTGATGGCTTCGGCCAATGCACCGGTAGGCTGGCCACCGGCGTTGGGCGCCAGGCAGTTCCAGTAGAAAGTGTGGTTCCAGACCTGGGCGGCGTTGTTGAAGATGCCACCGGACGACGACTTGACGATTTCTTCGAGGGTCTTGCCTTCGAACTCGGTGCCAGGCACCAGGTTGTTCAGGTTCACGACATAGGTGTTGTGGTGCTTGTCGTGGTGATACTCCAGGGTTTCCTTGGAGATGTGCGGCTGCAGGGCATCGTGGGCGTAGGGCAGCGGCGGCAATTCGAAAGCCATGGTGATTCTCCTAATCAGGTCTGTTGCGGTTTGCGCACGGCCGATCACGGGCGGCCTGAGAAACGTCGGCGAGTTTTTACTCTTTGCGACGCAGTGCCGGATCATAGCATCGGCATGGGGCCTTAACCACGCAACAACTGTGTGGGATAGAGGTTCCAGAGCCTTTGCCTGGCCAGACTGACGGTTTCAGGTGAACACCAGTTGCGCCGCGACCGCGAACATCATCACCGCTACCATCAGGTCGAGCAGGCGCCAGGTGGTGGGACGTGCCAACCAGGGGGCCAGCCAGGCCGCAGCCAGGGCCAGGCCGAAGAACCACATCAGCGACGCACTGGTGGCGCCGGCAACGTAGGCAGCCGGTACGCTTTGCTGGGCGCCCAGTGAGCCGATCAACAGCACCGTATCGAGGTACACATGGGGATTGAGCAGGGTCACCGCCAAGGCACTCAGCAGCACCGCCTTGCGCGAGCGCAGCCCGGTATTGTCGGCCCGTTCCAGGCTCTGCCGCGAGCAGGCACGGCGCAACGCCTGGGCGCCGTACCACAGCAAGAACAGGGCGCCGCCCCAGCGCGCCACTGCCAGCAACGTCGGATTGTGCGCCAATAGCGTGGCCAGGCCGAACACACCGGCGGCCACCAGCAGCGCGTCACAGGTCACACACAGCAGGGCTACGGGCAGGTGATGCTCGCGGCGCAAGCTCTGCGCCAGAACGAACGCGTTCTGCGTGCCGATCGCCATGATCAGGCCGAACGAAACCAGCAAACCATTCAGGTAACTCTGCCACATCGGTGTTTCTCCCTTTAGAAGCTGGCCATTGTGAGGACTGGCGCGGTATAAGAAAAACCAATAGTGCTGATCATTCATTAGGGAAACTGATGTTCGATTACAAGCTGCTCGCCGCACTGGCTGCCGTGGTGGAACAGACCGGGTTCGAGCGTGCTGCCCAGGTGCTGGGCTTGTCGCAATCGGCGGTGTCGCAGCGGATAAAGCTGCTCGAAGCGCGGGTGGGTCAGCCGGTGCTGATCCGCGCCACGCCACCGGCGCCCACCGATATCGGCCGGCGCCTGCTCAACCATGTGCAGCAGGTGCGCTTGCTCGAGCGTGATCTGCAGGGGCAGGTGCCGACGCTGGATGAGCAGGGCATGCCCGAGCGCCTGCGCATCGCCTTGAATGCCGACAGCCTGGGCACCTGGTGGGCGGGGGCGGTAGGTGAGTTCTGCATTCGCGAGCAGTTGCTTCTGGACCATGTGGTGGAGGATCAGGACGTCGGCCTCAAGCGCATGCGTGCCGGTGAAGTGGCGGCCTGCCTGTGTGCCAGCGAGCGGCCTCTGGCCGGCGCGCGCAGTCTCTTGCTGGGGGCCATGCGCTACCGGGCGCTGGCCAGCCCCGGTTTCATGGCCCGGCATTTTCCCGACGGGTTCGACCCGGCCCATCTGCCGCGCACGCCCGCACTGGTGTTCGGCCCCGACGACTATCTGCAACACCGCTTTCTGGCATCGCTGGGTCTGGCCGAGGGCTTTCTCCATCACCTGTGCCCCTCGTCCGAGGGCTTCAACCGTTTGGCCAAGGCCGGCATGGGCTGGGGCATGGTGCCCGAGCTGCAGGTCGAGGACGCGCTGGCCGAGGGCAGTCTGATCGAGATCTGCGTCGGACATCCGGTGGATGTGCCGCTGTACTGGCATCACTGGCGCAACGGCGGACAGCTGCTCGAACGGCTCACGCAACATCTGCGCGACGGTGCCGGGAGCTGGTTGGTGCCGCTGTGAGCCCTGCGCGCGTCTATCGGTAGCAGGCGTCGTCAAGGCGTGCAGTGCACACCCGTAAATCACCTCGAAGCACGCGGCAAAGCCCTTTTTCCGGGCGAGCTGCGGTTACACATTGATCGATGTACAGCGGAGCAATTCATGAAGATTCTGGTCACCGGCGCAAGCGGCTTCATCGGCGGACGCTTCACGCGCCTGGCGCTGGAGCAGGGGCTTGAGGTGCGCATCAATGGTCGCCGGGCCGAAGGGGTGGAGCATCTGGTTCGACGCGGTGCGCAGTTCACCCAGGGTGACTTGCTCGACCCCGATCTGGCCAAGCGCCTGTGCATAGGCATCGATGCGGTGGTGCATTGCGCCGGGGCCGTGGGTACCTGGGGCCGCTACCAGACGTTTCATCAGGCCAACGTCGAAGTCACCGAGAACGTCGTCGAGGCCTGTCTCAAGGAGCATGTGCAACGGCTGGTGTATCTGTCGTCGGCGGCGGTGTATGTCGACGGCCGCAGCCACCTCGGACTCAAGGAAGAGCGGGTGCCGAAGCGCCTGCGTGGCCATGAGGCGCGCACCAAGTGGCTGGCCGAGCAGAAGGTCCTGGGCGCCGCCGAGTTCGGCCTGGAAACCGTCGTGCTGCGCCCGCATCGGGTGACCGGCGCTGGCGACGGGCAGCAGTTCGCACGGCTGATCGAGCGGCAGCGCAAGAATCGCCTGCGGATCATCGGTGACGGCTTGAACAAGGTCGATTTCACCAGTGTGCAGAACCTCAATCAAGCACTGCTGGGCGCATTGTCGGCGGGCGATACCGCGCTCAATCAGGTCTACAACATCAGCAATGGCGCGCCGATACCGTTGTGGGACGTGATCAACTACGTGATGCGCCAGCTCGAATTGCCCCAGGTGCAGCGCTATCGCGATTTCGGCCTGGCCCACGGCAGCGCTGCGCTCGGCGAGGCGGCCTGCCTGCTCTGGCCCGGCCAGCCTCGGCCGCGACTGTCGCGCTACGAGGTGCAGGCGCTGCACGAGCATTTCACGCTGGATATCAACCGCGCCCGACACTACCTGGGTTACGACCCGCGGACCTCGCTGTGGGCATCGCTGGATGAGTTCTGTGGCTGGTGGCGTGCCCAGGGCGCGGCCGGCGCTTGAGCCAATTGCCTCGGTGGTCGGTCGATGACCACCGTTGCGAGGTTATACTCGCGGTCCCGGCCATTACCCCGTGACACAAAGGTTTCTCACATGCGCAAAGATGCCCGCGACGACTTCGACGACAACCTGCCCAGCCTGCGCGGCGATACCCGCGACGATGACGACTTCGCCCCGGTGGGCGGCGGGCGCGAGCGCGATGCGTTGTATTCGCGCAACACCCCGGTGGTGCGCGTCAAGGCGCCCAGCACCGGCGCGCTGTGGGCACTGATCGGGGCCTTGTTCATCGCCTTGGGCGGGCTGGGGTGGTGGAGCTTCCAGCAGATCAACCTGATGGAGCAGCAGTTGGTGGCGACCCAGGAAAGCTTCGCGCGCATCAGCGAAGAAGCGGCGGGGCGCCTGCAGGACATCAGTGGCAAGGTTGCCAACACCCAATCCACTGCCGTGTCGGGCAGCGAAGCGATGCGGGCCGAGATCAAGGAGTTGCAGGACCAGTTGGCACAGCAGACCCAGCAGCAGAGTGGTGTGGCCGGTCAGCAGAGCACCTTGCAGACACGTCTGGAGCAGGCGGCGTCGCAAGTGGCCGCGCAGCAGGCGCTCAACGAGCAGTTGCAGGCGCAGTTGAAGAGCCTGGGCAGCGACCTGGCCGCACTCAAGCAGGCCCAGCCGGATACCGGCAAGTTGCAGGCACGCCTGGATGGCCTGGACGGCGAGCTGGCCGCATTGAAAAAGAGCAACCCCAGCGCGCAATTGGAGCGTCTGGAGCAGGACCTGATCGTGCTCAAGAGCGAGCAGGAGAATCGCCCGGCGGCCAGCAGTGGGCCGAGCGTCAATGAATTCGATGCGTTTCGCGGGCAGGCGACGCGCAGCTTGACCACCTTGCAGAGTCAGGTGCAGAACCTGCAACAGCAGATCAGTCAGCTGCGGCGCTGAACGGCCGGGCGCGCCTGGTAGCGGCCCGGCCTGCCGCTTACATGCGCGGGTAGTCCAGATAGCCAGCAGCGCCCTTGGCGTAGAACGTTTCAGGGTGTGGCTCGTTCAGCGGTGCATCGGCCTGCAGGCGCTCGGGCAGGTCGGGGTTGGCGATGTACGGCACGCCGAAGGCCACGGCATCGGCGATGCCGTTGGCCAGGGCAGCGTTGGCCGAAGCCTTGTCGAAACGCTCGTTGACGATGTACGGACCGCCGAATGCATCACGCAGTTGCGCGGCCAGGCTGTCTTCCCCTTCCTTCTCGCGGGCACAGATGAACGCGATGCCACGCTTGCCCAGCTCGCGGGCCACATAGGTGAAGGTTTCGGCGCGGTTGGCGTCGCCCATGTCATGCAGGTCGGCGCGTGGCGAGAGGTGCACGCCGACACGGTCGGCGCCCCAGACGTCGATGGCCGCATCGGTCACTTCCAGCAGCAGGCGCGCGCGATTTTCCAGCGAGCCGCCGTAGGCGTCGGTGCGCTGGTTGGTGCTGCTCTGCAGGAACTGGTCGAGCAGGTAGCCGTTGGCGCCGTGGATTTCCACGCCGTCGAAGCCGGCGGCCTTGGCGTTTTCCGCGCCCACACGGTAGGCCTCGACGATGTCGGCGATTTCAGCGGTTTCCAGCGCCCGTGGCGTTTCGAAACCGGTGATCGGACGCACCAGGCTGACGTGGCCGTCAGCGGCGATGGCGCTGGGGGCCACCGGCAGTTCGCCGTTCAGGTACAGCGAGTGGGAGATGCGGCCCACGTGCCACAGCTGCAGCATGATCCGCCCGCCGGCGGCGTGTACGGCCTGGGTGACGTTGGCCCAGCCACGCACCTGGTCGTTGGACCAGATGCCGGGGGTGTCAGGGTAACCGACGCCCATGGGCGTGACCGAGGTCGCTTCGCTGAGGATCAGACCGGCGCTGGCGCGTTGCACGTAGTAGTCGGCCATCATCTGGTTCGGCACGCGGCCCTCGTCGGCGCGGCAGCGGGTCAGTGGGGCCATGATGATACGGTTCGGCAGTTCCAGCGCGCCGAGCTTGATCGGGTCGAAAAGTGTAGTCATGGAAAACAGCCTCTATCAGTGAGTGGCAGGTGCCAGGTCCGGAGTCCGGGTCTGGCGAAAGGTGATCAGGGTGACGATCAGGGCGAGCACGGCCAGAACCGCCGCGGCCAGTGGCACGCTGGTCAGGCCGAGGCCGCCGGCGATGACGGCGCCGCCGATCCAGGCGCCCAGGGCGTTGCCGACGTTGAAGGCGCTGATGTTCAGGGTCGACACCAGGTTGGGTGCCGACTTGCCGAAGGTCACCACGTTGATCTGCAGCGCAGGCACGGCGGCGAAGGCTGCAGCGGCCCACAGGAACAGGGTGATTTCGGTGGGAATGACGGCGACTGCGGTCCAGCTCAGCGCGGTGGACACCACCGCCATGGCCGCGAACACGCCGACCAGGGTCGCGCCCAGGCGTCGATCCGCCAGCTTGCCGCCGATGATGTTGCCCACGGTCAGGCCCAGGCCGATCAGCAGCAGGGTGTAGGTGACGCCGCGCGGCGAGATGCCGGTGACATCGCCCAGCAGCGGCGCGATGTAGGTGAACAGGGTGAACATCGACGCGGCGAACAAGGCCGTCATGCTCAGCGACAGCCAGATCCCGGCGCCCTTGAGCGCCGACAGTTCGGCGACCATGTCCAGCTTGGCTTCTTCGCGATTGCTGGGCAGAAAACGCAGCAGACCGATCAGGGCGACGACGCCGATCAGCGTCACCACCCAGAAGGTCGAACGCCAGCCTGCGGCTTGGCCCAATGCGGTGCCCAGCGGCACACCCAGCACGTTGGCCAGGGTCAGGCCGGTGAACATCAGGGCCACGGCCGAAGCGCGCTTGTTGGGCGCGACCAGCCCCGCAGCCACCACCGAACCGATGCCGAAGAAGGCGCCGTGGGACAACGCGGTGACCACCCGGGCGAACATCAGCACGTTGTAGTCGCTGGCGATCGCGCACAGCAGGTTGCCGATGATGAAGATGCCCATCAGCACCACCAGCGCCGCCTTGCGTGGCAGGCGCGCGGTGGCCAGGGCCATGAATGGGGCGCCGATGGCCACGCCCAGGGCGTAGCCGGTGACCAGCCAGCCGGCGCTGGGGATGCTCACGCCGAGATCGCCCGCCACATCGGGCAGCAGGCCCATGATGACGAACTCGGTGGTGCCGATGGCGAAAGAGCTCAGCGCCAGGATCAGCAGGGGTAAGGGCATGGGAAAATCCTTGTCAGAGCTGTTCGCTCATTTGCGCGAGAAACGCCTGGATGACGTCCTCGTTGCGTTTGAAAAAGTGCCACTGGCCAACCTTCTTGCTGCTGATCAGGCCGGCCCGTTGCAGGGTTGCCAGATGGGCGGAAACGGTTGACTGCGAGAGGCCGCAGCGTTGGTCGATCTGCCCGGCACACACACCGTTTTCGGTGCTGTGGTGCTGATCGGGAAACTGCCCCTGGGGATCCTTGAGCCACGCCAGGATTTCCCTGCGCACGGGGTGGGAGAGGGCTTTTATTATTTCGTCGAGATCAAGGGGCATGACGGACTCGGCTTATATCGGGACGGGACGAAATATATATCTGTATTTCGCGATATACAAATATGATTGCGTGCTAACGAAGCGCCGTTCGGCTATATCGGGTTATAACGATACAAGCGCAATGGTGCTAAGCTGCCGGCATGAACTACCTCGCGCACCTTCACCTCGGCGGTCCTTTACCTGAGCAGCTGCTCGGCAGCCTCTATGGCGATTTCGTCAAGGGTCGCCTGGAGGGGCGCTTCAGCGCGCCCCTGGAAGCCGGCATTCGGCTGCATCGGCAGATCGACGCGTTCACCGACAGCCATCCGCTGGTGCTGGGTGCCATTGGCCGTTTTCCGGTAGAGCGGCGACGTTATGCCGGGATCATCGTCGACGTGTTCTTCGATCACTGCCTGGCGCGGCACTGGGCGGATTATTCACAGCAGCCGTTGGCGGACTTCTCACGCCACGTCTATCGCGTGCTGGCCGCCGAAGCCGACCTGCCCGGACGGCTGGCGGCCATGGCGCCACACATGATCGCCGAGGATTGGCTGGGGTCGTACCGTGATTTTCAGATTATCGAGCGGGTGCTGCAGGGGATTTCACGGCGCCTGTCAAAGCCCGAGGGGCTGGCCGGGGCGTTCGAGGAAGTACAGGCGCTGTATGAGCCGCTGAGCGAGGATTTTCGGGCGTTCTATCCGGTGGTGCAGGGGTTCGCTCGGGAGATGCGGTGATTGTGCCGACGCTTTCGCGGGCAGAGGGCTCGCCGCCCGCCCCGCTCCCACAAAGTCCATCCCCTATCCCCTATTATGTGGGAGCGGGCTCTGCCCGCGAATGAGGCAACTCGGAACACCTGACTCACGCCGCCCGCCGCATCTCCTCGACCTCACCGAACAACGCCACCCGCACCGCCTCCTGCGCTTCAAAGGCCAGCGCCGCCCGTTCTTTGCCGGTGCTGGCAATCGGCGTCAGCACCTGAATCAACACCTGCCCGCGCGGCTGGGCAAACAGACGCAACAGGTGCGACAACAGATCGTCATCGCCCACGAAGGGCGCGATCGGATCCAGATCGCCGTCCCGTTCATAGCGGATTGCGATCGGCTGCACCGCCACGCCGGCATCGATGGCGCTGGACATCAGCCGCCCATGGAACGTCCGCAGGCTGTGTCCATCGGTGGTCGTGCCTTCGGGGAAGATCATCAGGTCCAGATCGTTGCGCAGGTGCTGGGTCATCGGCCGGCGGACCAGCTGGCTGTCGCCCGCCCCGCGGCGGATGAACAGCGTCCCCGCCTTGAGCGCCAGCCAGCCGGCCACCGGCCAGGTGCGGACTTCGGCCTTGGACAGGAACGAAAGCGGCGCCAGCATGCCGAGCAGCGGGATGTCGGTCCAGGACACATGATTGCCGACCCATAGCATGGGCGTGCGTGGCAACTCGCCCTGCACGGTGACTTCGAAAGGCAGGGCGTTGCTCAGCCGTTCCATGAACCAGCGCGACCAACGCTGGCGCCGCTCCATGCAGTTCGGTACGCGCAGCCGCTCCAGCAGGCTGAACGTCCCGGCCAGCGCCAGGCCCAGGCCGATCACCCAGAGCAGCCGCAGGATGCGCGCGTAGACGCGCCAGCGCGGCATCACACGGCCGCCTTGAAGTGGCGGGCATAGCGCGGGCAGAGGTCGTCGCGCTTGAGCAGGATGAACACGTCGGCCACCTGGAAATCCGGGTCCCAGCACGGCTCGCCGCAGATCTTCGCGCCCAGGCGCATGTAGGCCTTGAGCAGCGGCGGCAATTCAGCGATGACGTTGCCGGGAATGTCCAGGCTCGGCAATGGCATCTTCGGCTCGGCACGCAAGTGCTCGGTGCACAGGTAGCGCTCGCGCAGCCGTTGCATGATCGCCTGGGCCTGGATGCCGCCGTCCTGCATCGGAATGCTGGCGCAACCCATCAGGTAATCGTAGCCGCCTTCGTTGAGCACCTCGGCCAACTCGCCCCAGAGCACCGCGATGGTGCCGCCGTTGCGATAGGCGGGCGCAACGCAGGTCCGGCCGATTTCCAGGATCGAGCCCTGCAGATGCCGCAGACCGTGCAGGCTGAATTCCTCTTCGCTGTAGAAGCGGCCCAGGCGATTGGCCGCTTGATGATCGAGCAGGCGGGTGGTGGCCACCAGCCGCCCGGTGGCCAGGTCGCGCACTCCGATGTGCTGACAGTGGGCATCGTAGTCGTCGACGTCCAGACCCAGCTCGGCGCTCTTGAGCGTGGCGTTGAGTTCGGTGCTGAACACGGCGAAGCGCAGGGCCTGGGCCTCGTGCAGAGCTTGCGGACCGGTGAGGCGTTCGGCCTGCAGACGGCGTTCGGTACGGGTGTCGCCAGAGCGTGCGATCTGAGTCATTGCAAGTCTCCAAAAGCCGGCCGGTGAGTGCGGCAGGTCGATTTTGCTAGGCATGGCCAGCCTAGGAAGACGCGGTGTCACCCCGGTGAAGCTTTGGTGATGCTTGCGTGACAGACCCGGCGGCCGCATGCCACACAACTCTTGCAGCGAACGGCTGTCATACCCGCACTGCACACTCGCGCCAACCCCGCTCACGAGCCTTTCTCGCATGTCGCGTCTGTTTATCCTGTCGATCTTTCTGCTGTGCTCGGTATCGGTGGGTGCGCAAAGCTGGCCGTCCGCGCAGTGGAGCCAGGCATTGGCACCGGCGTCGCCGGCCATTGCCGAGCTGGAGCGCTATGCGTTCGTGCCGCGCGATGACGTCACGCGCGAAGGCGTGCGCACCGACGCCTTGCTGGTCATCCGCGACGGCGAGATCGTCTACGAGCGCTATGCCGGGCCCGGCGCCGCCGATCGGGTGCATGCCACCTGGTCGATCAGCAAAAGCCTGCTGGCCACGGTCATGGGCGTGGCCTACGGCGAAGGGCGCTTTGCCCTTGAGGATGCCGCCGCCGACTATTTCCAGCCGCTCGACTCCCATCGTGACATCCGGGTCGAGGACCTGTTGCACTGGGCCTCGGGGCTGGACTGGGAGGAAGACTACGAATACGCGCCGCTCAATTCATCGGTGGTGGCGATGCTCTACACCCGCGGCCATCAGGACATGGCCAGCTACGCTGCCAGCCACCGACGTGCCCATGCCCCCGGCGAACGGTTTCGTTACTCCAGCGGCGACAGTAATCTGCTCGCCGCCGCGCTACGCAACATGGTTGGGCTGCATGAATACCCGGACTATCCCTGGCAGGCGTTGTTCACCCCGCTGGGCATCGACCGGGCGGTGTGGGAGACCGATGCCAGCGGCACCTTCGTCGCCTCTTCATATGCCTACCTGACCGCGCGGGATCTGGCACGCGTGGGCCTGCTCATGCAGCGCGATGGTGAATGGCAGGGCCGGCAGTTGCTGCCTCAGGCCTGGGTGGCCTTCAATCGCACCCCATTCGCCCCGAGCCAGGACGTGCCGGGCGAGCCGGCCGCAGGTGCGCATTGGTGGCTCAACAGCAACGCCGCCTGGCCCCATGCCCCCCGCAGCACCATGGCGGCGCTGGGGCACTGGGGGCAGGCCCTTTACGTGTTGCCCGAGCAACGCCTGGTGATCGTGCGCTATGCCGACGATCGCGATGCCAGCTTCAGCCATGATGCACTGCTGCAACGGCTGCTGGCCGCCTTTGCCCCCGAGGGTGGCCAATGAGCACCGGCAAGCGCGCCTGGGTGGCCCTTAGCCTGCTGCTATCGCTGACGGCGGCCACCTGGCTGTGGCACGAGCGCACCCAGCTGCTGGCATTTCCGGACATCCTCAGTGCCTATTCGGCAAAAGAGTACTGTTCATGCCGCTACGTCATGCAAAACAGCGTCGAGTACTGTCAGAGCTACATCAGACAGTATCTGCCGCTGAGCAGCCTGAGCGAAGACTCGGGCCAGCGACGGGTCCTGGCCAGTGGCCTGGGACGCAGCAACACGGCAGCCTGGGTCGGTCCGCGGCAAGGCTGCCGGTTGATTCCGGGGAGTGATGGATGAAACTACCCGAGCCACGATGCCCGCGCCGATCACTGGCCTCTTCTTTCACTTGGTTACAGGACTGCCCATGCATGATTCGAACGGCTTGCAAGCGACCCCACCTGTCATGAAGGGGCGCTGATATGGGCGGGCCGGTGTTTCCATGGCGCAATTCCAGCGAGTTCGAACTGCTCATCGATGGGCCGCAGTTCTTTCCGCGCATGCTCGAACGCATCGGCCAGGCCGAGCACACGATCGATCTCGAACTCTACCTGGTGGAAGCCGGTGCCTGCGCCGGGGCTGTGGTCCAGGCACTGCAGGCGGCTGCAGTGCGTGGTGTCCATGTGCGCTGCCTGTTCGACCATTACGGCTCGCTGGCCTTCACCGCGGAACTGCGCGCGCAGTTGACCGACGCCGGCGTCGAACTGCGCTTCTACAACCCGATCAGTTGGCGTCGCGGCGTGCGCAACCTGTACCGCGACCACCGCAAGCTGCTGCTGGTGGACCAGCAATGGGCGATGGTGGGCGGCACTGGTGTGACCGATGAATTCTGGCAGCCGGATGAAAGTGTCAGCGAATGGCACGAAGTGATGGTCGCCATCACCGGCACCCTGGTTGCCGATTGGCAGATGCTGTTCGACCGCCAATGGCGCGCCAACCTCAGGCGCACCGCGTGGCGCCCGCCGACCCATTTCGGCCTCGCGCGCGTGCCGCCCATGCCCGAAGGCGGCCAAGGGCTGGGTCGGGTAGCCTACGCGGACGCTCGTCAACATCGCGACATACTCCAATCACTGGTGCGCGCGCTCAACAGCGGACAGCGGCGCATCTGGCTGGCGACGCCGTATTTCCTGCCGACCTGGAAGGTGCGCCGTTCGCTGCGCCGGGCGGCCAGTCGCGGCCTGGATGTACGGCTGTTACTCACCGGCCCGCGCACCGACCACCCCTCGGTGCGCTACGCCGGACACAACTATTACCCCAAGCTGCTCAGGGCCGGAGTCAAGATCTACGAATACCAACCCTGTTTCCTGCACCTGAAAATGGTCTTGATCGATGACTGGGTCAGTGTCGGTTCCTGCAACTTCGACCACTGGAACCTGCGCTTCAACCTGGAGGCCAACCTCGAGGCGCTCGATCCCGCCCTGACCGAGGCGGTCGAGCGCAGCTTCACCACCGACTTTGCGGCCAGCCACGAAGTCAGTCTGAGCGATTGGCGCCGTCGGCCGTTCTGGGGGCGCGTCCAGCAGCGCATCTTCGGCTGGATGGATCGCCTGAGCGTGGCCGTGTTCCGCCGCCGCGGCTGAAGCTGCTCGGCAGGCGTGGCCGGATGCCGGGCAGGGCTCTACACTGTCGCGCTACTGCGCACAGGATACCTCAGTGACTTCCAGCATCTTCTGGTACGACTACGAAACCACCGGCATCAATCCGCGCTGCGACCGGCCCTTGCAGGTCGCCGGAATCCGCACCGATGCCGATCTCAACGAGATCGCCGCGCCAGTCAATCTGTACTGCCAGCCCAGCGACGACATTCTTCCGCACCCTGCGGCCTGCATGATCACCGGCATCACCCCCGAACGCCTGGCCGACCGTGGCCTGAGCGAGGCCGATTTCATGACCCGGGTCCACGCACAACTGGCCATGCCCGGTACCTGCGGAGCCGGCTACAACACCCTGCGCTTCGATGACGAGATGACCCGTTACAGCCTGTACCGCAATTTCTTCGACCCCTATGGGCGGGAATGGCAGGGTGGCAACAGCCGGTGGGACCTGATCGACGTGGTGCGGGCGGCCTATGCCCTGCGTCCGGACGGCATCGAATGGCCAGAGGTGGACGGGCGCGCCAGCATGCGCCTGGAGCTGCTCGCGGCGGCCAACGGCATCGACCATGGGCAGGCCCATGACGCGCTGTCCGACGTCCGCGCCACCATCGCCCTTGCACGTTTGATCCGCCAACGCCAACCCAAACTGTACGACTGGCTGTTTCAAATGCGCAGCAAACAACGGGTGCAGCAAAGCATTCAGCTGTTGCAGCCGCTGGTACATGTTTCCGGTCAATTCGGCGCTGCGCGACGCTATGCCGCAGTGGTTCTGCCACTGGCGTGGCATCCGACCAATCGCAATGCGTTGATCGTCTATGATCTGGCTCACGATCCCCAACCCTTGATCGAACAAAGTATCGAAGTATTGCAAGAGCGATTGTATAAGCGGCGTCAGGATCTGGCCGAGGGCGAAGCGCCCGTGCCTTTGAAACTTCTGCACATCAATCGTTGCCCGGTCATCGCGCCCCTCAACGTATTGCGCGATGAAGATTGGCAGCGCCTCAATCTGGATAAACCGCTCTATCAGGCTCGAGCGATGCGCTTATGCAATGACCAGCCGCAATGGCATTACAAATTGTCACCGCTCTATCAAACGACGACGTTTCCCGAGAGTGCCGATCCAGAGCAGCAGTTGTACGATAGCTTCATTGGCGACCGCGACCGATTATTGTGTGAACGCATTCGTACATTGGATCCACAACAGTTGGCGAGCGCTGACTGGGTGTTCGATGACCCGCGACTGCCCGAATTATTGTTTCGCTATAGAGCGCGCAACTTTCCGGACACTCTGAATCCTCTTGAAACACAGCGCTGGTTGCAATTCTGCCAACAGCGCTTGAGTGATCCTGTGTTTGGCGCACCCAACACGCTGCAAGGTTTCAATGCCGCGCTGGGCGAGTGCATGGCCAAGGCCGATCCGACGCAGACGCAGGTTCT
The DNA here is from genome assembly GCF_001187875.1 of Pseudomonas sp. RIT-PI-a. Taxonomy (NCBI): domain Bacteria; kingdom Pseudomonadati; phylum Pseudomonadota; class Gammaproteobacteria; order Pseudomonadales; family Pseudomonadaceae; genus Pseudomonas; species Pseudomonas sp. RIT-PI-a. The sequence goes on from NZ_LGIR01000014.1 coordinate 127,297, forward strand.
GCGGCATTGGCAGGCCTACGCTCAGGCACTGGCGGCACGCGTGGGCATGATGTCTCATTGAGCTGAAGAGACCCCATAAAAAAACGCCAGTCCTGGGACTGGCGTTCTTTGATTGGCACGATACGACTTAACAAGATGTAACGATTAGCCCAGGAAAGTGGCCCAGGTCTCGACCACATCGCCACCCCATTTGGCTTTCCATTCTTTCAGGGTCTTGTGGTTGCCACCTTTGGTTTCGATGACTTCACCGTTGTGCGGGTTCTTGTATTGCTTGACCTTGCGTGCACGCTTGGTGCCGGTAACTTTGCCGGTGGCAGGACGCGGTGCCTTGTTCAACTTGGCTTCCGGATCCAGCAGGGCGATGATGTCGCGCAGCGATTTCTGGTATTCGCCCATCAGGGTGCGCAATTTGCCTTCGAATTCCAGTTCGGTTTGCAATTTGTCGTCTTGCGACAGGTTTTTCAAGCGGGCTTGAAGCTCTTTGATGGCTTCTTCTGTAGCGCGATATTCGTTGATCAGGGACATGGTGATACCTCGGGAATGCAAGTGTCAGTGAAAACAGTGGGGTGATAATAAGCATCCTTCCGAACCAAGTAAACAATTAACGTGAACAGCGTTTTGCGCCGGGCCGGTTATCCACGATTCAGGTGAAGGGTTTTTCATGTTTACATCCGCACATCTATATAATACCTGCCTCTGTATCGACACTGTGGTCGTCGGCGCCGATCGGCGCAGCAGGGCGGCTCTGCACCTGACAGCCAAGGCTGCAATCAATACTGCAGACTTGCCCGTCAACCGCTAGAATGGCGCCCTTTGCGAAGTTTCTGGAGTTTGAATACATGCGCACTTTTCGGCTGGTGACCGCTTGCCCGGACCGCGTTGGCATCGTTGCCAAAGTCAGCCATTTCCTGGCGTCCCACAATGGCTGGATCACCGAATCGAACCACCACTCCGATGACCAGAACGGTTGGTTTTTCATGCGCCACGAAATTCGTGCCGACACCCTGCCGTTCGACATCGAGGCGTTCCGCGCCGCTTTCGCGCCCATCGCCGAAGAATTCGCCATGGAATGGCGGGTCACCGACACCGCGCAGAAGAAGCGCGTGGTGCTCATGGCCAGCCGCGAATCCCACTGCCTGGCCGACCTGCTGCACCGCTGGCACAGCAACGAGCTGGACTGCGACATCGCCTGTGTGGTGTCCAACCACGATGACCTGCGCAGCATGGTCGAATGGCATGGCATTCCCTACTATCACGTGCCGGTCGACCCTGCGGACAAGCTGCCGGCGTTTGCCGAGGTCTCGCGCCTGGTCGATCAGCACCAGGCCGACGTCGTGGTGCTGGCGCGCTACATGCAGATCCTGCCGCCGCAGCTATGCCAGGCCTATGCCGGCAAGATCATCAACATCCATCACAGCTTCCTGCCGTCCTTTGTCGGTGCCAAGCCGTCCCATCAGGCCTCGCTGCGCGGCGTGAAACTGATCGGTGCTACCTGCCACTACGTGACCGAAGAGCTGGACGCCGGTCCGATCATCGAGCAGGACGTGGTCCGGGTCAGCCACAGCGACAGCATCGACGACATGGTGCGTTTCGGCCGCGACGTGGAGAAGATGGTCCTGGCCCGTGGCCTGCGCTATCACCTGGAAGATCGGGTGATGGTGCACGGCAACAAGACCGTCGTGTTCAGCTGAGCATGAAAGACCCCGGCGACAAGGCCAGTGCAAAGCCGTTACCGGTGCTCGGCGCCGGTTGCGCGAGCCGTTATGATCCCGAAGCGCTGAGCGAAGAGCACGGCACCGAGTTTCCCGGTGCCGAGGCGTTGTGGGCGCAACAGGTATCGAAACGGCAGCAGGGTGCGCCTGCCCGCGACGCCGACACGCCTGCCGAGCTCAAGCCTGACGAGCCCGCAGCAACTTGTTGAGCAGGGGCTTGCCCAGCAGGGCGACGAACACCGGGCCGCCGGCGATCAGGTAGAAATAGTAGGTCACCAGTCGCCAGATCAGGATGGCGGCGGCGGCGGTCGACTTGCCCACCATGGGTGCCAGCAACGCGGCCGAGGCCAGCTCGGCCGCGCCCGCGCCACCGGGCAACAGGCTGAACTGGCCGGCACTCAGGGCCAGCATCTGGATCAGGAAACTCCACGCCCAGTCCACTTCGCTACCTAATCCCTGCAAGGTGAAATACAGCACGCTATAGCGCAACGTCCAATGCACGCAGGTCAAGGCGAACACCTGGGCGAGCACGCGGCGGGGCAGGCGGAAATTGTCGGCGAAGGCGTCCAGAAAGTGCAGCAGCTTGCGTGCCCAGCGCCGGCGTGTTGCCGGCTTGATCCGCAGCAGTCGCAGGAATCGACCGTTGAGCCTGATCGCCGGGCGGTGATAGCGCGCCAGTACTGCGCAGGCGACCAAGGCCCCGGCCATCAGGATGCCGCTGGCCAGCAGCATGCTTTCCAGGGCCTGGCTGAGGTTGTGAAACAGCGCATAGACCAGAATGCACAGCAGGGCGAAAAAGAAGAACATCAGGTCGTTGAGTTGGTCCATGGCGAACACCGCGCTGGTCTTGGCCGCGCCGATGCCGTGCCGGCCGAGCAGCGCCAGCAGTGTCAGCGGTGCCCCGCTGCCGCCAGGGGTGGCGCAATAGGCGAACTCTGCGGCCATCACCACGGCCACGGTCTTCAGCCGACCGATGCGCGTCGCCTGCTCGGCCAGCAGCAGGCGCAGGCGCATGGCGTTCACCACCCAACCGACGCAGATCATGCCGAACATGCCCAGCAGCAGAAGCAACGAGAATCCGCGCAGGCGCTGAAGCATTTCGGTGCCGCCCATGATCACTGGAATCAGTACGGCGACGACTATGATCAGGACCAGCCACAGCATTCGGTTCATGGCTGGAGGTTCGTCGCGAGGTTGCAGGGAAGCGAAAGGGGAGTGCGCTGCATGGGAAAGTCCGTGTGGGCCGGCGCCAGGCCGTCGTGGCCGAGATGATAGCTGCGTCGGGGGGATTCGTCAGCGGCTTGGCGTTGTGGGGCAGTTGATCTTGGGTTGATTGTGCTGGCCTCTTCGCGGGCAGAGGGCTCGCCGCCCGCCCCGCTCCCACAGGCTTATGTGTGCATGTGGGAGCGGGTCTCTGCCCGCGAAGAGGCCCTCACCGACTCCCACAGAAATGGTTCCAGCGCACGTTTTTCCTGCACACCGGTCTGTTTGGCATTACGCTGCCCCATGCTTCATTGAATAACAGCAGAGGTGCAAGATGACGGATGCCAGACACGTACTGTTCGGTGCCGAATCCAGCGGTGAACCCGTAGGCCTGGACCTGCGCTTGGCCAACCGCCATGGTTTGATCGCCGGGGCCACTGGGACCGGCAAGACGGTAACCCTGCAGCGCCTGGCCGAGGCGTTCAGCGAGGCCGGGGTGGCGGTGTTCGCCGCCGATATCAAGGGCGACCTGTGTGGCCTGGGTGCCAGCGGCAACCCTCAGGGCAAGATCGCCGAACGCATCGCCCAGATGCCCTGGCTCAATTATCGCCCGCAGGCCTGCCCGATCACGCTGTGGGACATTCACGGCCAATCCGGCCATCCGCTGCGAACCACGCTCAGCGAAATGGGGCCGCTGCTACTGGGCAGCCTGCTGGAGCTCACCGACAGCCAGCAGTCGGCGCTGTACGCCGCCTTCAAGGTGGCCGATCGCGAAGGCCTGCTCCTGCTCGACCTCAAGGACCTCAAGGCCTTGCTCAATCACCTCCGGGACAATCCTGAGCTGCTGGGCGACGACAGCGCCTTGATGACCACGGGGTCGAGCCAAGCCCTGTTGCGCCGTCTGGCCAGCCTCGAACAACAGGGCGCCGAAGCGCTGTTCGGCGAGCCGGCCTTGCGCTTGGAAGACATTCTGCACCCCGACGCCGAGGGTCGTGGCCGCATCCATTTGCTCGACGCCAGCCGCCTGGTCCACGAAGCCCCCAAGGTCTATGCCACGTTCCTGCTGTGGCTGCTGGCCGAACTGTTCGAGCAATTGCCCGAGCGCGGTGATGCCGACAAGCCGCTGCTGGCATTGTTCTTCGACGAAGCCCACCTGCTGTTCAACGGCACGCCCAAGGCCTTGCAGGATCGTCTGGAACAGGTGGTGCGGTTGATCCGTTCCAAGGGCGTTGGCGTGTACTTCGTCACTCAGTCGCCCAGCGACCTGCCCGATGCAGTGCTGGCTCAGCTGGGCCTGCGCATCCAGCACGGCCTGCGTGCATTCACCGCCCGCGAGCAGAAGGCCTTGAAGGCCGTCGCCGAGGGCTTCCGGCCCAACCCCGAGTTCGACACTCTGGCCGTGCTGACCGAATTGGGCACGGGTGAAGCCTTGGTCGGGACGCTGCAGGAAAAGGGCACCCCGGCGATGGTCCGGCGGGTCGCGATCGCGCCACCGCAGTCGCGCATCGGCCCACTGACAGACGCCGAGCGCGCGGCCACGGTGCGCAACTCGCCGCTCGCCGGTCGCTACGATAAACCGATCGACCGCGAATCCGCCTATGAAATGCTGACCGCGCGCAAACTGTCGCCGACGGCAGATCCGGTACAGCCGTCGGAGCCGAGCCTGGCCGACAAGGCCGGCGAGTTTCTCAGTGGGGCAGCGGGGCAGGCGTTGAAGTCGGCGATGCGCCAGGCTGCCAACCAGTTCGGCCGCCAGTTGGTGCGTGGCTTGATGGGCTCCCTGTTGGGAGGGAGCAAGCGCAAGTAGCGCAGGAGGTTTCTTCAGCCATGCAAAAAGGCGCCCGCGGGCGCCTTTTTGCAGAGTGTCACGCGGTGGTCATCCCACCAGTTGGCTGGCCAACCAGAACAGACCGGCCGCCAGGCCCATGGAGGCCGGGAGGGTCAGCACCCAGGCCAACATGATGGTACGAACCGTGCCACCTTGCAGGCCGCTCTTGTTGGCCACCATGGTCCCGGCCACGCCCGAGGACAAGATGTGGGTGGTCGAGACCGGCAGGCTGAACACGTTGGCCGCGCCGATCGCACAGGCGGTGACGATCTGAGCCGACATGCCCTGGGCATAGGTCATGCCCTGCTTGCCGATCTTCTCGCCGATGGTCAGAACCACACGCTTCCAGCCGACCATGGTACCGATACCCAGCGCCAGGGCCACGGCCAGAATCACCCAGAACGGCGAATACTCGGTGGTGGCAGTGAGGTCCTTGCGCAATTTCTCCAGGTCGGATTTCTCGCGCGGCTCCAGTGCCGGCAGCTTGCCGACCTTCTTCGCCGTGTCATCCAGGCAGAGCAGGTAGCGACGCACTTCGATACGGTGTTCGGCAGCCAGCGAGTGGTAGTCGGAGACGCCATCGAGGGTGCTCAGCAGCGCCGCGATGGTCGGTTCTGTCTGCTGTGGATTGCAGCTGAATTTCTCCGGCAGATCGCCCTGCTGAGCTTTGCCCAGCGCCAGGAATTCACCCAGGGTGGCCTGGTTGCGCTGGTAGAACTGGCTCAGGTGCTGGGTCGCGTCGCGGGTCCGCTCGATCTGGTAGGTGGTCGCGTTCAGGTCCAGCACGAACTGCTGCGGAACGATACCGATCAACACCAGCATGATCAGGCCGATGCCCTTCTGGCCATCGTTGGAACCGTGCACGAAGCTCACGGCCATGGCCGACAGGACCAGCACCAGGCGATTCCAGAACGGCGGGTGTTTCTTGTCGTCCAGCTTGCGGCGCTGCTCAGGCGTCTTGTGCATCTTGGAGGTCGGACGCCACCACTTCAGACCGATCAACACCAGGGCCGCCGCCACGAAGCCGGCCAGCGGCGAGAACACCAGCGAGGCACCGATATCGATCGCCTTCTGCCAGTTGACGCCATCGCCCAGTGGGATGTCGTTGATCAGCGCGTTAGCCAGGCCCACGCCCAGAATCGAGCCGATGAGGGTGTGCGAGCTCGACGCCGGAATGCCGAAATACCAGGTGCCCAGGTTCCAGGTAATGGCCGCGGCCAACAGCGAGAACACCATGGCCAGGCCGTGTCCGGTGTTGACGTTGATCAGCAACTCGACCGGCAGCAGGTGAACGATTGCGTAGGCCACGCCGACGCCGCCCAGCAGTACACCGAGGAAGTTGAAAATACCGGACAGGAACACCGCCAGGTGCGGCGGCATGGCCTTGGTATAGATGACTGTGGCGACCGCGTTGGCGGTGTCATGAAAGCCGTTGATGAATTCGAAGGTGAGTACGAACGCCAGCGCTAAGAACAGGCTGATCAGCACCCACGCATCCAGTGCGCTGAATAATTCGATCATGAAGGTTTTGTGACCGGGCCATTGAGGGGGCGCGATTATGCCAGAAATCGACGCGGTATGACCCCCCAGGCGCTGACCGGTGGGTCCGCTTTTCGAGCGATTGGGCAAGGGTCGCAGCGCATGGCCTGCAGACGAGCCTGGCTTGAGCCCCGAAAATTCGGGCTATCGATAGGTCGCCATAAAGCCGTAAGCCAGACGAAATATTCAAACGGTCGTATGAAATTTGTCAGCGGATGACGCAATTCTGAAGGCAATTGACGTGGCACAAGCGGCCAATGGCCGCCTGCCACGCCTGTGTCATGCGTTCTGTTGCTCGAGATCCTTTTCGATCTTCTGGATCTCTTCCTGAAAGGCCTGATCGAGAATGCTGGCACGTTTGCGCCACGGTTTGCGTTCTGGATCTGGCTGAGCGGCATAGGTGGTGATCTCACCGCCGTAGACTTCCTTGTAACGTTGTTCCTGGCGCTCCAGTTGCGCGCGCAGTTCGTCTTTCGTCACTTTTATTACTCTGTTATTTGGAAAGTTGAAACCCACCGATGAGGCGTCGAAAGCCGCCTGGCAGTTGGAGCCCGCATTGTAGCCGGTTGCAACCGCGACGGTGCAGGAAGGCCGTTCATTCAGTGTGTATCAATGTGCACAACACAATCTGAGAAAGCACAGACAGGAATAAGTTTCAGGACCACCTGGCAATGCCATCTTGCCGGAAATCGCATCAACGCAATGGATTTGCGATTATCGCCCACCGGTCCGATAATCGCCCTCGGTCGGTTTCGAACATTCCAGAGGGCAGTACCATGAGCGAACACACACCACCGGCAGGCCCGTCAGCGACCGGTTCGAAAGTGCCACAGCGCCCTGCGTTCAGCTCACTGGCCCCGCCGATCGTCGCATCGCCCGCCAAGCGCATCCAAGCCTTCACTGGCGACCCGGACTTCATGACCTCGCTGGCCCGCGGACTGGCGGTGGTGCAGGCGTTTCAGGAGCGCAAGCGACACCTGACCATTGCGCAGATCAGCCACCGGACGGAAATTCCCCGCGCTGCCGTGCGGCGCTGTCTTCATACCCTGATCAAGCTAGGTTATGCCACCACCGATGGGCGCACTTACTCGCTGCTGCCCAAAGTGCTGACCCTGGGCCATGCCTACCTGTCCTCGACACCCTTGGCCGTCTCGGCGCAACCCTACCTGGACCGCATGAGTGAGCAGTTGCACGAAGCCTGCAACATGGCCACCCTCGAAGGCGATGACATCCTCTACATCGCCCGTTCGGCCACGACTCAGCGGCTGATTTCGGTGGACCTGTCGGTGGGCGGTCGACTGCCGGCGTATTGCACTTCCATGGGTCGCATCCTGCTCGCGGCACTCGACGACGCGTCGCTGCACGAATACCTGCAGCACACCGATCTTGCGCCCAAGACCAGTCGCACCCTGACCAACAAAACCGCGTTGCTGGAGTGCCTGGAACGGGTTCGTCAGCAGGGCTGGTGCATCGTCGATCAGGAGCTGGAGCAAGGGCTGCGCTCGATTGCCGTGCCGGTATACGACGCGTCGGGGCAGGTATTGGCCGCGCTCAATGTCAGCACCCACGCCGGTCGCGTCACCCGGGCGGAACTTGAGCAACGTTTTCTGCCGATCATGCTGTCGGCCAGTCGCGATCTGAGCGCGCAACTGTTCGCTTGAACGCTTGGCGGGCGCTCTGCATGGCAGTGTGCGGTGACCGCACACATCCGCCAGTGCCCGATTGACCCGGCCGGGGCGCGCTGACTAATGTCCATCGCATCGACCGCTCAAGCGGTCGCCAATAAAAATAGCGAGGATCACCTCATGCGCAACGCCTTCAGCTTTTGCTCCCTTTCCGTTCCGACGCTCGCCACGCGACACCCCTAGACCTTCGACTGCCCAGGCATGCGGCCGCATGGCCCGCATCGACGTGCCCGTCTTTCCCGGACAATCACAATGACAAGAACAACAATGAACAAACCTGCCAACGCTGCGGGGCTGTGCCTGGATGTGCAGACCCTGATCAACGACCGACCGCTGTCGCGCTATCAATGGCGCGTGGTCATCCTGTGTTTCCTGATCGTCTTCCTCGACGGGCTGGACACCGCCGCCATGGGCTTCATCGCACCTGCGCTGTCGCAGGAGTGGGGCATCGACCGCGCCAGCCTCGGACCGGTGATGAGCGCCGCATTGATCGGCATGGTGTTCGGCGCCCTGGGCTCCGGGCCATTGGCCGACCGTTTCGGGCGCAAGCTGGTGCTGGTCGGCGCCGTGCTGGTGTTCGGCGGGTTCAGCCTGGCTTCGGCCTACAGCAGCAACGTCGATCAGCTGTTGATCCTGCGCTTTCTTACCGGGTTGGGGTTAGGGGCCGGCATGCCCAACGCCACTACGCTGTTGTCCGAGTACACCCCGGAGCGTTTTCGTTCGCTGCTGGTGACCAGCATGTTTTGTGGGTTCAACCTCGGCATGGCCGGGGGCGGGTTCATGTCCGCCAAGCTGATTCCCGCCTTCGGCTGGCACAGCCTGCTGCTGCTCGGCGGTGTGCTGCCGCTGGTGCTGGCGGTGGTGTTGATGATCTGGCTGCCCGAGTCGGCGCGGTATCTGGTGGTGCGCAACAAGGGTGTGGAAAAGATACGTCGCACTCTGGCGCCGATCGACCCGGAGCAAGTGGCGCGGGCCGAGCGCTTCAGCGTGCCCGAACAGAAAACCGTCAAGGCGAGCAACGTGCTGGCGGTGATCTTTTCCGGCACCTACCGCGCCGGCACCTTGCTGCTGTGGTTGACCTACTTCATGGGTCTGGTGATCGTCTACCTCTTGACCAGCTGGCTGCCGACGCTGATGCGCGAGAGCGGCGCGAGCCTGGAGCAGGCCGCGTTCATCGGCGCGCTGTTCCAGTTCGGCGGTGTGCTGAGTGCCGTGGGCGTGGGCTGGGCCATGGACCGGTTCAACCCGCACAAGGTCATTGCCACGTTCTACCTGCTCGCTGGGGTGTTCGCCTACGCGGTCGGGCAAAGCCTGGGCAACATCACGCTGCTGGCGACGCTGGTACTGATTGCCGGCATGTGCGTCAACGGCGCGCAGTCGGCCATGCCGTCGCTGGCCGCGCGCTTCTACCCCACGCAAGGGCGTGCCACCGGGGTGTCCTGGATGCTGGGGATCGGCCGTTTCGGCGCGATCCTGGGGGCCTGGATGGGCGCGACCTTGCTGGGCCTCGGCTGGAATTTCGAACAGGTCCTGACCGCGCTGGTCGTTCCTGCCGTGCTGGCCACCGTGGCCTTGTTGATCAAGAGTCGGGTCAGCCACGCCGACGCGACCTGAAACACGCCGCTGTATCGTTCGATTATCGAACGGATAGTCGATAATCGGATTGTTCGTGAGAGGCTGGCGCCCTAACCTGTACGCCAGCTTCATTCAAACAAGATGGCTCACAGTATCGAGGAGTCCTGCCCACATGGCTGCAATCCTGTCGCTTACCGACGCGGTGAAGCAATTCGTCAACGATGGTGACACCGTCGCGCTCGAAGGCTTCACCCACCTGATTCCAACCGCCGCAGGTCACGAGATCATTCGTCAAGGCAAGAAAGACCTGACGCTGGTCCGCATGACCCCTGACCTGATCTACGATCAGTTGATCGGCGCCGGTTGCGCTCGCAAGTTGATCTTCTCGTGGGGTGGCAACCCCGGTGTCGGCTCGCTGCATAGACTGCGCGACGCGGTCGAGAAGCAGTGGCCCCAGCCGCTGGAGATCGAAGAACACAGCCATGCCGACCTGGCCAATGCCTACGTCGCCGGTGCCTCCGGCCTGCCGTTCGCAGTCCTGCGGGCCTACGCCGGTTCCGACCTGCCCAAGGTCAATCCGCTGATCAAGACAGTCACTTGCCCGTTCACCGGCGAAGTGCTCGCGGCCGTGCCTTCGGTACGCCCTGACGTCACCGTGATCCACGCGCAGAAAGCCGACCGCAAGGGCAACGTGCTGCTATGGGGCATTCTGGGGGTGCAGAAGGAAGCGGCGCTGGCCGCCAAGCGCTGCATCGTCACCGTCGAGGAAATCGTCGATGACCTTGACGCGCCGATGAACAGCTGCGTGTTGCCGACCTGGGCGTTGGCCGCCGTGTGCCATGTGCCCGGTGGTGCGCATCCGTCCTACGCCCATGGCTACACCGAACGCGACAACGTGTTCTACCAGGCCTGGGACCCGATCGCCCGCGACCGGGCGACCTTCACCGCCTGGATCGACACGTACATCCGCGGTACCCAGGACTTCAGCGAATACCAGGCGAAACTGGCCAGCGCAGCGCAGGTGACCCCATGACTTACTCCACCAACGAGATGATGACCGTCGCAGCCGCGCGGCGTCTGCAAAACGGCGCGGTGTGCTTCGTCGGCATCGGCCTGCCGTCCAAGGCCGCCAACCTGGCCCGTCTGACCTCCTCGCCGGACGTGGTACTGATCTACGAGTCCGGCCCGATCGGCGCGAAACCCACTGTACTGCCCCTGTCCATCGGCGATGGCGAACTGGCGGAAACCGCCGACACCGTGGTGCCTACCGGTGAGATCTTCCGCTACTGGCTGCAAGGCGGACGCATCGATGTGGGCTTTCTCGGCGCCGCTCAGGTTGACCGTTTCGGCAACATCAATACCACGGTGGTGGGCGACTACCATCAGCCCAAGGTCCGTCTGCCGGGCGCCGGTGGTGCACCGGAGATTGCAGGTTCGGCCAAGAGCGTGTTGATCATTCTCAAACAGTCGCACCGCAGCTTCGTCGAGAAGCTCGACTTCGTCACCTCGGTCGGCCATGGCGAAGGCGGCGATTCGCGCAAACGCCTGGGCCTTCCAGGACAGGGGCCGGTAGGGATCATCACCGACCTGTGCATCATGGAACCTGAAGCCGGTTCCAACGAATTCGTGGTGACGTCCATTCACCCGGGCGTGACGCGTGAACAAATCAGCGCAGCGACCGGCTGGCCGATCCGCTTCGCCGACGATGTGCAGACCACGGCCGAGCCTGACGCCACGGAACTTGAAGCGTTGCGCGCCCTGGAAGCACGCACGGCGGCCGCCCACGGCCAGGCACCGGGAGAAGCATGATGCGCGACGTATTCATTTGCGATGCGGTGCGTACGCCCATCGGTCGCTTCGGCGGCAGCCTGGCCCACGTTCGCGCTGACGATCTGGCCGCCGTGCCGATCAAGGCGTTGGTCGAACGCAACCCCGGCGTGGACTGGGCGCAGCTGGACGAAGTGTTCATGGGCTGTGCCAACCAGGCGGGCGAAGACAACCGCAACGTCGCACGCATGGCGCTGCTGTTGGCCGGTCTGCCCGAGGGCGTGCCCGGCGTGACCCTCAACCGCCTGTGCGCTTCGGGCATGGATGCGGTGGGCACGGCGTTTCGCGCCATCGCCAGTGGCGAAATGGAGCTGGCGATTGCCGGCGGCGTCGAATCGATGTCGCGCGCGCCTTTCGTCATGGGCAAGGCCGATGCCGGTTTTTCCCGCAACATGAAACTGGAAGACACCACCATCGGTTGGCGTTTCATCAACCCCCTGATGAAGGCCCAGTACGGCGTCGATGCGATGCCGCAGACGGCGGATAACGTGGCCGACGATTGCCAGGTCTCCCGTGAAGACCAGGACGCCTTCGCCGTGCGCAGCCAGCAGCGCACCGCTGCCGCACAGGCGGCGGGCTTCTTCGCCGAAGAGATCGTGCCGGTACGGATTCCGGGTAAGAAGGGCGAAACCGTGGTCGAGCAGGACGAGCATCCGCGCGCCGACACCACCCTGGAAACCCTGGCCAGGCTCAAGCCGGTCAACGGCGCCGACAAGACCGTGACGGCGGGCAACGCGTCGGGTGTCAACGACGGCGCCGCCGCGATGATCCTCGCCAGCGCCGAGGCGGTGCAAAAGCACGGCCTGACTGCCCGTGGCCGCGTGCTGGGCATGGCCAGTGCCGGGGTAGCACCGCGGGTCATGGGGGTCGGTCCGGTGCCGGCCGTGCGCAAACTGCTCGAACGCCTGAACCTGGCGGTCGAGGACTTCGACGTGATCGAGCTCAACGAGGCGTTCGCCAGCCAGGGCCTGGCGGTGCTGCGCGACCTCGGGCTGGCGGACGATGCCGCGCAGGTCAATCCGAACGGCGGTGCGATTGCCTTGGGTCATCCGCTGGGCATGAGCGGTGCGCGGCTGGTGTTGACGGCGCTGCATCAGTTGGAAAAAAGCGGCGGCAAGCGCGGGCTGGCGACGATGTGCGTGGGGGTAGGGCAAGGGTTGGCGTTGGCGATCGAGCGGGTTTGAGAGGCTTCACCGGCCTCTTCGCGGGCAGAGGGCTCGCCGCCCGCCCCGCTCCCACAGAAAGCCCGCTCCCACATAGATCAAATGTTCTTGTGGGAGCAGGCTCCTGTGGGAGCGGGCTCTGCCCGCGAAGAGGCCCTAAAGCCAACCCTCAACCTCCCAGACAGCCAATCACCTTGTGCCTGGGGTTGTAACAGGTTATGTCTAGCCTTTACCGACCTCAATGAGAACTAAAACATGACAACAGTTCATTACACCGGTGAGGAGCGCAAGAAGCGCATTTTCGCAATCGTCGGCGCGTCATCGGGCAATCTGGTGGAGTGGTTCGACTTCTATGTCTACGCCTTCTGCGCCATCTCCTTCGCCCCCGCGTTCTTTCCCTCCGACGACCCCACCGTGCAATTGGTCAACACCGCCGGGGTCTTCGCGGCGGGCTTCCTGATGCGGCCCATTGGTGGCTGGCTGTTCGGGCGGGTGGCCGACAAGCATGGCCGCAAGAATTCGATGATGATCTCGGTGCTGATGATGTGCGCCGGCTCGCTGGTGATCGCCTGCCTGCCCACCTACGCCACCATCGGCGTCTGGGCGCCGATCATCCTGCTGCTGGCCCGTCTGTTCCAGGGCCTTTCGGTGGGCGGTGAATACGGCACCACGGCCACCTACATGTCGGAAGTGGCCTTGCGGGGGCAGCGTGGCTTCTTTGCATCGTTCCAGTACGTCACCCTGATCGGTGGGCAACTGCTGGCGGTGTTGACCGTGGTCATCCTTCAGCAGTTTCTCGATGAGCAGGAATTGCGCGCGTGGGGCTGGCGTATTCCGTTCTTCGTCGGTGCGGTGGCCGCGATCATTTCGCTGTTGCTGCGCCGTACCCTTGAGGAAACCAGTACCGCCGAGACCCGCAACGACAAGGACGCTGGCAGCATAGCCGGGCTGTTCAAGAACCACAGCGCGGCGTTCATCACCGTGTTGGGCTACACCGCAGGTGGCTCGCTGATTTTCTACACCTTCACCACGTACATGCAGAAATACCTGGTCAATACCGCCGGCCTGCACGCCAAGACCGCCAGCCTGATCATGACTGGCGCGCTGTTCCTGTACATGTGCATGCAGCCGCTGTTCGGCATGCTCGCCGACCGGATCGGCCGCCGTAACTCCATGCTCTGGTTCGCCGGCCTCGGCACCTTGTGCACCTTGCCGATCCTCATGGTATTGAAGACCGTCACCAGCCCGTTCCTGGCCTTTGTGCTGATCACCCTGGCCTTGGCCCTCGTCAGCTTCTATCCCTCGATCAGCGGTCGGGTCAAGGCCGAGATGTCCCCGCCGCAAGTGCGCGCGCTGGGCGTTGGTTTGGCCTACGCCGTGGCCAACGCCGTGTTCGGCGGGTCGGCGGAGTTCGTCGCGCTGAACCTGAAGAACATGGGCAACGAAAACGCGTTTTACTGGTACGTGACGGTGATGATGGCGATCGCGTTCCTGTTCAGCCTGCGCTTGCCCAAGCAACCCAAGTACCTGCATACCGACCATTAAGCCCACAGGCGCGCCTTGTGTGGCGCGCCGTTACAGGGGAGTTCCATGAGCCAACCGCCGAACAATCAGTTGTTCGATGTCTATTTCACTGCGCCCGCCATGCGCCAGATCTTCTGCGACCATGGCCGGGTGCAGGGCATGCTCGATTTCGAAGCCGCGCTGGCTCGGGCACAGGCCCGCGTCGGCGTGATACCCGGCTCGGCCGTCGCCCCCATCGAGGCGGCCTGCAAGGCCGAGCAGTACGACTTTCAGGCCTTGGCGCAGGCCATCGCCAGCGCCGGCAATTCGGCCATTCCGCTGGTCAAGATGCTCGGCAAGGTCATCGCCGCTTCCGACCCGGATGCCGAGCGCTATGTGCACCTGGGCGCGACCAGTCAGGACGTCATGGACACCGGACTGGTCCTGCAACTGCTGGCGGCGGTCGACCTGATCGAAGCCGACCTGCAACGTCTGAGCGAGGCGCTGAGCCAGCAGGCCCGTCGCCATGCCGCCACGGTCATGCCCGGACGCACCTGGCTGCAACACGCCACGCCCGTCACCCTGGGCATGAAGATCGCCGGCTGGCTCGGTGCCCTGACCCGCAGCCGGCAACGCCTGCGCGAGCTCAGGCCGCGGCTGGCCTGCCTGCAGTTCGGCGGCGCCTCGGGCACCCTGGCCGCGCTCGGCGAACAGGCAATGCCGGTGGCCCGGGCGCTGGCCGAGGAACTGCACCTGAACCTGCCCGACCAGCCCTGGCATACCCAGCGCGACCGGCTGGTGGAACTGGCCTCGGTACTTGGCCTGGTGGCCGGCAGCCTGGGCAAGCTGGGCCGGGACATCAGCCTGTTGATGCAGACCGAAGCGGCGGAAGTGTTCGAGCCGTCCGCGCCGGGCAAGGGCGGTTCGTCGACCATGCCGCACAAGCGCAATCCGGTCGGTGCGGCAGTGCTCATCGGCGCTGCCACCCGAGTGCCGGGGCTTGTGGCGACGCTGTTCAGCGCCATGCCCCAGGAACATGAACGCAGTCTGGGCCTATGGCACGCCGAATGGGAAACCCTGCCGGAGATCTGCTGCCTGGTCTCCGGCGCGTTGCAGCAGGCCCTGGCCATTGCCGATGGCATGCAGGTCGACGCTGAGCGTATGCGGGCGAACCTGGACCTGACCCAGGGCCTGGTGCTGGCCGAAGCCGTCAGCATCGTGTTGGCGCAGCGGATCGGTCGCGACCGCGCGCACCATGTGCTGGAACAGTGCTGCAAGCAGGCCGTCGCTCAAGGCCGACATCTACGTGCGGTGCTCGGCGACGAGCCGCAGGTCACCGAGCAATTGAGTGCCGATGAACTGGACCGTCTGCTGGACCCTTCGCACTACCTGGGCCAGGCCCAGGTCTGGGTTGAACGGGCCGTAGCCGAACACGATCTTTTGAATGCGTGAGGAGATGAGCGTGGCACAGGTACAACTCGCCGACGGCGAACTCGATTACAGCCTGGAAGGCCCCAAGGACAAGCCCGTCCTGGTGCTGTCCAACTCGCTGGGCACCGACCGACACATGTGGGACGGCCAGATGGCCGCCTTCACCGAACATTTCCAGGTGCTGCGCTACGACACCCGTGGTCATGGCCAGTCCCTGGTCACCCCTGGGACGTACACCATCGAGCAGTTGGGCGGCGACGTCTTGGCGTTGCTCGATGCCCTGAACCTGGACAAGGTGCATTTCTGTGGCCTGTCCATGGGCGGTCTGATCGGCCAATGGCTGGGCATCAATGCCGGCGAGCGCCTGCACAAGCTGGTGATCTGCAACACGGCGGCGAAGATCGGCACCCAGGACGTCTGGAATCCACGCATCGAAATGGTCCTCGGCCAAGGCGAGGCTGCCATGCAGGCGTTGCGTGACGCTTCCATCGCACGCTGGTTCACCCCGGCGTTCGCCGAGGCCCATCCGCTGGAGGCCACACGCATCACCGACATGCTCGCCGCCACCTCCCCGCAGGGCTACGCCGCCAACTGCGCTGCGGTGCGCGACGCCGATTTTCGCGAACAGCTGGTTGCCATCCAGGTGCCACTACTGGTGATCGCAGGCACCGAGGACGCTGTCACCACGCCGGCAGATGCGCAGTTCATCGTCGAGCGGGTGACCGGTGCGCAGTACGCCGAATTTGCCGCCGCGCATCTCTCCAACGTCGAAATCGGTGCGCCGTTCAGCGACCGGGTCGTCGAATTTCTATTGCGCTGAAGGAGCCCGTTCGTGGACGAGAAAGAACGCTATAACGAAGGAATGAAAGTCCGGCGTGCCGTGTTGGGCGAGGCCCATGTGGAGCGCAGCCTGAACAACCTGACCGAGTTCAACAGCGAGTTCCAGGAGATGATCACCCGCCACGCGTGGGGCGATATCTGGACCCGCCCGGGCCTGCCGCGGCACACGCGCAGCCTGATCACCATCGCCATGCTGATCGGCATGAACCGCAGTGAAGAACTCAAGCTGCACCTGCGCGCGGCCGCCAGCAACGGCGTCACCCGCGAAGAGATCAAGGAAGTCCTGATGCAGAGTGCGATCTACTGCGGCATTCCAGCGGCCAATGCAACGTTTCACCTGGCCGAATCAGTCTGGGATGAGCTGGGCGTCGAATCACGCCAGTGATAGGGGAAGGAGGGCGGTAGCGCGCTGAACGCGCGCCACCGCCCCGGCGATTACAGAATGCTCAACGGGTAGCTGACGATCACGCGGTTTTCGTCGAACTCGCTGGTGCTGTAGTCGCGGCGCATGGTCGAGTTGCGCCAGCGCATGTTCAGGCTCTTGAAGGTGCCCGACTGCACGGTGTAGGCCAGCTCGGTTTCGCGCCCCCATTCCTTGCCGTCGGTGACGGTGGCGGTGTGCACGTTGTCGCCGCTGATGTAGCGGTTCATCAGGGTCAGGCCTGGAACGCCCACGCCGGCAAAGTTGAAGTCGTGGCGCAACTGCCAGGATTTTTCCTTGGCATTCTCGTAGCTGGAGTTATAGCTGTCGTTAGCCAAGGTACCGCCACTGGTGCCGTTGACGCGCATCCAGCCATTGTCGCCGGTGACTTTCTGCAGGCCGACATAGAAGGTGTTGCTGCCGTACTTGGCGGACAGCAGCGCCGACCAGGTCTTGTTGTCCAGATCGCCGGCCCGTGCGCTGCCGTCTTCCTTGCCGTGGAAGAAGCCCAGGTTGGCGCCCAAGGTCCAGTCGCCAATCGGCTGGCTGTGCAGGATCTGCAGGTATTGCTGCTGGTAGATGTCCTTGAGCTCGGCGTTCCACAGGCCGACCAGGGTGTTCTTGTTGTTGAAGGTGTACTCGCCACCGACGAAGTTGAAACGGTCGGAGGTGATGCCGGCGCGACCCTGCAGGAACATGTCCTCCATGCTGGCATCGTTACGCGGGCTGTTCTTGCGGAACTGGCCACCGTACAGGGTCAGGCCATCGATTTCCTGAGAGGTGATCTGTCCGCCCTGGAAGGTCTGCGGCAGCGAGCGGCCGTCGTCCGAACGCAGGATGGGCAGTACCGGCATCCACTCGCCGACCTTGAGCACGGTCTTGGATATCTTGGCCTTGGCGGCCACACCCAGACGGCCGAAATCATCGGCCGGATCATTGCCGTCATGCACAGGCAGCAACTGCGTGCCATAGGTACCGCGGCCACCATCGAGCTTGACCGAGTACATGCCCAGCACGTCCACACCGAAGCCGACCAGGCCCTGGGTGTAGCCGGATTTGGCATCGAGTATGAAGCTCTGGGTCCACTCCTCGGACTTGCTTTGCGGGAAGGCTGGGTTTACGTGATTGCGATTGAAATAGAAGTTGCGCAGGTTCAGACCGACCTTGGCGTCTTCCAGAAAGCCGGACTCGGCTGCGAAGGAAGGCAGGCCGGCCGTGGCAACGGTCAACGCGATCAGGTTGGGCAACAGACGGGGTGAACGATGGAAGTGCTGGCGCATGGGGTAAACCTATTGTTATTGATTTTATGATTGACGCACGCTGGAACGGGCTTTTCTGACATTTTGTTACGTGTTGCGCGGATGGTGCTTCGGGGTGAAGCACGATTCAACCGACCGCACAGGAATGCGTGCGATAACCGAACACTAACTAACTAGTTAATAACAAGTCAGTTATCTGGTCATCGGACCACTATTGCTCATGATTGAACTTTCGGCCAGTCCCGCGTGACATTTTCTTCAGCCCTTTAGTGCTGACTCACTCCTCGCAGCGGGTCACAGGCGTAAAAAAACCACCGCGAGCGGTGGTTTTTTCATGCCATCAAGGGTCAGCTCTTGGGCGCCTGCGTTGGCTGGGCCAACTGGGCCTGGCCAGTGCGCTCGTACCAGCCGCCTCCCAGTGCCTTGTACAGATTGACCTCGCTGGTCAGCTGCGACAGCCGGTCGGTGATCAGCGATTGCTGGGCACTGAACAGCGAGCGCTGGGCATCGAGGAAGGTCAGGTTGCTGTCGATACCGATACGGTAGCGACGCTCGGCCAGGCGGTAGTAATCCTGATTGGCCTGCACCGAATCACGCTGGGCCTGCAACTGCTCGTTGTAGGTCTTGCGTGCGGCCAAGCCGTCGGACACTTCCTGGAACGCCGTCTGAATGGCCTTCTCGTAGTTGGCCACGTTGATGTCTTTCTGGATCTTCGAGTAGTCCAGGCTGGCACGCAGCGCACCGGCATTGAAGATCGGCAGGCTGATGCTCGGCGAGAACAGCCAGCTGCCGGAACCGGCGTCGAACAGGCCGGACAGCTGTCGGCTCGACGTACCGGCATTGGCAGTCAGGCTGATGCTGGGGAAGAACGCCGCGCGGGCCGCGCCGATGTTGGCGTTTGCGGCCAGCAGGGCGTGCTCGGCTTCGAGAATGTCCGGGCGTCGGGTCAGCAACTGCGACGGCATGCCGGCCGGCACTTCGCTGAGCAGGTCGGCATCCAGCCCGCGGGCTTCGGGCAGGTCAGTCGGAATGGCCGTGCCCAGCAACAGGGTCAGGTTGTTGCGATCCTGAGCCACCTGGCGCTTGTAGCGCGCCAGGCTGACACGGGCAGTTTCCACCGCCGTGCGTGCCTGGCTCAGGTCCAGGGCCGAGGACACGCCTACTTCGGTGCTGCGGCTGGTCAGCTTGAGGCTCTGCTCGAAGGCGCCCAGGGTCTCCTGGGTCAACTTCAGCAGCGCCTGGTCGGCCTGCCAGGTCAGGTAGGCGTTGGCCACGTTGGCCACCAGGCTGATCTGTGTGGAGCGACGAGCCTCCTCGGTGGACAGATAGGTTTGCAAGGCCTGTTCGCTGAGGCTGCGGATGCGCCCCCACAGGTCCAGCTCATAGGCACTCACGCCCAGCGTGACGGCGTACTGGCTGGAGATGCCCGACTCGCCAAGCTGTGACAGGTCAGCCGGTGTGCGCTGACGCGTACCGGTGCCGTCGGCATTGATGGCCGGGAACAGATCGGCACGCTGGATGCGGTACTGCGCCCGATAGGCTTCGATGTTCAGCGCCGCGACACGCAGGTCGCGGTTGTTCTCAAGCGCTACCTGCACCAGGCGCTCGAGCGCCGGGTCGGTGAAGAACTGCCGCCAGCCTTGTTCCGCCGCCGCCACTTCGGCCGCATCGGCGGGCGCGTAGGCCTCGCCCTGCGGGAACTGCTCGGCCACCGGCAGGGCAGGCTGCTTGTACTCGGGGATCATCGAGCAGCCGCCGAGCACGAAGGCGGCGACAGCGATGGATATCAGTGACTTGCTCATTGGCCAGCCTCATCGTGTGTAATGGCTTTGTCGTTGTCCTTCTCGTGTTCCTTGTCGTACTTGCTCTTGAACAGCGACGACACGGCCACGTAGAACATCGGCACCCAGAAAATTGCCAGGATGGTGGCGGTGATCATACCGCCGATCACACCGGTACCGATCGCATGTTGGCTACCTGAGCCTGCGCCGCTGGAAATCGCCAGCGGTACTACGCCGAGGATGAACGCCAGGGACGTCATGATGATCGGTCGCAGACGCATCCGGCATGCTTCGGCGGCCGCTTCCACCAGGCTCTTGCCCTGTTCGTGGAGTTCTTTGGCGAACTCGACGATCAGAATGGCGTTCTTGGCTGCCAGGCCCACCGTGACCAGCAAGCCTACCTGGAAGAACACGTCGTTGGACAACCCGCGCATGCTGGTCGCGATCAGCGCACCGATCACACCCAGCGGCACAACCAGAAGCACCGCGATCGGGATCGACCAGCTTTCATACAAGGCCGCCAGACACAGGAACACGAACAGCAGCGAGATGGCGTACAGCGCTGGAGCCTGCGAGCCGGACAGACGCTCTTCGTATGACAGACCGGTGAACGAATAGCCCACGCCGGCAGGCAGCTTCTTGGCCAGCGCCTCGACCTCGGCCATCGCCTGACCCGAGCTGTAGCCCGGTGCCGGAGTACCGAGGATTTCCATGGCCGCGACACCGTTGTAGCGCGACAGCTTGGGCGAACCGTAGATCCATTCACCGGTGGCAATCGCAGACAGCGGCACCATGGTCCCGGCGTCGTTGCGCACGTACCACTTGTTCAGGTCTTCAGGTGTCATGCGACCGAAGGCTTCGCCCTGCACGTACACCTTCTTCACCCGACCGCGGTCGATGAAGTCGTTGACGTAGCTACCACCCAGAGCGATCGATAGGGTCTGGTTGATGTTCGACAAGGTAATGCCCAGTGCACTGGCCTTCTCGTCATCCACGGTGAGCTGGTATTGCGGCTCATCGTTCAGGCCGTTGGGACGTACGCCTGCCAGAATCTTGCTCTGTGCCGCCATCCCGAGGAACTGGTTGCGCGCCTCCAGCAGTTTTTCGTGGCCGACACCGCCCTGGTCCTGCAGGTAGACGTCGAAGCCCGACGCGTTACCCAGTTCGAGTACCGAAGGAGGCACCACGGCGAACACCATGGCATCGCGGAAGCTGGCGAAGTGTTTCTGCGCACGCTCGGCGATCTTGAACACGGTCGTTTCGGCGTCGCGCTCATCCCAGGGCTTGAGCATGACGAACGCCAGGCCCGAACTCTGGCCACGGCCAGCGAAGTTGAAGCCGTTGACGCTGAACACGGATTTGACGCCCGCGCCTTCGCCGTTTTCGCCATCGAGCAGGTAGGTGCGCATGTCGTCGATGACTTTCTGCGTCCGCTCGGCGGACGAGCCAGCCGGGGTCTGCACCTGGGCAAAGATTACGCCCTGGTCTTCATCCGGCAGGAACGCTGCCGGAATGCGCATGAACAGGAAGACCATGCCAGCGAAGATCAGCAGGTATACCAAGAACGCCGGCAACTTGTGGGTCACCATGCGTTTGACGCCGTTCTCGTACTTGACCACGCTGCGGTCGAAGGTCCGGTTGAACCAGCCGAAGAAGCCGCGCTTGGGTTGGCCGTGCTTTTCCGGATCGATGGGCTTGAGCATGGTGGCGCACAGCGCCGGGGTGAAGATCAATGCGACCAGGACCGACAGGGCCATGGCCGAAACGATGGTGATGGAGAACTGCTTGTAGATCACACCCGTGGAGCCGCCGAAGAAGGCCATCGGCAGCAGTACCGCCGACAGCACCATGGCGATACCGACCAAAGCACCCTGAATCTGGTCCATGGATTTCTTGGTCGCCTCCTTGGGCGACAGATGCTCCTCTTCCATCACCCGTTCGACGTTCTCCACCACCACGATCGCATCGTCCACCAATAGCCCGATCGCCAGGATCATGCCGAACATGGTCAAGGTGTTGATGGTGAAACCGAAGGCGGCGAGGATGCCGAAAGTGCCGAGCAGTACCACCGGGACCGTCATCGTAGTGATGATGGTCGCGCGCAGGTTCTGCAGGAACAGGTACATCACCAGGAACACCAGCACGATCGCTTCGATCAGGGTGTGGACCACGCCTGTGATCGATTCGGTCACGGTCGGTGTGGTGTCATACGGGTAGACCACCTTCATCCCAGGCGGGAAAAACGGCTCCAGGTTGGACACCGTGGCGCGAATGGCCTTGGCCGTGTCCAGAGCGTTGGCGCCCGTGGCCAGCTTGATCGCCATACCCGAAGCCGGGCTGCCGTTGAACTGCGCGTCGATGCTGTAGTTCTGACCGCCCAGGCCAATGCGCGCGACGTCCTTGAGGCGGACCTGCGCGCCGTCGTTGTCGACTTTCAGGAAGATATTGCCGAACTGCTCGGCAGTCTGCAGGCGAGTCTTGCCGATGATGGTGGCGTTGAGCTGGGTGCCGGGCAAGGCTGGCAGGCCGCCCAGCTGACCGGTCGCGATCTGCACGTTCTGCGCAGTGATCGCAGCGCTCACTTCCACCGGTGTGAGCTGGAATTTGTTGAGCTTGGCCGGATCCAGCCAGATACGCATGGCGTACTGCGAACCGAACACCTGGAAGTCACCCACACCGGAAGTCCGCGAGATCGGGTCCTGGATGTTGGAAACGATGTAGTTGGACAGGTCGTCCTTGGTCATGCTGCCATCTTCGGACACCAGACCGATCACCAGCAGGAAGTTCTTCACCGACTTGGTCACACGCAGACCTTGTTGCTGCACTTCCTGCGGCAACAGCGGCGTGGCCAGGTTCAGCTTGTTCTGCACCTGTACCTGAGCGATGTCGGGATTGGTGCCCTGGTTGAAGGTCACGGTGATGGTCATGCTGCCATCGGAGTTACTGTCCGAGGAAACGTAACGCAGGTTGTCGATACCGTTGAGCTGCTGCTCGATGATCTGGACCACGGTGTCCTGCACGGTCTGTGCGGAAGCACCAGGGTAGGTGACCTGGATATCGATGGCGGTCGGCGCGATGGCCGGGTATTGATTGATGGGCAACTTGAGAATTGCCAGCCCGCCCACGAGCATGATCACCAGGGCGAGTACCCAGGCGAAAATGGGGCGGTCAATAAAGAATCTGGACATCGATTACTTACCTTCGCCTGTGGCGGTGGAATCGGACTGGCCGGGCGTCAGGTTGCCCGCTTCCTTCACGGTCACGTCGGCGCCTGGCTTGACGTACTGCAGGCCCTCGGTGATGACGCGATCGCCGGCGTTCAGGCCTTTCTCGATCACCCAGAACGCGCCGTCGGTGCGGTTGGCCACCAGCTCGCGCTGCTCGACCTTGTTGTCCTTGTTCACGATCAAGGCGGTCGGGGTGCCCTTGAGGTCACGGGTCACGCCTTGCTGCGGTGCCAGGATGGCCTCGCTGCGCACACCGGCCTGCAGCTTGGCGTGAACGAACATGCCCGGCAGCAGCACGTGCTCGGGGTTGGGGAACACGGCGCGCAGGGTCACCGATCCGGTGGCCTGGTCGACTGACACCTCGGAGAACTCCAGCTTGCCGGTCTGGCTGTATTCGCTGCCGTCTTCCAGGGTCAGTTTCACCGAGGCGGCGTTGTCGCCGGCCTTCTGCAACTTGCCGCTGTCCAGGTCGCGACGCAACCGGAGCATTTCGGCGGACGACTGGGTCACGTCGACGTAGATCGGGTCCAGCTGCTGAATGGTGGCCATGGCGTTGGTCTGGCCATTGGTCACCAGCGCGCCTTCGGTCACGTCGGAACGACCGATGCGGCCCGAGATCGGCGCCAGCACCTTGGTGTAGCGCAAGTCGATCTGCGCGCTCTTGACCGAGGCTTCAGCTTGCAGCTGCTGCGAGCGGGCGTTGTCGTATTCCTGGCGGCTGACGGCTTGCTCGTCGATCAACTGCTTGTAGCGTCCGGCCAGCGACTTGGCCGATTCCAGGGTCGCCTGGGAGCTGCCCAGCGTGGCCTCGTACACCGACGGGTCGATCTGATAGAGCTGCTGCCCGGCCTTGACCTCGGTACCTTCCTTGAACAGACGCTTGAGGATGATCCCGTTGACCTGCGGCCGCACTTCGGCCACGCGGTACGCGGTGGTCCGGCCCGGCAGTTCGCTGGTCAGGGTGTAGGGTTGGGCTTTCAAGGTAACCACGCCGACCTGAGGAGCCTGCTGAGCCTGCTGCGGGGCTGCTTCTTCCTTTTTGTCACAGCCGCTGAGCAGGGTTGCCAGGGCGACGGCGGATACCAGAGCGGTAACAACTGGCTTGAATTGCATGAAGATCCTCGGGTCGTGAGCGCGTGGGAGGGCTCAAGAATAGTGGAAGGTTGAAAAAATGTTACGACTGGATTAATAGCTTACTAACGAATATACTTACATTCGTGGTTGTTTGTAAACAACTTGATGGCCTGATGCCCGCGACGAGGCGGCGCACCATCGACATTCGGGACAAGCCCCGCACAAAAGGGATTCCCGGCCTGAGCACGCGCCGCGTACCGCATGGCCCGTGCATTGAAGATTGAGGTTCTACTGCCATGGTTCGCCGTACCAAAGAGGAAGCCCAGGAAACCCGAAGCCAGATTCTCGAGGCCGCCGAACAGGCTTTCTACGAGCGCGGTGTGGCTCGCACGACCTTGGCCGACATCGCAACCCTGGCCGGGGTGACGCGCGGCGCCATCTATTGGCACTTCAGCAACAAGGCCGATCTGGTCCAGGCCATGCTCGACAGCCTGCAGGAACCGCTCGAAGAATTGGCCCAGGCCAGCGAAAGCGAGGATGAGCCCGATCCACTGGGTTGCATGCGCAAGCTGCTGATCCGCCTGTTCCAGCAGATCGCCGTGGACCCCAAGACCCGCCGTCTCAACGAAATTCTGCATCATAAGTGCGAGTTCACCGATGAAATGTGTGACATGCGTCGCCAACGTCAGACGGTCAGCATCGACTGCAATGTGCGCATCGAACGCTCGCTGAGAAATGCGGTGAACCGTGAACAGCTGCCGAGTGACCTGGATACCGTCAGGGCCGCCATCGCCTTGCACGCCTATATAGATGGCATGATCGGTCAATGGTTGCTGGTTCCTGGCAGTTTCGACCTTTTCCAGGAAGCCGAGCGTTGGGTGGACCTGAGCCTGCAAACGCTGAGCCTGACGCCGGCGTTGCGCAAATAAAGTTGTGAATCAAGTTGTAACACTGCCCCCGCTCGCGCCATCATCGACCTTACCCGCCCGGTCGGTACCCTTTCATCATCCTGTTGCGAGCGTGTGAATGAGCGTGCAAAACCCGTTGCTTACTGGGGCCAGCCAGCCGCTGCGCGGTATCGCGCTGATCTGTCTGGCGACGTTGCTCTTCGCCAGTCACGACGCCTTGTCCAAGTACCTCTCCGGGTTTTTTCCCATCGTCGTGGTGGTGTGGGCGCGCTATGTGGTGCACACCCTGTTGATGCTGGCCATCTTCGTGCCGCAGACCGGTTTGTCCACGGTCATCCGCACCAAGCGACCCGGATTGCAGCTGCTGCGCGCGCTGTGCCTGATCGCCACCAGCCTGTTCTTCACCACCAGCCTGCGTTACATACCGTTGGCCGAGGCCACCGCGGTGAACTTCCTGGCGCCCTTGCTGGTGACGGCGCTGTCGGTGCCGCTGCTCAAGGAAGTCGTCACGCGCGCTCAGTGGGCGGCGGTGATCACGGGCTTCATCGGTGTACTCATCGTCATCCGGCCCGGCGGTGCCTTGTTCACCCCGGCCATCATCCTGCCGCTGATTTCCGCGTTCTTCTTCGGTCTGTACCAGTTGCTCACGCGCAAGCTCAGCGGCATCGACAGCCCGACCACCAGCAACTTTCTTGCCGGTATCTTCAACACTCTGATCATGAGCGCGGTGCTGCCGTTCTTCTGGCAGGCACCGGGCTGGATCGATGCCTTGTTCATGGTGGGGCTGGGCACCTGCGGCATGTTAGGGCATCTCCTGCTGACCCAAGCCTTTCGCCATGCGGCGCCGGCGCTGCTGGCGCCGTTCAGCTACGGACAGATCCTGTTTGCCGGGATGTACGGTTACCTGATCTTCGACCATACCCCGGATATCTTCGGGGTGGTGGGCATCAGCGTCATCTGCCTCAGCGGCCTGGCCGTGGCCTGGGCCCAACGCAAGAAGCGACCGGCTGTCTGAGCGGGCCCCTTCGCGGGTAGAACCCGCTCCCACAGGTCAAGCAGCTTCGCTCCACCCCTTGTGAGAGCGGGTTCTACCCGCGAAGAAGCCAGACCTGCCCTCCATACAAGCTACTTCTCCCCATGCCCACGGCCCCGCAGTTCCAGATTGGGCAGCGCCAATGCCACGGCCAGTCCCAGCAGCGAAATACCGGCACTGGCCCACAGCAGGTGTTGAAAGGTCTGCCCCAGTTCCAGGCGCAAGGCGTCCCGTGCCGGGCCTGCCGCCGCATTGAGCCCGGTCAGCAGCACATTGCCGCCCATCGCCTCAAGGCCGTGACCGCCCAAGGCACCGTCCGCCAACTGCACGCCGTGCAACATGGCCAGGAGCAGTGCCGACAGGCAAGCTACCCCAACCGCGCCCCCCAGCGAGCGAAACAATGCCAGGGTGCTGGTCGCCACACCAATGTCCCTGGCCTGCACCGAGTTCTGCGCGCCCACCAGCGAGGTGGGAAACTGCAGGCCGCAGGCGAAGCCGGTCAACAACATGAAGCCCACGCTGAGCAGCAGGTTATCCGGCGGGCTGAACGACATGCCCACAATGCCCAACGGGGCAAGCAGCGCCCCGGTCAGGATGATCGGTTTGTAACGCCCGGTCTGTGAAGTCCGACGCCCGCCCAGGAACGCGCCAATCGGCAGGCCCAGCGCCAGCGGCAGCAGGTACAGCGCCGCTGCATCGGCCCCGGCCCCGGTGACGGTCTGGAAACGCAGGGGCATCATCACGCTCAGGCCAATGGCCTGGAAGCTGGTGAAAAACACCGAGCACCAGCACAGCACCGCCGCTGGAATGGCGAACAGGTGCAGCGGCAGCAGAGGCTCGCGAAAGCGTCGCTCATGCCAGACGAAACCCAGCAGTGCCACCACGGCCACCACCAGCAGGCCCCACACCTGCGTGTCGCCCAGCCCATGACCCTGGCCGATGCGGGTGATGCTCATCAGCAAGGTGCTCAAACCGATGATCATCAGCACCGTGCCCAGGTAGTCGATGACCGGCGTGCGCTGCGGAATTGGCAGCCCGGCCAGCTTGCGGTTGGCGTACCAACAGGCGAATGCGCCCAGCGGCAGGTTGATCAAAAACACCCAGCGCCACGACAGGTACTGGGTCATGTAGCCGCCCAGCACCGGCCCCAACACACTGGCTGCGGCGTACATGCTGCTGAAATACCCCTGGTAGCGACCGCGCTCGCGAGGGGGCACCACGTCACCGATGATTGCCTGGCTGACCGACACCATGCCGCCAGCGCCGACCCCTTGCAGCAGGCGCGCCAGCACCAGCTGCTCCATGCTCTGCGCCATGCCGCAGAACAGCGACGCGACGGTGAACAGTCCGGTGCCGATGAGGATCATCCGCCGACGGCCATACAGGTCGCCCAGCTTGCCGTAGATCGGCGTAGCCACGGTCATGGCCACCATGTACCCGGAAATCACCCAGGCTAGCCGGTCGACGTCGTTGAACTGCGCGGAGATGGCCGGCATCGAGACCGCAACGATGGTCTGATCCAGGGCGCCGAGAAAAATGGCCAGCATCAAGGCCACCAGAATGCTCTTGATGGCCGGCGGGGAATGGCTGAGATCGGTCACAGGTGGGCCTGTAGGGAAACGCCGAGGCCAGATGGCCGCGGGCCGTGGCCTTGAGTGTACTGGATAGCTAGCTATCGGTTCTATCGGTGACCCGGTGTTTTTTCCAGGTCTGCCTGCGAGACCTACAGACTGATCCGCAGCCGTGCCAGATCTCGCACCGGCGGCGCGCCGAAATGGCGGCTGTATTCGCGGCTGAACTGGGAAGGGCTTTCGTAACCCACTCGGTACCCGGCCGCCGAAGCGTCGAGGTCTTCGCTGAGCATGAGCCGGCGCGCCTCCTGCAAGCGAAGCTGTTTCTGATATTGCAGCGGGCTCATGGAGGTTACCGCCTTGAAGCGGTGGTGCAGGGTGGACACGCTCAAGTTGACTTCCCGGGCCAGGTCTTCGATGCGCAGGCTGCGATGGAAATGCCGGTTGATCCAGGCGATGGCTTGGCTCACGCGATGGGTCTGACTGTGCGCCACCGCGATTTCGTAGAGTCGATGACCTTGTTGCCCGCCTAACAGACGGTAGAGGATTTCCCGCCTCACCAGGGGTGCCAGCACGGCAATGTCCCGTGGAGTCTCCAGCAGCCGGACCAGGCGCAGCACGGCATCCAGAAAGGCCGTGTCCATTCGCTCCACGTACAGGCCGCGCTGGGTCGAGCGCGTGGGCACACCCAACGGTCCGGCGTCGGCGATCACTGCGTTGATTTCCTCGGGGTCGATGTCCAGCCGCAGCGACAGGCTGGGATCGTGCGGGGTGGCATCGAGGATCCGTCCCGAGACCGGCATGGCCACCGACACCACCAGAAAATTCAACGGATCGTAGACATAGCGCTCATCGCCCAGGCGCACTTCCTTGCTGCCATTGGCAAGAATGCACAGCGCCGGTTGGACCAGGGCCGGGAATGACTGCACGCATTCCTCATAACGCACCAGGCGCAGGCCGCTGATCGCGGTGCCATGGTCGCCTGGCGTCTGGGCGCCGCGCGCGATGCGCTCGGCCAGTTCGCGACGGCTGTGTTCCAGAGCGGGGTCCAGCGGTAACAAAGCAGGGGCGGAGAGGGTCATGCGGGCTCCAGGATCTGTACATCACATGACACGAGGATAATCCGCGCTTAATGCCAGAGGTAGACGATAGCTGCTGGATGTTTGCCCAATCCTGCCAACTTGCGTCAGGGCCTTGTACACACCGAGGCGGGCAGTGTTAGCGGGCAAGCCTGAAAGTGCCCAAAATAAGCTATACCGGTTGAACGAAGCTGCAACCCGGCAGGATCGGGCAAGACCTTGACAGGAAACGGCTAACCCCTGCGCTCCGGGGTTGCGTAACGTTGTCGCTGCAACTGTGTTCACCGCAGAACGTTCAATCAGGGAGAGTCGAGCATGAACTCATTTTCTACCGTCAGTCATTGTGCCCTGGTCACCGCCCGGCCAGGTGATTCGGAGCGGGTCGGGCTGGGTTTGTCGGCGCTGGTACGGCCCGCGCTGGCCATGCCTGGCTGTCTGCACTTTGCGGTCCAGCGCAGTCACGGCGACGAGCGACTGTGGCAGGTGGCTGGCGTTTGGCGCGATCAGGCCGCGATGACCGCCTGGCTCAACTCGCCGGGCATGCAGGTGTTCTCCGATCTGGTCCACGGCCTGCTGGTGACCAGCCTCGACCTGCACACCTTCGGTGACGCGGCGCTCGAACATGCCAGTGCGGCCTGAGCCGCGTACAATCGCGGCTTTTCCATCGGCCCGAGGTACGTCATGGCACGCAAGGTATTCGAACATCACGAAGCGGTTTCGGCAGTAGTGCCGGAGGCGGGCACTTACCGCGCCGCCATTGCCATCAAGGCGCTGCAGGGCGGTGGCGCCCCTCGTTTCCACAAGGTGCTCGATGGCCAGTCGTTCGCCACTGCCCACGAGGCCGATGGCGCTGCTGCCGAGGTCTTGTCGACACTGGCCCGTGTCGACGAAGACGGCGAACCGGTGTTTGCGCCTACTTGACTTGTGGCCGGTGCATCTGGAACAGCGCCTGCGGACCGATCTCGAAGTAATCGGCCGGGCCGCCGCCACGCAGGATCGGGCCGGCCGCGGCTGTGTCGTAGATGCCGTCCTTGAGCAGTGACTTGGCGATGTGCACCGCCACCACCTCCCCCAGAATCAACCAGGTGGGCACCTCTTGCTGATCGGCGCCCTTGAGTTGAATGATCTGGGTCACCTTGCATTCGAATGACACCGGCGCTTCGAGCACCCGCGGCACGCTGACGATCTTCGAAGGCGCGTGCTGCAAACCGCTGAGTTCGAACTCGTCTACTTCGGGTCCCACTGCCGCGCAGCTCTGGTTCATCTGCTCGGCCAGGGCGCGAGTCGACAGATTCCAGACGAACTCGCCGGTCTGCTCGATGTTGTTCAGGCTGTCCTTGCGTCCCACGCTGGCGAAGCCAATGATCGGCGGCGTGTAGTTGAAGGCATTGAAGAAGCTGTAGGGCGCCAGGTTCAGACGACCTTCGCGGTCTTGGGAAGAGATCCAGCCGATCGGCCGCGGGCCGACGATGGCGTTGAACGGGTCGTGGGGCAAACCATGGCCCTTGGCGGGTTCGTAGTAGTAGGTGTCATCCGACATCGGGGGCAGTCCTCAGCGTTCAAGTGCCCCCAGTGTGCGTTGTCAGCGGTTTCCAGTGCAACTGCCCCCGCCGTCGCGGCGGGGGCATGCCTGGCTTCAGTCCGTTTCGATCCGCGAGTGCTTCTGGGTGTCCTTCATGAACACGTACACCAGCAGTGAGCAGGCGATGCAGGCGGTCACATACCAGTAGTAGCCGGTTTCCATGCCGATCTGCTTGAACCACAGCGCGATCAGTTCGGCGGTGCCGCCGAAGACCGATACGGTCAGTGCGTAGGGCAGGCCGACGCCCAGGGCGCGGATTTCGGTGGGGAACAGCTCAGCTTTAACCACCGCGTTGATGGAGGTGTATCCACTGACGATGATCAGCGCCGCCATGATCAGGAAGAACGCGCCCCACCAGGTTTCAATGGTGTGCAGGGTGGTCAGGATGGGGACGGTGCACAGGGTGCCCAGTACGCCGAAGGCGATCAGGATCGGGCGGCGTCCGACCTTGTCGGAAAGGGCGCCGATGACCGGTTGCAGGCACATGAACAGGAACAACGTGGCGGCCGAGATGGCCGTCGAGTCGGCCTTGCTGAAGCCTACCGTGTTGACCAGGTACTTCTGCATGTAGGTGGTGTAGGTGTAGAAGGCCAGGGTGCCGCCCATGGTCAGGCCGACCACGGTCAGCAGTTCCTTGGGGTGGCGCAACAGGGTGCGCATCGTGCTTTCCTTGGAGACCTTTTTCTGGGTGAAGGATTCGGTCTCTTCCATACCGCGACGCAGCCACAAAGCAACCACGGCGCACAGCGCACCGATCACGAAGGGTACGCGCCAGCCCCAGCTCAGCAATTGTTCTTCGGTGAGCGTCTGTTGCAGCACGATCAGCACCGCCAGGGCGATCAACTGACCGGAGATCAGGGTGACGTACTGGAAGCTAGAGAAAAAACCACGTCGCTCGCGGGTGGCCATCTCGCTCAGGTAGGTGGCGGAGGTGCCGTATTCACCGCCCACCGAGAGGCCCTGCATCAGCCGCGCCAAGACCAGCAGCACCGGTGCCCAGATGCCAATGGTTTCGTAGCCCGGTGTCAGGGCGATCACCAGCGAGCCGAAGCACATCAGCAGGACCGAGGCCATCAGCGCCGCCTTGCGGCCTTTGCGGTCGGCATACAGGCCCATCAGCCAGCCGCCGATGGGGCGCATCAGAAACCCGACGGCGAAGATCGCGGCAGTGTTGAGCAGTTGGGCGTTAAGACTGTCCTTGGGGAAGAACACTTGGGCGAAGTACAGGGAGAATGCGGCGTAGACGTACCAGTCATACCATTCGACCATGTTGCCGACCGAACCGCTGAAGATCGATTTGACCCGGCTTGCGGTGGTGCGAGGCGGGGCGGATGCAGCACTTGCCCCGGCGGGCAGGGTGTTTGAGTTATCCATGATGGAACCTTCTCGTTATTGTTGGCAGCACGTTGAGTCGCGCTTGCCAAGGCAATAGCAGAAGCCGTGCCAGCCTGCGAAGCCCAGGTTTTGCAGGGGCTTATGCATTAAGTAGGCGGATTCTTGCTGACACGAGAAGGGTGATAAGCGGATTTTTGCCTATTCGCGAAAGTCTTCGCGCGCCAGTCCGTGACGCTGCATCTTTTCGTTCAAGGTCCGCCGGGGCACTTGCAGGGCGTGCATCACCGCTTTGATGTCACCCCGATGTCGGGCCAGTGCCGCACGCAGGCATTGCGCTTCGAACGCTTCCTGCTGCGCCGCCAACGACAGCCCGCCGCCGGGTGTTTCCAGGGCAGGCGCGGCCAGCCCCAGCACGTGGCGTTCGGCGGCGTTGGCCAGCTCGCGGACATTGCCGGGCCAATCGTGGCTGAGCAACTGACTCAGTTGCGTCGTGTTCACCACCGGTACCGGGCGTCCCAGGCGCTTTGCGGTGGCCGCCGTGAAATGATCGAACAGGCACACGATGTCTTCACGCCGCTCGCGCAGCGGTGGCAGGCGCAGTTCGGCGACATTCAGCCGATAAGCCAGGTCTTCGCGAAACAGCCCGGCCCTGGCCTGCTCCAGCAGATCGGGCTTGCTGGCCGCGACCAGGCGCAGGTCCACCGTGATGCTCTGGTTGGAGCCCAGACGTTCGAGCTTCTGCTCCTGCAGCACGCGCAGCAGCTTGGCTTGCTGGGCCATGGGCAGGCTTTCGATCTCGTCGAGAAACAACGTTCCGCCGTGAGCGTATTCCAGCTTGCCGATGCGCTTGCCTTGCGCACCGGTGAAGGCGCCGCTTTCATGGCCAAACAGTTCGGCCTCGAACAACGCCTCGGGAATGGCAGCGCAATTGAGCGCCACGAACGGCTTGCCGGCGCGCGGGCCGAAATCGTGCAGGCAGCGTGCGACCAGCTCCTTGCCACTGCCGGTCTCGCCGCGAATCACTACGTTGACCGGCAGTGAGGCCAGGTCCAGCACCTGGCGGCGCAGTTGGGCGATGGCGGGCGCCGCGCCGAGCAGGGTCGCCTGCAATTGCTCGCTGAAGTCGGCGCGGTTGTGCAGACGGCGGTTTTCCAGGACCAGCCGACGCTTGTCCTGAGCCCGCCGCAAGCTGCTCAGCAGGCTTTCCGGGCTGAATGGTTTTTCGAGAAAGTCGTAGGCACCATCGCGCATGGCCTGCACCGCCATCGGTACGTCACCGTGGCCGGTCAAGAGAATCACCGGCAATTCGGGATCGCGTGCCTGGAGTTGCGCCAGCAGACCAAGCCCGCCCATGCCCGGCATGCGCACATCGCTGAGGATCACGCCGGGGAAATCCTCTGGCAGTTGTGCCAGGCACTCCTCGGCCTGGCTGAAACGCTGCACCGAAAAGCCACTGAGGCCCAACCATTGTTCGACGGCGTCACGAATGCTCGCTTCGTCGTCGATGACCATCACTTGATTGCTCATGCAGGCTCCTTGTCGAGGGGCAGGGCGAGGGTGAAGCGAGCGCCACGCTCCAGGTTTTCCGCGCTCAGCTGACCACCGTGTTCATGGGCGATCGCCAGCGAGACCGCCAGCCCCAGGCCAAGCCCTTCGCCGATCGGCTTGGTGGTGAAAAACGGATCGAACAAATGCTCGATGTGTTCACTGGCAATGCCGCTGCCACTGTCGGCGATGCCCAGATGCCAGTGTTCGCCGTGAATCTGCAGGGTGATGTGCAGGTCCTTGGCCGGCTCGCTGCTCATGGCGTCCAGCGCATTGCGCAACAGGTTGATCATCACCTGTTCCAGGCGGATGGCGTCGCCGCGCACCCAGGCAGGCCGGCTGACCTGCAGATGCAGGCGGACCCCGGCTGCCTGCAGAGGCGTTTCCAGCAACTGCAAGGCCTGATCGAGCACCCGCGCCAGGTCGAGTCGTTCGCGTACGCCTGCCGGGCTCTTGCGGGCGAAGGTTTTCAAGTGAGTCGTTAGCGCCGCCATGCGTGTCAGCATCTGCTCCAGCGGCGCCAGGGCCTGGCGCGCCGCATCGATGCGATCCTGATCGAGCAACAGCCGCAGGCTCGCCAGTTGCATGCGCTGCGCCGTCAGCGGTTGGCTGATCTCGTGGGCCAGCGCTGCCGACATCTGGCCAAGGGCGGCCAGCTTCGCCGCCTGAACCAGACCTTCCTGGGCGTCGCGCAATTCGCGGGTACGTGCCCGTACCAGCGACTCCAGCTGCTCGCGGCTGCGCTGGCGCAGGGCGGCCAGACGACGGCGCTGGTTCAGCCACAAGCCACCGAAGACCAGGCTCAGCCACACGCCCACCGCCGCCAGCGCGGCATTGCGGCTGTCCTCGTTGCCCGCGACGGGTGGTTTGAGCAGGTGCAAGGTCCAGCCTTCACTGGCCATCGGCAACGATGCCCAGAGATAGTCGGCCGTGCCCTGTGGGCCGTTGACCCGTACTCGCCTGGCCGCGGCGTCGAGCGTGTCCAGCACTTGGTGATCCAGCGGCTGCACGGCTTGGTCGTGATACTGGCGAGTGCGCTGCAACTCAGTGCGGTCGGCATCGCTCAAGGCGTGCAGCGTGCGATAGCGCCAGCCCGGCCGATTGGCGATGAACACCACGCCCCGCGCATCGCTGACCAGCAGCGTGTCAGGCCCCTGCGCCCATTCCTGTTCCAGCTCGGGCAGTTCCAGCTTGACCACCATGGCGCCGAGAAAACCGTCCCGGCTGTCCTTGATGGCGCTGGACAGGAAATAGCCGGGGATACCGCTGGTCACGCCCACGGCATAGAAACGCCCGCTGCCCTGGCTGACCGACTGGCTGAAATAAGGCCGGAACGCGTAGTTGTGACCCACATAGCTGGTGGGCAGGCGCCAGTTGCTGGCGGCCACCGCCAGACCGGCGCGGTCGAGCAGTTCCAGAGTCGAGGAGCGAGCGGCCGCGTTGATGCGCTCCAGCTTGCGGTTCAGCACATCCTGGGTGGCCGCGTCGATCGGCCCCTGCAACGCCTGCCGCAGTTGCGGATCCAGCGCCAGTACGGCAGGCAGGGTGCGGTAGCGCTCGATCAGCGTGTGCAGGCTGTTGGCGTACAGTGCCAGCTGGCCATCGCTGCGCGACGCCTCTTCGTTCTGGGCCAGTCGCTGGGCATGGCCGCTGGCCCAGACGGCGGACAGCACCGCGCCGGCCACGATGGCCAGCACAATAGCGCTCAGGCGCAGGGCTCGGGAGTCGATCACGGGCGCTACTCGACCATTGCCGGCTACAACAACTCGAAGTTCGCCTCTTTCACGTCGTCGGAATCCAGCCCGATCATGACAGTGAATTGACCCGCTTCCGCTGCACGAACCAGTTGCTGGTTATAGAACTTCAGATCGTCCTCGACGATGTCGAAGGTCAGGGTCTGGCTTTCGCCCGGCTTGAGCATCAGCTTGCGGAAATGCTTGAGCTCCTTGACCGGTCGGGCCATGGAAGCGGCCACGTCGCGCACATACAACTGCACCACGGTTTCGCCCGCGACCTTGCCGATGTTGCGTACGTTGATGCTGGCTGTGACCTTGCCATCGCGGCTCATACGCTTGCTCGACAGCTTGACGTCCGACAGGCTGAAATCGGTGTAGCTCAAGCCGTAGCCGAAGGGGTACAGCGGACCTTGCTCGCTATCGAAATATTGGGAACTGTAGTTGCCTGGATGCCCTGGCGTGAACGGCCGGCCAATGCTCAAGTGGCTGTAGTACAGCGGCACCTGGCCCACCGAGCGCGGGAAGGTGACCGGCAGCTTGCCGGACGGGTTGTAGTCGCCGAACAGCACATCGGCGATGGCATTGCCACCCTCGGTGCCGGCGTACCAGGTTTCCAGAACCGCGTCGGCCTGGCGCTGCTGTTCGCCAATGGTCAGTGGACGGCCGTTCATCAGTACCAGCACCAGCGGTTTGCCGGTGGCGCGCAGGGCGGTGATCAAGGCCTGCTGGGTGCGAGGCAGATCGAGCGCGACGCGACTGGCCGATTCATGGCTCATGCCACGCCATTCGCCAACCGCCGCGACGATCACGTCAGCATCACGTGCCGCCGCCAACGCCTCGTCGATCAGGGCCTGGCTGGAGCGCGGATCGTGGGGCAGTTTCATGTTTTCAGGCAGGAACCGGGTGATGAACTCCACGGTGGCGCGGTCGTCGCTGAGGTTGGCGCCCAACGCATATTTGATATGGGCCGGGTCGCTCACGGCATTGCGCAGGCCCTTGAGCAGCGTTACCGACTGCCCGGCCACGCCTGCGGCAGACCAACTGCCGAGCATGTCATCCGGCGCATCGGCCAGTGGCCCGATCAGCGCGATGTGTGCATCCTTTTTCAGCGGCAGCGTCTGCTTCTGGTTTTTCAGCAGGACCAGGGTCTTGCGGGCCACGTCGCGGGCTTCGGCGCGATGCAGACGGCTTTCCGCATTAACGTCGGCTGGATCGTCCTGGGCCTTGCCGATGCGCAGGTACGGATTGGCGAACAAACCCATGTCGTACTTGGCCCCGAGCACTTCGCGCACGGCGTTGTCGAGATCGGCCTCGCTGATCTGACCACTCTTGAGCAGCTCTGGGAGGTGCTCGCCGTAGGCCTGATCGTTCATGCTCATGTCGATGCCGGCCTTGATTGCCAGTTTCGCCGCCTCGCGGTCATCGGCGGCCACACCGTGCTTGATCAGCTCATGGATGGCACCGTGGTCGCTGATGGTGACGCCCTTGAACCCCCATTGTTTGCGCAGTACATCCTGCATCAGCCAGGTGTTGGACGTCGCCGGCACGCCGTTGATCGAGTTCAAGGCGACCATCATGCCGCCCGTGCCGGCATCGACAGTGGCGCGGTAGGGCGGCAGGTAGTCCTGGAACATGCGCTGCGGGCTCATGTCCACGGTGTTGTAGTCACGCCCGCCTTCGATTGCGCCGTACATGGCGAAATGCTTGGCGCTGGCCATCATCCGGTCTGGATTGGCCGGGCTGGAGCCCTGGATGTTCTCCACCATCACCCGGGCGATCTTCGACACCAGATGAGTATCTTCGCCGAACCCTTCGCTGATGCGGCCCCAGCGCGGATCGCGGGAAATGTCGACCATCGGCCCGAAGGTCATGTCGATCCCGTCGGCGGCCGCTTCGGCGGTCGAGGTCCTGGCGCTCAGGGCAATGGCGTCCATGTCCCAGCTCGCGGCCAGGCCCAGGCTGATTGGAAACTGGGTACGGTGGCCATGAATGACGTCATACGCGAAGAACATCGGAATCTTCAGCCGGCTGCGCTGGGCAGCGTCCTGCATGGGGCGGTTTTCCGCTCGGGTGACCGAATTGAACGTGCCACCGATACGCCCAGCGGCAATCTCCGCTTCGATGCGCTGATGGGTCATTTCCCCACCGATGGCAATCAGCCGCAACTGGCCGATCTTCTCGTCTACGGTCATGCGTGCGAGCAGGTCGGCAACGAATGCCTCCTTGTTCTGCAGACCTTGGGAGGGGCTTTCGGCATGCGCGGATTGCAAGGCCAGGCCGACGACGACGCCCAGCAGACACAGCTTGTTCATGGAGTTCTTCTCTTTGGCGTACCGCACAGGGTGCTGCAGCCGGTGACAGGTGGCAGTGTTTTTGTAGTTCGTGGGAGGTGTTTTAACGTATCGGCGCCGGTCAATCCAGTCAGGTGCCAGGATTGATACAAATGCCTCCATGACAGTGAGGGCAAATCCATTTTCCCCAAGTCCATGCACACCCACTAAAATGCCCGCCTGAACACACCCGAGATCCGTTTCGCCATGCCCGTCACCGACCCCCGCGCCGAATTCCTTGCCCTGCTCGACACCAGCCTGGCGCAGAACGCTTTCATCAAGCTGGTGCTGGCCCGCCACGTCGGCCAGGAGCCGGAGCTGCAGCGGCTGATCGTCAAGTTGGCGACCATCAAGGGCGAGGCGTGCCTGTCGTTCGTGTACCGCTACAAGACCCGCGACATCACCAAGAACTTCAGTCTGAGCGATGGTCAGCAGTTCATTGCCGAGGCCTTGCCCGACACCTTCAAGAACGCGCATCTGCTGACCTTGACCGATGAGTTGCAGCTTGAATTCAGCAAGAAGAACAAGGCCAGCCTGCACCGCAACAAGCAACAACAGGAACGGGCTGCGCCGGAGTTGGGCCACGATCGGGAAAAGAAGCGGTTCCTCGAATTGAACCGGCCGTTCCTGCAGGACCTGGGCGTGACCGACCAGCAGGGGCAGTTGATCCCGTCGATGTCGCGCAAGTGGAAACAGATCAACAAGTTCATCGAAGTGTTTTCCCACGCGTTCGCCACGTCCCGGCTGGCCAGGGCCGACGCGCCGGTGCGGGTCGCCGACTTCGGCTCGGGCAAGGGCTACCTGACCTTCGCCATCCACGACTACCTGGCCAACTCTCTGCAGCGTCAGGCACAGGTCACGGGCGTGGAACTGCGCCCTGACATGGTCGAGCTGTGCAACGCCGCAGCCGCTGGGCTGGACCACCCAGGGCTGGTTTTCGAATGCGGTGACGTACGCTCGGTGGTGCCCAGCGAAATCGATGTGATGATCGCCCTGCATGCCTGCGACATCGCCACCGACTACGCCATTCACACCGGTATCCGCTGCGGCGCGGCGATCATCATGTGCTCGCCGTGCTGCCACAAGGAAATCCGCCTGCAGATCCAGAGCCCGGGCCTGCTCAAGCCCATGCTGCAATACGGCCTGCACCTGGGCCAGCAGGCCGAGATGGTCACCGACAGCCTGCGTGCCTTGCTGCTGGACGCCTGCGGCTATGAAACCAAGGTGTTCGAGTTCATTTCTCTGGAACACACCAACAAGAACAAGATGATTCTGGCGGTCAAACGTGACACGTCCAGCCCGAGCGCCGAAGCGCTGGCCAGGATCGAAGAGTTGAAGGCGTTCTACGGCATTCGCGAGCAGCGCCTGCAGACCTTGCTGCAGGAAGACGGCCTGCTGGGCTAGCTTGCTGTGAGGCGTCGGCACTACAAGTCGACGGCGTTGTGACCCACCCTTGGCGAGCGCCACCATGAGCGCTCAAGTCAAGGGTTGGAGTTTGCAGTGACGCTCGACATCAAGCTGACGCCGCGCGAGCAGGAAGTGCTCGTCTGGAGCGGCAGAGGCAAGTCCTCGTGGGAAATCTCGCGCATATTGGCCTGCTCCGAGGCTACGGTTAACTTTCACTTCGCCAACATCCGCCGCAAGTTCGCCGTGGGCTCGCGCAGCGTGGCCGTGCTGCTGGCGCTGGAAAAAGGGTTGATATCGCTGTGCTGAAGGCGTTTGCCTTCAGCGACGCTTCTTCACAACGGCGGGCACCGGTACGTTCAGTTGCGCACTCCCCAAGCCATGGCTGGTTGCGTCGAAGAAATGCAGGGTTTTGCCGCAGTCGGCGAACAGTGCCGTGAAACGCTGCTTCTGGCTGATGATCCAGGCATCGCTGAGCGGAAAGATCGAAACGTGGAACGTCTGCGCTGGCGCCTGGCGCAGGGCCTGGAGAATGTGCGCGTCGTCGCTGTCCAGGTTGTGGCCGAAAATGCACAGCGTACCGTCCTGTAGGCTCAATTCGCCATGGCACCAGCTCAGGTAATCGGAATCGCGGATGCTGCACAGCTTCTGTGCGCTGGGGCCCTCGTTGACCAGCAGTGGTACATCACCTGGGGTGTTGATGGCAAAGCCGTCGAGCAGGGCTTCGCCCTCGGCGGTCCGCTGCCGGGTCGTGCCGTCGCTGTTCTTGATCAGGTGCAGACCGCCGTGCAGGTACAGCACGCGCGATCCCTGGGAGGCCGTGCGGCGGATATCGAAACCGGCGTCCACGTCCATCAGCTCGGCGAAACCCTGCGGGTCATGCTGCACGGCCCAGGGGCAGAGCAGGTCGTAATTGCTGCTGTACACGGTCTCGAACGAGCGCAGCTCGCGGTTCAGGAGCGCCAGGCGTGGCTCATCGAGCAAGCGATAGGGGATGTGCACGCTGCGCACCGCGTGGATCAGCGCTTCCTTGATCGCGTAGTAGCGGTTGAGCGGGGCGGTCGAACTGATCGCCAAGGCCGCGTTGACCCGCACGGTGCTGTTGAGCACGGTCAGCACCTGTTCGAAACTCTGGGTCTGCAGCGACTTGAACAAGGCCAGGTCGGTCAGGCTCAACGGTTTGTTGCGCACCTTTTGCGCGCGCTCGAACAACGCGTCGTAGGCGAAGCTGCGCCAGACCGCACGGCTGGCGCCGTTGCCCAGCAGCAGACTTTTCGCAGGCTGGCGGGTGTGCAGGGTTTGCCAGTCGTCGAGGTGGGCGTCGAAGGTGTCATGTGCCATGGTGATGATTCGTTCTGCTCGTGTCTTGGACAAGGGCGCGACTCTAGCACGCCATCTCCTGTCATCCGACGCCGTCTATGCTAGGTCGGTTCATCGGTATCTTGCGGTGCCGTTTTCGATCACCTCTGAAAGGACTACGCATGTTGACATCCCTGTGCAAGACGCTGTGCCTGACCGTCGCCCTCGGCGCCGCTGCCTCGGCCCACGGGCAAACGCCCGAACAGTTGGCCCATGCCGCCAACATTCCCTATCCCGCCGTCATCGCCCATCGCGGTGCCTCGTACGATGCCCCGGAATCCACCCTGCCGGCCTACCTGCTGGCGCGTGATCTGGGCGCCGACTACCTCGAGCTCGACGTGCAACGCACCCGCGATGGGCAGTTGATTGCGCTGCACGACGACACCCTGCTGCGCACCACCGACATCGCCAGCAAATTCCCCGAGCGCAAGGACAAGCCGGTCAGCGACTTCACCCTGGCGGAGCTGAAAACCCTCGACGCTGGCAGCTGGTTCAATGCCGCGTACCCGCAGCGTGCCCGTGACAGCTACAAGGGGCTGAAGATTCTCACGCTGGACGAAGTGCTCGACGTCGCCCAGGGCGGTACCCACAAACCTGGGGTGTACATCGAAACCAAGGTACCGCAGCAGTTTCCCGGTATCGAACGCGATCTCAAGGCCAAGCTTGCCCAACGGGGCTGGCTGGATGGCCAGCATCGGGTGGTGCTGCAGACGTTCGAGAAAAACAGTCTGGAATTGCTGGCCAAGGAAATGCCGCAGGTGCCCAAGGTATTGTTGCTGTGGGTCGGCGAGGGCAGCATCGAGCCCACATCCAAGGTGTCATTCGCGGCGTCCGGCATGACCGACAAGGCGGCGTACTATGCCCAGCAACAGCCCCGTGATCGCGCCGAGTTCGAGCGCTGGCTCGACATCGCCAAGGCCAACGGTGCAGTGGGCACAGGCCCTTCGGCTGCATTGAGCGAGGGGGGAGACCAGAGCTACATGGACCTGGTCCAGCCCTGGATGAACCAGTTGACCCACGACAAGGGCTTGCTGGTGCATGTCTACACGGTCGACGAGGCGGTTGATTTCAAGAAGGTCAGCGAGGCGGGAGTGGACGGTATCTTCACTAACCGTGCCAGCGAGTTGCTCAAGTTCTACAAACGTCCTGCCCCGGAATCCGTCGATCAGATTCTCAAACGACACGATTATTGAGGGCCTCACATGAAAACGGCGCAAATCCCGTTGCTCAGCCCCTGTGCGTTACAGGAGCATGAGCGGGATTCGCGCCGCCGGGTGGGCTGGTGCGGGCGGTTATTTACCGGCGCCGGCGCCGTTGCCGCCACTGTTGCCTGAGCTGCCATCACCCTTGCTGGCGCCCATTGGAGTAGGGCCGCCGTCCGTGGTCCCGGCATCTGCGCCTTGGCTCATCGATCCGGATTTGCCATCGATGCCGGTGGCGTTGCCGCTGTCGGGCGATTTGTCGGTGCCAGGGATAACCTGACGACCCGACGGGGCTTCAGGTGTGGCGGTAGAGTTGGTGTCGTTCGACGCCGCAATCGCCGCGAACGACGAAGCCGATAGAAGACCGGCCAGAGCCAGCGAGGCGAGCTTTTTGCTAATCAACATGGTGCATCTCCGCAGTGAGAGGGGGGTACAAGCATTGGGCCATCGCATGGATCCCAACGTGCCCTCGAGGCGACGAGCGGCAGGTACGCCACAGTGCTTCCGCTCAGCGATACAGACGATGAAACCCCGGTGGATGGCTTCTGGCGGTATCGATGGAAATGGGCTGGCCCCGCTTGAGCCAGGCGTCCACGGTCTGGCCGAAAGTGTGATCGCTGCAGTCGCGCAGCAACATCAACGGAATGTGCAGATGCCGCGCCACGGCTCGTGCGCTCTCACGTTCCTGCTGTTGGAACAGCTCGACTTCGGTGGCGGAGGCGTGGCAGGCCGGTAACCACTGGAGCACGGTCCCCGGCTCGCTTTCCAGCAGCAGGATCGCTCCCAGGGAAAGCCGCTCGAATGCCGTCACGTCAATGCCCAACGTGCGTGCTCGCTTGCCCATCAAGGCAACGTTGCCTTCCAGCAGCATCGATTTGCCGCTGGCGGCGATGCTGGTAGCGGCCAGTTCCAGTGCCTGGCGATTACGGTCGCGGTTGGTCGCATAGCGGTCATCGCTCCATTTCACGGACGCCAGCACCTGCCGGACCAAGCCTTTCGCGCTGCCGTGCAGCACCCCGCGACGGTGCGCATAGTGCTCGCAATGCCAGGTTTTACCGACCCCATGAATACCGGCTACCAGAATGATCATGATGGATATCCATATCAAGTAAGAGGTTATTACTACAAGGGGTCGGTTGCTGAAGCGTCAACAAGGGAATCAGAAATTTCTGATTGAGTTGGAGGATTTCTCAATTTGCCCTGGCATAACTTGCTGTTTCGTTGGCAAAAGCAGGCGTCAGGCAGGCTCAGAAGTCAGGACGCCGAGGAAGGTAATCTGTACTGGCGACTCTGGGCTATCTGCGTATTGTTTAAGTTTGTTGATTAATGTTCGACCTGTGGTGCAGGTACGCCGCTGCATTCACGGCAGACGACGTACCCTGTCTTGGGTCAGGCGCCTGCCAGGCTCAACGAACGCACGTCCCGCCGTGCCAGCAGCCAGTAGAACCCGCCACCCAGGAAGCAGCCGGTGAACCAGGCGAAGTTGGCGATCTGCTTGAACCAGGGCACGAAGGTCACGACGATACCAATCAGCGTGGCCGCCAGCAGCGCCTTGATCGCCACCGGGTTGAAGCCGTTGCTGTACCAGTAGCGCCCGGTGGGCGAGTCGTCGAACAGCGCCGCTACGTCGATCCGCTGTTGCTTGATGCAGTAATAGTCCACCAACAGGATTCCGAACAGCGGGCCGATGAAGGTCGCTAGCACGTCGAGGGTGTAGTGGATCACTTCGGGGTTGTTGAACAGGTTCCACGGGGTGATGAAGATCGAGGCCACGGCGGCAATCATCCCGCCGGCGCGCCAGCTGATCTTGCTTGGCGCGCAGTTGGCGAAGTCGAAGGCGGGCGAGACGAAGTTGGCGACGATGTTGATGCCGATCGTTGCCGTGACGAAGGCAAAGGCGCCCAGCAACACTGCAACGTCATTGTCGATACGCGCCACTGTGGCGATCGGGTCGTGAAGCATCTCGCCGAACACCGGCAAGGTTCCCGATACGATCACCACGGTGACCAGCGAGAACGCCAGGAAATTCACCGGCAGACCCCAGAAGTTGCCGCGCCGCACGTCAGCCATGGTCCGGCAATAGCGGCTGAAGTCGCCAAAATTCAACGTGGGGCCGGAAAAGTACGAGACCACCAGAGCCGTCGCCATCACCACCTGGCCGAAGGCTTCCCAGCCGCTCAGGGATTTTTCCGCGAGGGTGAAGCTGATGTTGCTCCAACCCGCCTTCCAGACGATCCAGCCGGCGAGAATGAACATCGCCGCGTAGACCACCGGCCCGGCCCAGTCGATGAAACGTCGGATCGAGTCCATGCCGGTCCAGAACACCGCCGCCTGCACGGCCCACAGGAACAGGAAACCCATCCAGCCCAGGTACGACAGGCCGGCGAACTGCACCTGCGCGTAGCTTTCCATGCCCGGGAAGAAACGAAGCACTACGATGATCAGTGCGCTGGACGCCAGGTACGTCTGCACGCCGTACCAGGCGACCGCGATCAGGCCGCGAATCACCGCCGGAATGTTCGCGCCGAACACGCCGAAAGCCAGGCGGCAAATCACCGGGTAGGGCACCGCCGCATGTTGGCTGGGTTTGGCGACCAGGTTGGCGATCACCTGAATGATACCGATGCCCA
The DNA here is from genome assembly GCF_001187875.1 of Pseudomonas sp. RIT-PI-a. Classification (NCBI taxonomy): domain Bacteria; kingdom Pseudomonadati; phylum Pseudomonadota; class Gammaproteobacteria; order Pseudomonadales; family Pseudomonadaceae; genus Pseudomonas; species Pseudomonas sp. RIT-PI-a. Next base: position 171,079 of record NZ_LGIR01000014.1, read on the forward strand.
CCAGCAGCGCGATCAGCACCTGCCAACTGGCCAGGCCCAGGGCGAACAGGCTGGCAGCGAACACATAGCCGCCAACGCTGTGCACGTCGCTCATCCAGAAGGCAAAGATGTTGTACCAGTTCCACTTCTGTACTACCGGGCCCAGGTCTTCGTTGTACAAGCGAGGGCTGTAGCCCTTGGGTAGGTCGGGATTGTTCACGCACACGCTCCAGGGTCGTGGCCGCTCCGAGCATTGCATACGGGGGTCGGCGTTGTTGTATACGATCCATGGAGCAGGATGCGTGCCAGCGTGTATCGAAGCGTAAAACCAACGGGTTTTCAGTGATGGCGCAGCCAGCGTCGTGCTTGCTTTGTAAATATCTTGTGCTGTTTTCGCGCATTTTCTGGCTGTGGAGGCCCGTATTGGTGCGGTTTGATGAATGCCGATCTTGGTCCGGGGCAAAGATGGCGAAGACAATTCAGTTTGTATACGATTGCCTCACGCGTACCCAGGAAACGATTTCGTGAATTCTCCCCTTTTTCTTGCCAACAGTTCCGATGGCTCTACGGCCGTCAGTCGTGATGAACACATTTATCAGGAGATCCTCGACGCCATCGTCGAGCACCGCCTGCAACCGGGCGTGCGCCTTCCCGAAGATGCCCTGGCCGAAGTGTTCAACGTCAGCCGCACGGGCATTCGCAAGGCCTTGCAGCGTCTGGCTTTGGAGCGTCTGGTCACCCTGCGGGCCAACCGTGGTGCGGAAGTGGCCCATCCCAGCGCCAAGGAGGCTCAGGATGTATTCGCCGCCCGGCAACTGATCGAGCCTGCGTTGATGCCGACCGTGGTCGCCCACGCCACGGCCGAACATTTCAAGCGGCTGCGAGAGCTCGCCGAGCAGGAGCATCAGGCGCAAGATCAGGGGCGGCATAGCCATGCCATTCAGCTCTCGGCGCGGTTTCACGTGCAGCTGTCGGTGGCCGCCGACAATCAGGTGCTCAGCGAGCAGATCGCCCAGTTGACCACGCGTTCGTCGCTGATCATCGCGGTGTACGGTTCGCGCCATAGCGTCGGTTGCGATTGTGGAGAGCACGTCGAGCTGATCGAGCTGCTCGAACGGGGAGAGGGCGCACTCGCGTCGAACTGGATGGCCCGACATCTGGCGAGCATTCGCGCCAGCCTCCAGCTGGACGCCAAACCCGTGGCCGAGCCCGACTTCAAATCCATCTTCAAACGCTGATCCAGCTGCCGAGCCTTTCATGAAAATCCAGGTCATCAACCCCAACACCAGCTCGTCCATGACCGCCAGTATCGGCCGCGCCGCCGGTGCCGTCGCCGGTCGCGATACGCAGATCATCGCCTGCTGCCCGCAGGACGGCCCGGAATCGATCGAAGGCCATTTCGACGAAGCCATCGCGGCGGTCGGCGTGCTGGAAGAAGTGCGCAAGGGCGTGGCCGCCGGTTATGACGCGCACATCATCGCCTGCTTCGGCGACCCCGGCCTGCTGGCCGCCCGCGAGCTGGCCCGCGGCCCGGTGATCGGCATCGCCGAAGCCGCCTTTCATGTCGCCAGCCTGCTGTGCACTCGCTTCGCCGTGGTCACCACGCTCACCCGTACGCGCATCATCGCCGAGCACCTGCTGCGCAACTACGGCATGACCGAGCACTGCACCTCGGTGCGCTGCGTCGACATCCCTGTGCTGGAACTTGAAACCCTGGGCGACGAGGTATTGGTCGAGCGCATCGCCGAGCAGGCTCTGCAGGCCCGCGACCAGGAAGGCGCCGGCGCCATCGTGCTGGGTTGTGGCGGCATGGCCGACCTGCCTGCGCGGGTCAGCGAACGCGTCGGCCTGCCGGTGATCGATGGCGTGGCGGCGGCAGTCAAATTGGCGCAGGTGCTGGTGGAATTGGGGCTGGGAACGAGCAAGCACGGCGATTTGGCGTATCCGCTCGCTAAGCGGTTCAGTGGGCGGTTTGGGCATTTTGGGCAGTAGGTGCAGCGCGAAGCTGGAGGGGAGGCTGGGCGGCCCCTCGACCTCAACACTACGAATTGGAACTGCCTCTTTCAGCCGGTTCATTCCTTGAATCGGGGGCACGCAGCCCCCGACGATCAAGCCATCACAGCCAGCCTTTGATCCGAGCGCACACCGCCTGCGTGGAAATCCCGTAACGGTCGTGCAATGTCGGCAATGCACCGGCGTCGAGAAAGGCGTCGGGCAGGGCAATCTGCCGGAATGCGGGCGTCACGCCATTGCGCAGCAGGACAGTCGCCACCGCTTCGCCCAGGCCACCGATGATGGAGTGGTTCTCCGCCGAGACTACCAGCCTGCCTGGCTTTCGCGCTTCCGCCAGAATGGTCTGTTCGTCCAGCGGCTTGATGGTCGGTACGTGCAGTACGGCGACATCGATGCCATCGGCTTGAAGTGCCTGGGCAGCCTCCAAGGCTCGCATGGTCATCAAGCCGGTCGAGATGATCAGCACGTCATTGCCCGTGCGCAGGGTCTTGGCTTTGCCAATCTCGAAGGTGTAGCCATATTCGTCCAGTACCAGCGGAACGTTGCCGCGCAGCAGACGCATGTACACCGGCCCGTTGTGAGCGGCGATGGCAGGAACGGCCTGCTCGATTTCGAGCGCATCGCAGGGGTCGACAATCATCAGATTCGGCATCGCGCGGAAGATGGCCAAATCATCGGTGGCTTGATGGCTCGGGCCATAGCCGGTCGTCAGCCCCGGCAACCCGCAGACGATCTTGACGTTGAGATTCTCCTCGGCGATGGCCATGCAGATGAAATCATAGGCACGGCGCGAGGCAAACACGGCATAGGTCGTGGCGAAGGGAACAAAGCCTTCGCGCGCCATGCCTGCAGCGGCACTCATCAACAGCTGTTCAGCCATGCCCATCTGGTAGAACCGATCGGGGTGTGCCTGGGCGAAGATATGCAGGTCGGTGTACTTGGCCAGATCGGCGGACAGGCCAACGATATCCGGCCGCTGTGCAGCCAGGGCCGCCAGGGCGTGGCCAAAAGGTGCCGACCGGGTTGCCTGACCTTCAGAAGCGATCGAGGCGATCATTGCCGAGGTCGTGAGTTTCTTCTTGGCGGCCGCGGGCGCCTGGGCAGTGTCGTTCTTGAAGTCGTTCATACAGTGTCCCCTTCTTCGAGGTGGTTCAAGGCCAGGTTCCATTCATGCTCATCCACGCGAATGAAATGGGCCTTCTCCCGGGTTTCCAGGAACGGCACGCCTCTACCCATTCTGGTATCGCAGATGATCACCCGCGGTTGCGTGCCGCCATGACTGCGCGCGGCATCGAAGGCCTTGACCAGCGCGTCCAGATCATTGCCATCCACACGCTGGGTGAACCAGCCAAACGCCTGCCAACGGTCAACGATGGGTTCGAAGGCCAGCACTTCGCTGGAGCGGCCATCGGCCTGTTGGTTGTTGACGTCCACGATGGCGATCAGATTATCGAGCTTCCAGTGAGAGGCCGACATCACCGCTTCCCAGGTCGACCCTTCGTTCAGTTCACCGTCGGACAGCAGGTTGTAGACGAACGAATCGGAACCCTTGCGCTTGAGCCCCAGGCACGCGCCCACGGCGATGCCCAGACCTTGGCCCAGCGAGCCGCCGGTGATTTCCATCCCCGGGGTGTAGGTCGCCATGCCCGACATTGGCAGGCGGCTGTCATCGGAGCCGTAGGTTTCGAGCTCGTCCAGCGGGATGATGTCAGCTTCGATCAGGGCCGCATACAGCGCGATGGCGTAGTGGCCAATGGAGAGGTAGAAGCGGTCACGCTGTTCCCATTCGGGGTCATGGGGCTCGTAATTCAGCGCGTGAAAGTAGGCCACAGCGAGCAAGTCAGCCGCCCCCAATGCCTGACCGACGTAGCCTTGGCCTTGTACCTGGCCCATGCGCAGCGCATGACGACGGATGTTGAGGGCGCGTTGTGCCAGTGATGTTTCAGAAACCTTGGATGAAATAGCAGTCATTGCACGTACTCCGTTGACTCAACGATTGACCGAAGCGGCGGGGATTCGCAGTACCAGGCACGCACCGATGCACAGCACGCCGGTGATGAGGTACATCCCTATCGCGCTCGACCCTGTGGTCGTGGTGATCCAGCCAATCAGGTAGGGCGAGCAGAAGCCGGCGAGGTTGGCGAAGCTGTTGATGCCGGCAATTCCCGCAGCGGCTGAGACTCCGCCCAGCAGCGTGGTCGGCAGCATCCAGAACAGCGAAGAGGCAGACAGAACCCCGGCCGCCGCCAGGCAGAGACTCAGGACCGAAATGACCAGGTTCGCGCCGAAGAGGGCCGCCAACGTAAGGCCCAGGGCACCCGCGATCATGGGCGCAATCAGATGCCAGCGACGTTCGCGATGCTTGTCGCCACTTCGGCCCATCAGCAACATGGCCACGATGGCGCACATGTAGGGCAGGCTGGTGACCAGGCCAATGTGCAGCGGGTCGGAAACACCGGCGTTGCGAATCAAGGTCGGTAGCCAGAAGGTGATCGCGTATTGACCCATCACCACACAGAAGTAGATGCAGGCCAGCATCCACAGGCGACGATCGCGCAGGAAATCGCGAACCGAGCCGTGAGTGACCTTACGGCTGTTGTCTTCCGCCAGTTCCTTGTTCACCAGCTCCTTTTCGTCATCGGTGAGCCAGGTGGCCTGGTGCACGCCATCCTTGAGATACGCCAGGACCATCAGGCCGACGATCACCGTCGGAATGGCCTCGATGACGAACATCCACTGCCATCCGGCCCAGCCATGAAACCCTGCGAATTTGGCCATGATCAGGCCGGAAAGAGGGCCGCCGATCATGCCCGAAAGTGGAATCGCGATGAACCAGAGCACCGTCATCCTGGCCCGGCGATACGAGGGGAACCAGTACGTGAGATAGAGCAGCAAACCCGGCGCCAGGCCGGCCTCGGCGATGCCCAGCAGGAAGCGCAGCACATAGAATTGCCACGCCGTTTCCACGAAGGCGAAGAGGGCGGAGATGATGCCCCACGAGATCATGATGCGGGCGATCCATCTGCGCGCGCCCACTTTGTGCAGAATCAGATTGCTGGGAACTTCGCAGAGGAAATAGCCGAGAAAGAACATACCGGCACCGAGGCCGTACACGGTTTCACTCAGCGACAAGTCGCTCATCATCTGCAGTTTGGCGAAGCCCACGTTGACGCGATCCAGATACGCGCACAGGTAGCACAGCATCAGGAACGGCATCAGTCGCCAGGCGGTTTTGCGATAAGCATTCGAGCGCACGGTCGAAACCGCTTCGAGCGTCATGGAAGTTATCATGATTGTCCGATCTCTTGTTTTTATAGACGGCCAGGCGCTGTGGCCTGGCGTGCCATCGATCTAGAACACCACGGGTCATTGTCGACCCGGTTACCTGCCCTCAGTGGATCAGCATGCCGCCATTGACATCCAGCGTGATGCCGGTGAGGTATGAAGACAGATCGCTGGCCAGAAACAGCGCAGCGTTGGCGACATCCTGAGCCGCGCCCAGACGACCCAGCGGAATGCCATCGATGATCGCGTGGCGACGCTCGTCCTGCATCAGGCCTCCGGTGATATCGGTATGAATCAGGCCTGGAGCGATGGAGTTGACACGGATATTGTCCGGGCCCAGTTCCCTGGCCATCGCCTTGCCAAGGCCCAGTACCCCCGCCTTGGCGGCGCTGTAGTGTGGCCCGCCGAAGATGCCGCCGCCACGTTGAGCCGATACCGACGACATGCAGACGATGCTGCCGCAAGCCTGGCTTTTCATGACCGGAATGACGGCCTGCGACATGAGCAAGGTGCCGCGCAGGCTGACATCCAGCACCTTGTCGTAGTCGGAAGGGCGGATATCGAGGGTCTTGATCGGCTGGGTGATGCCGGCGTTGTTGACCAGAATGTCTATTCGACCAAACTGCGCGATGACCTTGTCCACGGCCTGTTTGACCTGGTGTTCGTCCGCGACGTTGGCGGCCAGACCCAGATGGCCTTCACCCAACGCCGAAGCGGCGTCGCGCGCGGCAGACTCATCCAGATCCACTATGACGACATGGGCACCCTGCTGGGCGAAGGTGATGGCGGTGGCCCGACCAATTCCGCGTTCGGATGCAGCACCGGTGATGATTGCGACTTTGCCTTGAAGAAGCATGGGGAAATTCCTGTCATTGTTTTTATGATTCGATTCGGGAATCGATGACTCAGGGTGTTCCGCCCACGCACTGGCAGCAATATGGCAAACCTCACTGCTGGCTGAGAAAAATTCACCTCTCGTCAGCAGACCCACGGAATGCTTGAATGAGACTCGCCCATAACATCCCAACAACAAGAGCCGAGTACTTATGCGCCTCCACGACAGTGCGCCCCGGGACCTGCCACCGCTGAGGGCCATTCAAGCCTTCGAGCAGACGGCCCGCTTTGGCAATCTCGCCAGGGCAGCCGAAGTATTGAACCTGACACCCTCAGCCGTGAGCCATCAGTTGGCGAATCTGGAAGCGATGATCGGCCGCCAGCTGTTCGTGCGCGCCGCCCGTGGCGTCACCCTCACCCCGGTGGGCGAGCAGTACCTGAAAGACATTTCCGGCTTGCTGCACAGCCTCGAAGTGGCGACCGAAAGAGCCGCCAGTGACGTGAGCCTCGACTGCCTGCGACTGCATTCGTCGCCAAGCTTCGGCCTGCTTTGGTTGATGCCGCGCCTGGAAGCATTCCGCGTGAGTCATCCCGATATCCAGATCAACCTGTCGTGTTCCTACGAGTCACTGCACTTCAGCCGGGACAAGATCGACGTCGACATACGCCACGGTCTGCCCAACTGGCCCAGCTACGAAGTGCGAACGGTGCGCAACGAAGCCTTTGCAGTGCTGGCCTCTCCACAGTTATTGGCAAAACGCCCAGTCGCCAGCGCCGGTGACTTGCTGAACAAGGAGTTGATCCTCTCGGAAGCAACGCTGCTCAAATGGCCCGAATGGTTCGCCCAGCACGGCCTGGCCCGCCCCGAACATCCCTATGCGCTGAGCTTCGATCGTTCCTACATGACATTGGAAGCTGCCAGCCACGGCCTTGGGTTCGCACTGGAAAGCACGCTGCTGGCACAGAAATACCTGGCGTCGGGCGCACTCGTGGAAGTGGCCCCTGAAGCGCTCAGTGCCGCGGTTGCCGCTCACCACTTGGTGTTTCCCAAAGCCCACTCGTCCTTTCCCAGGGTCAGACGGTTTCTGACGTGGATGGAGGGGGAGATGGGGCATCGGTTTGTGTTTTGAGGCTTTGTTTGTGAGTGGCGGATTGAGGGTGAGGGAGCGCGTAGGAGACTTAGTAGTGCTGTCGGTTCCTGCGGGTCGAGCAGATTAGGGGTGTAGGCGCCAGTAGGCGTGGCAGGGGAGTTGGAGTGCTTGGAGGATCATGAAAAACTGGAGCGGGTAGAGGGAATCGAACCCTCAACTAAAGCTTGGGAAGCTTTCGTTTTGCCACTAAACTATACCCGCATGACGCCTTGTTTCCGTGCCGCCGGCCGTTCATTGCGAACCCGATTGCCAGCTTGGCCACCTCGGTGCGATGCGTCTTTCGATACCTGCTCCGGGCGGCTGACTTTGTACCAGAAGCGCCCTGCAATTTGAAGCGCTAATTTTCGTTTCTCTGCTCGATCCCCCTTAAACCAGACCGATTTCCTCCGCGCTCAGGCTGCGGTATTGGCCGGGTTGCAGGCTTTCGTCCAGCACCAGTTCGCCCATGCATTCGCGGTGCAGTTTGACCACCTTGTTCTGGAAGTGCCCGAACATCCGCTTCACCTGATGGTAGCGCCCTTCGACGATGCTCAGGCGCGCCATGCGCGGGCCGAGGATGTCGAGGTGGGCGGGGAGGGTGGTGAGGTCTTCGAAGGCGAAGTAAATACCTTGCGCGAAGGTCTCGACGTAATGGGGTTCGATGACCTGCTCGGTTTCAACCCGGTAGACCTTGGGCAGCTTGGTGGTCGGTTGAGTGAGGCGGCGTGACCATTGCCCGTCGTTGGTCAGGATCATCAGCCCGGTGGTGTTGAAATCCAGTCGACCGGCAATGTGCAGTTGATCCTTGTCCGGCACTTCGATCAGGTCGAGGACGGTGCGGTGCTGCGGGTCCTGGGTGGCGCTGACGCAGCCGGGTGGTTTGTGCAGCATCAGGTAGCGGGCGGGATGGCCGGCTTGCAGCAGCTCCTGGTCGAATCGGACTTCGCTGAATTCGGTGACGGCGTGCATCGGGTCGCGTACCACGCGGCCGTCGACCTGGACGCGCCCTGCGATCAGGGCCAGGCGCACCTGTTTTCGGTTGAAACGTTCGAGATTGGAAAGAAATCGGTCCAGGCGCATGGCGGCGTTACGCCCTCGATGCCGACAGTTGCTCACTCACTTGAGCGCAGCGGGGGCACAGGCAGGCGGCGTTGCGCAGGTGCTCGGGCAAGGCCTGCAGTACCGCGGGGTCGATGCTCACCGAGTAGCACCAGCAGGACTGGGCGGCGGTCTTTGCATCGGCCAGGGTGCAGTCGTTGCGGCTTCCGCAGGCTGGGCAGAGCTGGCTGGCGAGTGAAGCGGGGTTGGTCATGGGAGATCCATGCAGCGATGAGTGCCCGCATTCTACGGCAGCATGGGACACGGCGGCGAATGACGCCGGCGGGCACCCTTGGATGAGGCTTTGTATCAATTTATTGCCGAGTGAAATGCAGCATCTTTCCGGGTGTCTTAGTTATGCCCAGAACCGTTGTTCCGGGTACCGACCAGTCGTGCTGGTTCGATCCCTCTCGCGGTCCAGGAGGCCGCTTATGTCCCTTAGAGCTCTTTTGATCGTGGTATTGGCCTTGTCGACAAGTGCCTGTGTGCCCTATGGAGGGGGAGGTTACTACCGCACCGAAGTCTACTCCGTGGACAGCGCGCCGCGTGCTGGCTACTACCCGTACAGCCAGCCCTACAGCAGCGGTTATTACGTGACGCCGGCGCCACGGTACTACGAAGGACCGCGTTACTACTCCGCGCCTCGTTACTACGCGGTACCGCCCCCGCGCTACTTCGGTCCACCGCCACCGAACTACCGGCCTGGATTCGGGCCAGGCCGCGGTCCCGATGCCAGGTGGCGTGACGGTCCGCCGCGCCATTACGGTCAGGATTGGAACCGCGGTCGAGGTCCGGACCGGGGTCCTGGTCGGGGCCCCGGCCGCGGCGGTCGGCACTAGCCTGCAACGGCGCCCTCAGGGGCGCCGTTTTTCGTTGTTACGGGCAGATCGCCTTCAGTAGTCGCACAGGTCCGCCAATGGATGACGGCCCTCCCAGGCCTTGCCGAAATGCGCCTCGACCACCGCCTGTGGCACATGGTCGACGTCAGGCCAGTGCCAGTGCGGTTGGTTGTCCTTGTCGATCAAACGAGCGCGCACGCCTTCGCTGAATTCGGGGTGGCGGCAGCAGTTCAGGCTCAGGCTGTATTCCATCTGGAACACCTGGGCCAGCGACAAGTGCCGAGCGCGGGCCAACTGGGCCCAGATCAGATGGGCCGTCAGTGGGCAGCCTTTGGCCAGGTTACCGGCGGCCTTGGCCAGCAGTGGGTCGTCGTGCTGCTGCCGTTGCACCAGCGCGTGCCAGGCCGCTGGCGCGTCGCTGACATCCAATTGCGCGTCAATGGCCGCACGGAGCGGTAGCCATTGCGCGGCGGGCACGGTGTCGCGCGCATCGTGTTCGAGGGCCTTGAGCAGGCTGTTCAACTGCATGGCGGTCTGCTCCTGCCAGTTGAGTTGCAGCAGGCCGTCGAGCAAGTCTTCGTATTGGTCATCGCGCAGGCAGCGGTCGGCCAGGTCCAGGTCCAGAGCGTCGCGCGCGTTGATCTGCGCGCCGGTCAGGCCCAGGAACAGGCCGAGCTTGCCCGGCATGCGTGACAGGAACGTGCTGGCACCGACGTCCGGGTACAGGCCGATGGTGATCTCCGGCATGGCCAGGCGGCTGCTGGGCGTGACGATGCGGATGCTCGAGGCTTGCAGCAGGCCCATCCCGCCGCCCAGTACATAGCCGTGGCCCCAGCAGATCACCGGTTTGGGGTAGGTGTGCAGGCGGTAGTCGAAGCGGTATTCGGCAGCGAAGAAGCGCGCGGCCAGGTCAGGCACTTCGCCAGGGTGTGCACGGCAGGCCTGCACCAGGCTGCGCACATCGCCACCGGCGCAGAAGGCTTTTTCGCCCTCACCGCGCAGCACGACGCACACCACGCGATCGTCCTGCGCCCAGGCATCGAATTTTCCCGCGAGCGCTTCGAGCATCGGCAAGGTCAGAGCATTGAGCGTCTTCTCCGCATTCAGGGAGACGACGCCGATACGTGCGCCATTGCCGGCGCTGAGTTCTTCGAAATTCAAATCCATCCTGACCTCGCATCGAAAGGGCGGTGGCGGGGGGACGAAGACCGCAAATGGCCAACGTAGGGTTGCAGTGCGCGATTGTGTCTGGATTTGACTTTCCGGGTTCGCTTTCCTACCGTCCGCCCACTGATTTCTGCTGCCTACTGATTTCTGGTGATAAATGAGTACAGACGACCGCATCAAACTCGAGCCTAGCTGGAAAGCTGCACTGCGTGAGGAATTCGACAAGCCCTGCATGGCGCAGTTGCGCGAATTCCTGCGTGAAGAACATGCGCAGGGCAAAGAGATCTATCCGCCCGGGCCGATGATTTTCAACGCGCTGAACACCACGCCGCTGGATCAGGTGAAAGTCGTCATCCTCGGTCAGGATCCCTATCACGGTCCGGGCCAGGCCCATGGCCTGTGCTTTTCGGTGCAGCCGGGCATTCCCACGCCGCCGTCGCTGGTGAACATCTACAAAGAGCTCAAGCGCGACCTGAACATCGACATTCCCAAGCACGGCTATCTGCAAAGCTGGGCGGAGCAGGGTGTCTTGCTGCTCAACACCACCATGACGGTGGAGCGGGCGAATGCCGCCTCCCACGCCAAGAAAGGCTGGCAGCCGTTCACCGACCGCATCATCGAAGTGGTCAGCGAGCATCAGTCCAGCGTGGTCTTCATGCTCTGGGGCGCCCATGCGCAGAGCAAGCAGAAGCTGATCGACAACAGCAAGCACCTGGTCCTGACGTCCGTGCATCCGTCGCCGTTGTCGGCGCACAAGGGCTTCATCGGCAACGGCCATTTCAGCCGCGCCAACAAGTTCCTGGAGCAGAACGGCCTGACCCCCATCGACTGGCGCCTGCCCTAGGACACTGGTCGACGTTTCTGCCACTGGCGAAACAGCGGCTCAGCCAGAAACAGCACGAACAGCAGGCGCATCACCTGCATCGCCGTCACCAGCGGGACCGACAGTTGCAGCACCTCGGCGGTCAGGCTCATCTCGGCGATGCCGCCGGGCATCATGCCCAACGTCAGCGAGCGCAGGTCCAGATGGGTCAGGGCGCTCAAGGCCAGCGCGCAGCCCGCGGCGATGGCCATGGTCAGGGCGGTGCTGACCAGCGTGCGAGCCAGGAACGATGGTGCTCGACGGAAGAACGCTCGGTTGAAGTGGCAGCCCAGGCCGCTGCCGATCAGCCACTGGCCGATCTGGCTGCCGCCGTCGGGCAGGCCGATGTGCAAGTCGAAACTCACGCTCATGGCGGCACTCACCAGCAGGGGGCCGAACAGCCAAGGGTTGGGCTGGTCCAGGCGTTGCCAGATCCAGGCGGCAAGGCCTGCGAGCGGGAAAATCAGCGCCAGCCAGGCCCAGTCGACGGCGCCCTCGTGGCTGATCGGCGTGCCTTCGCCGAGCAGGAACTTGAACAGCGCCGGCACGCACAGCACCACCGCCAGTACCCGCAGGCTTTGCCCGGCCGCGACGCGGCTGAGGTCGGCGCCGTTGCGCGCGCCCAGGTTGACCATCTCGCCGGACCCGCCCGGCATGCTCGAAAAGAAAGCCGTAGGCCGGTCTTCACCGGTGCGCAGCATCAGCCACACGCCTACGGCACTGGACACGCTGGTGATCAGCGCACCAAAAAAAATCGGGCCGAAATGGCCCGCTACCTGTTCCATCACCAACGGGGTGAAGTGCAGGCCAATCCCTATGCCGACGATCCATTGGCCGAGCTTGCGGCCGTTGGGTATTTCCGCCAGTTGCCAGGGTGTCAGGCAGCGCACCAGGATGATCGCCAGCAACGAGCCGATCATCCAAGGCAGTGGCCAACCGATCAGGCTGGCGAGGTAACCGCCAGCCAGACCGACGAAGGGTGTACCCCACCAGCTGTGCAGAAACCGATCAAACATCGGCAGCGGCACGACGCAGGGCGGCACGTTTGCGCCAGATGCGAACCACGGGCAACAGCAGCATCAGAACGGTCAGGACCCAGACACCGGCGGTGATCGGGCTGCCCCAGAGAATCTGCAGCTCACCGTTGGAGATCGACAGCGCACGGCGCAGGTTCTGCTCCATCAGACCACCCAGGATGAACCCGAGCAGGACCGGCGACAGCGGGAAGTCCAGCTTGCGAAGGATGTAGCCGAAGATGCCGATGCCGATCATCAGGAACAGGTCGAAGGTCGTCGCGTGCACGGCATAGACGCCGATCCCGGTGATGATGGCGATCACCGGCACCAGTGCCCAGTTTGGCACGGCGAGGATCTTGGTGAAGATGCGGATCATCGGGATGTTCAGGATCACCAGCATGATGTTGGCGATGAACAGCGAAGCGATCAGGCCCCAGACGATGTCCGGCTGCTGTTGGAACAACAGTGGGCCGGGCGTGATGTTGTACAGCGACAGGGCGCCGATCATCACCGCGGTGGTGCCCGAACCTGGCACGCCCAGGGTCAGCATCGGCACCAGCGCGCCACAGGCGGTGGCGCCGATGGCGGTTTCCGGGGCGGCCAGGCCGCGCTTGTCACCTTGGCCGAACTTGCCGTTGGCACCGGCCAGGCGTTTCTCGGTGGTGTAGGCCACGGCGCTGGCCAGGGTCGCACCGGCACCGGGCAGTACGCCCATGATGAAGCCCAGCACGCCGCAGCGGATGTTCACCCAGAACACCGAAGCGGCCTCCTTGAGGTTGAACATCATGCGCCCGGTGGCGGTGACGGCCACGCTGCCATGGTGAGTCTTTTCCAGCAGCAGGAGGATCTCGCTGATCGAGAACAGGCCCAGCACCAGCACGACGAACTGAATGCCGTCGGCCAGGTGGATGTTGTCGCCGGTGAAGCGGTACACACCGCTGTTGGCGTCGATACCGACACTGGACAGGAACAGGCCGATCAACGCCGCGATGAACGTCTTCAGCGGCCGGTCACCGGCCATGCCGCCCAGGCAGACGATGGCGAACACCATCAGCACGAAATACTCCGCCGGGCCGAAGGCGATGGCCCATTTGGCCAGGATCGGAGCAAACATGACCATGCCGCAGGTGGCGATGAACGCACCGATGAACGAGCTCCAGGCGGACAGCGAGAGCGCCACGCCGGCCAGGCCCTGACGGGCCATCGGGTAGCCGTCCAGGGTGGTCATCACGGTCGAGGCTTCGCCGGGAATGTTGAGCAGGATCGAACTGATGCGGCCGCCGTATTCGCAGCCCAGGTACACCGCCGCCAGCAGGATCAGCGCCGATTCCGGCGGCAGGCCCAGGGCGAAGGCGATCGGGATCAGCAGGGCCACGCCGTTGATCGGCCCCAGGCCCGGCAGCAGGCCGACCACGGTGCCGATCAGGGTGCCCGACAGGGCGGTGACGAGGTTGTAAGGGGTCAGTGCAACGCCGAAGCCCTGACCCAGGTAGCCAAGAGTATCCATGTCAGTTCTCCAGAACGCTGAGCAGACCCAGGGGCAGCGGCACGTCCATGACTTTGTCGAAAAGCACGTACAGGCCGATGCTCATCAAGGTGATGATGATCACGCTGGGCACCGCACGGCCGCCATACAGCAGGGCCATCGGGATGCCGATCAGCACGCTACTGAGAATGAAGCCCAGCGGCTCGAACAGCCCGGCGAACACCAGCAGCAGGCCGATGCACATGGCGATCTTCTTCAAGGTCGGGCGATCCAGCGGCGGCTCTTCCTCGCTGTGCACGATCGGGGTAGGACGAAACACCAGGTAGAGCAGCGCCAGGCTCATCAGGCCGAGCATCAGCAGCGGGTAGGCACGTGGGCCGACCGGCTCATAGGAAAAGGGCGCCTGATACGGCCAGGCCATCAGCGCCAGACCGGCACAGACGAGCAGCAACAGCAGGGCGAAAAGCCGTTGAACGATCATGATCATGGTCATGTTCCTTCGTGAAGAGTGAAGGTGGTGGGGGGCGGGGGAAAGCCATTCGCGGGCAGAGGGCTCGCCGCCCGCCCCGCTCCCACAAGGGTTCAGAATGTGCAGACCTGTGGGAGCGGGTCTCTGCCCGCGAAGAGGCATCACAAGGCCCAGCCCGATTACTGAACCAGCCCGAATTCCTTGGCCAGGGTCTTGTACTCGGCCACCTGTTTCTTCACGTAGGTATCCAGCTCCGGCCCGGTCATGGCGAACGGGAACAGCTCGCGCTGGTCACGCAGCTTGGCGAACTCTTCGGATGCCAGCAGCTTGTCGAACGCCGCTTTCCACCAGTCGTATTCCGCGTCGGTCACTTTCGGCCCGAGGTAGAAGCCGCGCACCACCGGCCAGACAATGTCGTAGCCCTGTTCCTTGGCGGTCGGGATGTCCTTCATTTCCGGCTCGTCCAGACGCTTGTCGGAGAACACCGCGAGCAGCCGCATGTCGCCGCTGAGGATGTGCGGCATGGAGTCGGAGATGTCGGTGCTGCCGACCTGGATGTGGCCGCCGAGCAGGGCCGTGGCGATTTCGCCGCCACCTTCCAGGGCCACGTAGCGCAGGTCGCGCGGGTTGATCCCGGCGGCCTTGGCGATCAGCGCGGTCTGCATCCAGTCCTGGCTGCCGACGGTGCCGCCGGAGCCGATCACCACCTTGCTCGGGTCGGCCTTGAGCGCCTTGACCAGGTCATCCAGGGTCTTGTAAGGCGAGTCGTTCTTGACCGCGATGGCACCATAGCTGGTACCGACCGCCGCCAGCCAGCGCACGGCGCTTTCGTCGAAACGACCGAACTTGCCTTGAGCCAGGTTCAGCAACGAGCCGCTGGACCAGGCCACCAGGGTTCCCGCATCGGCCGGACGCTGGGCCACCACGGCGTTGTAGGCCACGGCACCGACGCCGCCAGGCATGTAGGTCACACGCATGGGCTTGGACAGTAGTTTCTCGTTGACCAGCGCGCTTTGAGCGAGTTTGCAGGTCAAATCGAAGCCACCGCCAGGCGAGGCTGGGGCAATGCATTCAGGACGTTTGGGTTCTTCCTGGGCGAGCAGCGGGGCACTGATGAACAGGCAGCTGACAGCCAGGGCAAGCGGACGCATGGCGCGGATCATGGGTGTTTCTCCATTGTTGTTCTTGTTATCGAAAACGTACGGTGACGTTTGCGTGGCAGGTCTCTGAGTACCCGCCTTGCTGAAACCATATGTTGCGAACCTTTCACCAAGCTTTCAGTGGCTGCCAATCTGCCAAGACTGCTTCACAGCGCGGCGCGGCCCTGTAAACTCGGGCCCATAAAGCGCTTGATGAGTCGTTCGCGCAAGGTTTCGGTGGCAGCCAACATCGTACTGCGGCGACATCATCTCGACCTGAAAAAGATTGGCCGTGAGGAATACCGATGCGTGTCCTGCTTGTAGAAGATCACCTGCAGTTGGCCGAAAGTGTTGCCCAGGCGCTCAAGGCCACCGGCCTGACCGTCGATGTGCTGCACGACGGCGTGGCTGCGGACCTGGCCCTGGCCAGCGAAGAATACGCTGCCGCCATATTGGATGTCGGCCTGCCCAGGCTCGATGGTTTCGAGGTGCTGGCGCGCCTGCGGGCGCGGGGCAAGAACCTGCCGGTCTTGATGCTCACCGCGCGCAGCGACGTCAAGGATCGCGTCCATGGTCTGAACCTGGGCGCCGACGACTACCTGGCCAAGCCTTTCGAGCTCACCGAACTCGAAGCCCGGGTCAAGGCGCTGCTGCGGCGCACCGTGCTTGGAGGAGAGCGGCAGCAGCGCTGCGGTCCGCTGGCCTACGACCTGGACACGCGCCGCTTCACCCTGGGCAAGGAGTTGCTGACCCTCACCTCCCGCGAGCAGGCGGTGCTCGAAGCGCTGATCGCCCGGCCAGGGCGGGTGATGAGCAAGGAGCAGTTGGCGGCCCAGGTGTTCGGCCTGGACGAAGAGGCCAGTGCCGACGCCATCGAGATCTACGTGCACCGCCTGCGCAAGAAACTCGACAAGCAGCCGATCGCCATCGTCACCTTCCGGGGTCTGGGCTATCTGTTGGAAAGCCGCGATGCGTGAGGTCAGCAGCCTGCGTTGGCGGTTGCTGTGGAACCTTGCGATGCTGCTGGTCTTCCTCATGCTGGCCAGCGGCCTGAGTGCCTACTGGAACGGGCGTGAAGCGGCCGACACGGCCTATGACCGGACCCTGCTGGCGTCGGCGCGTACCATCGCCGCCGGGCTGTCCCAGCGCGATGGCACACTCAGCGCGGACGTGCCCTACGTGGCGCTGGATACCTTCGCCTACGACAGCGCCGGACGTATCTATTACCAGGTCAACGACATCGACAACAAACTGATCTCCGGCTACGAAAACCTGCCGGCGCCGCCCAAGGGCACGCCACGCACGGACGATTATCCGGCCCTGGCCACCTTCTACAGCGGTCGCTACCTGGGCCAGGACGTGCGCGTGGTCAGCCTGCTCAAGGCCGTCAGCGAGCCAAACATGATCGGCATGGCGGAAATTCGCGTGGCCGAGACCGAAGAGGCGCGTGTCTCCATGGCTCGCAGCCTGATGGCCGACACCCTGTTGCGTCTGGGCATGCTGGGCATCGGCGCGTTGCTGCTGGTGTGGATCACGGTCAGCGCAGCGTTGCGGCCATTGGAGCGCCTGCGCGACGAAGTCGAGGACCGTCAGCCCGATGACCTGCGGCCCTTGCCATTGGTGGAAGTGCAGCGCGAGCTGTGGCCGCTGGTGCAGGCGCTCAACCATTTCACCGAACGCCTGCGCGTTCAGTTCGAGCGGCAAGCGCAGTTCATCGCCGATGCCGCCCATGAGTTGCGCACGCCGCTGGCCGCGCTCAAGGCACGCGTCGAGCTAGGCTTGCGTGCCGAGCAGCCGGAGGTCTGGCGGACCACGTTGCAGGAAGCGGTGCAGGGCACCGACAAGCTGACCCACCTGGCCAACCAGTTGCTGTCCCTGGCCAGGGTCGAGAACGGCGCCCGGGCCATTGCCGAAGGCGGCGCCCAGCGTCTGGACCTGAGCCAGCTGGCGCGCGAACTGGGCATGGCCATGGCGCCTTTGGCCCATGGCCGGGGGGTAGCCTTGGCACTGGAGGCCGACCAGCCGATCTGGCTGCGCGGCGAGCCGACGTTGCTCAACGAATTGCTCAGCAACCTGGTGGACAACGCCCTGGCCCATACCCCGGCTGGCGGCAACGTCATCCTGCGTGTGCTGGCCCCCGGCATCCTCGAAGTGGAGGACGACGGGCCGGGTATTCCGGCAGATGAACGCGATCGCGTGTTCGAGCGTTTCTATCGGCGCAACCCGCACAGCGCCGGTACCGGGCTGGGCCTGGCGATCGTCGGCGAGATCTGTCGCGCCCACATGGCGCGGATCAGCCTGCACGATGGCGCCCGAGGCGGTTTGAAAGTGCGTGTCGACTTTCCGCTCTAGCTGAGCAGCGTCTGTGCGTGCATCAAGTCACTGGCCAGCAGCACCGGGCTCTGCTTGATCTCCAGGCGTTGATACGCCGGGTGTTCGACCAGGGTCGGTAGGCCGGTGTTGTGCGGCAGGCGCAGCAGGGTGGCGATCATCACCAGGTCGCCGTAATCGGTTTCGGTGTTGTCCCGGTTCAGATCGAGAAACTGGCCGGGGACCTTCGCCAGCATCGCCGGGAAATCCCATTTGCGCAGGATACGGTCGCCAATCCGAGGGTGAATGTGCTCGATCACATGGCTGAGGCAAACCGGGTCAGAGAGCAGTTCGTTGCGCTCCTGAGCGTAGGTCAGAATCGGCAGTACGCCGATCTGGTGCACCAGGCCGGCCAGGGCGGCGCGGTCGGGCTTGAGCGAAGTGAAACGCCGCGCCAG
This sequence comes from Pseudomonas sp. RIT-PI-a, assembly GCF_001187875.1. Taxonomy (NCBI): domain Bacteria; kingdom Pseudomonadati; phylum Pseudomonadota; class Gammaproteobacteria; order Pseudomonadales; family Pseudomonadaceae; genus Pseudomonas; species Pseudomonas sp. RIT-PI-a. Next base: position 189,164 of record NZ_LGIR01000014.1, read on the forward strand.
TTCGGTGCACATGCCCGCAACCTCCAGGCTGGTTCGCCAGGCCTCACGCATGCGGCTCTGCACGGCAGGGGCGCGGGCATGGAAAATCTGCTCGATCACCAGACCGATGGCCAGGTTGCTGCTGTAGTTGACACCCAGGCGATTGATCGCCGTGCGCACGTCGGTCACTTCGAAGCTGGCCCGCAGCAGCGGGCTGTTGACCACCTTAAGCAGACGCGCCGAGAGCGCCGCGTCCTGACCGATGACCTGGCTGAGGCGATTGACGCTGACGTTGTCGTCCTCCGCCGCTTCGCGGATTTTGATGGCCACTTCCGGCATGGTCGGCAAAACCAGGTCGTCTCGCTCGATGGCGGCCAGCAAGTCGCGTTGTACTGTATCGGCCAGCTGGTTCATTCGGCGCCTCGGCATCGCGGTGGTAGAGTGCGCAGGCCCTTTGCAGGGCGCTGCTAGCGCTGGGCAGGACGCTGCTAGCGCTGGATTTCTCGGTCTCGATCAAGTGTATAGGGCAGGGTGAGAAGTTCCAGCGCCGGACCTTCCAGGCTACCCAGGTGGATGCGACCATCTTCGACGGCGTTGTCCTGAAGGACCGCCAGGGCCTCGTAGCCATCGCTCGTCGGTGCGGCCAGGGCGATCTCGCCGATGGCGCTGCCGTGCACCGGCGAGAACAACCCGGTACCTGGCTCCGGTCGTGTCGAGCCGGCCAGTCGAACGTGGTAAAGGCGGCGCTTGAGCTTGCCCAGGTACTGCATGCGCGCGACGATTTCCTGGCCGGTGTAGCAACCCTTCTTGAAGCTCACGCCGCCCACGGCCTGCAGGTTGAGCATCTGCGGGATGAACAGCTCGCGGGTCGGTTCCACTACTTGACCGATACCGGCGCGGATCTGCCCCAGCAGCCACTCGTCGAGCGAGCCCTGAGCCAATTGTTCACCCAGCCGCGCGGCCAGATTTTCCGCTTGCTCGGCAGGCGCCCACAGCTCGGCTCGGGCGGGGGATACCCGTACCGCGATCAGCGCGCCATGGCGCACCACCGCGTCGGTTTCCAGGGGCAGTTGCAGGCCCAGAGCAGTCAGCGCGCCATCGCCATGCTGTACGCCGAAACGCACCCAGGCATCACTTTCGTCTGTCAATTTGGACTTGGAGAACACGGCGTACTTTTTCAGGTCGGCCAACTGCGCTTCGACCAGGCCGCGGGCCATGGCCAGCACGCAGCCATCGCCTTGCAACAGGATGCGGAAGCTGGACTGCATGCGGCCTTTCTGGGTGCAGCGTGCACCGAGGCTGGCAGTGTGCTCGTCCAGGTAGTTGAGATTGCAGGTCAGCTGGCCCTGCAGAAACTTGCTGGCGTCCGAGCCGCGAACGGCCAGGACGCCCTCGTGGGCCAGGGTGCAGAACATAGCGGTATCGGACATGGGTTATCGCTGAGTTGAAAAGAATGGACATCATCATAGAGCCCCGCACCGGGGGAATGCTATCCCTGCCGCCCTGACACCCCATCGGCGCCTCTGTATACTGCGCGCCTATTCAAGGAGCCCCCCATGGTCGAAAACGTTGAACTCAACCGGCTTTACTGGCACAGCCGCCGCGGCATGCTGGAGCTGGACGTGTTGCTGGTGCCTTTCGTCAAGGAAGTCTATCCCCACTTGAATCAGGTGGATCGCGACCTCTATGTGCGCCTGCTCGAATGTGAAGATCAGGACATGTTCGGCTGGTTCATGGAGCGCAACGAGTCGCAGGACCCCGAGCTGCAGCGCATGGTCCGGATGATCCTGGACCGTGTCCAGCCCAAGTAACCGCTTCGAATGCCACTGGCAGCCTTCACGACGGCTGCTGGCGCTCTACGCACTGGCGCAGGCCGCCGCCTGGCTGGCGAACGGCTTGATGGAGGCGCCGGTGCTCGTGCACCTTGCGGCCGGGGTGCTGTGCATTGCGCATGGGCTTTATGTGCTGCCGCGAGAGGTGTTACTCGCCCATCCCCAGGCCGTCACCGGTTTGCGTCGCGATCGCAGTGGCTGGTCGGTGTGGACCGAGGCCGATGGCTGGCAGGCGGTGCAACTGCGTCCGGACAGCATGGCGCTGCCGCAGGTGGTCATTCTGCGCTTTCGCCTGGCCGGCCAGCGTCGCGTGCGCAGCGCCTGTGTGCTGCCCGACGGCCTGGACGCAGACACCCACCGGCGCATGCGCCTGCGCCTCAAATTCAGCCGACGAAGGTGGGCGGCTGCAGGATAGTGTCCTGCGCCTGCGGCAGCAGGTCCGGATAGTCCAGCGTGTAATGCAGGCCGCGGCTTTCCTTGCGCTGCATGGCCGACGTGATCATCAGCTCGGCCACCTGTGCCAGATTGCGCAGTTCGATCAGGTCGCGGCTGACCTTGTAGTTGCTGTAGAACTCGTCGATCTCGTCGAGCAGCAGGCGCACTCGATGCTGGGCGCGCTGCAAGCGTTTGGTGGTGCGCACGATGCCCACGTAGTCCCACATGAAGCGACGCAACTCGTCCCAGTTGTGCGCGATGATCACGTCTTCGTCCGAATCGGTCACCTGGCTCGCGTCCCACTGCGGCAACGGCCCGGGCGCTTGGGTCTGGTCCAGTTGCGCGACGATGTGCTCGGCAGCCGAACGCGCATAGACGATGCACTCGAGCAACGAGTTGCTGGCCATGCGATTGGCGCCGTGCAGGCCAGTGGAGCTGGTCTCGCCAATGGCGTACAGGCGGGGGACGTCGGTGCAGCCATGCTCATCGACCAGCACGCCGCCGCAGGTGTAGTGCGCTGCGGGCACCACGGGAATGCGCTGGCAGGTGATATCGATGCCGAATGCCAGGCAACGCTGGTGCACCGTCGGGAAGTGACTGCGCACGAAGTCCGCCGGCTTGTGGCTGATGTCCAGGTACACGCATTCGGCGCCCGTGCGTTTCATCTCGTGGTCAATGGCACGTGCGACGATATCGCGTGGTGCCAGCTCTGCGCGCGAATCGAACCGCGGCATGAAGCGTTCGCCATTGGCCAGCGTGAGCAGGGCGCCTTCACCGCGCAGCGCCTCGGTGATCAGGAAACTCTTGGCCTGGGGGTGGTACAGGCAGGTGGGGTGGAACTGGTTGAATTCCAGATTGGCCACGCGACAGCCTGCGCGCCAGGCCATGGCAATGCCATCGCCGCAGGCGCCGTCGGGGTTGCTGGTATAGAGGTAGACCTTGGCAGCGCCGCCGGTGGCCAAGACGGTGAAGCGCGCCCCATGGGTGTCCACTTCACCGCTGCGGTGATCCAGCACATAGGCGCCCAGGCAGCGATCCTCCGTGCGGCCCAGGCGCCGTTCGGTGATCAGGTCGACCGCGGCGCACTGTTCCAGCAACTCGATGTTCGGACGCAGACGCGCCTGGGCCAGCAAGGTGTCGAACAGAGCCGCGCCGGTGGCATCGGCCGCATGGATGATGCGGCGCTGGCTATGGCCTCCTTCACGCGTGAGGTGAAAGGGGAAGCCGGTATGTTCCGGATCCGAATCATCCTCGCGGGTGAACGGCACGCCCATCTCGACCAGCCACTCAATCGCTGCGCGACTGTGCTGCACCGTGAAGCGCACCGCTTCTTCATTGCACAGGCCGGCACCGGCATCGAGGGTGTCCTGCACGTGAGCTTCCACGCTGTCGGAGTCTGCAAGCACGGCGGCGACCCCGCCTTGGGCCCACGGTGTGGAGCCGTCGCCGAGCCCGCCCTTGCTGATGACCGCGATGCGCAGCGTGGCGGGCAACGCCAGCGCAAGGCTCAAGCCCGCGGCTCCGCTACCGATTACAAGAACATCGTTTTGCCGTTGCTTACCCATTCGAAGGTCATCCGCATGCCGAAAGTAATGTCGCGTGAGTCGCCATCCACCGCGCCGTTCGCGCCCGTTGTGCACATCCCGCTGGTATATCCAAGGGGGTAGCGGCACAATAGCGGCACCTTCGACACACGAGGGAATCGTTTCCCACCGGTATGGCGCGGCATTTATAGCAGCCACATCAAGGCTTGCGCTATGGCGGCAGGCACTTTGGGCAGGTAGTCGGTGCTGAAGCACTTCAGTGCCAGGAATTCATGGCCTTTGTGTGTAGGGCTTCACCTTCGTATTTGTGGGAACTTTCCTAGAACCCCTGCAATCAATAGAAGGTTGCCCGTAAGAAGGAAACAACGCCGAACAACGAGCGCACTGGCTAGGTCTGGGTGCTGTCATCGGTGAAAAGATTATCGGCGCAGCTCGGCACGTTCGAGCTGCGCTTTCCGTGCAGGCTTGATCCGGGCCTGCGGGAAACTTGCCTGGAGGGGAGAACTTTTGCGAATAGCCCGAGTCTATGGTTGCAAGCCTGAACGATGGCCTGAGCAGCGCTCCTTCCGGACCCATGAGGAGTGTTCATGCTAACCCAGGAAGAGGATCAGCAGCTGGTCGAGCGTGTACAACGCGGTGATCGGCGAGCTTTCGATCTGTTGGTGCTGAAATACCAGCACAAGATTCTCGGGTTGATCGTGCGATTCGTGCACGACACCCATGAAGCCCAGGACGTGGCGCAGGAGGCTTTCATCAAGGCCTACCGCGCATTGGGCAACTTTCGCGGAGACAGCGCGTTCTATACGTGGCTGTACCGTATCGCCATCAACACGGCGAAAAACTATCTGGTGTCCCGCGGACGCAGGCCACCGGACAGCGACGTAAGTTCTGAAGATGCGGAGTTCTATGACGGCGATCATGGCCTCAAGGACCTCGAGTCTCCAGAACGTTCATTGCTGCGCGATGAGATCGAAGGCACCGTCCATCGAACCATCCAGCAGCTGCCTGAAGACCTGCGCACGGCACTGACGCTGCGCGAGTTCGATGGTCTGAGTTACGAAGACATTGCCAGTGTCATGCAGTGTCCGGTGGGGACCGTGCGGTCGCGGATTTTCCGTGCCCGGGAAGCCATCGACAAAGCCCTGCAGCCGTTGTTGCAGGAATCCTGAGACAGCGGCGATAGCCAAGAGAGGAACGCCATGAGTCGTGAAGCCCTGCAGGAATCGCTGTCCGCAGTGATGGATAACGAAGCGGACGAATTGGAACTGCGTCGGGTACTGACCGCGTTGGACGATGTCGAGGTCCGTGCCACCTGGGCACGTTACCAGCTCGTTCGTGCCGTCATGCACAAGGATCTTCTGGATCCGCGTCTGGATCTGTCGGCTGCGGTGTCGGTAGCCATTGCCGAAGACATCGCCCCAGCCCCGGCTGCTCGCGGTCCGTGGCGTAGCCTCGGTCGTCTGGCCGTTGCGGCATCGGTGACCGTTGCCGTGCTGGCCGGTGTTCGCCTGTACAACCAGGACGACATCACCGGCTCCGAGCTCGCTCAGCAGCAGCCAGCCCAGCAAGCCCCGTCGACCCCGATGGTGCAAGGTCCAGCCGTGCTGGCCGGTTACACACCGGACAGCTCCGATGCGCCAGGCCCGATGGCCAGCGGTGTGCTCAAAGGCGAAGAAGGTCTGAACGACCAGCGTCTGCCAGGTTACCTGCGTCAGCATTCGCAAGAAGCCGCTGCCAAAGGTTCTGACAGTGCCCTGCCATCCGCCCGCTCCGCGAGCATGGAAAACCGTTAATCCCGATCATGCGTGCGGCCCTGTTTCTGCCAATTCTACTTGGCCTGGCCGCACCGGCCATTGCCGCACCCGATGCGGCTCAATGGCTGGACGCAATGGCGCAAGCCGAGCGTACGCAGGATTTTCAGGGGACCTTCGTCTACGAACGCGACGGTGACTTTTCTACCTACCAGATATGGCACCGCGCCGGTAACGGCGCGGTGCACGACCGTGTGCTCAAGCTCGACGGCGTCGCCTCCGAGCGGGTGCAGACCGACGGTCGGCTGACCTGCATGACGGGCAGCCCGGTGTCCGGGGGTGGCAAGGTGTCCAGCAGCGCTGCCGCAACCCTCGATCCGCTCAAGCTGATGTCGTGGTACCAATTGCGTGTGGCCGGTGCTTCGAGAGTCGCCGGGCGCGACGCTGTGGTCGTGACCATGGTGCCGCGTGATCGTGATCGCTACGCCTTCGAAATGCACCTGGATGCGCACACGGGATTGTTGCTCAAGTCCCTGTTGATCGATGCCAAGGGGCGCCTGCTCGAACGTCTGCAGTACACCCAGCTTCAGCCAGGAGCGCCTGCGCCTGCCGACTTGAAGGCGACGCCAAATTGTAAGCCTGTGTTGCATGCGAGCAGCGGTTCAGCCCCCGGCAATGCCCTCGCATGGCAGGCCAATTGGGTACCTGCCGGCTTCGAATTGGCGCAGACCGCTCAGCGCAAATCTTCGGCCAGCAATGCTGATGTGACCAGCCTGCTGTACGCCGATGGCCTTGCGCATTTCTCTGTGTTTCTCGAACCGCTCAATGGCGCCTCTGCGCGTGATACCCGTGTGCAGCTGGGTCCCACGGCAGCCGTGTCGCGTCGCCTGAAGTCTTCGGATGGCGAAATGATGATCACCGTGGTGGGTGAAATTCCCTTGGGTACAGCAGAGCGAATTGCCCTGTCCATACAGCGCCAGGATGTTCATGTTCTACGCTGAAGGGGGCGTGCGTCATGGCGTGTTCATGGCCCTTGCTAGCGCTTCATGCCTGGATAATCGCCGCGAGTTAACGTGAAACCTGTTTCATGCGGGTTGCAAACCGCCGGATTTTTTCTTATAGGTCAGTGCTTCGGGGGCGAGCCTTTTCAGTCGTCACAGGTTCGCTGCCGTGCGCCGCAGTCAAGCATGGATTCCGCTCTGCGCTGAATTTGCCTTCAGCGGCTGCACAACCCTATTGCTCAACCACGCTCGTTACGAACGGGAGCCGTATGTCGATACCACGTTTCAAACCCTTTCTTTCACTGTTCGCGGCAGTGCTGATGCTGGGCCAGATCGCCAGCGTCCAGGCTGAAGCGCTGCCTGATTTCACGACACTGGTCGAGCAGGCGTCGCCCGCGGTGGTGAACATCAGTACCACGCAGAAACTGCCGGACCGCGGTGTGGCTGCCAGCCAGATGCCGGACCTGGAAGGTCTGCCGCCGATGTTCCGCGAGTTCTTCGAGCGCAACATGCCCCGCGGCGGACCACGGTCTCCGCAGCGCGGCGATCGGCAGCGCGAAGCGCAGTCGCTGGGCTCGGGGTTCATCGTTTCGGCTGACGGCTATGTGCTGACCAACAATCACGTGATCGCCGATGCCGACGAAATCATCGTGCGTCTGTCCGACCGCAGCGAGCTCAAGGCCAAACTGGTCGGCACCGATCCACGGACCGACGTGGCGTTGCTGAAAATCGATGGCAAGAACCTGCCCACAGTGAAGCTGGGTGATTCCGCCAAGCTTAAAGTGGGCGAATGGGTGCTGGCCATCGGCTCGCCGTTCGGCTTCGACCATTCGGTGACCAAGGGTATCGTCAGCGCCAAGGGTCGTACCTTGCCCAACGACGCCTACGTGCCGTTCATCCAGACCGACGTGGCCATCAACCCAGGCAACTCGGGCGGCCCGCTGTTCAACATGAACGGTGAAGTGGTGGGCATCAACTCGCAGATCTTCACCCGCTCCGGTGGCTTCATGGGCCTGTCCTTCGCCATTCCGATCGACGTGGCCCTGGATGTGTCGGATCAGCTCAAGAAAGACGGCAAGGTCAGCCGCGGCTGGTTGGGTGTGGTCATCCAGGAGGTCAACAAGGACCTGGCCGAGTCGTTCGGTCTGGACAAGCCGGCCGGCGCGCTGGTGGCGCAGGTGCTCGAAGACGGCCCGGCCGCCAAGGGTGGCTTGCAGGTGGGTGACGTGATCCTGAGCATGAACGGCCAGCCGATCGACATGTCGGCCGACCTGCCGCATCTCGTGGGCGGTCTCAAGGCCGGTGCGAAGGCGAGCCTGGAAGTGATCCGCGAAGGCAAGCGCCGCACCATCGACGTCACCGTCGGCGCGATGCCCGATGACGATCAGGACCTGGATGCCGGTGCCAAGGCCCAGACCGAGCGCAGCAGCAACCGCCTCGGCGTGTCGGTCGCGGAGCTGACTGCCGAGCAGAAGAAGTCGCTGGAGCTCAAGGGCGGCGTGGTCATCAAGGAAGTGCAGGACGGTCCGGCGGCACTGATCGGCCTGCAGCCTGGTGATGTCATCACCCACCTGAACAACCAGGCCATCGAGTCGTCGAAGCAGTTCGCCGACATCGCCAAGGGCCTGCCGAAGAACCGTTCGGTGTCCATGCGCGTGCTGCGTCAGGGGCGGGCGAGCTTCATTACCTTCAAGCTGGCCGAATAAGCTTGGGGTAGGTGAACGAAAGGCGACCTTCGGGTCGCCTTTTTTGTAATCGGTGGTGTGGCCTTCGCGGGCAGAGACCCGCTCCCACACGGAACCGAGTGATCGCATGAACTGTGGGAGCGGGACTCTGCCCGCGAAGACGTCGGCACTGCCACCCGTAACCCACCGGCTCCCACACCCGAACGTTATTCAGGTACAATTCCCGGCTATTTTTCGTTGGGCGTCCGGCCCGCAGCCTTTTTGAGTGTTGACCCGTGAGTGATTTGAGTCATATCCGCAATTTCTCCATCATCGCCCACATCGATCACGGCAAGTCGACCCTCGCCGATCGGTTCATCCAGATGTGCGGCGGCCTGGCCGACCGCGAAATGGAGGCCCAGGTCCTGGACTCCATGGACCTGGAGCGTGAGCGCGGGATCACCATCAAGGCGCACAGCGTCACCCTGCACTACAAGGCGCAGGACGGCAAAACCTACCAGCTGAACTTCATCGACACCCCGGGCCACGTCGACTTCACCTATGAAGTCAGCCGCTCGCTGGCGGCTTGCGAAGGCGCGCTGCTGGTGGTCGATGCCGGGCAGGGCGTCGAAGCCCAGTCCGTGGCCAACTGCTACACGGCCATCGAGCAGGGCCTGGAAGTGATGCCGGTGCTGAACAAGATGGACTTGCCCCAGGCCGATCCGGACAAGGTCAAGGACGAGATCGAGAAGATCATCGGCATCGACGCCACCGACGCCGTGGCGTGCAGCGCCAAGAGCGGCATGGGCGTGATCGACGTGCTCGAACGCCTGGTGCATACCATCCCGGCCCCTACCGGCGACATCGATGCGCCACTGCAGGCGCTGATCATCGACTCCTGGTTCGACAACTACCTGGGCGTCGTCTCGCTGGTGCGCGTGCGCCATGGCCGGGTGAAGAAGGGCGACAAGATTCTGGTCAAGTCCACCGGCAAGGTGCACCTGGTCGACAGCGTCGGCGTCTTCACCCCCAAGCACACGGCCACCGCTGACCTCAAGGCCGGCGAAGTGGGCTTCATCATCGGCAGCATCAAGGACATTCACGGCGCGCCGGTCGGCGACACCCTGACCTTGAGCAGCACCCCTGACGTGCCTGTGCTGCCCGGTTTCAAACGCATTCAGCCACAGGTCTACGCCGGCCTGTTCCCGGTCAGCTCGGAAGACTTCGAAGATTTCCGCGATGCCCTGCAGAAACTGACCCTCAACGATTCGTCGCTGCAGTACCTGCCCGAAAGCTCCGACGCCCTGGGCTTCGGCTTCCGCTGCGGGTTCCTGGGCATGCTGCACATGGAAATCATCCAGGAGCGCCTGGAGCGCGAGTACGACCTGGACCTGATCACCACGGCCCCGAGCGTGATCTTCGAAGTGGTCATGAAGACCGGCGAAACCATTTATGTCGACAACCCGTCGAAGCTTCCGGATGTTTCATCCGTCGAGGACTTCCGCGAGCCGATCGTATCGGCGACTATTCTTGTGCCTCAAGAGCACCTGGGCAACGTCATTACCCTGTGCATCGAGAAGCGCGGCGTGCAGCGCGACATGCAGTTCCTCGGCAGCCAGGTTCAGGTTCGCTACGACCTGCCGATGAACGAAGTGGTGCTGGACTTCTTCGACCGCCTGAAATCCACCAGCCGTGGCTATGCTTCGCTGGACTACCATTTCGAGCGTTACCAGTCGGCCAACCTGGTCAAGCTGGACGTGCTGATCAACGGCGACAAGGTCGATGCCCTGGCGCTGATCGTGCACCGCGACAACGCGGCCTACAAGGGTCGTGCTTTGACCGAGAAGATGAAGGAGCTGATCCCTCGGCAGATGTTCGATGTGGCAATCCAGGCCGCCATTGGCGGACAGATTATCGCCCGGACCACTGTCAAGGCGCTCAGAAAGAACGTACTGGCCAAGTGTTACGGCGGCGACGTGAGCCGTAAGCGCAAACTGTTGGAGAAACAGAAGGCCGGTAAGAAACGCATGAAGCAGGTCGGCAACGTGGAAATTCCACAGGAAGCCTTCCTTGCTGTGCTCAGGTTGGAATAATCGAGTCCTATGTCCCTAAATTTCCCGCTGTTGTTGGTTATCGCCGTAGCCGTTTGCGGTCTGCTGGCCTTGCTTGATCTGGTCTTCCTGGCGCCACGGCGACGGGCTGCGATCGCCAACTACGAGGGCAGCGTCAGCCAGCCCGAGCCGTCGGTGGTCGAACGCCTGGACAAGGAACCGCTGCTGGTGGAGTACGGCAAGTCGTTCTTCCCGGTGCTGTTCATCGTGCTGGTGCTGCGTTCGTTTCTGGTGGAGCCGTTCCAGATCCCGTCGGGTTCGATGATCCCGACCCTGGAAGTGGGTGATTTCATCCTCGTCAACAAGTTCTCCTACGGCATTCGCCTGCCGGTGCTGGACAAGAAGGTCATCGAGGTCAACGATCCCAAGCGTGGCGACGTCATGGTGTTCCGCTACCCCAGCGACCCCAACGTCAACTACATCAAGCGTGTGATCGGCTTGCCGGGCGACCGGATTCGCTACACTTCGGACAAGCAGCTGTACGTCAACGGCGAGTTGATCGCCCGCCAGCTGGTCGGCAGCGAGCCGGGCAGTCTGGGCAGCGCCGAGCTGTACAAGGAAAAGCTGGGCGAGGTCGAACACGTGATCCGTCAGGAAATGTCCCGCTACCGTGCGCCGCCCGACAGCCAGTGGACCGTGCCCGCCGGGCACTACTTCATGATGGGTGACAACCGCGACAACTCCAACGACAGCCGCTACTGGGACGACCCGTCGATTCCCAAGGAGCTGCTGGGCATGGTCCCCGACCAGAACATCGTCGGCAAGGCCTTCGCCATCTGGATGAGCTGGCCTGAACCCAAGCTCAGCCACTTGCCCAACTTCTCCCGAGTCGGGCTGATCAAGTAGCGCTGTCGGCGCCGTCCATGGACGGCGCCGAATGTTTTCCGAGGTGTCCGGCATGAACGCAGTGAAGTTTCAGCAAGGCATGTCCATCGTCGGCTGGTTGCTGACCCTGGCGGTGGTGGCGTTCGTGGCGAGCACGGCTTTCAAGCTGGTGCCGCACTACATGGATAACCGGACCCTCTCCCAAGCCATCGAATCGATCGGCGCCGACAAGTCCGCCCGAGTCGATACGGTGGGTGAATTCTATGGCCACGTCAGCCGGGCCATGCAGGTCAACAATATTCAGGATCTGGATTTGAACAAGGTTTTGAGCGTCACCGATGCGGGCAATGTGTTTCAGGCCCACCTCAAGTATGAAAAGCGTGAGCCACTGATCCAGAATCTGGACGTGGTAGTGAAGTTCGATCGTCAGTTCAGCGTGGTCAAGCCGTGACCGCTTCCCTCGGCCGCCTCGAGCGCCAACTGGGCTACACCTTCAAGGACCAGGACCTGATGGTGCTGGCACTGACTCACCGCAGCTTCGCCGGGCGCAACAACGAGCGTCTCGAGTTTCTGGGCGATGCGATCCTCAATTTCGTGGCGGGCGAAGCGCTTTTCGAACGCTTCCCGCAAGCCCGTGAAGGGCAGCTTTCACGGCTGCGAGCGCGCCTGGTCAAGGGCGAGACCCTGGCCATCCTGGCCCGCGGCTTCGATCTGGGCGACTACCTGCGCCTGGGCTCGGGCGAACTGAAGAGTGGCGGTTTCCGTCGTGAATCGATCCTGGCCGATGCGCTGGAAGCCTTGATCGGCGCCATCTACCTGGACGCCGGTATGGAGGCAGCGCGCGATCGTGTGCTGGCCTGGCTGGAAGGTCAGTTCGAAGGGCTGACCCTGGTCGATACCAACAAAGATCCCAAGACCCGCCTGCAGGAGTTCCTCCAGTCGCGCGGTGCTGAACTGCCGCGCTATGAAGTGGTGGATATCCAGGGCGACCCGCACTGCCGACAGTTTTTCGTCGAGTGTGAAGTCGTCCTTCTGAATGAGAAAAGCCGGGGCCAGGGCGTCAGCCGTCGCATCGCCGAACAGGTGGCCGCCGCGTCTGCCCTGATCGCCCTGGGCGTGGAGAATGGCAATGACTGATGCACCCGTTACCCGTTGTGGCTATGTAGCCATCGTTGGCCGCCCGAATGTCGGCAAGTCGACGCTGCTCAACCACATCCTGGGGCAGAAGCTGGCGATCACGTCGCGCAAGCCGCAGACCACCCGCCACAACATGCTGGGCATCAAGACCGAGGGCGAGATCCAGGCGGTCTACGTGGACACGCCGGGCATGCACAAGGGCAACGAGAAAGCCCTGAACCGCTACATGAACAAGACTGCGTCGGCGGCGTTGAAAGACGTCGATGTAGTGATCTTCGTGGTCGACCGCACCAAGTGGACCGACGAAGACCAGCTGGTTCTCGAGCGCGTGCAGTACGTGCAGGGACCGGTGATCCTGGCGATCAACAAGACCGATCGCATCGAGGACAAGGCTGAGCTGATGCCGCACCTGACCTGGCTGCAGGAGCAGTTGCCGAACGCCGAGATCGTGCCCATTTCCGCGCAGCAGGGGCATAACCTGGACGCGCTGGAAAAGGTCATTGCCGGGCACTTGCCCGAGAACGAGCATTTCTTCCCGGAAGACCAGATCACCGATCGCAGCAGCCGCTTCCTGGCCGCCGAACTGGTGCGCGAGAAGATCATGCGCCAGCTGGGTGCCGAGCTGCCGTACCAGATCACCGTGGAAATCGAAGAATTCAAGCAGCAGGGCAAGACCCTGCACATCCATGCCTTGATCCTGGTCGAACGTGATGGTCAGAAGAAGATCATCATTGGCGACAAGGGCGAGCGCATCAAGCGCATCGGCATGGAGGCGCGCAAGGATATGGAAGTGCTGTTCGACTCCAAGGTCATGCTCAACCTGTGGGTGAAAGTGAAGGGCGGCTGGTCCGATGACGAGCGCGCGCTGCGTTCGCTCGGGTATAACGACCAGTAATCCACAACCTGGCCTCGCGTTGGCCTTTTCGCGGCCACTGACCGCTCCTACGAGGAAGCACGTCGCCGAGCGTTCGCGATCTCTGTGGGAGCGGCCACTGACCGCTCCCACGGGGCAGCACATCGCAGGGCATGCACGGTCTATGTGGGAGCGGGCTCTGCCCGCGAAGAGGCCCGCTCAGACACCCGCCAATCCCGAGTCGCCCACATGTCGACCACCCCAACGCCACAACCCGCCTACGTCCTGCACTCGCGTGCCTACCGCGAAACCAGCGCCTTGGTCGACTTTCTCACCCCCCAGGGCCGCCTGCGGGCCGTGCTGCGCAATGCGCGCGGCAAGGCCGGCACCCTGGCGCGGCCCTTCGTGCCGCTGGAAGTCGAGTTTCGCGGCAAAGGCGAACTCAAGAACGTCTCGCGCATGGAATCCGCCGGGGTGGCGGTATGGATGCTCGGTGACGCGCTGTTCAGCGGCCTGTACCTCAACGAGTTGATCATTCGCCTGTTGCCCAGCGAAGACCCTCATCCTCAGGTGTTCGAACACTACGCCGCGACCCTCCAGGCGCTCGGTGCCGGGCGTGCTCTGGAGCCTCTGCTGCGCTCCTTCGAATGGCGCCTGCTGGACCAGCTCGGCTATGGCTTCGCCCTGGACATGGACGTCAACGGTGACCCGGTGGCAACCGACGGCTTGTACCGCCTGTTGGTGGATGCCGGCCTGGAGCGAGTCGAGCTGCTGCAACCCGGACTGTTTCAGGGCGCCGAATTGCTCGCCATGGCCCAGGCCAGTTGGGAAACGCCAGGCGCGCTGGCCGCAGCCAAGCGCCTGATGCGCCAGGCCCTGGCCGTGCACCTGGGCGGTCGTCCGCTGGTCAGCCGCGAGTTGTTTCGCAAGCCCTGACCAACACGTATGCTGTGCCTTGGATTTTTCGGAGAGTTCTCGTGGATACCTGTAACCGCATTCTGTTGGGCGTCAACATCGATCACGTGGCGACCTTGCGCCAGGCCCGTGGCACGCGCTATCCCGACCCGGTCAAGGCCGCGCTCGACGCCGAGGAAGCGGGCGCCGACGGTATCACCGTGCACCTGCGCGAAGACCGCCGGCACATCCAGCCGCGCGATGTGCTGCTGCTCAAGGACGTCTTGCAGACCCGCATGAACTTCGAAATGGGCGTTACCGAGGCCATGCTGACCTTCGCCGAGCAGATTCGTCCGGCCCATGTGTGCCTGGTGCCCGAAACCCGTGAGGAGCTGACCACCGAGGGTGGTCTGGATGTCGCCGGACAGGAAGCCAAGATCAAGGCCGCGGTCGAGCGCCTGAGCAAGCTGGGCTGCGAAGTGTCGCTGTTCATCGATGCCGACGAGCGCCAGATCGAAGCCTCGAAGCGCATCGGCGCGCCGGCGATCGAACTGCACACCGGCCGCTACGCCGATGCCCAGACCCCGAGCGAAGTGGCCGCTGAGCTGCAGCGCATCGTCGACGGCGTCGGCTTCGGCCTGGGGCAGGGCTTGATCGTCAATGCCGGCCACGGCCTGCACTATCACAACGTCGAGCCGATCGCAGCGATTCGCGGCGTGAACGAGTTGAACATCGGTCACGCGTTGGTGGCCCATGCGTTGTTCGTCGGGTTCAAAGCGGCGGTGGCGGAGATGAAGACGCTGATTCAGGTAGCCAGCAGGGGCTGAAAGCAAGGCTTTCGCGGCCCATGATCGCTTCTACGCTATTCCGCCCTCTGTAGGAGCGGTCAGCGGCCGCGAACGGCTCGCTGCGGTCCCTGCTCAAGGCGCAAACGGCAACTCCCGCTTGTGGCGGGTCTGGTCGTACGCCTTGACGATGATCGCATAGGCTTCGTCACCCACGGGCTCGCCGTGGAGGAATGCGTCGATCTGCTTGTAGCTGACACCGTGGGCGTCTTCGTCCGGCTTGCCGGGGCGCAGCTCTTCGAGGTCGGCGGTTGGCACCTTCATCACCAGGTTATCCGGCGCGCCCAGGCGGCGGGCGATGGCGCGTACCTGATTCTTTACCAGACCGCTCAGGGGCGTCAGGTCGCAGGCACCGTCACCGAATTTGGTGAAGAAGCCCATGACCGCTTCGGCCGCATGGTCGGTACCGATCACCAGGCCATTGTTGGCATTGGCAATGGTGTATTGCGCAACCATGCGCACCCGCGCCTTGACGTTGCCCATCACGAAGTCGCGACGGGCATCGCTCAGTTCCTGAAGCTGAGTGGTTTGCTGCGCCAGGCCCTGCACGGCGCTGGCAATGTTCACCGTTTCTTCGACGTCGGCGCGAATGAAGCGCATGGAAGCCGCTGCGTCGTCCTCGTCGTGCTGCACGTTGTAAGGTAGGCGCACGGCGATGAACCGGTAGTCGGTATCACCCGTGCTCGCGCGCAGTTCCTCAATGGCCAACTGTGCCAGGCGTCCGGCCGTGAGCGAGTCGACGCCGCCGCTGATGCCCAGCACCAGGACTTTCAAGCCTGCGCTGGTCAGGCACTGCTTGATGAAGGCCTTGCGGCGTTCTATTTCCTGATCGATGGCGTGGTCATCGGCGAACGGGGGGACCACGGCCAGGGCGGCGGCGATCTCGCTTTGGCGGTTGCTCATGGGCGGACTCCTTGAAGGTGGGGTTCGAGCGGGGAGGGTGAAAGCTTACATCGAAAATAGGGGGAGTGTTGGAGTGGTCATACTGGCCTCTTCGCGGGCAGAGCCCGCTCCCACAGTGTATGCACCTACAGTGGGACGCAGCGGGCTTGTGGGCAGAGCGGCGAAGGGGGCGGCACTCCCAGGCGAACGTCTACATCACTTCTGATGCTTCTTGACCCATGTCTCCATCTGGTCGATCTCGGCCTGCTGGGCCTTGATGATGTCTTCGGCCAGCTTGCGCATTTCCGCGTCCTTGCCGTATTTGAGCTCGATCCTGGCCATGTCCAGCGCCGCCTTGTGGTGGGCCAGCATGCCTTTGGCGAACGCCACGTCGGCGTCTTTTTCCATACCGCCTTCGTGCATGGATTTCTGCATGGTTTCCATGCTCATCATGTATTCATGCTGCATCGGCGTCATGTCGCTGTTGCTGTGCGACATCTCGGCAGCGAAGGCGGGGGCGGCCATACAGGCCAGGAGCAGGGCGACGGTGGTTTTCATGGTAGTGACCAATCCGAGAGTGGGTTCGATGGGTTGACGGGCAGCCGTGAGGAAGGTTCCGTGTGGGGACTGTTCGAGTGTACGCAATGTTTTCCGAAAACCTTCGCGGACGATCAAGGTCAGTCCGTGAAGGGGCGGGTTTATTGGTTATCGATTGGTGAAAGTACGTGCTGCATTCGATGAACTGAAAGGCTAGACATCCTGTTCTTTGCCTGGCTGATTTCTGTTCGTACTTGCTCTTGCTATCAGTCGAGGCATCGGTTGGCTGTCATCGATTTCGTCTTCTGGTTCCACGATATGGCTGAGTGCCCTTGCAACGAGAGTGTCCAGGTTCTGATCGAACGATGTCAGGTCGTAGCTTCTCCAGGCGCCGCCGGGTGTGTTGTCGAAGCCTATGATCATCACGTCCTCGGGACAGCGCAGGCCACCTTCTTTTCTGATGGCGTCCATGACGCCGAAGGCCATGAGATCATTGGTGCAGAACACGGCATCCGGACGGCTGCCGTCAGTGGCCAACGTACAGCCCCAATCGTATCCACAACGATAGGTGTAGTCGCCCTCGACCATGGTAGGTGCACAGGCATCAAGCGCCGCCAACTCCTGAGCAAAGCCCAGGCCACGTTCTCGATGCGCAATGTGATCTCCCGGACCGCCTATAAAAGCAAAACGGGTAGCTCCCCGTTCCACGAAGTGGCGCGCGGCCAACCGACCTGCGGCTCGATTGTCGCAGTTGATTGCCTTGATATAGTCGTTGGTAATCTCTGAGTTGAGCGTGACCACAGGGACGCGGTGAGCAGCGAGGGCTGTCGCTATATCATGTGAACCCACGGAGAGCGAACTGACGACGCCATCGATTCTGTACCCGGCGAAGTCTGCAACCACCGCGTCGAGCAGACGGTCACTTTCAACCTGGATGACCATCGCCTGTTTGCCACGAGCGCTGATGCCCTTGAGAAAGGCGTCCAGCGCCATGGTGTGGAACGGGTTATAGAAACCTCCAGCCACCACGGCAATGATGTGCGACCGACCGCTCAACATCATGCCGGGCAGACGGTTGGGCTGGTAGCCCAGTTCTGCCGCAGCTTCCATGATTCGTTTGCGCTTCGCTTCGGAGACGCTACCGCCCGCTGTGAACGCCCTGGAAACCGCTGACTGCGAGACGTTGGCCAGGCGTGCCACGTCGTGGGACGTGGCGTTCGTGCGCCCTGAAGACGTCATGAGGTCATGGGCCCGGTGGGTTGGCTATACGTGTGTGGATTCACATCAGGTTCCCTGTGTTCTCGCTGGAATGCATCGAGTATTGCCGATAGTCGTTCAAGCTTTGAAACGAAATTTCAACTACCTCGTCAGCAGAGTCCAGCGTTACCGCAGTTCACCTGTTGCAACGTGTTAGCACTGTAGCAATGGAGGGCGTGACGGGTAGGGTCGGCGTCAAAGTAGCTTGATAGGCATGATAAAGATCTGCTTTGCCTTGGTACACCTGACGAGAAGGTTTGCCCTGCGGATCAACTTCGTTGTGCCAGCTGCCAAGTTGTCTGTCGATCACGTGTTGATCGACATAATTCCAGAAAGACCGATACCAGTCTTCATATTGAATATCACCTGTACGCTTGAGCAGAGTGGCTGCTGCCGTGATGGCTTCAGCCTGGACCCAATGGGCTCTGTTCTTTACGCAAGGCCTATCATCCCAACCAATGGTGTAGACAATACCGGGCAGACCGTCTGCAGCCCAGCCGGTTTCAATACCCGCATTGAACAGTCCTACCGCATCCTGGAACAGCCATGCAGGCGCCTCTTTGCCATTGGCCAGAAGCGCAGCTTCCAGTTTCACGAGTAGGTGTGACCATTCGAAGAAGTGACCGGGCGTCATCCCAAAAGGACGCAGATCATCCGTGGGTTTGTCTTGGTTGTAGGTTTTATCGATGTGCCAGGAGGGGTCGAAGTGTTCGGCTACCCGATAGTGATTGGCGCGGGCATGCACATGGATCACGCGGGTCGCGATTCTGAGCGCGCGGTCCCGCCACAGGGGGGCATCCAGTACATCTGCCAGGGCCATGCACATTTCAACGCTGTGCATGTTGCTGTTGGCACCTCGATAGTGCTCCTCATCGCCCCAGTCGGCCGCGAAGCTTTCACGCATCGCCCCTTCGCTCTCTGACCAAAAGTGCCTTTCCAGAACGTTGACGATTGCGTCCAGAAGAACGCTCGCATTCTGCGCTCCTGCCACGCAGGCTGAGGATGCAGCCAGGCCAACGAACGCATGGACGTAGGCCAGCTTCCGGCCGCATACATCGGCAGCGTCGGGTAGCCAACCGTCGTTGACGGGATCGCGTAACGGACCCAACAGCGCCGTTACGCCATGTTCGACCAGTGGCATGCACCCGGGCAGGCCGAGAATGGCCCCCAGTGCATAGGCGTGTGTCATGCGTGCCGTGATGATGGTTTCAGCCACTGGATCGGCAGTCAGTTCACCGTGGTCATCAAGCGCGGCGAAACCGTTCGTCACTTTTGATTGTTTGGAAAATTCGAGTAAGCGCTGCCCCTGCGTATCAAGCCAATGGCTGTGTCTTGGATTGTCTATCCAAGCGCAAAGGGGCGGCGCCACATAGGCGAAGGCATTATCCATTGATGATCATCCCGCCGTTGACATGAATCGTCTGCCCGGTGACGAAGGAGGCTTCTTCACTGGCGAGATAGACGTACGCCGGCCCAAGCTCACTGGGCTGTCCAATGCGTTTCATGGGGACATCCTTGCCCATGTCGGCGACCATCTGGGGATCCATGGGGCCGAAACCGGCCGGCTGGATCGAGGTCCAGACAGGTCCCGGAGCTACTTCATTCACCCTGATGCCTTTGGCGGCCAGTTGAAGGGCAAGTGCGCGAGTAAAACCTGCTTGAGCGGCCTTGGTCGTCGAATAGGCGACAAGGAACTCGTTACCGGCGAAGGCATTGACCGATGTGGTGTTGATGATCGATGCGCCTTCGCCGAGGTGCGGCAGAGCGGCACGGCTGAGAAAGAACATCGCATGGACATTGATTTCGAAGTGCCATAGCCAATCACTGTCTGATATGTCGCTCAGGTCTTTGGCAACTTTCTGGATGCCGGCGTTGTTCACCAGTATATGAAGGCTGCCAAAAGCGCCGATTGCCGTGTCGATCACTTGTTTGCACGCTTTGGGGCTGCGCAAGTCGGCTTCGATCGAAAGCGCTTGCACGCCTTCCGCCTCGATCATTCGGATAGATTCCGCCGCGTCGTCTGCCTCCTCTGGCAAATGGACGATGGCGACATCTGCACTCTCGCGGGCAAAGTGGACGGCCACGGCGCGGCCGATGCCGCTGTCTCCGCCGGTCACGATCGCTTTCTTGCCTTGCAAGCGACCCGCGCCCTTGTAAGTAGGCCGGATATGCTCAGCAGGCGGCGTCAATTCGGTTTCACGGCCGGGCATGCGATTCTGGGATTGGGGAAGTATCTGCATTTCAAGACTCTCGATCAGGGGGTGTAAAACCTCTGATTTGAGCGAAGCAGATTCGTTGCATCGCGATGCAAAAAAAATTCAGGCACTCGCGATCAGTCATCGAGGCTTGAAAAAAAATCGAACGTTAACGCGGGCAAGGGATGTGCTGGTCTCCAGCTTGCGAGCTGGGTAGCACGAAGAATGTGCGGAAAAAGGCGGGGTAGGTGAACCCTTCAAGCCTCTTTGCAGAGGCTTGAAGGGGGCGGTGCGATTACGAGCTAGGGGTATTGAAACCTGGGATCACTGGCATAGTATTCATATAGGTCTACGTATACATTCGCACAGGCCAGTGTTAACGGGGATTTCATAAATTCTTAGCCGGTACGCTCAGGTGAAAACGTATACTTTTGGCCTTTTCAGCTTCGTTTTGAGAGTCGAAGTATACGCTTTATCAGCTTAATTTCGAACCCGGATTGGTGTGATGCTCCAGCCCCAAGAGCTGGCCAGTGACGCACTGAATAAAGGCTCCTTGGCTGTGCTACTGCCTCAGTACGCGATACTGACCGGCTCACCCAATCTCCTGTATGCCCAAGATCGGCGCATGACGCCGATGTTTCGCAGTTTCGTGGATTTGGCGATGGCGCGGTTCGGCAGCGAGTAGCCGGTGTGGACTGTTGCATGGTGTCGGGTTTTGACCTGAATCGCTGTCTCGTCAGTTGCTGTGTCTGGATGATAGATCGTCACGGCATGGAAGTTGTAAGCCAGCATGCCGAGGTATGAGTTGCAGAGGCTTTTAAGTGGTTCCAGTTTTTTTGGGGCAAAGCGATAATCATACGGGTCTGGTGCTAGAGCCTTCAGCGTTTCTTCCAGCGCAGACTCGAAATCTGGAACCTCGGTGGCGCAGCGCAGTAGCACATCCTTGAGATAGAGCTCGTCCCCGTGATGGAGGTAGTTTTCGTAGTGGTTGAGCACAGCCCTGTAGTTCTTCTGAAGAGTTTTGTCCTGCAGCAGCTGTGGCAGCGCCCTTAACGCATCAAACACTGGAGTCAGATCAGGCGGATTTGCGACATTGACCTGAATGTTCGTGATTCCGACGTTCACGCTTTTGAGCAGGTTGTTTGCCAATGCGAGCCGAGGGAGAAATTGCCCGTTGGCCGTGCGCCCGTAGACCTCTAACAGAGCTGCCGCGCGCTCGCAGCCTCCTGTGGGAGTTATGTCTGTTGCCATGACTGTGATCTCGCGGTAGTGGGACGTCATCCCCAGAGTCTACGTCAGCGATAAGGTGAGACTACAGCCTCTAATGGTTTATAGCGTTACCCATGCAGGTGGCCGGAGTAATTTCTCAAGCTGTATCATCGGATATCTGTGTTGAGATCCAGCACCCGCGCTGAGCAAGATCGCGGAATTTTCCCCAGTAGGGGCTCGATCCATTATCCCCACGGTTGTGGACATGGCTGATGCCGTTGTAGTCGCAAAGAATCAGCTTCAGGCTTGGGTTGGATTGCAAAGCTGAGTAGATCGGTTCGGAAAGATGGTCATCGTTAAACCCGAATCCTGACACAACTAGGCAGCTATTTGGTTGACGCAAAAACTCCAGAAATCTTGAAAGCAGCTCCAAGTGAGGTTGAAGAAACGCTTGCTGGTATTTTCCTTTTGCGGGATATATCAGGCACGCATTTTCCGGCGTCGGTCGGCTGTCCTCATAGACTTCATGACCCTCTCGGCTCCAGCTGACTGATCCGTGCAGCTTCAGCAGTTGAAAAATGCCTTCAGCAAACTCGTGGCTGTCTGCCTCCCTGCGTACGATGTCGTACGTGAAATGCTTGCCGTCAAACCGGCGTCTGCGGGTGTAAGAAAATCCGTCAATAATGACCATACCCAGTTCCGACGCTGCCGTTTCAAAACACATGTCATAGTTCGTCGTAAACACATTCAGGCGCGGGTCACGAACCCTCCTCCTAGCCAGCTTCTGGAGGAGTTCACGATATGCCGATATGTCTGAAGTGGGCAGGGTAATGAACGTTGAGCAAGCGTGTGGGATGTGCTCCTTCACGCGTGCGACAAACTCTTCAACGACTGGGTCGTCATTGAACGCCAGGTAGGCATCGCACTGTGACAAGAAATGCTCAATGTTCGGATTATCGCGCTCGGCGTAACGGACACGCTCAGTAACCTGCTGGCCAGCAGCTGTCAGCGCATGGGTCTGCGGGTCACACGTCGAGTCTTGCCATAGCGTCCACATGCTAGGCCCGCCTGGGTTACCTAAAGATGTACCGCTTCCAGCAAAAAACCTAAGTTAGGTACCTGAAGAGCAGACGAAAACATCTCGCTAAGCCTATTCCTGTTCGAGCTGATCACATTTTCATCATCAGGCTCGACGCCTTTCAGGACTTGATAAGCCTCAGCTGTCAGCGGCATCCACTCACTAGCACCTGGTGGAAGATATGCCTGCTGCCCTCCGTACGTGGGTGGAAGAGGAATTACAGGCAGTCGTGGTTGAGGGGCAAATGGGGGGGCACCGACTGGCATAGAACACGTTCCTGTGTTGTGAAATAAAAGCCATAAGGCCCCGGCCTTTCAACTGTTCCCAAGCTGCTTGTGTTGATATGTGCTTTGCATCATATCGCAAGCGGACTTGGCGACGTATGGGGGATCGCCAATACCGGAGCCGGGTCAGATGGGGAGTCCATGGGAAACAACTAGACGCCAAATCGTCGATCACATGCAAGCTGGCGAGTGCTGATCTTGCGGTGTCGCTGCTTCTTAAATGAACCTCAACCTTCGATATGTCCGTCCGCAACTCTAACTGCGGCACGCATTGCGTGCAAAACGTCAATTCCCATATCTCCGGTAAGCAGCTTGCACATCAGTCTGGTAGGAGACTTCCAGGACAAAACTTTTCCCCCCTTTTCCGGATGCTGGTAAACCACGGTGTTCAGATGTGCATACGCGTGGATGTAGGCAGCGCTGCTTATCCAGATATGCAAGTGGGCAGGTACGACACGAGGTAAGACGTTCAACGCTAGCCAATCGATCAGGCCAACGGTAACACCGCGCGCCTGAAGCTCCATCGCCAGCATTAGAAGCACTTAGTGTAAAAGGGCTGCTGCCTTGATAGCAGCAGTTTTTCTACCCAGATGATCCGCTTCGGCCACTATAGCGATCAGCGCAGCAAGGGTGTCCACGCTTGCCCTACGTTCGATTTTTTCGAGTAGAACTTGGCGAAAATGTCAAGTGCGTACTCTTCTGGCTTGCGCCACTGACAAAGCCATTGGCGCAAGCCAGCCTATTAATTATTTGACGTTACGGCTTGGCAACGTGCCAGACTTGGTTGACGCCGTCACCGGTTGTATCCCCTGGCTTGGTATCTTTGACCCAGCTGTAAAGTGGCATGCCTTTGTATGCCCATTGTTTTGTGCCATCGTCTCGAGTGACGACAGAGTAATCATGACCCGCTTTCGCATCTGCGGATACCGGCAAAGGTGGCCAGTTTGCAGCGCATGGCCCATTGCAGACCGACTTGCCCGAGGTGTCCTTACCGAAGGTATAAAGAGTCATTCCTTTCGCATCTACGAGTACTTTTCCCTTATCCGTTTCAGCAACCTTGACTGGCGCATCGGCGAACGCCAAACCCGACATGCAGCAGGCGGCAACAGCGACGGAGAGAATCATCTTTTTGAACATACGTATTTCCTTTGGTGTTTTTTAATTTTTAGAAGGCTCACCTGCTATTGGAAACAGCAAGCCATCAGACAGTAGACGAGCCACAAACAGTTTTATTCGACTCTGTAGAAAAAACGTCCCGGTATCATTTTTTGCTGGAATCCTGAGCTCCCCCGACCCTGTGCTTTACTCAATTTAGCAAAGCGACGCTCACGGTCAAGCATCACTAGCTCATCTCGATGAGCGACGGCGATTCATCATCCAGAACTCATCACGTTCACTCATTATTATTCACTTGGTCGTGGAGTATCAGCAGGCCCCCATGAAGGCCTGCGCTGTTCAATCAGTCGGGCTTTAGCGTCGACACCACCTTGTTGCTGGCGAGATCGACTGTGGAGATACTCAAGTCCTCATTGAGGACATACGCCTTCGACTTGTCTTTGGTGAAGACAATGGCCTGGCGGGGTGCCTTCAAACCGGTCACAGTGGTGGTCACTTTCAGCGTTTTGGTGTCGATCACTGAAAGGCTGTTGTCACCGAGGTTACCCGAGTAGACGTGCAGCCCGTCTGGAGTAAGTGCTGCGCCGTAGGGGTCTTTGCCCACCATGACGGTGGTTGTAATGGCGCGTTTTTGAGTGTCGACAACTGCGATGCTGTTACTGCCGCTGTTAGCCGCGTACAGCGTATTGCCGTCCGCCGATATGGAGATGGCGCGCAACTTGTTGAAGCCAGTGATCTCACCTTCAATCATATTGGTCTTGCTGTCGACCAGGGTAATTTTGTCCCCAAGAAAGTTGGTGACATAGACGGTTTTGCCGTCAGGGCTTACCCGGATACCTTGGCGCGGTTGGGAGAAGCCAGGTACCACAGCTACTGGCCGCTGGTGATCAAGGTCAATGACCGACAGCGTGCTGGCCGCTTCATTGTTGACGTAGAGCAGGCTTCCGTCCTTGCTGAGTGTGGTACCAAAAGCACCTGCGCCCAACGGAATATCTGCGATCACTTTCAAAGTCTTGGTGTCAATCTTGCGCACGACCCCCAAACTGCTGTCGGAGAGGTAGAACACATCGCCAGTTGGCGAAAACACAATATTTCGCGGCGTGACGTAGCCGGTGAGAACCTGGCGAACCTTTCCGGTTTTCAAATCATAAACCACTACATCTGGACGCTGACTGTAAGAGACCACCGCCGTCGTTTCATCAGGGCTGAGAGCCAGCGAGTTGTTGTGAATATCGCCGTCGAACGTCCAGCGATCGTCCGCGGCCAACGCGCTCATCGTTGTGGCCAACGCAACACCCAACGTCAGGGCTGTGATGGTTTTCTTTATCACATTCATCAGGGTTTCCTCATAAGGGTAAGCCAAGCATCCACTCGCGCCTTGGCAAAGACAACTCGTTCATCGCTGCAGGGCTATGAGTTGACCTTATGCGTATTTGATAAATTCCGGAAACAACTTGTTTTGGTAGCTCTTACCTGTTTTATAAATAGGTCTGGCTATTTCTGGCTCAAGAACTGACTGCAGCTCTCCCAGAATCGCTCAAGCCCAGGCGATATGAATTTGTCCCGGTGGCGGATCAGAAAAAAACGTCGAGTCAGTGCAGGCAAGGCGTGCGGCAGTTCAACCAGGACTTCAGAGGCCAGTAGATCCCGAACGACCCAGCGGGACAGGCAACTCATGCCGATGCCTTGTGCGAGGGTATGCTTGATAGCCTCTGAACTGCCAATCTGGCGCGTTTCGGCGAGATCGTGCAGATGACGCAGCAGCAATTGTTCGACTTCTTCGCGGGTACCAGAACCTGGCTCGCGCAGTAGCCATTCGGCGGTACGAAGATCATCAAGTGTGACCTGCTGCTTTAGTGCCAAGGGATGCCGTTGGCCTGCGACAATAAGCAACTCATCAACAAGCCAAGGCTCGGCACTGAGTTCGGGCAGGTGGCAAGGCCCCTCGATCAGGCCCATATCAATCTCGAAATCAGCGACTCTTCTTGCGATAGCCATGCTGTTGGCCATGTCGACATCGACCCTCAAATGTGGTGTTGATTGACGCAGCTCACCGAGAATCAATGGCAGAACATAATTGCCTATCGTGGTACTGCATCCTACCCGCAAGCGTGTTTTCAGACCGGCATGGCCTGGTAAGAAACTGGCCTCTATCTGTTGTGCATTCTCAAGTATCCTTCTGGCTTGAGGCAGTAAGGCATGGCCGTTATCGTTCAGCACTAAACGCTTGCCGACACGGTCGAACAGCCTGGTATCCAAGGCGTTTTCCAACTCGTTGAGTGCGGCGCTGGTTGCAGATTGGGACAGTGACACCGAAATGGCTGCGCTGGTGGTGCTACCGTGTTGCGCGACGGCGCAGAAAATTTGTAGCTGACGCAGGCTAAGCTTCAAGGGATCTACCTTCTTAATAGGTAATGTAAACCTATACTATCCGTTTTTACCGCTATGCCCACCAACCTATACTTCAGCCATGTCATATTGACGGCAAACTGAAGCGGGAGCGCGAAAATGAGTGATACACGACTCGCAGCTATCATGGGCGGCAGCCATCCCTTGGCGGCCTTGTCCAATCCACGAGAAGCGATCCGGCAGTTCACACCCAACTGGTTCGCCGCCACGATGGGCACCGGGATTCTGGCTCTGGCTCTGGGCCAACTGCCTTTTGCTGCGCAGTGGCCCAAAGCGTTAGGGGAAGCTTTGTGGTTTTTTAATATCGTGCTGTTTTGCCTGTTCACGCTGATGTACGCGAGCCGTTGGGTGTTGTTCTTCGATGAGGCCAAACAGATCTTCGGCCACTCCACTGTATCGATGTTTTTTGGAACCATCCCCATGGGATTGGCGACCATCATCAACGGTTTTCTCCTTTATGGTTTGCCACGCTGGGGGGATGGGGTAGTCGCTTTAGCGGAAGTGTTGTGGTGGATTGATGTCGCCATGGCATTGGCCTGTGGGGTGCTGATCCCGTACATGATGTTTACCCGCCAGCAGCACAGCATCGATCAGATGACAGCGGTATGGTTGCTGCCAGTAGTTGCGGCTGAGGTGGCTGCCGCGAGTGGCGGTCTATTGGCTCCGCACCTCGCTGACGCTAGCGCACAGTTCACCATGCTCATCACCAGCTACGTGCTGTGGGCCTACTCGGTGCCCGTCGCCTTGAGCATCCTGGTGATCCTGTTACTGCGCATGGCGCTGCACAAACTACCTCATGAAAGCATGGCAGCATCGAGCTGGCTGTCTTTAGGGCCGATCGGTACCGGAGCTTTGGGGATGTTGGTGCTGGGCAACGATGCTCCAGCGATCTTTGCTGCTCATGGAATGGCAAGCATCGGCGTCGTAGCCGAGGGCATCGGCTTGATCGGTGGTGTGCTGTTCTGGGGGCTGGGATTGTGGTGGATGGTATTGGCGCTGCTAATTACCGGGCGCTACTTTAGGGAGGGCATCCCTTTCAACCTCGGCTGGTGGGGCTTCACCTTTCCGCTGGGAGTGTACGCCGTAACAACCCTCAAATTGGGCGCTATGCTGCACCTCACGTTCTTTAGCTTCTTTGGCGTGGCACTGGTGTTGATGCTCACCGTCATGTGGATGATCGTCGCGGCCAAAACCCTGGCGGGTGCCTATCGCGGCAACTTGTTCGTCTCGCCGTGTATTGCCTCACTGAACAAGGCGGGCAAAACCTGAACCTTTGGCTACTCGATCGACTGTTTGGCGTGACGCAATGTGGACAAAATGCGCTGCCTAACATTCGGGTGAGTGCAAACAGAAAGGGGACTGGGGTGTGGCATTTTCAGCAATGAAAAATCAGGGAAGGCGAGCCGAACACGCGGTATGGCTTTCTGGGCAACACGTCCGGCAAATACGATAGTGACGAGATCAGGGAAAAGCGTCAGTAGCGTGATCAGCATCTCGATACCTTCGTCGATTTGCGCTCTGCGGAGCGCACCCTTGGGCTTTTCGAGATCTGGTAGCCAAGGGTACAAATTCCAAAGGACGGTTTCGTGACGTGCCAGTCCAACCTGCTCAATGAAACCTTTGAGGTTGCGTTGTGCAGGCCCCGCATTGTCTCTTGACACGTACCGTGGAAGACTGATCGTTCGAGCGGGCGATTCCAACAAAATCAATACCCTTGCGAAGACGCCACCATCCAGCGGATCGAAATACGGTAATGTTCTTTCGCCCGTTGACTGGGCCGTTACCCAGCGCGTCAATTCAGCAATTTTCGGCAGCAGCAAAAAGTCTTCTCTTTCCTTCAGAGAAATTTCCTGATCTGCGCTCTTCTGATTGAGTAACACTACTTGGAAGCCTCCCTCTGCAGGTTGTACGCCGCTACCGATTCACGAATCTCTTCCCGCACCTCATCTGCGTGACGCCAACGCCCTATCTTCACCCGTTTACCTTGCTCCAGTCCCTTGCAGTTTTCAAAAAATGCTGAATCTGAGCGAGTCATAGCGCGGGAGCTCGCACCCTGCGCAACTCGTCAGCGTGGTTGCACAACGGTGCGCAGCGTTTCATCGTGATGACGCATATCACCGAGCTCTGGGTAATGATGGGAAATGCTTGGCCCGGTAAATAGCCTGCAGAATCGGCTTGAGCATCATCTGCTCAATCTTATCTTTTTGGGCGACTTTAAGAAGGTGTTGGGCAAGCGCGGGCACACTCAGGTGGTGCCAGAAATTTGTAACTCGAGCCCGGCTAGCACCAGGGACATAGAGCTGCAAAACTGTCAGGCGATCTTGGCGATGTCCGGTCATTTCTCTTCCCCTATAGGAGCCACTTTCCGCTCGCTGGCAGATTCACTTTGAGCATGAAATTGCTTGATATCGGAGAGCCGGATTTCCTCCGGCAGAGGACGGTGGTGTTTGCTGTGACCCACGCGCTGGGCGTGATAGATCCCGGTATGCCCGGATACGAGGTAACTTGCGATACAGGCAATGGCTGCAAGCGGAGCAATTTCAGGGCCGAAGAGCTCCATGGCCATGACAATGGTTGCCAGTGGCGTATTAGCTGCGCCAGCGAAGACGGCCACAAAACCGATACCAGCCAGCATGCCGAAGGGGAGATGTAAGAGGGGCGCTAGCGCGTTCCCCAAGGCCGCTCCAATGTAAAACAGCGGAGTGACTTCGCCGCCCTTGAATCCAGTCCCCAGGGAGACAACGGTGAACAACATCTTTCCAAGCCAGTCCCAAGGATCCATTGGCATGTGAAAGGATTGGACGATGCTCGGAATGCCCAGTCCGATGTATTTATCGACGTCGATGTAATGGTTACCACTGAGCGCCCACACGGCGACTGCGATCAGCAGGCCTCCGGCGAAGGGGCGTAGTGGCGAATAGGAGATAAGTCGTTTAACGAAAGCTCCGAGCTTATGGGTGGCCGTCGCGAATAGAAGGCCAGTGAGGCCGAAGATAATTCCTGCAGCTACCACAGCCATGACGCTCCAGAGCTGCACGGGAACCACTTCGCCAATGACGTAATGCGTATGAACCACTCCCCAGGCTTGCCCCACTTGGTCAGCAACGATTGCCGCAACCACGCAAGGGAAAAGCGCGTCGTAACGCATACGTCCGATGGCCAACACTTCAAGTCCGAACAAAGCCCCGGCAAGAGGGGTGCCGAAGACGGACGCAAAGCCAGCACTGACACCGGCCATGAGAATCACCCGGCGATCTTCGCGGCGTAGCCGAAAGACATGCGTCAGTTGATCGGCAAGAGCGCCGCCCATCTGCACCGCCGTTCCCTCACGTCCCACAGATGCACCGAAGAGGTGGGAAACCACGGTTCCGATTAGCACCATCGGCACCATGCGCAAAGGCACGATCTTCTTAGGATCATGGATCTCATCGATGATCAGGTTGTTTCCGGCATCAACGGGTTTGCCTATCAAGTGATACGCAAGTCCGACGGCGAAGCCAGCAACTGGCAGGAGCCAGAGCACCCAGGGATGGGCTTCTCGCCATTGGGTGGCATGATCCAAAGAAAGGAGGAATAACGCAGAGGCAGAGCCTGCCAAAAGAGCTACAAGACCAGCAAGCGCAAGCCATTTCGCAATATAGGGCAGTAGGTCGAGTTGTTCAGGTCGTCGAAATTTAGACATTTGGCCAGCCACAAAAAGTAAGTAGGCCTGACCAAAAAGGGATTCTGAGCGCGAACGCCTACAGACCTGGTTTGATCAGGTTTCTGTAGGCATCATCAGCTGCTACGGGCGCAGCGGTTGGTTAATGGAGGAATGCCATCTCCAATGCGCCGATCTTAGCTAGTCCTGTCCAAAATGTAAAATCGTGTTACGGAAAGTCGTCGTCAAGTCACAGCTTATGAAAGCACGTTAGACTACGTAGCATCTTTTCCGACGAAGCCCATCTCAATTGGGGTCTTTATGAAAAACACGAGATATCCTCGCCGAGCATCTTTCCCTGATAGCGACGGTTCTGTTGGGTAAAGAAAGTCACCAGGAAACTTTTCATGTTCATCTCCTCAGCGCGTGTCGAATATTTGATAGGACAGAAGCCCGGCAGCCGTCATTGCCAGCGAACCCAAGACGTGTAGTGAAACTGAGCCGAGCACCCAGAACAGCCTGCCTTTCTGGATTAGGACAACGGTTTCTGCCGAAAACGTAAAAAAGGTAGTTAACCAATCATAGTCCTGTCCTGGATTGGCGACATGAAGCTGATACACCTACGCACCCTGTCTAAGGTTCACGTACGCATCATGTGCACTGGTCAAGTCGGATGCAAACGACTGGTCAAGTCGAATGCAAACGGGTGGTCAAGTGAATGCAATTACACCCATCGCGAGTGAATCAGAGATCGATCCATTTCGACGGTAGTTTTCCCTAGCTGCTCAACAGGTATTTGAAAAGTGCCAGCGAAGAAACACCAGCTGCCACGATCACCAACATTGGTCTTTTCCAGGCAGCCGCTATCGTAATTGCCAATGCAAGAAGTTTTTCAGGGTGTGGCGAGACGAAGTGCGGTGCGATAGCCGCAATCAAAACGCAACCAGGCGCAACGTCTAGTACCGCCCGTGCCCGTGGACTGAGCTTACGGTTTCGCAACAGCAGAAACCCATTGGTTCGCGTGGCGTAAGTCACCAGAGCCATACCTATTATCGTCATGAGAGAGGCGTAACTGATCATTCGACTGAAGCCTCTAGGTATGCTCAAGCAATGCCTGCAACGGTGCCCGCTAATACGAACCACGCGCCTGGAACCAAGAGAAAGGTAGCTGCTGCCACTATCAAGCCAATCAGCCTCGGCTTGGCAAATCGTTCCACATGCCACGGAGCAGGACAATGAAGACCCCTGGGAATGCCGTGGCGAACCCGTAGCGGTCTATATCTCCCAGCACCGGCCCCATCAAAGCGCCGAGAACAGCAAACCCCCCCATACCGGATAAAAGGGGAATTACGCTCCCCAGTAGTACGGCCTACAGAAAGCCGTTTCATAACCGGCGAGAGAACGTCGCAGCGTATCGGCATAGCTTATTGCCCAGCCTCCGTCAGCCATGAAGAAAAGGGCCGGAACAATTTTCCTTTTTGGAAGGTGCTGGAGGTATGGGGCCAAAGCAGCGCCCATGACGATATGGCGACTGTTGATCAGGAAGGTGATCAGAATGATCGTCTAAATCGGGATAGGGGCCGACCAGAGCTGAATAGCCGCAAACTCAGATCCCCCAGCGAAATTCAGCCCTGTCATGGTGGTCACTTCCCCAACGGAGAGTCTGACTTGGGATGCTTGAGCTCCTAGCACCATCGCATAGGGCGCGACGGCGAACAGCACGGGGAATGCGTCTTTCACGCCCCTTACAACTTCGGCTCTGATGTTTTCTTCGATCATGGCAGCGTTCTTGTGCTCCAGCGAATAGCGTTATCCAGTGTAGTGGTCTAATGAAACCGGACACCCATTTAGGCGAGAATGCTCGCCACAGAGAGGTGTCTGATGACCAAGCAACGTCGTACCTTTACCCCTGAGTTCAAGCGCGAGGCGGCGTGCCTGGTGCTCGACCAAGGCTACAGCCATACCGAAGCAGCCCGTTCGCTTGGGCTTGTTGAGTCGGCCTTGCGCCGTTGGGTGAACCAGCTCCAGCAAGAACGTGGCGGTACTACTCCGACCAGCAAAGCCCTGACGCCTGAGCAGCAAAAAATCCAGGAACTCGAAGCCCGTATCAACCGGCTAGAACGGGAAAAATCCATCTTAAAAAAGGCCACCGCGCTCTTGATGGCCGAGGAACACGAGCGTTCGCGTTAATCGATCAACTTCGGGCTCAAGAGCCGATTGATCTGTTGTGCTCGGTATTTGAAGTAACCCGATCGTGCTACTACGCGTACTGCCGGAAACGTCGGTATCCAGATGCCGAACGGGTGGTTTTGCGCAGTCGCGTGAACAAGCTGTTTACGCAAAGCCGAAGCGCTGCGGGCAGCAGGAGCATCATGCTGATGATGAAAGAGGACGGCATGCAGATCGGGCGATTCAAGGTACGTAAGTTGATGCGCGAGATGAACTTGATCAGCAAACAGCCGGGCTCACATGCCTACAAAAAGGCGACCGTGGAGCGACCTGATATCCCGAACGTGCTTGATCGAGGGTTCAGCGTGGCGTCCCCCGACAAGGTCTGGTGCGGTGACATCACGTACGTTTGGGCCGAAGGTCGGTGGCACTATCTAGCGGCGGTAATCGATCTTTATGCGCGCCGGGTTGTGGGCTGGGCGTTCTCGGCCAAGCCCGACGCCGACCTGGTGATCAAAGCGCTGGACATGGCCTATGAGCAGCGTGGTCGGCCTCAAAATGTGCTGTTTCACAGTGATCAAGGCAGTCAATACGGCAGCCGGAGTTTCCGCCAGAGACTATGGCGATACCGCTTCACACAGAGCATGAGTCGGCGCGGCAACTGCCATGACAACGCGCCAATGGAGCGGCTATTTCGCAGCCTGAAAACTGAATGGATACCGACGGTGGGCTATATGAGCGCTTCGCTAGCGCAACAGGATATTGGCCGGTTCCTGATGGAGCGATACAACTGGCGGCGACCGCATCAGTTCAACGAAGGGCAAACGCCTGCGGTCGCTGAGGAAAAACTCAATTCAGTGTCCGGGATCAGTTGACCACTACACGGGGCGTATAGGCAGTTGATTTTTCTATAAAAAAACCCCCTTCATTAGCAAGGGGGTTCTTAGTGTTTTTTAGATTAATGTATACGCTTTTGCCTACCTGAATTTCATTGGCAAAATACTCATATCCGTCTGTGTATACATTCGCGAAGCTCAGCGCTGGCGGGGCTTTCATCAAGTCTTAGCCGGTACGCTCGGGTAAAAACGTATACTTTTGGCCGTTTCAGCTTCATTTTCAGGGTCGAAGTATACGCCTTATCAGCCAAATTTCGACCCAAAATTTTCTTACGTGGACGTCCCTGACCAACCCGAAGCTGCAGGTAAATTGTCCGCCCGGATAAGCTAGCGCCCATCGACAAGGATTGCGATTTCACCATAGCCCTTGAAAGCTTGGCCCATCCGATTTTGGAGGCTGGGTGGGACGCCCGATCTGAATAGTCACCGGAATTGGGAAATCTACACCTACCAAAGCCACCTCACCTTGCTTCAGATTGGGCAAGAAAGCGGCGGCTGAACGATCCAGCTCCCCACACGCACGTTCAACCACTTCTCGGTCACGGTCATTGGTCAGTCTATGAACCAGCAACGTGCCCATCTGACTCAACACTCCTTCGGTAATGTCTCGTGGTCGCTGGGTGACCAGGCAAATGTTGAGTCCGTACTTTCGGCCCTCTTTCGCGATGAGTTCGAACGCATCCAGGTTCTGAACGTCATCTTCACCTCCTAGGGTTTTCCCTAGGAAGTTGTGAGCCTCGTCCAAAATGACGATCAACGGTCGCTGTCGAAAGGCCTCGTGACGGGCTCGCAGCAATAGCAGTCTGCCGATGGCGTTGGCGATGACTTCTCTCGCGTTGAATTCATAGCCGACTGAGCTGAGGCATATTCTGAACAGCCGCTTTTCTCCAGCGATAAATTCATCGAGATGTTCAACCAGGCTCGGAAGGCCTTCTGCCGGGCGAAACACACAGCTCAACGACGGAGAGTCCATTACGCTCATGATTCGCGTCATGAGAGAGGAGCAGTACGATAGCTCGGTGCTTGCAGCGCCCCATCTGGTCATGTCGTTGTTGTATCCCGTCGGCATGCAGCATTCCTCGACAATTTGCCGAACCAACATGCTCATATCGAAGGGAAGATTTGGATTGCCTACCCGGTTGGCGTTGTCATCCCTGTTCATCGCTCGACGAAAATCAGCTTTGAGTTGACCTACCTTCGGGACGTACCCTTCTGTGAAGATATCTGGAGCTAAGGCGGCAAGCCTCAGGCTCCTTATGGCTTCTCTGAGTTTGGGGCCTTGGGTTTTACCTGACGGCTGGAAGAGTGCGATGAAATCAGTTTCATTGAAGCATCTGGGCGGAATACCTACCTCAAGAGAGCCTGGAGTTCGATGCAGCGGGTTTCCGAGATGGTGATGTGTTGTGTCTTCCCCTTCGAGTGACCGGTATTCCCCTGTCGCGTCCACAAGCACGATCTTGCAAGCGTATCGACGGCATTCCTCGATGAGCTTTGAAGTCGTCCAACTTTTCCCACCTCCAGTTGAGCCCAAGATCGCGCAATGTCGACCAAAGAGTTTTTCTGGCGTTACAGCAATCGCGAAACCGCCATCCCCAGATACATGTCCGAGATTGAGCGCTACGCGAGGGGGCTCCCCATTTATCCCGCTCGAAATCAGTGTCGGGATTTTGGAGATAAACGAGCCGGGTGCTGAGTAGACCCGGTCTCCTAGTCGTGGGTAGGAGCTGACGCCTGCAGTGACCTTCAAGGTGTGTGGGTGAACAGACCCTAGCAGGCGTATCAAGCCGATTGCGTCAATAGCCTGCGTGCCAGCGAAGTCTTGGGAAATTTCGGTACGCTCACGATCAGGAAGGTTCACTTCAGTAATGCGTCCTAGGAGCACCGCTTGCTGACCCTCGATCAGTACCAGTTCCCCCACCTCACCTTTGCCATAGCGATTTTGACCTAGATATCGACCGCTGTTTTCTCCAGCATGTGCCAGGTTGATTTTGATCAATTGCGCTGCAACGCTGGTGACCACTCCGATTTTCAGTGTGCTAAGAAGTATCCCTTCTGGAGACATGGTTATCTACCGATCCGTTTAACAGCATTCGCCAACTGTTCAGCTGGCGAAGCGGTGCGCAGGTGGGGGATGTGAGCCGCCAAATCGCCAAATGAACCGCTGACGAAATGGACGTCGAAACCGCGTTCAGCGAGATCGCGGAATTTTCCCCAGTAGGGGCTCGATCCATTGTCCCCACGGTTGTGGACATGGCTGATGCCATTGTAGTCGCAGAGAATCAGCTTCAGGCTGGGGTTGGATTGCAATGCCGAATAAATCGGTTCGGAAAGGTGGTCATCGTTAAACCCGAATCCTGACACAACCAGGCAGCTGTTTGGTTGTCGTAAAAACTCCAGAAATCTTGAAAGCAGCTCCAAGTGGGGTTGAAGAAACGCTTGCTGGTATTTTCCTTTTGCGGGATATATTAGGCACGCGTTTTCCGGCGTCGGTCGGCTGTCCTCGTAGATTTCATGACCATCTCGGCTCCAGCTGACTGATCCGTGTAGCTTCAGCAGTTGAAAAATGCCTTCGGCAAACTCGTGGCTGTCTGCCTCCCGGCGTACGATGTCGTACGTGAAATGTTTGCCGTCAAACCGGCGTCTGCGGGTGTAGGAAAATCCGTCAATAATGACCATACCCAGTTCCGACGCTGCCGTTTCGAAACACATGTCATAGTTTGTAGTAAACACCTTCAGGCGCGGGTCACGAACCCTTCTCCTAGCCAGCTTCTGGAGGAGTTCACGATATGCCGATATGTCTGAAGTGGGCAGGGTAATGAACGTTGAGCAAGCGTGTAGGATTTGCTCCTTCACGAGTGCGACAAACTCATCAACGACTGGGTCGTCATTGAACGCCAGGTAGGCATCGCACTGTGATAAGAAATGCTCGATGTTCGGATTTCGGCGCTCGGCGTAACGGACACGCTCAGTAACCTGCTGACCGGCAGCTGTCAGCGCATGGGTCTGCGGGTCGCACATCGAGTCTTGCCATAGCTTCCACATGCTAGGCCCGCCTGGGTTGCCTAGAGATGTACCGCTTCCAGCAAAAAACCCTAGGTTAGGTACCTGAAGAGCAGACGAAAACATCTCGCTAAGCCTATTCCTGTTCGAGCTGATCATATTTTCATCATCAGGCTCGACCCCTTTCAGGACTTGATAAGCCTCAGCTGTCAGCGGCATCCACTCACTCGCACCTGGCGGAAGGTATGCCTGCTGCCCTTGGTACGGAGGTGGGAGAGGAATTACAGGCAGTCGTGGTGGAGGGACAAATGGAGGTGCGTCGACTGGCATAGAACACGATCCTGTGTTGTGAAATGAAAGCCATACAGCCTCGGTCTTCAACCGTTCCCAAGCTGCCTGTGTTGATATCTGCTTGGCATCATATCGCAAGCGGACTTAGCGACGTATGGCAGATCGCCTACACCGGAGCCGAGTCAGATGGGGAGTCCATGGGGGATCAGCCAAGCTCCAAACCTCCGAGCATATGATGGCTGACGAGTGATATCTCCGTCGCGCTGCTGAAGTGATCGGCGATCACTGAAGCCCGGATCATCGAGTCCCGTCACTAGGTATTTGTACAAGCGAGCTGGATATGTTTATATGCGTATATTCGGTTATTCACATATTGAGGTTGATTGCTTGTGAGCCTTCCACCACACACCTTCTTCAAATGCCTCGGGGACGAAACCCGCGCTCGGATTATGCTCATGCTTTCGGCTGAGGGTGAGCTGTGCGTCTGCGAGTTGATCTGGGCTCTGGACGATAACCAGTCGAAGGTTTCCAGACACCTTGCACAGTTGCGTGCTTGCGGGTTACTCGCGGATCGCAGGCAGGGTCAGTGGGTTTACTACCGGCTGCATCCCGAGCTTGAACAGTGGGCGCTGGATGTTCTGAACGTCACTACGCAGGCCCACCTGTCTTGGGTTAACGACCATCAAGGAAGGCTGGCTTCCATGGAAGACCGGCCCGTACGCCAGGCCTCCTGCTGCTGACCTCCTGATCTGGAAGATACCCATGCTCATCGCTGCGTCGATTTTCGTAGTTACGCTCGTCCTTGTTATCTGGCAACCCAAGGGGTTAGGTGTCGGCTGGAGCGCGGCAGCGGGTGCCGTTTTGGCACTACTGGCTGGCGTCGTGAGCCTGGGGGATGTGCCGGTGGTGTGGCACATCGTCTGGAACGCTACCGCGACTTTCATCGCCGTAATCATCATCAGTTTGCTGCTTGATGAAGCGGGTTTATTCAAATGGGCAGCGCTTCATGTCGCCCGCTGGGGCGGTGGGAAAGGCGGGCGCCTGTTTGCTTTGATGATCTTGCTCGGGGCAGCCGTCTCGGCGCTTTTCGCCAACGACGGCGCAGCACTGATCCTCACTCCCATCGTTATAGCGATGCTCACGGCGTTGCGCTTTAGCCCTGCATCGACCTTGGCGTTCGTGATGGCCGCAGGCTTTATCGCCGATACCGCCAGTCTGCCCATGGTGGTGTCGAACCTGGTCAACATCGTTTCGGCAGACTTTTTCAGCGTAGGTTTCGGAGAGTACGCTTCAGTCATGTGGCCAGTGAACCTAGTGGCAGTGGCCGCGACGCTGTTCATGCTCTGGATGTTTTATCGAAAGGACATTCCCGCCCAGTACGACGCGAATGAGCTTGAGGCACCAGAGGCTGTGATTCGTGACCGGGCGACCTTCATTGCTGGCTGGTGGGTGCTTGGCCTACTACTGGTTGGCCTGTTCGCACTGGAACCGTTAGGCATCCCTATCAGCGCCGTCGCTGCTGTGTGTGCGGTGATCCTGCTGGTCATCGCAGGGAAAGGCCACATCATCTCGACGAGGAAAGTCATCAAGCACGCACCCTGGCAGATCGTCGTGTTCTCGCTGGGCATGTATCTGGTGGTCTATGGCCTGCGCAATGCCGGTCTGACTGACTCCCTCTCGGGATTGCTTAACACGTTCGCCGAACATGGACTGTGGGTCGCGACCTTCGGCACGGGCATCACCGCTGCGCTGTTGTCCTCGATCATGAACAACATGCCGAGTGTGCTCATCGGCGCTCTATCCATTCAGGGTAGCGACGCTACGGGCTTGGTGCGTGAAGCCATGATCTACGCCAACGTCATCGGCTGCGATCTCGGCCCAAAGATTACCCCAATCGGAAGCTTGGCCACGCTGCTGTGGCTCCATGTCCTGGCGCAGAAAAATATCCGTATCACCTGGGGCTACTACTTCAAAGTCGGCAGCATCCTCACCCTCCCTATCTTGCTGGTAACGCTTGCGGCACTGGCGTTGCGGCTGAGCATTCCCGTCTAGGAGACACCCATGAAAGTACTGTTTATGTGCACGGCCAACAGCTGTCGGAGCGTTCTCTCTGAGGGGCTGTTCAACCACTCGGCCCCGGACGGTTTTACTGCCGTCAGTTCAGGCAGCTTCCCCAGTGGGCAACTGAATCCCCGCGCTGTGAGCACGCTGCAAGCGCTGGGCATCGACACCACAGATCTCTACAGCAAAGGTTCAGAGGTCTTTTCGGACTCACCACCCGATGTGGTTATCACCGTTTGTGACAAGGCCGGAGGCGAACCCTGCCCGGTCTATTTTGGGCCTGCTGTCAAAAGCCACTGGGGCCTTGCCGACCCTTCCGATGTTGAAGGAACGGACAGCGACATACAGGCTGCATTTGACTCGACCGTCGTCCAAATCAGAAAGCGTTTCGACGCGTTCTTCAGCCTGGATCATTCGGCGTTTACACCGCAGGAGCTGAAGTGCGAGCTAGATCGGATAGGTGAACTGTAATGGACGAATTTTCCTCGGAGGGCAGTCCGGAAATTCCAAATCTGGATTTATCAGTGATCGACGTCCCAACACTGGATCGTCTTCAAAACAACGACCAAGCGACTCACAAGCCACGCATTTTGTTGTTGTACGGTTCAACCCGTGAGCGCTCTTTCAGTAGGCTACTGACTCAGGAGGCGGCACGCATCCTGACTCTAATGGGGGCCGAGGTCGTGATCTTTGACCCGTCAGGTCTGCCTCTCCCTGATGACGCCCCGGAAGACCATCCAAAGGTTAAAGAGTTGCGAGATCTGGTTCTGTGGTCAGAGGGACAGGTGTGGTGTTCGCCAGAGCGTCACGGTGCAATGTCTGCTGTATTCAAAGCCCAGATCGACTGGATTCCTCTCACGATGGGCGCTGTCCGGCCTAGCCAGGGCAAGACGCTCGCCGTAATGCAGGTCTGCGGTGGATCACAGTCCTTCAACACGGTAAACCAGCTGCGGATCCTCGGGCGCTGGATGCGAATGATCACCATCCCAAACCAATCGTCCGTACCCAAGGCGTTCCTGGAGTTTGACGATGCAGGGCGTATGAAGCCATCTGCCTACTACGACCGTGTGGTGGACGTGATGGAAGAACTGATGAAGTTCACGTTGATGGTTCGGGGCCGGGAAACGTATCTGGTAGACCGCTACTCCGAGCGTAAGGAAAGCGCTGAGGCACTCTCGAAACGGGTCAACCAAAGATCGATTTGAGCCACCAAGGGGATTAAGGATGAGCAACATCAGCACAGTCAGGATTGCGCAGCTTTCGGACGCGCAAGATATCCAGGCAATCTACGCACCGATGGTTGAGCGTACCGCGATTTCGTTCGAGCTAGAGTCCCCTTCAGTCGAAGAGATGGCCAAGCGGATTAAATCGACTTTGCCGACTTACCCCTACCTCGTAGCGGAGCGAGACGGCCAGGTGATCGGCTATGCATACGCCAGTCAGCATCGTGCTCGTGAGGCCTATCGCTGGTCGGTCGACGTCACGGTCTATATAGCGCCCAACGCACACCGTAGCGGCGTTGGCCGGGCTCTCTATGACGTATTGCTGCCGACACTGAAGA
Source organism: Pseudomonas sp. RIT-PI-a (assembly GCF_001187875.1). Lineage (NCBI taxonomy): Bacteria > Pseudomonadati > Pseudomonadota > Gammaproteobacteria > Pseudomonadales > Pseudomonadaceae > Pseudomonas > Pseudomonas sp. RIT-PI-a. Next base: position 228,620 of record NZ_LGIR01000014.1, read on the forward strand.
GGCAAGGCTTTCACGCAGCCTATGCCGGGATCGCGCTTCCCAACGATGGCAGCGTGGGGCTACACGAAGCGCTTGGCTTCGCTCACATCGGTACGTATCCAGAAGTAGGATTCAAGCATGGTGTCTGGCATGACGTCGGGTATTGGCGAATTGCGCTGGATGTCGCGAGTCCGCCGAAACCAGCCGTGCCGTTCAATGAGATTAGTCCGCAGATCTAGCCTGGAGCCTACCTATTCAACATCACGTCGCCAAAGGTCGTGTACTGTCTGCTTGGGTATCCCCAGCATCTCGGACGTCATCTTTTGACTCATTCCTTCTGCCTTGCACTTAAGGACTTTCTGGAGTTTTTCTGGATCGACCGGCTTCCCTGGCCGGCGCTCAACCACCGCTCCCGTAGCGACCTCTGCTTTGAGGACTTCGCCACCACCGGAATGCTCAAAATCGTCTAGTTCTGCCTGTACCTTCTGCAGAAGCATTTGGGTGGAATGGCCGCTATTCGCTGACAAAGTCAGTGCTAGGAATGTGAGCGGGCTAATCCCTAGCCCTGCGCAGATCGATTCGAGCTTGTCCAGCGTGACCGTTGATGCTCCCTTCTCCAAGCGGAACATGTAGGTACGGCTGCTTCCATAATTTAGGCTCTCTTGGCTATGGCGGCCCTGGCGACGCAAGGTACGAAGCACGGCGGCCAAGGCAAGCTTAAGCGACATGAAAATTCCTCAAAGATGAGGATAAAGCCACGTTGCCCAGTCCGGTTCTACTGTATATAGTGAACAAGTCCGGACTGCTGTGAGCGCCTGTTTTCATGAAAGGGCTCTGGGTATGTGCTGGGGGCTTCCGCTATGCGGGCGAGTCGGTGGGATCAATCCAGGAGCCTGCGAGGCCTTCGTTTGAACCTCAATATACCGGTAAAACGTCGTTCAGCTCATGATCGATGAGGCCGGGACTAAGGCTAAAACCGAACCAGCGTGGCCGGTTCACTGCGATATCAGAACCGTAACGGGTCTTATGAAAATCTTGATTTATTCCGATCTGCACAATGAGTTTGATCGCTTTGAGCCGCCGCTAGCAGAGGTCGATCTGGTGGTGCTTGCAGGGGATATTGATCTGCGAACACGGGGCGTTCTATGGGCCAATGACTCCTTTGACTGCCCGGTAATCTACTGCTGCGGCAACCACGAGCTGTACCAAGGGCACATCGATCGGACGCTTGCGAAAATGAAAGCCGCAGCTCACAGCCACGTTCGTGTCATGGAAAACGAAACCTTAATCCAAGGTGATGTGCGTTTCTTGGTTGGTACGGCTTGGACTGACTTCACTGGTACTGGTGATGTTGTGGCAGCTTCCTCTGTCTGCGCTAGAGAGATGACTGACTTCCGCGTAATCAGGGCAGGGGATAACTACAGGCGGTTACGCCCTGCCGATGTCATTGAGAAGAACCGATTGACTCGTGAGTTTCTCAAGCGCGAGCTGGCGATCCCTTTTCCCGGAAAAACCGTGGTCGTGAATCACCATTGTCCGATACCAGAGGCAGCTGGAGATGAGAACGAAGGACACATCAGTGCTGCTTATTTCAATCGGTGGTACGACTTTATTGCTCAAGCTGACGGATGGATTTTTGGCCATACCCACCACGCCATTGATGTCCATTTTGGCCAGTGTCGGGTGATTTCCAATCCGAGGGGGTATCCCTCGGAAGTTACCGGGTTCGACCCATACAAAATTGTGGAATTCTGATGCGCCGCACCATAAAACGAACTACTGCCGAAGTTCTGCCAAGCAGCATTCCGGATGAGGTCTTGCAAGCGAGCGCTATCGATTGGGAGGTGATGGTTGATGCATATCTTTTTGGCGCAGCGTTTGTAGGGGGCTGCTATGCCGCCCGTGCGTTCCTAGATCGCTCTGGAGCGATTGACGACGGCATGACGGTACTGACCCCCGTGGTGGGGGTGATGGTCGAGAGGAGCGGGTTTGTGCTCGTACGAAGCCTGAGCGGCCAGGATCACTACGTTATCGTCAGCCGGCATGAGCCAGTTAGGGAATAAGAAATCGGTGGAAACGAAAACTCTCGATGATGTGGTTAATGCTGCCCGCCTAAATTTTGGCATCGGTATCACTGCCTATTTGCACCACCCTGAGGTCTGCGGGTTTTCGCTGACAGGGCGAGTCTATTTTGATCGCAAGGACAGATTCCAAAATGGTCGCCTGATTCGGACGTCCGATGTTCTGGAGTTTGTCGAAATTGGTGACCACCTCGTGGCGGTTACACTCACTGGCAGTACCTACGTACTGGTAGCGCCCAGCTGCGAAATGCTGACGCTGCCTGGGGGTTGACGATGGAGTGGAGGGGCAGGGCTCCACGAGGCGGGCTGGCGCCAGCATATCGAGGGCTGAACAGTTGTGCCCAAGTGGTGCAAGGCACACTTTCATGAGCTCTGGTTGTAAATTTTGACTAGATCCACCCTCGAATCAGGTGATGCATGATGAGATACCGGGCCGTGCTTCTAGATGCATTCGGCACAATCTTGAGAATCAAGACTGGCAAGCATCCATATCGACAGCTTCTGAAGGAAGGGCTTCGTAACGGACGCCGTCCGAATCCTGATGATGCAAAAAAATTGATGACATTTAACGGAGGATTGCCCCAAGCAGCTGAGTACCTAGGTATCAGCGTTCACCCTCTCCGGTTGGCTGAAATCGAAGAAATGCTTGAGCAGGAAGTCGACTCGATAGTCGCATTTCCCGATGCTTTGGAAGCAGTCGCCCTGTTGCAGCAGCATGAGCTTCTACTGGCGGTCTGCAGCAATCTGGCGTACCCATACGGTCGTGCGGTCAAAAGGTTATTTCCGACCATGGATGGGTTCGGCTTTAGCTACGAAACTGGCTTGGCTAAACCAAATCCATGGATGTACCGAGCAACCTGCGAAATGATAGACGTTGAGCTCGACAACGTGTTTGGCGAGCACAGAGTAATTATGGTAGGAGATTCCCTACGCTGCGATTGCCATGGCCCGCGCGAAGTGGGGATTACCGGCATACATTTGGATAGATCAGGGGGTGGTCGCATCAGTGATTTGACGGGCTTTGCCCACCATGTGCTTCGCGAGTCGTAGCATTGTTGAAGGGGTGTCGCCGAAGGGTATCTGAGGCATTCATTCATCCTTCCAATACCAATCAGGAGCACCAGAGTGTAAACCTATTTTTCATACTGTAAGTCGATGAGGTTTACACGATGATTTTCTGGCTTACTGCTACCTGCTTGGTAAGCTCCCAGGCAGGTGAGCGCTACTTCCTATCGAATCTCTTTGGGCTTCGCGTACGGTAGTGGTCGTTCAAGCTCATCGAGAGTCATTTTGCCGCTACGAATGACGTTGTGGCTCCATCTCAGGAACTGTTCTAGTAAGGCGTGGTTTTCACGGGTCAGGCGCTTGACCCTTTCCTCAAGAAGCCTCACACGTTCTAAAGCCTTCTCAGTCTCTATGGCGCTGCGGGAGGTAGTCACGCCGCCATCATCCTTAGCCTGCTCCTTGGCGTGATCCCAGGCCGACTTGATGCGTGGATGTCTGAGCATTGCTGCCTTGGTGTACTTATGGCCGATATCTACCTCAAGCATGGCCAGATATCGATCCCAAGTGAGCTTCCCAGTCCAGCCGTCCAGCAGGCGTACGGCTTTTTCGATCCCCGTATCGTTTAGTTTTGGCGCGCCCATTCAGAAGAACCCCATATCAAGCAACAGCTTTTCGTCAGCATCAGTTTCGGTCTCAGGCTTGGCAAGGTTGGTGCTTGGGCCGGCCTGGTTGATGATCCTTACCGCCTGCGCTAGCCCGGCTTTTGACTGAGGTTGGTCAGGAGGTGGGAGAGTCAGCAGGGTGCCATCTGGAATGCTTGGATCGTTCAGCATCTCAAGAACCAGTTTCCAGCGCTCAAGCTTGGGCAGATGCAACTTCAACCAGCGGGCTGCGCCCGGCTCGCCTTCCTCTACAGCCTTTTGGGCATCTGCTACGGCCTTCTCGTGCATTTTGAATTGAAACTCAGCTTCATCAAGGTGGCGTTGTTCGCCCTTAACGAATGTGTGCTCACCACAGCTCACGCAATCCTTGTCCTTGGGGCAAGGCGTGAGAGCGTGGTCGTGGCGGCAAATGCCGTAGCGGGTGCGGTGTGTCGCTCCCAACTCAAGCTTGAGCGCCTCTTCCCTGGTAAGCCCATGGGTGACTTCAATAGAGCGCACTTTCGCTTCGAGCTGACCTGCTACCTGCAGTGGTTTACCTACATCCCCGAGCTTGAGGTAGGCCTCAATGAAGACCTCTTGGGGAAGATGGTCGTACCATTCGTTCTGACTGATGTTCTTACGCCCAGACCAAAATGCAATCAGGGCCTCGCTCAGGTGCTTGCTCTGAGCCAAGGTGTTCAGCAGGTGACGGAAAGCATGGGTGGAGATGCCCATGGGGCTGCCATCCGGATTGGCTTTGCTATTCCGTGTGAACACCGTGACTCCGCTGGGATTGGTACCCAACTGATGGTTGATCTGGTTCGTAGAAATTGGAGATGGCAGGTATAACAGGGTTTCCCCATCAGGCCGCAAAACGTTAGTAGGGAGAACAAAGAGGGCCTCGTGCCATTTGATCTTGGTATGCCCATCCAGGATCGGGAAAATAGCAGGCAATTTCCCCAGTACGTATCTTTCCAGAGAATCAAATTCGTATAGCGGGGCGAGCCCTGTTTTTCTGGAGTCTTGCATCCGACTCCGGTCATTTGTAACTTCGCCAGTTGCTACCAATCCGTAGCCTCTCTTGGCGTGCGAAGTTTGAATTGCTGTTTCCTTGCCCAGAATTTGTGACACCTCTTTCAACGTTATCGGAGATCCGCGCAGATGCTCAGTGCCGGGAGGAAGATAGAGGTCTTTAGGATTGTTAAGGTACCACTCTGCGGCTTTTCGGGCGGGGGCACCCAGCTCCGCTAGATATCTGACTGTAGATTCAATGATGGCTTCAAATTCATCGCTTGCGGCGAATTTTGTCATTGGCATAGCCCCCTTGGCGGGTGCCCATGCGATACCCATTATGGGCCCATCTTTGGTGTCAGCGCGACGTATGCAGTTGACAGGCAAACTGAGAATCTCACTGGCGCGGCTTGGTGCATACATGGCCAATGTGACGAAAGCAGTTGCTACCCTGTCAGGCATGGCTTTGCTTTTATGGTGGATATCAGCCAAGGCGAGAATAGATTCAAGGGATGGAAGCCTTGATGTGGATTTTTCGGCGTCTTTGGTAGAGACCCTGTCATTCCGCACAGGTTGTTTGTACTCGAATGGGCTGCGCCATTCGAGTATCACTGGAGTTAGACGAGCCGGGTTAACGATTTCCGTTACCACTCGCTCCAAAACTCGACCCATGGGCCAGGCATCCTGAAACTTCTCTCTGAGTATTTCAGCTGCCCTATCGAGCACAAATGGCGTGAGCTTGGTAATGCACGGCTTCAATTTAAAATCAATTAAAGCTTGTTCGATTACACGTAAAACCCCTAAGTGCCTATTGTATTCAACAAGGCGAAGGCGTCGCATCGTTTCGCTGAACGCAGATTTTGCAAAATCCATGAAGCATGGGTCGAGCGGTATTTGAACCAAGGGCTTATTGCCGGATTTGTCTTTTAAAGATCTGAAGTACACCAGCTTCTTAGTTTTCCCCTGAGCTCTGCCGATGACAAAAGTTGTGATGTCCCAGATGTTATCTTCCCACTCAACATTGGCGAATGGTGTATTTTTGCGAGCATGCTCTATATAGCGATTCAGGTTTTCCTGAGCGCTTAAATCATCTTTGCCTACGAAGTGAACAATTGTTCCCATTACTCAGTACCTGCCGATTCATCTCGGAGAGCAATGATTTGCTGGATCGCAGACATGGCATTGTGATTGATCTGACGGATCCTGGGTTCCGTTTCCATTTCTTGGTCGGCCACCAATGAGACCATCAATGTCTCCCAGGGGGCGCTCAAGAGAGGCTCGAAATGCGCGCAGCCGGCTAAGCATGCTACCGGGGCATTTTGGTGGCAGTCGGCGCGTGTCCCGCAAGCGCCTACAGGCTTGCCCATCAGCCGGAGAAAGTCCGTTATCACGGCGTCGGGATCGCCCGCCCTGGTTGCTTCCTCAAGTCCAGAGATAGACTTCCCTTGAAACGCCCTCGCGAAGTACCCCATTTCTTTCCCCAAGGCATCACGCACGGGTTTCTGCAGTTCGGGCATGGAGGCTCTGTAGTAGTGAATGCAGGACGTGCTGCGGTGTGTGAGAAGTCGTGCCACTTCGTAGTCAGATGCTCCTTGCGCTAGGGCTCGGGTAGCCAGTGTGTATCTGAAGCGATAGGGATTAATCGGAATTTTAGTTCCGAGGCGTTCGGAGTAAGTGTCTAGCTTTTCCAAACAAGATATAACGCGGCTTCCTAGTGCCTGGGCTGAGGGCTGATCAAATAATCTGCATTCAGCCTGGCTCATGCCTCTGGCGTCTTGATCCAAATACATTATGAGGCATTCAGCAAGCACAGTGGGGGCTCGGCGCGCCCAATATTCATTTGAGGATGTCATCTCGCCTTTAGCGAGCGGAACTTTTAAGGTGACTTCCATCCCGTTCCTGCTGTGGATGATTACATCACTCTTTTTCATTCGAAAGGCTTGGGCGGGCCTTACCCCTGTTCCGATAAAAAACCAGCATATAGTGAAGTCAGCTTGACTTATTGTCCTGTCTGAATATGCTCGATTGAGTTGGTGGTGAATGTTGTGGATTTCTTGCTCGGTGAAAGCCCCCCTTTCAGGGTCGTTGGTTACAAGATTGAAATATGCACCAACCCCTTGCTCCTCCCATTTTATTGGGTGCTTGATGAAGTCACAGACCTGCTCTGAAAGTCCACGCATTTCGTGTGCGGAAATCTGGCGTAGCAGCGGGATAACGAATGCTCTGTAGCTCGGGTGGGTGTTATTTAGCAAGTTTATTTCAGGGATATCGATTTCAGTCTTGCCTTTCATTTCAGGCAATGCAAACCAGTTGGCTACGGCATACATAACAGTATTGCTGTAGGATAGGATGTGCGTGGATAGCAAATTCTTGTATGAAGCATAAATGCTTTCATGCAGCAGGTTGCCCGGCTCAAGTATATCGAGCCTCATTGGTTTTGAATTGCCGTCGCGATCTGCAATGCGCTCCTTTTTGCCCATTTCGATCTCAATTATCCTACCGTCCAGTAGAATCACCTGATCCTTTTTTGTAATGGGGGGGTGTTTGCTAGTTGTGGAGCTTTTGTTTGAAATGTTCATTGCTCTACTTCATCTTTCTTTGTGCGCAAGTCGTTTGCCAAGTCCTCTGCGATCCTGTCAGCCTTTTCGCGAATATGCCGACGTGAGTAGCGCTCTTCCATTTTGGATTCCTTCGACCAACCGTTGAAGCGGGTTCTCACCCGCTTCTCCTCCTCGGGCCTCATCCGTTTCTCTGGAGGGAGGCTATCGATCTTTCTGCTTAAACGATCATTCCACGTCCTGCGCAGTGCATGCGGCGCAATACTCTCTGATAGCTCGTTCTTTCGACGCAGCTCCCGGAACGTGAGGTTGATGGCCTCTACGGACAGGTGGTCGCCTTTAGCGGTTGTGAAAAGGTAACCGTGCCTCCTGGATTTGACGGGAATCTTGGCCCAGTGCCTCATCACGAACTCATGGAAGTCGTCTGCGGTTTGCTCGGAGATGGGCAAGGTTCTGGCAATCGTTTTCGAAACACGTACCTTCACTCGTCGGGCTGCATGATCAATGTCCTCCACCTTGATGTATCGCAACTCACTGCGTCTGACCGCTGTTTCGTTGAAGATCCGGTACATCAGGTGATTGCGGTACTGATGAAAATCAGACTGAAATGGATTGGTCACTGAGCCTGGCTCAAACGCCGCATCGATGGCTGTCATGAGATCTTCAGAAAGCCCCTCTGGCGCATCTCCCTCATCAGAGGGGGTGGCCCGAGGCTCTTGGGCTCGCAGGGCAGCAATCGCGTTCTCACGAGCCTTGGCGAGGTCTTTGCGGGGTTTCTGGGAGGCTTTAGGGGCAATGCGTTCGTGATTGAACTGCAGAAAGTTCGCCACGGTTCGGATCCGGTAACCGCCTTCGACTGCGGAAATCAATGTCCGCTCTGGGGTCGGTGTACCGCCGCTGCGCACCTGTTCAAGCCGCACTACCTTGTTGGATCTTACTTCCAGAGAGGCTTCGACAAGCCGATCCTGTGCCGCCCGATCAAGGCGAAGGAAGAAGGCCAAATCCTCGCACTGCTCCATCGACAGGAATGACTCGGAGCGCAGCTCTACCTCCAGATCAATCTTTCTGGTTGTCGCCCATAGGTAGGCCATACCTACAGCGCGGAGAACCTTTTCGATGGTGGTCAAGGCAAAGCCAACGTCCCTGTATCGGAGAGTGGCATACACATTGGGCAGGAAGAGCGGGCGTCCTTCCTGATCGACCAGCACGGCCATCGGAAGGTCGTCTGATGCGGTGAAGGATCTGATGGAGTAACTAGGCAATGTATACGGTTCCGACCTATGAGCTAGATAGGGCGGCGAGTATAGGGAGGGGTATACGAGAAGTAAACCCTCCAACCCCTTGTATCTATTGGGGTTGGAAGGTCATGGGTTTGACTAAGTATACGCTTTAATACTTATGAACCCTACTGGCAAGCTTCGCAATCCGGCTCGTCGATCGCGCAGGCTTTGGGCACAGGCGCCGGGCCGGCTGGAGCGGCCTGCATCGGCGCGCTGTCGCCACCGCTGGATACGGCGTTGAGCTTGCTGGTGCTGATGGTCGACTTCTCGGTGCTGGTCGCGGCCAGGGCACGGAGGTAGTAGGTGGTTTTCAGACCACGGTACCAGGCCATGCGGTAGGTCACGTCGAGCTTCTTGCCCGAAGCACCGGCGATGTACAGGTTCAGCGACTGCGCCTGGTCGATCCATTTCTGGCGACGGCTGGCGGCGTCGACGATCCACTTGGTGTCCACTTCGAAAGCGGTCGCGTAGAGGTCTTTCAACTCCTGCGGAATGCGTTCGATCTGCTGCACCGAGCCATCGTAGTACTTCAGGTCATTGATCATGACCGAGTCCCACAGGCCGCGCGCTTTGAGGTCGCGAACCAGGTAGGGGTTGATCACGGTGAATTCGCCCGACAGGTTCGATTTCACGTACAGGTTCTGGTAGGTCGGCTCGATCGACTGCGAAACGCCGGTGATGTTGGCGATGGTCGCGGTCGGTGCGATGGCCATGATGTTCGAGTTGCGAATGCCTTTCTGCACGCGGGCACGAACCGGCGCCCAGTCCAGGGATTCGTTGAGGTCGACATCGATGTACTTCTGGCCACGGGCTTCGATCAGGATCTGTTGCGAATCCAGCGGCAGGATGCCCTTGGACCACAGCGAACCCTGGAACGTCTCGTAGGCGCCACGTTCGTCGGCCAGGTCGCAGGACGCCTGGATGGCGTAGTAGCTGACCGCTTCCATCGACTTGTCGGCGAACTCGACCGCCGCATCGGAACCGTACGGGATGTGCTGTTTGTACAGCGCGTCCTGGAAGCCCATGATGCCCAGGCCGACCGGACGGTGCTTGAAGTTGGAGTTGCGCGCCTGCGGCACCGAGTAGTAGTTGATGTCGATCACGTTGTCGAGCATGCGCACGGCGGTGTTGATGGTGCGCTCAAGCTTGGCGGTGTCCAGCTTGCCGTCGGTGATGTGGTTCGGCAGGTTGATCGAGCCCAGGTTGCAGACCGCGATTTCATCCTTGTTGGTGTTCAAGGTGATCTCGGTGCACAGGTTCGAGCTGTGGACCACGCCGACATGCTGCTGCGGCGAACGCAGGTTGCACGGGTCCTTGAAGGTCAGCCATGGGTGGCCGGTTTCGAACAGCATCGACAGCATCTTGCGCCACAGGTCTTTGGCCTGGACGGTCTTGAACACCTTGATCTTGTTGTACTCGGTCAGCGCTTCGTAGTACTCGTAGCGCTCCTCGAAGGCCTTGCCGGTCAGGTCGTGCAGGTCAGGGACTTCGTTGGGCGAGAACAGGGTCCACTTGCCGTCGTCGAAGACGCGCTTCATGAACAGGTCAGGGATCCAGTTGGCGGTGTTCATGTCGTGGGTACGACGGCGATCGTCACCGGTGTTCTTGCGCAGCTCGATGAATTCTTCGATGTCCAGGTGCCAGGTTTCCAGGTACGCGCAGACCGCGCCCTTGCGCTTGCCGCCCTGGTTCACTGCAACCGCGGTGTCGTTGACCACTTTCAGGAACGGCACGACGCCCTGGGATTTACCATTGGTGCCCTTGATGTAGGAGCCCAGCGCGCGCACTGGGGTCCAGTCGTTGCCCAGGCCGCCGGCGAATTTGGACAGCATGGCGTTGTCGTGGATCGCGCCGTAGATGCCCGACAGGTCGTCCGGAACGGTGGTCAGGTAGCAGCTCGACAACTGCGGACGCAGGGTACCGGCGTTGAACAGGGTCGGGGTCGAGGCCATGTAGTCGAAGGACGACAACAGGTTGTAGAACTCGATGGCGCGATCTTCCTTGTTCTTCTCCTCGATCGCCAGGCCCATGGCCACGCGCATGAAGAAGATCTGCGGCAGTTCGAAACGCACGCCATCCTTGTGGATGAAATAACGGTCGTACAGGGTCTGTAGGCCCAGGTAAGTGAATTGCTGATCGCGCTCGTGGTTGATCGCCCGGCCCAGTTTTTCCAGGTCGAAGGTGGCCAGCACGGGGTTCAGCAGTTCGAATTCGATACCCTTGGCGATGTACGAAGGCAGGGCCTTGGCGTACAGGTCGACCATCTCGTGGTGAGTGGCGCTGTCGGCCACTTCCAGGAAGCTCAGGCCTTCGGCGCGCAGGGTGTCCATCAGCAGGCGGGCGGTGACGAACGAGTAGTTCGGCTCGCGCTCGACCAGGGTACGCGAGGTCATCACCAGGGCGGTGTTGACGTCGGTCAGGGCCACGCCGTCGTACAGGTTCTTCAGGGTTTCTTTCTGGATCAGACCGCCGTCGACTTCGGCCAGGCCTTCGCAGGCTTCGCTGATGATGGTATTCAGGCGACCCATGTCCAGCGGCGCCAGGCTGCCGTCAGCCTTGGTGATGCGAATGCTGGGGTGCGCCTCGACCGGTGCGTCGGCCGGGGTGCGGGTGGCGCGCTCCTTGGAACGCTCGTTGCGATAGATCACGTAGTCGCGGGCGACTTTCTGCTCGCCGGCACGCATCAGGGCCAGTTCGACCTGGTCCTGGATTTCCTCGATGTGGATGGTGCCACCCGATGGCATGCGACGCTTGAAGGTAGCGGTGACCTGTTCGGTCAGGCGCGCGACGGTGTCGTGGATGCGCGACGAGGCGGCAGCGTTGCCGCCTTCAACTGCAAGGAACGCCTTGGTGATGGCCACGGTGATCTTGTCGTCGGTGTAGCCGACCACGGTACCGTTGCGCTTGATCACGCGCAGTTGGCCTGGAGCGGTCGCGGCCAGATCCGGAGTGGCATCGGCGGCCTGCGGCGCTTTGGCCGGCGAGTTCTCGCGAGTTGTGTCGGTTTGCATGGGGTGAGTATCTCCACGTTCAAAAGTTTGAGCGGACGCCAGTCATTGGGTCCGTCACCAAAAAGCTGTAAGCGGAAGGCCTGAGCCTTCAACGCTTGGGTGTAGGAAAGAGCTGAAAATGCGGCCGTCCGCAGGCAGCGGTAGGCGGGGAATTCTTTAGTGCAAAACACGGGAAAAGCACACTGCAGGGGCTTGAGTTCGGCCTTTGACCTATGCTTGGCTTTTCACGGCCAAACCCTACATGTAGTGGTTTGCGCAGATCGGGATACAAGATAATGCGGTATCGAGGCTATTGCAAGGCGCCCAGCTGTGGATAAGTTGTGGGTATTTTGTGTGTGTCGCCAGCAGACGCTTGCAGGCCAAGAGGGGAGCGGCCTGAACCGTTTGTCACCTGAACTTGCCGACGTCTGCCGAGACCAAGCCTTGTGAAAGCGTGAATTTTTGTGTCGTCTATCTGGACTTCTTCACGTCAGCCGCCAAGAGCGCCGCACTGTCACGGGAACCCATGAACCTTCATCAAAGCGACTATCGCGACCTCCTCACCGGCCTTGCCGCCGACGACGATCCACGCGTCGCCGTGGCGCTCCCGGCCCTGTTGCAAAAGCGCGTGCTCGATCAACTGCTGACGCGCATCTATGGCGCGGCCCTGCTCGATACGCACAAACCGGCGCTGGTCTCGCAGTGGTCCAAGTACTACTTCATGCACTGGTTACCGGCGATGCTGGTCAGCCAACTGGCATACGGCTGGGACCTGCCGTTGCTGCTGCGCGAGACCGGGTTGATCCTCGACGAGCGGGGCGTGCCGTTGGCCGTGCGGTTTTTCGAAGCGGGGGAAGAGGGTGACGCGCAGGCGTCGCTGGAGCCGTGGATCGCCAGCAATCTGCGGCCATTCATCGATGCTTTGAGCCAATACGGCGAGGTGCCGCCCGCGGTGCTGTGGGGCAACGCGGGGGATTATCTGGAGAGCAGCGTGCGCCGGTTGCAGCAGATGGGCCTGCGCAACCTGGCGCCCGCCGAGGGCTTGATGAGCCAACGCAAGCTGGCCGACGGGCGGGCCAATCCGCTGTACCAGCCGGTGCGTTACCTGGGCGACGGGCGCCGCGAGCGGCGCCACTGCTGCCTGGCCCGGCAGGTCACCGACGTGCCGCCCTGCGAGCACTGCCCGCTGGGCTAGCGCCGGTCTGGATCACGCGTTGGCGGCGCGCATCGCCAGCACCTCCTCGGCGGTGTCGTTCTCATCTTCACTGATGCTGTACCACGGTGCATAGCGCTGACGCCGCAGCCATCCGGCCGCTGTCCAGGTTTCGGTCGGGCGCCCCAGTGCGTCGTAGAACTGCCGATCGTGATAGCTGTGCTCCGCATCGCGATGACTCTGGTCGTTGATGTAGCGGTCGCTGTTGGCGAAGTACGGACGATACACGCGGGTCACTTGCCCCTTGGTGTCGTATTCCACTCGCTCGCTGACACGCCAGCGCGGATCGGCGTGGGCATCGCCTTCGAGCAGCTCACCGTCTTCGTCGACCTGATGGGCCAGCCCCGGCTCCACCCGCTGCTTGCTCTGCAGGCTGCGACCGAATCCATCGAAGCTTTCCAGGCTCATGCGCACCTGCCGCTCGGGATCACCTGGATAGCGGTCCGCCTGGAAGGCTGCCACTCGTACGGGTTGGCGGGCATAGCTGGCCAAGGGTGCCAGCAGCTCGGCGGTCTGCACGTCCAGCTCGGCCCGCTGCCATTGGCGCCGTGCCGAGGCGCGAAGCAGCCCGTTGAGCATGACCTGGCCACGGCCCACCAACTCGGCCAGCGCCTGTGGATCGGCTACGCTGACCGTTGGGGCTTCGCCCATCCAGCTGTTGCTCTCGTACACATAGGCCATGGACCAATCGCCCAGCCCCGCAGCGTCATCGGCAATGGCCTCGACGACGGTGCCGGCCATGATCTGACCATCGAGTTCAGCGAAGCCGACTCGTTCACCCATCTCGGTGCCGAAGAAGGTATTGATGGAAACCCGACCGAAGGCGTCGTAACTGGCCTGTTGGCGGTTGTCGTTGGGGTCGATCACCTGCACCGGCAGCAAGGTGCTGTAGTCGTATTGCGCTTGGGTAATGCAGCCGTCGGCGGTGGTGACCTTCACCGGCAGGCAGCGATAGGTGTCGTATTCGACCTGGGTTTGCCCCACTGCCGGGCTTTGCCGGTAGGCTTTGACCCGGTAGAAATCCGCGGCGTCGCCGTAGGTTGCATAACCCTGGCGCACGGACCAGAGCACTCGCTGTGGTTCATCCGGAAGAAACGCCGGCATCTGCGTGTAGCCCAGCTCCAGCAGCTTGGCGTTCAACGCCGTACGGTCCATCACCTCGTCATAGGCTTGCAGTGCGGCCTCGTCCAGCTCTGCGGTTTCGGCAAAGTCGGCCAGGGCCAGAAAGCTGGCGGTGCCGTCGGCGCAGCCCTGGTAGCGCTGCATGCTCAGCCCGATCAAGGTTCGTGGTGCCGCGCTACCGAGCAAGCCGTCGTCGCGCAGCAACGCCTCATAACTCAACTTCGCAGCCGTGACCTGCGCCTTGGGCAACGACCAGGCATTGCTGCGACTGCGATACGGCAGGTGCAGGCGCCAGTGTTGCGGGTCGGTGGTCAGGTGGATGGCCTGGCTCAGGCTCTCGGTGAAGTAGTACTGGTGCTGCGCCGAATCGAACGCATCGCGCCACCAGGTTTGCTCATGCTCGTCGCTGTAGGGCGGGGTATCGATCTCGTGCTTGCGCCGGGCATAGGCAATACTCAGAGCGTGGGTGACCGCGCCGTAGGCGTCGGTGCGCAGTTGCACGCTATGGCTGCACTGCGGGTCATCGGCGAGCCGTTCGTACTGGTAGCTCAGGCTCTCCAGGTTCAAGGTCAGCAAACGGGCGTAGCGCTGATGGGCACTGGCGGGCTGCAGCAAGCGTAGGCCGGACCGCTGCACCTGCACCGAGTAGGGCACGGCTTGGCGGGCATCGCCATCGAGGCCGAACACTTCGCTGCGCAGCATCTGGCCGCTGAGGGCGCGGGCCATCTGCGCACGCAGATCGGCATCGATGTCGGTGACGATACTGTCGTTGCCCGTGACGCCGTCGTGATCGAGCAGCAGCACCGGACCCAAGGCACGTGCCTCGGTATCATGGGTATCGACGCCGTGCAGCACTTCGTCCACCGCCCGTCCGGTGTGGAACCAGGTTTTGGTCAGCAGTGGCGGGGAAGACGGTTCGGCCTCGTCCGACGGGGCTTCGGAGTCGGTGGTCAGCAGCAGGCCGAAGCCGCGCACCTCGCGGTCGCGTCCATCGTAGTAGCCACGGCGGTAGTTCAAGCGCTGAGTCAGGGTATTGCCGGTGATCTCGTCATGTTGGATCTGGCGAACCACCAGGTGCATGGGGAATGGCAGTTCGCACACCGGCTTCTCGCCTGCAGCCAACAGTTCTTGCTTTTCGTCCAGCCATTCCTGCGCCGAGCTGCGGTAGTACGCGCGGCTGTCGGCACCCATATTGTTGTTGGAACCGGCCATCAGATAGGGTTTACGGCCGCGGTTGAAGTCCAGCCTCCAGTGGCGGTTTTGCAGGGGGGGCACACTGATCACCAGGCTCGAACAGCCCAGCCCTTGCAGGTCTGCGGCACTGACCTGCCAAGTGTTGTCATAGTGCAGCCCCTCGGGCCAAACCTGCAGCACCGGGTCGGCAAAGCCATTGCCGCCCTGGTTGAGGAAGATCTGCGCATGCTCGCTGTGCAGGTAGATCAGGTCGCTGGCACCGGAGCCGTCGAGGTCGGCCAGGCGTACTCGCGCTGCGTCGAATTCGCCGTAGCTGAACGGCAGGCTGGCCAGCTTGAAGCTTTTGCCGAATTGGCCACGGCCCAGGTTCGGCCAGCAGCGTACTTCATCGTGGCGAATGCGGATCAAGTGTTGCTGGCCGCTGCCCAGTATGTCGCTGAAGGCCACCAATTCACTGCTGCTGTTGCTCAGTGTCGGCAAGGCATCGTGGGTGTGGGCCACTTCACGGGGCGCGGTGAAACCCTGCTCGCGATCGCTGGCATACAGACGCACGCTGCGCCCGCCGATCATGGCCAGGTCTTGCAGACCGTCACCCATGAGGTCGGCCATCTGCCCCTCGGCCTGGAAAAATTCCAGCGGGAAGGCGCTGAATGGAGTGAACCCGGTCCAGCGTTGGTCGGCGTCGAGGGTGAAGAAACCACTGTAGCCCGGCTGCGCCACCACCCAGTCCAGACGCCCGTCACCGGTCAGGTCGCTGAGGAACTGGCGGGCCGGCTTGCGGCTATCGGCCACCGGTTGCGCGGCGAGCGCTTTCCACGGACCATAGACCACGGCGTCGGTGTCGGCCTGGGCAGCGTCGCGCAGCGGCTCACGGTACAGCCATTCGTTATCGAGGTTATAGAGCACCCCGGCCAGGCCTTCGCCGTACAGGTCCACCAATTGGTAGGCGGTTCCGTCATCCAGCCCCGGCATCGCTTCGAACGGCTGATAGGCATAGCCTTCGAAACCGAAATGCTCGTAGCGAAACTCCAGTGGCGGCAGCTCTTCGATCTCGCGACCGTTCAGTGCCTGGTTGATCACGGCCGTCAGCAAGCTGTAACCCTGGCATTGGCGGTATTCCAGCCACAGGCGGCTGACCAGCAGAGGCTCGGCGCCCAGTTCGGCGAAGCGATGAAACATCAGGACCTGGTGGCACCGGCGCAGGGTGCGCACCTCGAAGCCGTAGGCGAAATCGGCCACCGGGTCGGGTCGCACCGGCCAGGCCTGGCTGGGTGCATAGGTGGGCACACTGCCCTGTTCGATGCTGCGCTCGCCGTAGTCCAGCACCAGGTCGAAGTGCCAATGCGTCGGCAGGGTGCTCTCATCCCACAGGTACAGCGGTGCGAACGCCTGCAGGTTGCCGTAACGCACGCGGGTCAGGTAGCGCTGGGCACTGTGCTCGCGCTCATCGTCAGCGCTGAGGCCGCGGCCATCTTCGCCGGTGTATTCGTAGAGAATATGCTCGCCGTTGGGCGAGACGGACTCTTCCAACAGCCACTGCGCGACTTTTGCCGGGGCTTCGGCCGGGAAGATGCGCGCGCTGTCACGCTTGCCGTAGACATGCAGGCCGCCGTCGGCACTGTGCATCAGCCAGAACCCTGGCTCCTGTGCATCGCGCTGCCAGCGCTCGATGCGCGAGAAGCTGTCTTCCACACGAGGGAAATAGCGGGTCACCTGGTATTTCGTGCCCAGTGCCAGGCCGCGGAAGGTCTCGACCTGGGTACTGACAATCACTCCTTGGGCATTGCGCTCAGGCACCAGCACTTCACCGGCGGGGCTGAGGATTTCGTCGTCGGCGGCGTACGCCGGCACGCCCTTGTTGGTACGCCGGGCAAAGCTGCTGCGGCTCAGGCCCCAGCCCATGCCGCAAGTGCCGTTGCCGGCGCCGCTGCTGTAGCTCAGGCCCAATTGCGGCGCGGTGCCGCGGCCCGGCGAAACGGGCAGGGGAATATCGAAGCTGGCGGCACCGGTGGTGCCGACCGCACCCCAGCCTTTGCCGATGCTCTGAATGGCGCCGCCGCCCTTGGGCAGCGACGGGGCGTTGATGGCCAACGTGTTGTCGTTCGATGTGTTCATGAGGAAATCGCTGAAAAGAGAAAGTGATGAAGTGTCCGCCCGGCTAGTGGCCGGGCGGTATCCTTAGAAGTGATAGGTAGGCAAGCGAGGGCATCCGGTATAGAGCCTCGCTGCCGGATGGGTGGTTACGCCGAGGCGGCCGTGTAGCTGACCTTCACGATCACATCGCTCAGCGATGCCAGCAGCTCGGGCGTCGAGCGGGTGAACCTGAGGTTCCAGCTCGACACCGCACCAGTACCTTCGAACGGCAGGTAGCGCTCGTCGTCGAAGTTGAGGGTGAACATGCCGTCGTCATCCATGCCGCTGGACAGGGCGATCTGTTGGCTGGCGCGCAGGTTCTCTCGAGGGTTCTCATCGATCACGTCGCTCATCTCGACCTTGCTGTAGGTCTGGGTAAGCACGGCGGCGATGTCCTCGTACGGCCCCAATACCGCGGGCAGGGTCACGCTGACGCGCTTGATGCGGCGCAGGTACTGGCCAGGGTAATCCTCGTCGAACAGGCTCTGTTCCAGTCTGATTTCCAGACCGCTGTTGTTGCCCAGATCCCGCACCACAGTGGCCCATGGCTTCTCTGCGGTTTCCAGCAATTGGCGCACCGAGACGGTCTTGGTGATTTCCAGCTTGCGAGCATTGCGTTGCAGGTAGGCCGCTTCCATCTTCATCAGGTTGAGCTTGAGCGACTCGCCGGCGGTGAGGCCGCGATAGCTGTCTTTCCAGGCACCGGGCTGAACGAAGCGGGTCTTGAAGTCGGCAATCTCGTACTGCCAGCACGCTTCGGCAGCCAGGCACAGCGACATAGTGGTGTCGTAGGCCTGGTAGTAGAAGGTGGCGAACTGGCCATTGAGCCACTGGTACAGCTGAGCATTGGTGAAGCGCTTGCTCAGGAACTGGTAAGTGGTAGCCGCTTGCTCCACCAGCACTTCAGTCTGGCGCAGCTGCTCGGCGGTGACCTTGGCTTGCTCGTCGTGCACGGCCAGTTGCGCATCGATCTGTTCGATCTCGCGCTGGGCCTGCTCTTCGGCCTGCATCCATTCCTGGTGACGGCGACGGTACTGCTCGGTGCGGTCCAGCGCCTCGGCGGCACCGTGGAAGGCGGTAGCTGCGCCTTGGGCGAGGGCCGTTGCGATACCGGGTATACCCTCTAGACGCCAGCCACCGGTGCCAGTACCGACAATGGCGCCACCGGCCATGCCGGCGATCACACCGCCCACAGCGCTGAATTCATTCGGGATTACTTTCAGGCCTTCACCAATAGCCTGGGATACCGAGCCTATGCCCTCCATCACCCGAGCTTGCAAATTCAGCGCGCCAGCGGCCACTTCACCGGCGTTGACCACTTCATCCGACAACTTGCCGTAGTAGGCCAGACGGCTTTCGGCGATGGCGCGGCTGGCCAGCAGCGCCTTGCGGCCCTCGGTTTCCACACGCTGCACCAGCTGTTGCAGGACTACGGCCTGCTTGGCCATATCCCAGGCCTGTTGTTGCTGCATTTCTTGCAGTTGCGCGCCTTCCTTGCGTTCGAGCAGCGACAGCAGCGTACTGCCGAACTGGATCAGGTTTTCCACCGCAGCGCTGGCGCGGTTATGCATGATGTTGAAGCGGTAGTGCGGGATTTCCTGGCCAAGCAGTCGGCCGGCACCGCCACCTGCGGCGCCGCTGCCGTAGGCGGACATCAGCGCCCGCGGATCCAAGGGCGCGGCGAACAGTGGCAGTTGCAGCGGCTTGCCGTCCAGGGTGCGGTTGTGGCGCAGGTTGCGCAGGCGTGCTTCGGTGGTGTCCCAGTTCTGCACCAGCTCGCGGTTCAAGGCGATACGGAAGTACGGGCTGTCCAGCT